>JAXEDY010000026.1:0-41071 GCA_034104345.1 Christensenellaceae bacterium | reverse complement strand
AACTTTATCGAAGGTATGGCGTGCGTGGGCGGTTGCATCGGCGGCGCGGGTTGCTTAACTCACGGCGAAAAGAATAAAGCCGAAGTAGATAAATACGGAAAAGAAGCTTACGAAAAAACCATAAGCGACGCAATTTCGCTTTTAAAAAAGTAATTCGATTATAAAAATAAAAAATCGGCAGGGGCGAAAAACCCTTGTCGATTTTTATATAAAAAGTTATTTCTCGTTTTCTTTTTTACGGTTATACAAGAAATTGCCGATATAAACGATAAAGGTAATAATATCGACGAATAAAAAAGCAGACAAAAAACGCGCCCGAAAATTCGAACGCGTTTTATGGAGCTGATAACCGGAATTGAACCGGTGACCTCATCCTTACCAAGGATGCGCTCTACCGACTGAGCCATATCAGCAAACCGTGTTTTTTACACAGCCTTTATATTCTATTATATTCTTTTTAAAAAGTCAACAAAAATTTCGCTTTTTTCGCATTTTGTTTTTAAAATTTATAATCGGATAAAAACGAGTTGAAAAAGCGGCTGAAAATTGCCCGTTATTTGCTTTTTTGTTCGCTTTCGCCGTAAAAAAACGCGCGGTAAAGGGGCAGGGCTTTTTGCGATTCGCCAAGCGGCTTGCCAAGGTTTCTGTAATCGTGGCGATTTAAAAAACCTTGCATTAGTTCGGCGTTTTTATCAAGTTTTTTAGCTTGAATTTCGTAAAGGTCGGCTAAATAATCTTTTGCTTTTAAAAAGGAATAATGCGAATATTCAAGCAGTTTTCCGTAATGCTTTAAGCAGAAACCGTCGCAGTTTAAAAGTTTTTCGCGCCACTCGGATTCGTGCGTATACATTTGCGCAATCGTTTTATAATATTTAACCATTTCTTCTGCGGTATAGTCGCAAACCGCGCAGGTAAGGCGGGCTTCGGCTATTTTTTTTGCCTGTTTTTTGGCTTTTTGCGCGCTTAACGGCTTTGTTAAAAGGTGTTTTTTCAAAGTTTTAAGCCGCGTGTCCGATTGCAGGGCAAGCCCGAGTTTCGACGGCATCGAAAACAAAAGGTCGAAATGCTTTTCGCAAAAACCTTTCGCGTTAATTATTGTCCGAACGTCGTCGTCCATACAGCCGTCGGCTAAAAGTTCGCGGCAAACGTTGTTTTCTACGATTTTTTCTATGGAGCAAAGCGGGCAACCGCAGTTTTGTTCGAAATGTTTAACTATAAGCCCCGTGCTTATGTGATATTGCATAATATACCTAACCTTTTTTATATTAAATTTATAAATTAGATAATTTTAATCAGATTATCGCAAAATTACCGCAAAAAAACTGCCGCACGATTGCAAAGCGTAAACAAAGTTTTTTCAAAAGATATTATATCAAAAAGTAAAATAAAAATAAAGCAAATGCGCTAAAAAAGTTGATTGCTGTTTGTTTTTGTGCTAAAATGTATTTGCTTGACAAAACGCAAGCATTTTATTTTTCGCTAGGAGAATTCTGATATGATAGTAGAACAGATCGACTTATATAAATATTTTAAAATAGCTCGTCCTGTGGGCGCAAGGGGGTATTTAACCGTTTATGCCATAACCAACTCGCCCGAAATCGACTTAAAACGCCGCCGTCCCGCAATGCTCGTAATTCCGGGGGGCGCTTATGCTTTCGTTTCGGAAAGAGAGGCAGAACCCGTGGCTCTCGCTTACACCGCTCACGGATTTTGCAGTTTCGTTTTAAACTATTCTATAGCGCCCGCGTGCATATTCCCCACGGCGCTTCGCGAAGCGGCAATGGCAATGATTTTCATCCGCGAAAACGCTAAAAAATATTGCGTCGACGTAGACAGCGTTGCCGCCGTAGGTTTTTCGGCGGGCGGGCATTTGTGCGGCTGTTTAGGAACTTTATATAACTGCGAAGAACTTTCAGACCTTCCTAACGGCGATCTTATTCGTCCGTCGGCTGTAATTCTTTCTTATCCCGTTTCGGTATCGTTCGATCCCGCAATTTCGCACATGGGTTCGTTTATAAACTTAACCAATAACAATCCCGAACTTATTGCGCGTCTTTCGCTCGATAAATGCGTAAATTCGTTCTCGTCGCCTGCGTTTATATGGCACACCGAAGCCGACGACTGCGTTCCCGTTGAAGGTAGTTTGCTTTTGGCTCTTGCGTACAAAAAGAACAAGGTTCCGTTCTCGCTTCATATTTTCGAAAAGGGGCAGCACGGAATTTCGATTGCAACCGACGAAGTAAACACAAATAACGATTGCGCCAAAATCTGGGTTCGGTTGTCGATTGATTGGCTTAAAGACCGCGGTTTTAAGATTTTTTCTTAAAAATAAACGATTTTAATTTGACATTTAATTATAAAAGTAATATAATGCTATGGTAAGTGCACTTGCGGCGGCTTTTGGGGTGTTGCCGAAAAACGTGTGCGCTTAACGTAACGTTATATTATGCTGGTGTGGCTCAGTCGGTAGAGCGAGTGATTCGTAATCACTAGGTCGCAGGTTCAAATCCCGTCACCAGCTCCACCAAAGTAGTACGAAAAAGCTACAAAACATAAAAAGCACAAGATTTAGTAAGTCTTGTGCTTTTTTGTTGCTATATTTTATGATTCGCGCACCTTGCGGAATATTTAAATTCAGGAGCTGCATTTTGACCTAACTCCTCATAGTTTATATTTATTACGGTAGTAAATCGAAAGTATTTTTCAATGAAATATAAGAATCGGTTACAAAAAAATTAGCTTAAATTTAAAAATCGCCTCGAATTTTATTTACAAACGACAAAAACGAGATATAATTATACTAACTAACATTAGTTAGTGTAGTGCAAAAAATGAAACAAGACGACACAAAACAAAAGATTGTAAATATGGCGCTTAAATTATTTTCGGAGCAGGGCTACGATTCGGTCAGCGTGGGCGAAATAGCCGCTGCGGTGGGGATAAAAGCACCGTCTTTATATAACCATTATCCGAACAAACAGGCGATTTTTAACGCAATCGTAGAATCTACGGCTTCGTTATACGAAAAGGACACCGATAAAATAAACATTCGCGTTCACAAAGCCGAAGCCGACGCCCCCTATTTTTACACGGTAAACGAAACTATGCTTTTCGAAAAAGTTCTGCAAATTTTCGAATATTCATTGCACAACGAAACCATTTGCCTCTTTCGCAAAATGATGACTATAGAGCAGTTCCGTTCGCCCGAACTTAAAGCGCTTTATACAAAGCGTTTTGTCGACAGGCTTGTAAATTATCATGCCGAAATTTTTAAAAGCCTTATTTCGGCGGAAATTATTTGCGACGAAAACCCGCAGGCGCTCGCTTTAATGTATGTTTCTCCCGTTTTAACTTTGATCGGAATTTGCGACCGCGAACCCGAAAAAGAACGCGAATGCATAGAAAAACTTAAAGCGCACGTTCATTTGTTTTATAAAATGGTGCATTACGGAAAAACGGAAATATGAAAAAATCGTTAATTCAAAAATTAGGTTTGCTCGGATTTCATCTTTTTTGCACGAAGCCCGATAAAAAACCAAATTTAAATTAAAGGAAAAATAACAATGACGGAAAATAATATTATTATCAGAAACGAAAAAAAAGAAGATTACGGAAAGGTTGAGAATTTAACGCGCGAATCGTTCTGGAACGTATATCGTCCGGGATGCACGGAGCACTACGTGTTGCACTGTTACCGTAATGATCCTGCTTTCGTGCCCGAACTCGACTTCGTTATGGAACTGAACGGCGAACTAATAGGACAGGTTATTTACGTGCGGTCTGAAATCGATTGCGACGACGGCAAAAAAGTTCCTATTATGACTTTCGGTCCGATATGCATTGCGCCTGAATATAAACGGCAGGGCTACGGAAAACGATTGCTTGATTATTCGATGGAAAAAGCCAAAGAAATGGGTGCGGGGACGCTTGTAATAACCGGCAACATTTTGTTTTACGGAAAGTCGGGGTTTGTTCCGGCAAAGACGAAAGGCGTGCGCTATTCCGACGATATAGAAGCGGACTATCTTCTTATCAAAGAACTGATTCCCGGGTTTATAGGCGACGTTTCGGGCACTTATAAAGATCCCGACGGCTATTTTGTATGCGAAAAAAATCCGGAGGCCTTTGAACTATTTGAATCTAAGTTTCCGAAAAAAGAAAAACAGAAACTGCCGGGGCAGTTGTTTTAAACAGAAAAATATTGCAAAAACGTTGTAAAAAAAATGGCTTCGAGTAAAGAATTTCTTAATTATATTTTAGAACAGTTATCCGATTTACGCGATATTTCTTATAGGTTAATGATGGGTGAATATATCGTCTACTATCGCGGTAAAATCGTCGGCGGGGTGTACGACGACAGATTGCTCGTAAAAAAAACGAAATCCGCATTAAAACTTATGCCCGCAGCCGCCTGCGTCTGCCCGTATGCGGGCGCGAAAGAAATGCTTTTGGTCGACGAAATCGACAGCAAAGAATTCCTTAAAAAACTGTTTGAAAAAACGTATGACGAATTGCCGCCGCCAAAAGCAAAAAAACAATAAAGAGTGACAAAAGTCACGCTTAAAAAAGAGAAATTAAAAAGAAAATCCACCTGTTTTAATAGGATAAATAAATGAAATATATCCGTGTAACAAAAGAAAACGTCGATAAAGAGCATATCTGTTGCGCAATGTCGGGCAAAACGGGAGCGAAAAATGAAAAATAAAATTATAACGGCGGTTGTTTTTTGCGACGGGCGCGGCGCACGCGGTTTAAATGGCGCGTAAAACTTCCGTCGGCGATAATTTTTGCCAAAGTAAATTGTTCAAGCGCAGGCACGGGGCAGGATAAATCGCCGAATTTATCATAAAAACGCGCGGCAAGGTCGATCGGTAAAATCATATAAGCCGTTCGTATAGACGGAAAAATCGTTTTTGAAAAAGTGTTGACGTAAATAACGCGGTCGTTCGTGCATTTTCCGAAAAGCGTTTCGGTAAGGTGCGCCGAAAGCGAAAATTCCGATTCGTAATCGTCTTCGATAATATAGCCGCGTTTTTCGGTTGCTTTCAGCAGATACTCTGCTTTTTTCGAAGCCGAAGCGGTAACGCCCGTGGGATAACTGCGGTAGGGGGTAACGTGCAGAATCTGCGCGTTGCTCTTTTTTAATTCTTCCCATAAAATGCCGTTTTTTCCGAGTTTTAATTTTTCGGGTTTTACGCCGTTAAGTTCGTAAACTTTTTCAATTTTTTCATAAGAAGGCGATTCGATTGCATAAGTTATATTTGTTCCTAAAATTTTAATAATCAGCCCGTAAAGGTATTCGGCGCCCGCTCCTATAACTATATTGTTTTCGCTTGTTGTAATGTTCCGGCTTGTTTTTAAATAGTTTTTTATTGCGTGCCTTAATTCGAAAGCGCCGCTTACAGGCGTTTTTTTTGTAAGCGTTTCGCCAAAGTCGTTAATGGCGGATCTTAAAGCCTGCGAATATGCCGTAAACGAAAAATATTCGCTTTCTGCGGCGTTTTTAACTGCATTTTCTTTTAAAAATCGGTCGTTTATCCCGAACGATAAGTCGCTTGTTTGCCGTGCGGTTTCGTTTATCGTTTCGCTTGCAGAATAGCAAACGTAATATCCGCTTCGCTCGCGCGCTTCGATATATCCTTCGCTTTCCAAAATTCCGTAAGCGGTTTCAACGGTTATAACGCTCGAATTAAAAAGTTCGGCAGAGATTCTCTTCGAAGGGAGTTTTTGCCCGAAAGAAATGCTGCCGTCGGTTATATCGCTTTTAATTTTGTTGTAAATTTTAACGTATTTTTTCATTTTTTAAACAATCTGGTTATATAAAATTTATTTATTTTGGTTATTTTAATATTACCAAATATGTGGTAAAATGTCAATATAAAAATTGCTTTTTAAAAAAGTAAAAAACAAAAATAAAAAGGTAAAATTTATGAAATTTACAACAAAAAGGCTGTGTTTAGCCGCCGTTTTTATGGCTCTTAACGTTGTTTTAAGTTCGTTCGGCGTTCCCGTGCCGGGCGGAAAAATTTATTTAAACGGCATAGTTATCTGTTTTGCATCGCTTTTTTTAGATCCGTTTTCGGCTTTTGCCGTCGGAGGGGTAGGCGCGTATTTAGGCGATTTGTTCTTCTATCCCGCGCCGAGATACGTTTCGCTTATAGTCCGCGGCGCTTCGGCTGTTGCAATTTCGCTTATATCGGGCGGTTATAAACAAAAAGCACCCGAAATATGGCGGGCGATCGTTGCCGCTTGCGCAGGCGCCGTAATTTCGATATGCGGTTATACTTTCGGTAAATATTTTTACGTCGGACAAAACTGGTGGGGTTACGCTACGGCAAAACTTCCGTTCCAAATAGCGCAAGACGTAATCTGCCCCGCGATTTCGGTTGCTTTGCTTTATTTAACGCCGCTTAAAAAATACGCTTTTGCCGGCGCAAAAAAGGATAGCGAAAAGAAGTAGCCGATTCGTAAAAAGTGCAAAAAAACGACGGGTAAGCGGCTGAATTTTAAAAATAAAAAAGTGCTCCTATATGCCGATAATCGATCTATAGGCGCACTTTTTATGTTATTAGCGATAAAAACAAAAATCAAATCCGCTCGATTTTAATAATAGTAAGCGTTTTTTCTTTTATTATAAATTTAACGTCGCGATCGGCAAACTTCATTCCGTAAACCTGCTCGGCGTTGTCGTTTTCTTTATACGCGGGGCGGGGATCTTGCGATAAACATTCGCAAAGAGCCGTTTCCCGTTCGGCGGATAGAACGCCTTTTGCCGAAGGAGCAAAAACAACGTTAAGTAAATTAAAATCTTTGCTTTCGGTATATCCGCCGCACGCGTCAACGTGGCAGTCGCTGTAAGGAAGGTAAGGTTTAACGTCGTAAACGGGAGTGCCGTCGAGCAAATCCGCACCCGAAACCTTTAAATACGTTCCGTATTCGGCGTTTTTTTCAACCGATTTAAGTTTTACCGACGAAAGACCGATGCTGTTCGGGCGAAAAGGCGAACGGCTTGCAAAAACTCCCACTTTTTTATTTCCGCCAAGTCGGGGCGGGCGCACAGTCGGGCAAAATTCGCTTCTGTGCGCAAGCGAAAAATCGAAAATTATCCATAAATAATCAAATCCGTCTATCCCTAAAAAAGCGCTTTCGTCGCGGTATTCCGGCTCGAAAATAACAAGCGCTTCGCTCGACGGCGAAAGTCCGCTTTGGCGCGGAATTCCGAATTTTTCTTTAAAGTCGCTTTTGATATGGGCTATCGGTTTTATAAAATGCTCGTTCATAACTAAATAAATTCTTGTTGTCGTTTGCTGTGAAAATGCAGATAACGGACTTATAGCCCCACTTTTATAAAATTTAGTTGCTACTTATCAACGATGTTGTTAAGCCATATCCCTTTGTTTACAAGGAATATGCCTACCGCGCTTTTCAAAACGTTAATTGCGTTGCCGGCAATAAAAAGAGGAATAATGGTAATGCTAGTAAATCTGCTTAAACAAAACGCAAGGGGAACGGATATAAGCCAGGTAAACCCGCTGTCGAACATAAAAGTTAAAAATACTTTTCCGCCGGAACGTAGTGTATTATATGAAGCGTTTGCCACCGCATCGACGGGAATAATGCAACCGGCAATAATAATAAGGTAAGTTGCAAGAAGTTGAACGTTATTTGAAGCGTTGTAAAGTTTTGGGAAAACAGGTGAAATCGCAATCGAAAACACGGCTATTCCTATGCATATAAAAAGCGATAAAAGCATCATTGCGCGCGCGCCTGTCTTCGCTTCGTCGGTTTTGTTCTGCCCGAGCATTTGTCCAAGCAAAATTCCTATCGCCGCGCCGAGCGACTGGTTTACAACGTTAAGCGTGCTTGAAAGGGGCGAAACGATGCTGACGGCCGAAAGAGCGCTTAATCCGCAGGTCGAATAGCATTGATTTATGGTAATCATGCCCGCCGACCATAAAAACTCGTTGCATAAAAGCATAAGCGAAGTTTTTACAATGCCGCCGAAAACGGTTTTGCTTACCGACGGTTTGATTTTTGCGCGTGCGAACTTATATTTTTTGTTTGTGTGTAGCCTTATAACGAGTAGCGTTGTTTCGACGTAACGAGAAGCAGCCGAAGCGATAGCCGCGCCTTTTACGCCAAGCGCGGGAAGACCGAGTTTTCCGAAAATCAACAGATAGTTAAAAATCAAGTTAACCACGACCGAAATCGTCGAAGCGATCATCGGGAACAGCGTGTCCATCGTTTCGCGCAGGGTGCCCGCATAGGCCTGTGAAACGGCAAAAGGGATTATGCCTATCAAAATTATAACGACGTATTCTTTGCCGAAAGTTGCAACGGCGGTTTTATTTTCTATCGCTCCGTCGCCGCTTATAAAAAGCGATATAAGCGAATCGCCGAAAATAAGCAGAATCGCGCTTCCTATAATTGCAATCGTTACAGCGGCGATAATTTTGTATATAAGCGTAAACTTAATGCCTTCGTTGTTTTTCGTGCCGAAAAATTGCGCCGTATAAATACCCGCGCCGCTTACAACGCCGAACAGGCAAAGTTGCAAAACAAAAAACAGTTGATTTGCAACCGAAACGCCGTTCATCTGGTTTTCGCCAAGCCTTCCGACCATAATGTTATCCAGCAATCCCGAAAAGTTTGTTATTGCATTCTGGAGTATTATAGGTAGTGCTGTTGCAAGCAGCAACGAAAACAGCGCTTTGTTTTTCTTAAAAAATCCGATTGACATAGTTACCTAATTATATAGCAAAAATCGGCGGTTTGCAAATGATTTTTAGCGCAAAAACGCAAAAATATGCAGATACTTGCATTTGTTATTGTTTTTAGCGCGAAAAACGTAATTTATCTACAAAAAAACATATCGAAAAAATGCTTTTGCCATATTAAAAAAATCAAGCAAAAAAACGCTTGCTCTTTTTAAAAAAATAATGTATAATGTTTAATTGTAACGGCGATACGCTTTTAAAAGGCAGTTTTGCCGCGCACACGGAGAATTATCGAAGCGGTCATAACGAGGCGGTCTTGAAAACCGTTTGCCTTCACGGGCACAGGGGTTCGAATCCCTTATTCTCCGCCATAAGGGAATAATACGAACACCGAGGTAAATTCGGAGTTCGTATTATTCTTTTTTAACGACTTTTTCGGTATAAAAGTCGATTTGAACGGCAAAAAAAAGAATTAGCCGGGCATTTATGCGGAGTTGTTATAGGGAATTATTAAAACTAAATTATAGGATTGCGCTTTCAAACGATAATAAAAGGCTCACGGAAATTCATTCAAGAGCCTTTTTTCATAAAGAAAAGACGAATATATATTGCTTGTAATCTTTATACAATCTTAATACCTTTCGCGAGAATCCTAACGCTATCTTTATGAAGAAAATGATATCATACTACCGATAAACGGAAATCGAGGCTTTTGCATGGGAATACTAAAAAGGAAACTATCATCCTTTCAGATTATATTATTGGGATTCGCGGTAGTTATTTTGCTCGGCGCATTTTTACTTGCCTTGCCGATTTCTTCAAAAACTCACGAATGGACATCATTTATCGATGCCCTTTTTACTTCGACGTCCGCCGTATGCGTAACGGGACTTGTCGTATTCGATACGGCAACGCATTGGACGATATTCGGGCAAATCGTTATATTATTGCTGATTCAAATCGGCGGTATGGGCGTCGTTACCATCGCCGTGTCCGTTGCCGTTATTTCGGGCAGAAAAATCGGGCTGTTCAGCCGCGAAACGATGAAAAACGCAATTTCTGCGCCAAACGTGAGCGGTATAGTCCGCCTGACCGGATTTATAATCAAAGGTATATTTTTGATAGAACTTATCGGCGCGCTTGTTATGATGCCCGTATTTTGTATCGATTACGGCGCCGAAGGAATCTGGCTGTCGATTTTTCATTCGGTGTCGGCGTTCTGCAATGCCGGGTTCGATATTATGGGGACGAAAAGCGGCGAATTTACTTCTATCACTCACTATTCCGCACAACCCGTCGTCAATATTACGATTATGTTGCTGGTTGTTATCGGCGGTATCGGTTTTTTGGTATGGGAAGACGTTTGCAAACACAAGTGGCGTATCAAAGAATATCGCACGCAAAGTAAAGTGGTATTGATTGTAACCGCCGCGCTTATTGTTTTACCCGCGATATACTTCTTCTTTTTTGAATTCGGCGATTTACCTGTCGGTAAGCGAATACTTGTTTCTTTGTTTCAATCGATAACGCCGAGGACGGCAGGGTTTAATACGGTAGATCTTACGGCGATCAGCGATACGGGATTATACCTAATGATTATTCTTATGTTGATAGGCGGTTCGCCCGGTTCTACCGCAGGCGGCATGAAAACAACGACGATAGCGGTTTTATTTTCTTCCGCTTTTTCCGTATTCAGAAAAAAAGACAATGCGGAACTTATGAAACGGCGTGTCGACGATGGAACGGTTAAGACGGCTTCGGCAATATTTATAATGTACATAACCTTGTTTTTATTAGGCGGAATGGCTATAAGCGCGATTGAAAATTTACCTATTACGTCCTGCCTTTACGAAACCGCGTCCGCCGTCGGCACGGTAGGTCTTGATCTCGGAATAACTCCGACGCTCGGAATTGCGTCTAAATTAATTTTGATATTATCTATGTTTTTCGGGCGCGTCGGCGGATTAACGTTGATATATGCCGCTTTCGGCGCAAATAAAAAGCAAGCGGCAAAGTTGCCGACGGATACGATTGCAGTCGGTTAAGGAGGTTTTATATATGAAAACAAAATCAGTTTTATTGATAGGTCTCGGACGTTTCGGGAAATACATCGCAATGAAATTAAACGAATTAGGGCACGAAATAATGGCGGTAGACAAAAACGAAGAAAGAATTAACGCCGCCATGCCTTACGTGACCAACGGGCAAATCGGCGACAGTACAAACGAAGCGTTGTTGAAATCTCTCGGCGTAAAAAACTACGACGTCTGCATTGTAACTATCGGCGGCGACTTTCAAAGTTCTCTTGAAACTACCTGCTTATTAAAAGAATTGGGTGCAAAAAAGGTTGTGTCGCGCGCGGAACAGGACGTGCAGGCAAAATTTCTTCTGCGTAACGGCGCGGACGAAATTATTTATCCCGAAAAACAACTTGCCACATGGGCTGCAATCCGTTACAGTTCCGACCACATTCTCGATTACATAGAACTCGGCGCTTCCTGCTCGATATTTGAAGTTTCCGTTCCGTCGGCATGGGTGGGAAAATCGGTTATAGAAATCGATATTCGCAGAAAATATAACGTAAATATAATCGCCACAAAGAAAAAAGGAAAAATCAATGCGGTTGTTACCGCCGACACCATTCTTTCCGGTGACGAAACGCTTTTGGTTCTCGGCGAACAAAAAGCAATGCGAAAATGCTTTGATATCTAACCGATATAAAATAAGGCGACTTTTTCAAGTAGATTTTATTCAAAAAATATGATATAATACAGGAAATAAAAAACGAAGGAGATACGGATTAACCGAATGGGAAAGCAGTATATAAACGACAAAGAACACGTTCTGGTTTGTTTGTCTTCCGCGCCTTCAAATCCGAAAATAATTCAGACGGCGGCAGCCATGGCAAAGGCGTTCAATGCGACTTTTTCCGCGTTATACGTAAAAACTCCCGCGTCTGAATCTATGGAAGCGGAAGACGCGGAACGGTTACTTGCAAATATCCGTTTTGCCGAAACGAACGGTGCGTCGATAGTTACCGTATGCGGGGACGATATTGCTTTTCAGGTTGCGGAATATGCTCGTCTTTCCGGCGTTACGAAAATAGTAATCGGCAGAACCGTTATCGGTAAGCGAAAATTTATAGGCAAACCGACTTTAACCGAAAAACTGATATCGCTTGCTCCTAACGTCGATATACATATCATTCCCGACAGCGATGCCGTTACAGCAAAAGGAAAGAAAAAACTTTTTGAAAAACCGCATTTTGAAAAAACACTAAAAGAATTGACGGTTTCAACGGCTTTACTGTTGCTTTCGACTTTAATCGGGTATCTTTTTTCACGCCTCGGTTTTACCGAAGCAAATATCATTACCATTTATATGCTCGGCGTTCTGATTACCGCTATACTGACAAAAAGTAAAATTTGTTGGGTTCTTTCGTCGGTTGTGAGCGTTCTGGTTTTTAATTTTCTTTTTACCGAACCGCGGTTTTCGTTTCTTACGTACGGACGCGGTTACCTCGTCACTTTCGTAATTATGCTTGCGGCGTCTCTCATCATAGGGGGAACAACCGAAAAACTGAAAACTCGGGAACGTCAGGCAACTCAAACGGCATACAGAACGAAAATTCTGTTCGATGCAAACCAGTTGATTCAAAAAGCGTCCGATGAAACGGAAATATTTCAGGTTACGGCAAATCAATTAAAAAAATTGTTAAATCGAAACGTAATCGTATTTAATGAAAATACGCAAAAAATTCATGCTTCGCAGGCTGAAAGCACCTACGCCGATATTTCGCCCGACTGCGAGAAAATCGCTTGGCAAGTAATGAAAAACAACGTAAAAGAAGGGAAAGGAACGGATATTTGTTCTGAAAGCGACTATACGTTTTTTCCGATATGTAAAAACGGCAAAAACTATGGAGCAATAGGCATTTTCGTCGGAGAAAAGCCGATTGATTCTTTTAACGAAAGCATCGTGGTTTCCGTTATCGGCGAATGCGCAATCGCAATTGACGGAATTATAAACGCCAAAGAAAGAGAGCGCGCCGCCGTTTTAGCCAAAAACGAACAGTTGCGCGCAAATCTGCTCCGTTCCATATCGCACGATTTACGCACGCCGCTTACTTCCATTTCGGGTAATGCGAGCAATCTGATTTCAAACGGCAACGATATTGACGACGCGACAAAAAAACAAATATACGAAGATATTTACGACGATTCGCTCTGGCTAATAAATCTGGTTGAAAATTTGCTTGCGGTAACGCGCCTTGAAGAAGGCAGAATGAATATAAATTTGACGACGGAACTTGTCGGCGACGTAATAGACGAAGCACTAAAGCATATTCATACGAAAAGCGAAAAGCAAAAAATTACCGTGATACAACAAGACGATTTGCTCCTTGCAAAAATGGACGCTCGACTTATAGTGCAGGTTTTAATCAATCTTTTAGACAACGCTATTAAATACACGCCGTCCGATTCGCAAATTACGATTACCGCAAAAAGAAACGGAGAAACAGTCTGCGTAAGCGTGGCGGATAACGGAAACGGAATCGATGGCGAACAAAAATTGCGGGTATTCGATATGTTTTATACGGGAGCAAACAAAATTGTAGACAGCCGCCGCAGTATGGGGTTGGGGCTTTCGTTGTGTAAATCCATCGTAAACGCGCACGGCGGAGAAATAACGATAACAGACAACCTTCCGCACGGCGCGATATTTACCTTTACATTGCCCGTCGGAGAGGTGGAAATTCATGAATAACTTACTGATTTTAGTCGTAGAAGACGACGCACCCGTCCGTAACCTTATCGGAACGACTTTGAAAACGCACGGTTATGATTATATAACCGCAACGAACGGAGAAAGCGCCGTTATGCAAGCGTCTTCTCATAATCCGGACGTCGTTCTGCTCGATTTGGGTTTACCGGATATCGACGGCGTGGACGTTATCGGAAAAATACGCTCTTGGTCGTAAATGCCGATTATCGTAATCAGCGCAAGAACCGAATATAAAGACAAAATCGACGCGCTCGATGCCGGAGCGGACGATTATCTGACAAAGCCGTTTTCCGTCGAAGAATTGCTTGCAAGAATCCGCGTTACGAAAAGAAGGCTTTTTGCAATACAATCGACAAATAAATCCGAATCGGTTTTTGTAAACGGAAATCTGAAAATAGATTATGGCGCAGGTTGCGCATATTTAAGAGGCGAAGAACTTCACCTTACCCCTATCGAATACAAACTACTGTGTTTATTATCAAAAAACGTCGGGAAAGTGCTTACTCATACTTTCATTACGCAAAAAATATGGGGGGCGGCATGGGAAAGAAACGTCGCTTCTCTGCGCGTATTTATGGCGACTTTGCGCAAAAAAATCGAACCGTCCGCCGATTCGCCGCAATATATTCAAACTCACGTCGGCATCGGGTACAGAATGATAAAGATCGACGATTAAACATTGAGTTTGAGCCTACGAGATAACGTTCGGTTTGCATGTTATAAGGAAAACTTACGTATTACATAGAGACGTTTTACCGGTTGCTTTTGTAATTAGTACTTATTTTATACTTTGCTTCGCAAAATAGTGTGCTATTCGAGGCTGTGAATCCACTATAAACACAGTCGGCATAGAAAATTCTACACACTTTGCTCAACGAAAATAAAAATAAATTTCAAAAGGAAAATCATCGTTTCATTGCTTGCCGCTTAAAAGATAATTTTTTGCAAAAAAACGGCGGCAACTTAAAAAAGTTACCGCCGCCATTAAACTATTTTTCTATCGCGCACGCATAGCGTTTGACATTGAGCCTTTAATTAAAATCCCGATTGAGAACCGACTTGATCGGGATTTTTGCTTGTTGTGAGATTTTTAGGTGTTAAAATAGTTTGTTTGCAAGAGACAATGATTTTGCCTCACCGTCTACCGAAGAGACAAGTGAAATATTAAAAGTCCCTTCTGCCGAAACGCCGCTTACGTCGAGCAGGATAATGTTGCCGTATAACGATGAAAGATCGTAATTTTCGTCGTGGTCGATATGCACGGTTGCATTACCTAACACGCTGTCGGCGGGCTTTAAATTCAATTTAATAATATAAGTCGGGGCGGTGTAGGTATAGTCGACGAACAAATCGTCGAGACCGAACTCGTTTTTGTTGCTGTTGTTGGCGGCGTCTACGATGGCGTTGTTAATAGTTTTAGTGAAGTTTATCATCGGCAAAACGTAATCGAGAACGTTTTCGGCAAATTCTTTTTCGGTTACGGTTTTTTCGTAACTGCACTTGCCGCCGTAATTCATATCAGAAACTACTTTGTTTTTTCTGTATGCCGTGTGTAAAAAAGTGTTTGAACACGTAAAACCGTTACATTTAGTGCACCATTTTTTTTCGTTAAGCGAGTTGCGTTTAATCGTTACCGTTTTGTTTTTTCCGTTGTAGAAAAGGAAAGAATCGCCGCCTTTATCGTCAAAAGCCGTTTTCGTAACGCCCGATAATTCTCCGCGTGCAAGTTTAGCCGCGATATAAACAACGTCTTTGCCGTTTTCGTCTGTTTCGGCGTCTATCCTCACGTCTATGCCGAGTTCTATGTTTGCTTTAACGATAGACAATGCGTTAAGGCTTACGGGGATTTTCCCTGTTAAACGGAAACTTTTGCGTTTTGCCGTGTTTATAAGCGATTGAAGCAGGGTGTCGATGCTGTCGAAACTTATGTGTTTTGCGTTGACGTTATAGGCGTTGTCTACAATCTGGTGCGACGGCGCTTGTTCGTCGGCGTTAACGCTCAACGAAAAACTATCAATAAATAAGTCGGCGCCCGATTGGTTAACGGATAAGCAGAGTTTGTTTTTCTGCGGTTGCGACAAAGAAATATTCAGTTCGCCCGCGCCGCTTGCAAGTTTTTCGGCGTTTATCGTTAAAGATAAAGTTTTGTCGTTTGATCTGTCGTAGGTAAGGTTCGAAAGCAGGGCGGTGTATTCGAGCAATTTATCTTTGCTAAGGTCGATTTTAAGCAAATCGTTTAATTGCGGAATCGCTTTTTTAAGTTCGGGAAAGCGTTTGTTAAAGCAATCCGTAAGAGCGGTTGAACCGATTGAAATTTTTATATCGCTGTCCGCGTTAGCGAGATTGTTTATAGTAAGATACAATTTACCTTCGTCTTTTTCGGTCGGTAAAATATACGCGCCGCTAAAAGATAATTGTTTTTGGGTAACCGTTTTGTCGGCGGCGGTGCAGGTAAGGTCGAGTTTGTCGCCCGTTACCGCGATTTTGTTTTGCGACGTATATAGTCGCAAAGTAATGGTTTTGGTTTCGTAAGTCGCTCCGTCGATTTTAAGTTTTAAAGGCTGAATTTCGATAGTGAGCGATTTTTCAATCAGATTGTTGTCTGTTTCGGATGCCTTGAATTTCATAACCGAATCTATCACGTCGTAATAATCGGATAAAACGGTACAGGCGTCTATATACGAACTGTCTGAAACGTTAAGCGGCGCAATCGTTTTATCTTGCGCTTTAAGCATAACCGTAGTGCCGTCGATAACGACCGTTGCGTCGGTAAATAAATAAGAATCGCGGCTCTTTTTGCCGTTTATCGTAACGTTCGCGTTAATATCGCCGAGCGAAAGGGGAACGTTTACGGTCGCGGTGTTTTGCGTCGTTTTAAGCGTCATTGCGTCTGATATGGCAGAAGGATCGAAATCGTCTGACGAAAAGTTAAGCGTCGGCATTTCTATTCCGAATCGTTTAAGCGCGTCTGAAACGTCCGACAAAGAAGAACGCAGTTTTACGTTGTTTATTGCGGCGAAAATTTCGTTTTTCGCATAAGTTAAGCGAATTCCGCTGTTTGTAAGTGCTGATAACGTAATATTTTCTGGATTGTCTAAATCGAGATTAAGAGTTACGTCGGCGGCAATATCGTATCCGCTTATTTCGGTTTTAAGCGCAACGTTAAGCGGCGAACCGGTAAGATATTTTTCGAACATACTCATAAGTACGTCGGTAGATTGCGGTTCGACGGGAGTGCTCGGCTTTACGGGAGACGGCGACGGATGAACGCTGTCGTCTATCGGGGTGTTTTTCGTAAAATCGACGTATTTTGAAAAATAATCGTAATGCGGAAATTGTTTAAAGTCCGAAATTTCGCCGATGTTGCTGAATTCTTCGGTAATGCTTTCTTTGCAGGGGGTATTTCCTAAAATCGGAACGTTATATGCGCAATCGGTCGAAAGCGAATGAATAAGCCAATTTTCGTCCATCGTAACGTGAATAACCGCTTTTTCGAATACCGCGAAGTTGGTCGAGCCGCTGTTCGTGCGCATTTCGTAAAGCAACCACGCGGTTGCTTTTTGATTATCGAGAACGTAGGTGAACGAATATAATCCGGTGTTTTCGTCATACCCATCGAAAGTCGAAGAGATAATCGTTTCGTCGTTAAGTATGTATCCCGTAAGGGCGTTGCCTCTGTAGCCGTATCTGCTAAAAAATTCGTCTTTGGTTAAAGAACCGGGCGCTTCGTCAGACCATTTTGCGTCGCTTACCGAATTTACTTGGGTTGCCGAGCGATAAAGATAGGTATTTCCGTGCGCGATTCTTTCGTCGCCGGTTTTTACAAATCCGTAACTTAACGACTGTTTATAAACGGTTTCGCCTTTTACAACACGCGTCGCGTAAATATCCTGCGTAATCGAAAGCCCGATTTTTGTAGATACGGTTGTGCCTTTCGAAACGCTGCTGAAACTTCCCGCTTCCGACAAAACCGAATTTGCTACATATAAATTAAAGTTAGGATCACTCGTATAATCGGCAACCGTTTTTCCTTCGGGCTTAATTACGTTTGCATTGTTTGTATTTTCGGGCGGGGTAACTTGCGTTACGCCGCCGCAACCGAAACAGGCGCTTAACGCAAGCATCTGAATAATAATAAGCGTAATAATGTAAATTATCGAAGTTTTTTTTCTGTGTTTTGTAAAGTCTCTCATCGCTTCACCTTCTGTTTTTTTGTTATTTGATAATTTCTTTTAATCGGAGAATCGTAGAATTTCGTCAAAACGTATTTTCGCGTTGTTTTTCGTTTTTAACGTTGTTTGCCGAAAATTTTACTTTTCATTTTTTACTCGACGTTGCGATTTTACTATTTTTTAATAAAAAAGGCAAACAAAGAGTCCTTTTTTTGCTCTCGTGAAATATAAATTAAATCTATATATGCGATACTACTATTCTCCGATTAGTAGAATTGCTTTATTTTACTTGAAAAAAACCGCCAAAGGGGTGATTTTTTAAATTAGATTTTAAAAAACGTAAAAATATCGGAATTTTTTTGTTTTTTTCTTAAAAAATTTGGATAAATAAGTAATTAAAAATTAAAAAAGTCGGGCTATAGGTTGATTATCGCGAATTTTGCTATTTAAAGCTCTTTTTTGGGGGCAAAAATAAAAGCAATCTACATTTTTTAAGAAATTACTATGTTAAATTTGGAAATTGCTATATTAAATTTAATTTTTTAATAAAAATGGGCAATTTGTTTTTTTGTAGGAGTTAAAGTATATTATTGACACATAAATCGCCGTGTGTTAAAATGTTTTTATAAAAACAAAAAAATCTATAAAAACGCAAGAAGGTGCTATTATGTTAGTGCATGTTGTAATGTGGAAATTCAAAAAGGGCGAAGAAGAAAAAACCGACGTTTTTTTGGCGGGGCTTAAAAGTTTAAAAGGAATAATTCCGCAGATAGTCGATATGGAAGTAGGCAAAAACGTAAATCCCAAAAACGAATTCGGCGCGGTGCTCGTTTCTAAGTTCAATTCGGCTGCCGATCTCGAAATTTATAAAAATCATCCCGAACACATAAAAGTTTCGGCTTTGTGTAAGGAAATAAGAACCGACCGCCAAGCAGTCGATTTCGAAATTTAAAATAAAGGAAAAACAATGGATATTGCTAAAATAGATAAAAATTTTAAAGACAACGCGGTCATAACCGAAAAGGGCAGAACCTATGCTTTGCCTTGCGCGCCGTTTACGATTCACGGCGGAATTTACGAAGAAGAACACGGCTTCGTTTCTATTCCTCAAAATATAGCGAAAACGGTAAGTCCGGCGGTAGAATGGGGCAGTAAATGCACTTCGGGCATAAGGCTTACTTTTTCGTCTGATAGCAAGAACTTAACGCTCGAAGTTGAAACCGATTTGCCGATTTTTATGAAAAACATGACGTTTATCGGTTCGAGCGGCTTTTCTTTGACCGAAAAAACGGTCGACGGCGAAGTTTTTATAGGCACGGTTACTCCGCCGTTCGGCGAAATAAAAAATAATCCCGACGCAATAGTTCAGCTTAAAAGTTATTCGATGACTTTCAATCTCGAAGGCGGCAAAATACGCGATTACATATTGTATTTTCCGCTTTACAGCGGCGTTAAACGCCTAAAAATAACGGTAGATAAAACGTCGATAGTCGAAGAATTTTTCGGCTATAAAAAGGGCGTTTTACCCGTGATGTATTACGGCTCGTCTATAACGCAGGGCGCAAGCGCTTCGCGCCCCGATAATATGTATCAAAGTTTGGTTTCGGGCGCGTTTAACGTCGATTACGTAAACCACGGTTTTTCGGGCAACGCGCTCGGCGAAGTTGAAATGGCAAACTTTCTGGCGGGCGAAAAATGTTCGGTTTTCGTGTGCGATTACGATTATAACGCGCCCACCGCCGAACATCTTAAAAACACGCACGAACGCCTTTTTAAAATTTTCAGACAAAAGCAAAAAGATACGCCCGTAATATTTTTAACCAAGCCCGACAAACATGAAATTAACGGGGTAGACAAAGAGCGCGACGAACGCGCCGAAATTATAAAAACTACTTATTTAAACGCAAAAAAAAGCGGCGATAAAAACGTTTATTTTATCGATAGCAGAACTATTTTTCCGCGGGACGCCATAGAACACGTTTTTTGCGACGGCGTTCACCCGAACGACTTAGGCATGTATTTTATTGCCAAAGCCGTTATAAAAAAGTTGAAAAAAATATTAAAGTAATTTAAATATGAACGAAAAAGAATTTTTTGAAAATTACGTGTCTAACACCTTGGCGGGCACGTCAAACCAGACGTATTTCGATTTTGCGAATTCTGAAACAGACGGCGGATATGCGACGGGTTATGCTTTTTATAAAATTTTTAAGGGCGGAAAATTTAATTATTCGCTTTTCTTTTCAAACGCGTTAGACAGCACTTTTGCCGACGGATCTTTCACAAAATGCAATTATCCTTGCGGAAACTGGCATATTTTCGGTTTATCGGTCGCAAAAGTTAAATCGCCAAAAGAAATTTTAAGCGGCGGCGGCGCCGAAATCCCGCTTAAAATAAACGGGGAATTTCAAAAAGACGTTACGCCTTGCGAAAAGTTTTTCACCGATCCTATTGAACTCGACGTGTCCGAAGACGAATATATATGCGTTATAATTAAGTTTAAAGGCGAAAAAATTCCGTGCCATTTCGAAAACGTTATTTTAACTTATCGCGCCGACGAAAACGGAATAAATCCGAGCAAATATATTCCGCTCCCTTCGATGATAGGAATAGAAAGAAGGGTTGAAAAAAGAGTTGCGTTTTGGGGCGACAGCATTACGCAGGGCATAGGTTGCGCCGAAAATTCATATAAAAATTACGTTGCCGTTTGCGCAGAAATTTTAGGGCAAAAATATTCGTTCTGGAATTTGGGCATAGGTTTCGGCAGAGCGCACGACGCGGCTTCCGGCGGGATCTGGCTTGAAAAAGCAAGGCATTGCGACGACGTTATCGTGTGTTTTGGCGTAAACGATCTTTATAAAGTAAGCGACTATAATGCAATAAAATCGTCGCTCGATAAAATAGCAGACGACTTAAAGGATAAAAGGGTAATTTTTCAAACGATTCCGCCGTTCGATTACCCCGAAGAACTGGTCGAAAATTACTTAAAACTGAACGAATACATCAAAAACGAACTAAAAAATAAGGTTTTTGCCGTTTTCGATTGCGCGCCTTATCTTTCAGGCGACGCACCGTTCAAGGCAAAATTCGGCGGACATCCCAACGAACAAGGGTGCAAAATATGGGGAGAATCGCTTGCCGCATTTCTGAAAGACAAATTATAAAGCGAGAAATTATAATTATATGATTATGTAAACAACCGAAAAACACCCCTTTATACGTTTTTTAAGCATTGATAACGTATAAAGGGGTGTTTTTTTATGTAAAAACGTGGAAGAAAATAAGAATACGATACAAATACGAAATTTCTTTCATATATTACCGATTATGGAATGCTAACCGTTTTGAGGTTTTTTTAATAAAGTGTTATAACGTAATAGAAAAAGGATAATTTTGCGCGTTCGTAGGGCAGAATAAAAAAACCAAAAAGTGGGGCTATAAGTCTGTTAACGGCACTTTTGGTTAAATTATCGTATGGATTTTGCCACCCGAAAAAGGGCAAAAGTTTTTAATATCGGATTATAAAAACAAATTAAAAAGTTTTTAAAACTTCGCCTACTTCGCGCATATCTACTTTGCCGGCATAGTTCGTTTTAAAGTGCTTCATAACCGCGGGAACGCTTTTATCGTCGAGCGATAAAATTATTTCGCGTATTTCGTTTTGCGAAAGCATTTTTGGCAAATATTTTGTTACGGTTTCAATTTGTTTATCAAGATCGGCAACCGTTTCGCTTCTGCCGGCTCTTGCAAAGCCGTCGCGTTCTTCGTTAAGTTCGTTAACCGTTTTTTGCAAAATTTTGGTAACGTCGGCGTCGGTAAGTTCTTCGTTTGCGGCTTTCTTTTCGATCGACGCAAGCATAAGTTTGTTGATAACCGCGTTAAGCGCGTTCACGGCGTTTTTGTCGTGCGCTTTCATCGCTTCTATTTTCACTTTTTTAAAATCTTCTATTTTCATAAAACTGCTCCTTTCGCTTTGTTTTTTATTACACATATTTTACTATTGCCGTTTAAAAATGTCAACAAAACCCGCAATAAAAGAAAAAAATAAAAAACGTCGATATATAAATCGGCGTTTTTTTAGTTGTTTTTGTTTTGTTTCACGTTCAATCGGGTTTTGCCGCTTTTCGAAAAAAACAAACCGATTGTTTAGACGCGAAAGATTATATTCCGCGCGAAGAAAAATATTTTATCGACGGGCTTCATCCAAATGCCGCCGTTGCCAAAATTTACGCCGATAAAGTCTGCGAATATTTAGTCAAAACTAAATTTTTAAATTAACTTTATTAACCTGTTTTAGAAAAATAGAAATATAAAAACGTCGGGCTTGAAAAAACTTGCAATTTTTGCGCTTGTGTGATAGTATTTTATCTGTAAAAAGCGCGGGCTGCGCTTGATGAAAGGAAGATTTTTATGAAACTTACGTTCAGGTGGTATGGCGAAAACGATTGCATACCACTTAATTACATCAAACAGATTCAGGGAATGACAGGCGTGGTTACGGCCGTTTACGACGTTCCCGTGGGCGAAGTCTGGGATTTGAAAAAACTTGAAAAGTTGAAAAGTCTTGCAAATGCATCGGGACTTGAAATGGAAGTAATCGAATCAATTCCCGTGCACGAAGATATAAAACTTGGTTTGCCAACGCGCGAAAAACTTATCGAAAATTATGCGCAGAACATAATAAATTGCGGCAAAGTCGGCGTAAAATGCGTTTGTTACAACTTTATGCCCGTGTTCGATTGGTTCAGAACGAATTTATATTTCAAACATGCCGACGGTTCTACTTCGCTTTCTTATTCCGAAGAAGACTTCAACAAGTTAAATAAACACAATCTGCGCCTTCCGGGGTGGGATGAAAGTTATACGAGCGACGAGCTTAACGGACTTTTGAAAAAATACGAAGGAATGACGCACGAAAAATTATTCGAAAATCTCGTATATTTCTTAAACGGAATTATGCCCGCGTGCGAAAAGGCGGGAATAAATATGGCTATTCACCCCGACGATCCGCCTTGGGATATATTCGGCTTGCCGAGAATTGTCGGGCGCGAAGAAGACTACGACAGATTGTTTAAAGCCGTGCCGAATAAGCATAACGGCATAACTTTCTGCACCGGAAGTTTGGGGGCGGGGCGTTTTAACGACTTGCCGAAAATGGCGGCAAAATATGCCGATCGCATATATTTCGCACATCTTAGGCAGTTAAAGTTTGTAAACGATACCGATTTTTACGAAAACGGGCATCGGACGGCAGACGGCAACGTCGATATTTATTCGATAGTAAAAGCGCTTGTAGAAAACGGATTTAACGGGTATTTGCGCCCCGATCATGGCAGAAATATCTGGGGCGAAAATGCAAAACCGGGGTATGGGTTGTACGATCGCGCTCTTGGCGCGGCTTATTTAAACGGCGTATTCGAAGCGGTAGAGAAAGATTTAAAAAAGTAAAAGGAAGTGTGAAAAAATGTATGAATTACCTTTTAAAATAGATTTAACCGACAAAACCGCGGCAATAACCGGCGCGGGCGGAATTATTTGCGGCGAGTTTGCGAAAGCGCTTGCCGAATGTGGAGCGAACGTTGCTCTGCTCGACATAAATTACGACGCGGCTAAAAAAATCGCCGACGAAATCGGAGAAAACGCGCTTGCCATACGTTGCGACTGCTTGAATAAAGAAAGCATTGCTTCCGCTTACGACGCGGTAATCGAAAATTTCGGTTCGGTAGATATTTTAATAAACGGGGCGGGCGGTAACAGCCCGAAAGCCACCTGCGATAACGAAACCATGACGCCCGATTTTCTCGATAAAGACGGAGTAAAAGACTTTTTTGCAATAGACGAAAAAGGGTTAAGATTTGTTTTTGACCTTAATATAACCAGCGCTTTTCTCGTAACGCAGGTTTTTGCGAAAGGTATGGTAAAAACGGGCGGCAATATAATAAACATTTCGTCGATGAACGCTTATCGTCCGCTTACTAAAATTCCCGCGTATTCTGCGGCAAAAGCGGGCGTATCGAACTTTACCGAATGGCTTGCCGTTCACTTTGCTCCTTGCGGAATAAGATGCAACGCCATTGCCCCCGGATTTTTCGTAACGAACCAAAACCGCGCGCTTTTGTTTAACGCCGACGGCACGCCCACAGCAAGAACGGGTAAAATTCTCGCCGCCACGCCCATGAAAAAGTTCGGCGAAATAAGCGATTTGATAGGTTGCCTGCTCTGGCTTGTCGACGATAAAGCAAGCGGATTCGTTACCGGCACCGTTATTCCGGTTGACGGCGGATTCTCGGCTTACAGCGGAGTATAACAAAGAATTTTTGCCCGCATAAAACAAAAAATCTAATATTTAAAAAAGTTGCAAAATAGCCGTTAATCGACTTATAGCGCAACTTTTTTTTATTTTTTGTTAAAACGGGAAAATAAAAATTCAATAATAAAAAAATCCGAAAGCATAAAACTATTGCGCTCGAAATATTATTTTATTAAGATAATAATCGGTATAATAATGAGATTAAGCGAAGTAACGGCGTACGGCGATTATATAATAAAAGAAATATACTTACCGTCGACTCAAAAAATAAGGCTTGAAAAGTTGTTTATATGCGCAGAAAGAAAAATATGCGTGTTGCACGTAAATAAGGGAAAAGTCGTCGTTTTTGCAAGCGGCACGGCAGTGGGGCTTTCTCGCTCGGTTTGCGATAAAATAGAAGTTTTTAAACAGCAAAAAACGCTTTTAAACAAACGGGAGATAAAATAGTGAAAAAAGCGTTTATTTTCGGTATTGCAAATTCGGGTAAAACAACTTTATTTAACGGGCTTACGGGCAGAAGCGAACGAACGGGGAATTGGTATGGGGTAACAACCGAAGAAAAATCGGGCAGTTTTTACCTTAAAAACGGCGAAAAAGTTGCCGTTTACGATTTACCGGGGAGTTATTTCGACGGTTATACGTTAGAAGGAAAAGTTGCTTCAAACGTTTTAAAAAACAAAGTTAAGGGCGGCGCGGCTATCGTTTTGTGCGAAGCCGTAAGTTTAGAAAAAGGGTTAAAACTTTTAAAAACCGTCGGCGCGTATACCGATAAAATAGCGCTCGTAATAAATTTTTACGGCGAACTTTTGCGCCGCGGCGGAAAAATGAATTTCGAACGTTTAAAAAGTGAAATCGGCTGTGAAGTAATTGCCTGCGAAGTAAACGAAAAAGTCGGCGTAGATGCCGTTAAAGGACTTATATATCGACTTTTTAAAACGATCGACGGCGCAAATGCCGAAAAAACAGGCGCAGAAAACAAAAGTAAAATTTTGCGTTTGGCAGATATAAACGAACGCGAAATTGCCCAAAAAACGTTAGTTTTGCCAAAAGCGAAGTTAAGCGCGTTCGATAACTTTTTGTTAAATAAACGCAAATTTTCGCTTATTGCGTTCTCGCTGTTATTTTTTGCGACGGCATATTTATCGTTCGGCGAATACGGCATAGGCAAAGCGCTTTCGAAAATAATCGACGTTGCAATTAAAGCGGCGATAAGCAATCCTGCGGCGGCGTTGCTTGAAAGGTGGGGTGCGTCGCCGTTTATTTCCGCGTTCGTTTGCGACGGGGTTATAGGTTCGGTTTGCGCGCTTATAACGTTTTTGCCGCCGCTTCTTGTGTTGCAGCTTTTTATTTGTTTTGCAGAAGAAAGCGGAATTTTAGCGCGGGCGGCGTTTTTGTTCGACGAATTTTTTTCGTTTGCGGGGCTTTCGGGCAGAGCGATTTTTACCTTTTTAACGGGTTACGGATGCACCGCCGCGGCGGCTTTGTGCGCAGAAGGGTTAGAAAACGAAAAATCGAAAAAAAGGGCGATACTCGCGCTTCCGTTTATCCCGTGTTCGGCGAAAACACCCGTATTTTTATACGTTTTATCTGCCGTCGGCGGTAAATTTTTGTTTTTGATAATTTCGTTTTTTTATGTTGCGGGGCTGTTTTTTGCCGCAGTTTTCGCTTTTATAAATAAAAAAATAAAAAAAGAAAAAAATAGCGAACTAATAGTTGAATTTCCGCCGTATAGGTTCCCCAAAACTAAAACGGCGCTTAAATCCTTGCAAAAATTTACAAAAAGTTTTATAATAAAAATCGGACTTACGGTTTTTACGGTGACCATGTGCTTCTGGCTGGTCGGCTCGATAACCCCGCAATTTGCATTTACAAAAAACGTTAACGAAAGCCTTCTGTGCTTAATAGGCAAAAAACTCGATTTTATTTTTGCGCCGATCGGGGTAAAAGACTGGCGCTTTTCGCTTGCGGCGTTTGCGGGAATATTTGCGAAGGAAGGAGTTGCTTCGGTTCTTATCGCATGCGGCGGGGCAAGCGGAAACGCGGCTTGGCTTATAAGTTATCTCGTGTTTTTCGCGCTTTATTCGCCGTGTCTTGCCGCGCTCTCGGCGATAAGGAAATCGGCAGGGATAAAATACTCGTTGCACGCGTTTTTTTGCCAGAACGTTTTAGCCGTCGCATTTTGCTACGCTACTTATTATATAATAACGTTTTTTGCGGCGATATTCGCATAATGTTTGCGTATTTTTTCGCATAAGACTATTTTAAACAAAGAATGAAAAAATTCGAGATAGAAAAAAACGCAGATCTTTGCGAATATCTGCTTAATAAATATAACGGAACGCTTTCGTATGCCAGGCTTATGAAACTTTTGCGCGAAAAAGACGTAAAAGTTAACGGCAAGCGCACGAATAAAAACGTACCGCTTAAAAAGGGCGACGTTATCGAAGTATATTACGACGGAGAAAAAATAGTCGTGCCGCCGGTTGAAACGCTTTACGTCGACGAAAATATAGCGATATGCGTAAAGCCCGCAAGGCTCGGTTCCGAAGATTTTTTCGAGCGGGTAAAAGCGGCTTATCCCACGGCGATTTTTACGCACCGGTTAGATACAAACACCCGCGGAATAACCTTCTTCGCGCTTAACGAAACGGCTTATCGCGAACTTTACGCGGGGCTTAAAAACCGTAGTTTTAAAAAATATTATTACTGCGTGGTTTGCGGCGTGGTTAAAAAGAACGCCGAAAGGCTTGTCGGTTATCTTATAAAGGACGAAAAAAGCGGCACGGTTAAGGTGCTCGACCGCAAAGCAAGCGGCGCTGTTGAAATTATAACCGATTATACGGTGATAAAACGCGGCGAAAACAGTTCGCTTTTAAAAGTAGAACTCGTAACGGGGCGCACTCACCAGATACGCGCGCATCTTGCGCACGCGGGGCATTTTATTTTAGGCGACGGAAAATACGGCGACGAACGCGTAAACCGCGCGCAAAAAGTAAAAGGGCAACTTCTTGTATCCGCCGAAATAACTTTTTATTTTAAAGAAACTTCGCCGCTTTATTATCTAAACGAAAAAACTTTTTCGATCGACTGCAAATATTTAGAAGAAAAAGTGTTTTAAATTTAAAATCTTTTATAAAAAATAGCGCAGACGAAAACGAAAAGCATACAAAAGCAAAAACGGTTTTAAGCAGATAACGCGTTAAAAAACCTGATTTAAACGCGCTATTGCTTCTATAAGCTGCGGATTTTTGCCGCAAAAAAATTTTTTTATTTTTTTTTAAAAAACCCTTTAAAATCAGTTGCGTTTTTTTGTTTTATTTGGTATATTATATGAGCATTCGCAAGCGAGCTTACGCTTGTTGAGTTCGGGAGCATAGCTCAGTTGGGAGAGCATCTGCCTTACAAGCAGGGGGTCACAGGTTCGAGCCCTGTTGTTCCCACCAATAAAATAATAAACGTAAAAATATGGAATATGCGGGAATGGCTCAGTGGTAGAGCGTTGCCTTGCCAAGGCAAATGTCGCGAGTTCGAATCTCGTTTCCCGCTCCAGGTTAGGGCTACAAAAAAGATACAGCCCATAAAAACTCCGATTCTATCGGAGTTTTTTTATGTCAAAACGGCGGTAAACTACCATCATTTTTCGTAGATGCCAAAATGCGATTTTCCGTAACCGAACGGATTCGGATTCTATCAAATCCTCTACAAGCGAGTAAAAATAAAAAAATTTACATAAAAAATCAGGCGTATAGCGTAAAAACTATACGTCTTTTTTTATGCCAAAAATCAGGAGGAAGAAAGGAAATGTATTTCAAAAACGAAAAACACAGACAGGCATTCGAAGCCGGAATTAAAAAGGCTAACAAAAAAGACAGAGAAACGCTGTGCCTTATTTATCTTTTATCGGCAGATTCGTGCTTATGGCGCAGGGCGAAACAATCGGCGGGAAACAGAATCATAATGCTGAACAGTATCAGATTGACTAATATATCCGAAGACGGGTACGTTTTTCTCGGCGCGGCGAAAGATATCAAATACGGAACAAAATATCTGACGCTCGGCGATTTAACCGACAGAAGCCTTATAACGCCGAAAGTATATAAGGTTCTGTGTCAGGCAATGCAACTTCGGCGTTGCGGTATTCTTGCAACGCAAAATTTGCGGGAGATTGACGAATGAAACAGATAGAACTTTCGTTACAGAACAAAGGCAGGAATATAAACGTTAAATTTCCTTGCACCGAATCGGAATATCAGGCGGCGTGCAGAGAATTGGAATTGAAAGACAATTATGCTTTTGTGAGAGACGTAGTTGAGCCGAAAGTATTAGCGTGTAAAAAAGACACGTTCGTTAATTTGGACGAGATAAATTATCTTGCAAAACGAATGGACAGTTTTGATCAGAAAGAATTGTTTAGTTTTTTTGCGGCGATAGAAGCGGGCGATTACGTTTCAACGAAAGACCTTATAAATCTATCATTTAATTTAAATTGTTATACGCTGATACGCGACGTATCGAATTTGAAAAGCGTCGGGAGAAATTACGTTTTATGTAGAGAGGTAGCCATAAGTGCGGACGAACTCGAAAAAACGGATTTGGAAAAGATAGGGCGAGAATTGCTGTCGACGGGCAAAGGAACACCTACGAATTACGGGTTACTTTTCCGAAACGAAGGCGTAGCGTTTGAAGATGTATATAAAGGCAAAGGATTTCCACCGTACTATTACACCGGCGGCGAAGTGCTTTGGGTGGAGATAGAAAAGAACGGAGAAAAGGACTATATATATTTCCCGTGCGAGAAGACCGAAATAGAAAGGGCGTTAAAAAGAATCAGCGCAGGCGATATAATCGAATGCAGCAAAAATATCGATTTTTGCGGCGGTGATAGGGAATGGGAGAACTATTTCAACGATTTATTGCAGAAAAACGATTTAGAAAGCGTAAATGCCATATCGTCAGCCATTAACAGTCTGGGCGCAACAGAAGACGCGATTTCGGAGAATTTATATAAATTATCCGCCGTAATGGAGTTCGCCGGGGTAACGACGGCAGATACGGAAAAAATTATTCGGCTTGCCGGGTGCCTTGAAGAATTTGAATATTACAGAGAAATCGGTAACGATTATAATTTAGGAACAAAACTCATCGAAAACGAAATAGGCGAAGCGGCTGAAAAAATAGACGACTATATCGATTACGACAAGTATCCGCAAGACTTTTTGGAAGAAAGAGGCGGAGCGTATACGAAGTATGGCGACGTGGTATATTTGCGGGAAGATCAGACTTTGAGCGCGATACTCGGCGAAAATGATATAAAAATAGGCGGAATATAATATGTACAAAATCGAAATAGGAAACAAGATCGGAGAAAAACGAAAGTTGGAATGTGATGGAACGTCAAATATTTACGCTCTTTTCAGAGAATTGAATATAACCGATTACCCATATCGCTTAAAAATCGGACAGAATAAAAACGGTGTAAGCGTGAGGTTTGTATCGGACAACGATTTTGACGCGGCAATAGCGAAAATATTGACAAATAATCGCGATACACTGAATGACTCGTTGATTGTAAGCAGACTGTTAAACGATATAAAAGACGAGTCTATGCAAGAAGAAATCGAGCGGAACGCCTTAAACGGTCAATATGAAACAAAAGAAGATTTGTATGCAGATATTCGCGAAATGAAAATCGAATTTGCTGCGGCGCATGAAGATTTTTATTGTCCGCTACAGGCAACTATAATTGACGAGAACGGCAACGAATGGAATATTGCGCAGGAGGATTTGCCCGTATATGAAAACGAAACACAACTAAAAATAGAGGATTGTCAGGAAGCAGATATGGATATGGCGGCGTATGTAGGTAAACACGCAAATTTGCGGGATAAACTGCTTTATGTCGAATGGGGTGTGGAAAATCGCAACGACAGATTGTACGGCAAAATATCCTGTTATTTCAGCACGCCGCTAAGCACGGAAGAAACTGAACGATTGAAGGACGCAATCACCGGGCAAAATTCGGACGGTTTCGGCGAAGGGTTCGAGCAGTGTGGAATAAAAACGGAAGACGGAGAAATACACGTTTCGCTTTGGAATCACGAGGAATATTTTTTGAAATCGGGTGTGGAAATGGACGAGTATTTGCAAAAAAACGAAATAAAAATGGGAGGTATATAGATGAACGAATGGGAAAGACAAAGAAGAAAAGCGGAATATTTGAAAAAGGCATATCCGTCCGGAACGCGAATCGTATTGAATTCGATGGGCAACGATCCGAGACCGATAGAAAACGGCACGCACGGCACGGTAAAAGTCGTAGACGATATCGGCACGGTGCATTGCGAATTCGATAACGGGCGGAATCTCGGACTGATTGACGGCGAAGACGATTTCAGGGCTTTGACGGCGCAGGAACTTGCGGAAGAAGAAACCGCGCAGGGCGAGGATAAATCGCCCGTGTTGACGATGTAAAAAACAATATGAATGAAACGGCGGGTTATGTAAAATACATGCTCGCCGTTTTGCATGAAAAAACAAAGAAAGGAGTAAAAACAAATGCCGAATCACGTGATGAACGTTGTTACGTTTAACGGAAACAATAAAAAAATGCAGGAAATACTTGAGGATATTAAAGACGATGAAATCGGATACGGAAGCATAGATTTTAATAAAATCGATCCTATGCCGACGGAACTGAATATCGAATCGGGCAGTAAAACGAACGAAGGATTAAAATATTACAAAGGCTTCGTTTACGTATACACGGCTTTTGCGAAACGGACGAAAGACGAACTTCTGAATATACCGAAAGAAAAAGAAGAGGTTTTTTTGAGGGCAAGGAAAGATATCGACCGTAAAGCGTGGGAACTCGGACGGCAGGCGTATCGGAACGAATTAAAATACGGCGCGCCGACCTGGTATGAATGGACAAACAAGCATTGGGGAACGAAGTGGAACGCCTACGGCTACGACGGCGGTTGTGGACTTATCGAAGATAATAAAATCTCCTTTGAAACGGCGTGGGGCAGCCCTAAGGAACTGATACAGAAATTATCCGAAAAATACCCGGGCGTAACGATAGAAGTCGAGTGGGCGGTGGAGTTTTCCGGGAGCGGAGAAGGCAGGTATGAGTATAAAAACGGGAAACTTCAATCGGAATATTATCCCGAAAGCGAAAAAGAACAAAGCGAGTTTTCGGACAGAGTATGGGCAGAAGGCTACAGCGCAGGTATCGGCATGGAGTTAAAGCAATGAGTGTAAAGGAAATAAAAGCGGAAGAATTGCGGCAAAAAGGCGGCGAAGAAGGAATTGTGTTTCAGGGCTGTGGCGGCGACGTGAAGGACTGGGTGGACGGTGTAAATCAACTGTTTAAAGACGAGAAAATTTTGCTCGACGGTACGAAATTGACAGAATGCTATCGTTTTGAAAACGGCGGGCTGACAAACCTGTATTTTCCTTTCGGCAACGTGAAGTTGGATATGGGCAAACTTGCGATATGGCGATTGAAGGCGCGGGAAGTATTCGGCTGTATGTGGCTTTCGGACTACGTAGACAATCATCTCGGCGGGTTTATTGCTCAATCTATAGAGCCAACGCAAGCATAATAAAACAACAGCGTCAATCGCCCCTATGGCTACGTAAAAATGTCGTTAATCGACCTATAGGGTTAGATTTTATAAAAAAGAAAGGAGGTTTAATGAAGACGCCGGTGTCACGGGTAGGCAATAAAACGTCTATCCTGCATATTTTGTACGCCGTGTTTCCGCCAAAATACGATAGGTTTATAGACGTATTCGGAGGTTCGGGGAGCGTATTACTCGGTAGCCCGTATCCGTGCAATTTCGAGGTGTATAACGATTTTGACAGGAATCTCGTCAATTTATTTCGCTGTATGAAAGAACGGACGATGGCGACAATTCGGGAACTCGGATTTTGCAATTTGAACTCGCGTGAGGACTTTAATGCCTTGCGCGATTTTTTTGAAAGTGAGAAATTCGAAGATAAATATTTCGATGAAGAACAATTTTTGACGGAACTTATTCTGCCGCCGCTCGAAGCGAGCGAAATGAAAGAAATAAGGACGAAGATAACCAAAGATTACGACGTTCGCAGGGCGGCAATGTTTCTGAAATTATTGCGTTACAGTTATTCGAGCGGGTGCAAGTCTTACGCTTCGCAACCGTTCGATATAAGGCGGTTGTTCGACCTTATAAAACAAGTGGAAAGCCGTATGGCGAACGTTGTGGTGGAAAATCAGGATTTTGAAACGCTTATAAAGCATTACGACAGGGACGGCGCGTTTTTCTATGCAGATCCGCCGTATTTATCGACGGAAGGAATGTACGAGGTGTCGTTTAATTACGACGACCATTTGCGGCTGAAACGCACGCTCGAAAACGTAAAGGGTAAGTTTTTGCTTTCGTATAACGACTGCGAAGAAATACGCGAATTGTACGCTGATTTTTCTATTCTGGACTTTTCGCGTCAACATTCTATGGTGCAGAGATACGAAGCGGGCAAAGAGTTTAAGGAACTGCTCATCGGGAATTACGACTTATACGAGCGGGAGAGAAATCGCCCCAAACAACTGACGATTTTTAACAGATACGAAGATTTTAATTACGAAAAAATATTAAGGGAGTGTATATTGTCATGCAAAATAAAAAAGTAAACGAATTTACGCTGATAAGCGTACCGAAAGATGTACTCGAAGATGCGGGGATTGTAGACGGCAGCGTGTTGCAAATTTACGCAGACGGAAACAGGCTTGTTATCGAGCGGCTGACGGATACGGGCGAAATCGTATGCGACGGCGATTGCGATAACTGCCCTGTGAACGAAACCGAATGTGACGAAAACTGTATCGAGTGACCGTGTTATAAAAACTGTGAGGAGGAAGAAAAATGAAAACCTTCAGAATACTCGGCAAGCGCGGAAGAATTACCGTGCCGTATGAAATCAGGTGCAAAGTAGGCTTTAAGCAAAACGACGTGTTGTCTTTCGAGGAAAGTAAGGACGGCAGGTCGGTGATCGTGAAACGCGAAATCATCTGCGACTGTAACGGCGAGAAAAGCAAAGAAAGAAAAGATCGCGGCGACGAAATCACGCTCTATGATTTTTTAAACGGATTATCGTCCGAACAGCAACGCGCCGCGCTGATTCATTTATCGGTAAAATGGGCACAGAATCAGACGGGAGAGAAAACGTATGGGCAAAACTGAACCGACGTATCCGTGGTCGATGCTACAGGCGCGTGCGCTCGGCGAAATAGAACTATGGCTTGAAAGTTACAGGATAAACTGTGACTGCGCAAGGTTTATCGAAAAGCAAATCTCGGCGAACTATGCGGATAACAGGCTGAACGCCAAAGGTGTAAAAGACGCTATAGAAAAATATGGGTTCGACCGAGTAAACCGCGTGCTTGCAAATACCGTAGATTTAGGAATGACGGACGGCAGATATTCGCAAAGCAATAAGGAATGGTCGCAAAGTTTTGCGATACCGAAGGAAGAATGGCGATACAGTCATAATTATTCGGTAAATTCGCATCCGGGGCTTGTAAATTTGTTCATCGATCAAGCGAGAAAGGAATGGGCAAAACTTAAACTTTACGATTTTAAGAGTTGCTATGACGATCAAACCGATTACGCCGGCAAAGTGGTGGCTATTCGTCCGGATATTTTAAGAGACGAGTATAAAACGCCCGACGATCAGTTATTTTACGCGATGGGCGGGTTCGGATGCAACGGCAATTCGCTCGGGACAAAGGTGTTCGGGACGCTCTTGAAAGACGACGAATATTGCACGTTCTTGCGCGGAGATATAATCGGCGTTATTAAACTCGAACTTATTCCCGATTGGGCGAACAAAAAAGTGGCGGAACTTGTGAGCGAACAGGAAGAAATAAAAATGGAGGACTTAAAGTGAGCGAAGATAACAAGTTGCGGGTAGTAATGGTAGAACCCGGTAAACCCGCTTATGAAACAGAAATCGAAAACACTCTCGAAGCCGAGCAAAAAGCGGTGGGCGGATATATCGAAGTCGTGCCGTTAGATAATGAAAAACTTCTTATTTGTAACGAAGAGGGTAGTTAAATGGAATGCAGGGAAACAGACGGATCGGAAACGATGTGATTACCGGTCCGTTTTTCATTGTCGGCGAAGACGGCGACGAATTCCGTTCGCTTACCGACGAAGAAGTAAAGGAAAGTCTCAAAAGGTTTGCCGAGTCGGAAGAGATATCGCAAGAAGAAGTAGAAAACGCTTTGTCGGCGGGCGTTATGTTTTTCGGTTAAAGGGGTGGAATTTATGATAAAAGCAAAAGTTAATCACAAGCAAAGAAGATGGTTGATGGTAATGGCGGTAGTTCTTCTTCTGCTTGTCGCGGTGATTTTGGCGCAGCCGAGATTGTCGGTATATGCGGCGTCGTCGAGTAGCGGCGGAGACGTTGCCGGGGCGGTTGAAGAAACCTGGGGCTCTGCGAAAGAGCAGATAAAACGAGTAGTGAATAACGTAATCTTCCCCGTGGTGGATATGATACTCGCAATACTGTTTTTCGTAAAACTCGGCACGGCGTATTTCGATTACCGAAAGCATGGGCAGTTTGAATTTACCGCGCCGTGTATATTATTTGCGTGTCTTGTGTTCACTCTGACGGCTCCGCTTTATATCTGGAAAATAATAGGATAGGGGGGCGGATATGTTCGGGTGGCTGCAAGAACTTATAGACGCCATCGTAAACGCAATCACCGGCGGGTTCAAAAGCGCGGCAAACGAGGTGACGAACTCGATATGGAACTTGATGCTGAAATGGCTATATAACAGCGTTTACAGCGCTATAGCCGACTTTTTCACGATGATGGGTAATATGGGCGCGGAGATTTTCGACCTTGCCTGGATACAGGCGATAGTGAAGTTGTTTACGCTGTTCGGGTGGGGTTTGTTTACCGCCGGAGTGGTCGTTGCCGTGTTCGATCTTGCCATAGAATTTCAAAGCGGCAGGGCAAACGTGAAGAACACTATGTTGAATATTCTTAAAGGTTTTTTCGCTTGTTCGCTTATAGGCATAGTTCCGATAGAACTGTATAAATTCTGCATATCGCTTCAGAACACTTTTGCAGACGAACTCGCGAGAATCTTTTCGTGGGGAAGCGGAATCGATTTCGCCACGCGCGCGGGTATTATTCTCGGCAATGCGTTTTCGCCTGTGATGATCAATAACAATATTTTGCTTAACACATTGCTTTTGATAGCGTTTGCGTATTGCATAGTTAAGGTTTTCTTTCAGAATATTAAGCGCGGGGGAATACTTCTCGTTCAGATGTCGGTCGGATCGTTATATATGTTTTCCGTGCCGCGCGGTTATTCTGACGGGTTTACACAATGGATGAAGCAGGTTGCCGCGCTGTGTCTGACGGCGTTTATGCAGACAACGTTATTGTTTGCAGGGCTGATGACGTTTTCGGTAAATATGTTGTTGGGGCTTGGAATAATGCTTGCGGCAAGCGAAGTGCCGAGAATCGCTCAACAGTTCGGGCTTGACAGTTCGACGAAGTTCAATATGATGAGCGCGGTTCACGCGACTACAACGGCAATAAACTTAACTCGTGCAATAGCAAGGAGCGGAAAGTAAATTCGAAAAAGAAAAATTTATTACTCTTGCGACGATTTACTTTCTTCTGCCTTTCGCGCGATTTTTGCGGAACAGAATTGCGTGATGATATGTTAAAATGCTTGATAACGGTGTTATAGACCTACTTTTATAAAATTAACGGAGAGAAGATATGAAATATTTATATCCTAAAAACTTAAAATCCAAAGCAAATTTATGGCTGTGGAGTATGAAAGATTTTGCTATTCTTTGCATTGCGGCGCTTGTGTCGGTTCTTGCCTTGGTAGAACTCAAAATTTATACGCCCGCAGTCGTAACGTTGTGTTATGGATTTTTAACCATTCGTAAAGACGACGCGACGGTTCTGTATTATATCAAATACGCCGTGCGTTATTTTATAACCGATCAACAAACGTATAAGTGGAAGGAATAAAGGTCAAAACGTATATAACGGCGTGAAAGGCGAAACCGCTTGACTTTAGGCGTTAAAAACGATAGAATATAAGGGAAGGAGGGTAATCCGATGACTGAAACTTTAAGTAAGAAAAAACTCGATGAAGAGCGGGAACGTAGTTATGAACACGGCTTGCCCGAATACTTGCAAAACGATCTCGATGCGTATAAAGACGGACTGAGGAACGGTTCGACGATTATGGACTGTTTATGGGGTGAGTTATATGGCAGTATAAATATAGCCGAGATAAACGAGGGTTCGATTACACCCGAACATGCGGATTATTTAAGAAAGAAATATTTGTTCAGAGGTTGCGATGAGTAAGATATCATTTATATCGTTTTGCGTTGAATACTACGCAGAACACGTGAATAAAACGAGCGATGAAGTGTATGAGATGTTCAAAAAAGAAAAATTGCTCGATTTGCTCGAATCCGATTACGAAGATTTACATGGAATGAGTATGGAATATTTAATGCAAATGTTCGACGAATATTTAAAAGGGGATAAAAAATGATAGTTTATCACGGAACAACGCTTGAAATTCAAAAGCCAGAAATCATTGAAAACGAGATAGGTAGAGATTTCGGATTTGCGTTTTATACGACGGACATCGAAGAACAGGCGATTCGTTGGGCAATTCGCCGCGCAAAGATATTAAACCGAAAAAGCGATAAAAAATATCCTGCAATCGTAAACGTATACGAATGGACGAATACGGGAGAATTAAACGAAAAACATTTTGACGGCGCGTCGATGGAATGGCTTGAAATGGTTGTGAAATGTCGTAGCGATATAACTTTCAGGCATGGGTACGATATTGTAAGCGGAAAGATTGCAAACGATAACGTCGGCGAAACGGTTTCGTATGTAATGCAAGGAATTATGAGAAAAGAAGATGCAATTGAACGTCTTAAATTTGAAAAGATAAACAATCAGATAGCGTTTTGTAGCGAAAAGGCGTTGAAAGAACTGAAATTTATCGAAAGTTTTGAAACGGAGGTAAAATAAATGTCACATGCGACGGTTAGGGCTACTATTTTGCCCGAAATTATAAAACTGATTTGTAAAAACAACAAGGTGTCGGAAATGAAGGCAATGGATATGTTTTACGACTCGGCTACCGGGGCAAATTTTGCCGACGATAATACGGGATTATATGGACAATCTCCGCTTTATATTTATGGATTGTTTGAAACGGAAATGAAGGCAAAAACTAAGAAATAAAACAAATAAACAGAAAAAAGACATCGCTTCGGCGGTGCTTTTTTTATGGGGTAAAATATGGCAATAAAGCAGAAAAAGAAAAACGTGGCGGCGGTGCAGACGCTTATAGGAATTAAAGGTTTTTCCGAATACGGACTTTCAACGGCGGGCGGAGAATTATTGTTTTTCGTTATTTCGCCGACAAATATATCCGTGTTAAGTTCGGAAAGCGTAGAGAGCAAGGTAAGAAAACTAACGCTTGCGCTGTCTGCCGCGCCGGATATGGAAATCGCATGCGTCGACTCGGCGGAACGATTCGACGATAATAAGGCGTATTTGCAGGAAAGGATAAACATTGAGCCGAATCCGCAGATAAAAACGCTGTTAAAAAAGGACGCGGCATTTCTCGACGAGATTCAAACGGAACTCACCACGGCGCGGCAATTTATATTTATCGCAAGGTGCAAGGGCTTAAAACCGTCGCAAGTTTTCTCGTATGTGAATACGGTAAGTAAGGTCTTGTCCGAACAAGGTTTTGACGTTCATAGAATGAAGAAACCTATGATTAAACGACTTATAGCCCTATATTTCGACGCTTCTTTAACGGGCGAGAATATCCCCGATTACGACGGCGAGCAGTATTTCAACTTAAAGGAGGACGAGTAATGTCAAAGAAAAAGATATCGCCGGAAAAGGCGGAGAAACTCGATACGAAAAAGTTTTTCGATTGCGTTCTGCCGGGAATAATCAAATTCAACGTCGACCATTATATCGTCGGTGACAGTTACAGATGCGCGTGGGCGGTGAGAGAATATCCGCCGATAACCGAACAGCAAGCGATTTTTGCAAGGGTTGCGGATAAGAACGGAGTGACCTTGCGAATATATCATAGGCTTGTGGAAGCGGCAGAGCAAAGAAAAATCATTCAGAACGCCACGAGAAAAAACAAGATGAAATCCACCGCGAACGATATGACGGACAGCGTGGAAGCCGAAGGCAATTTGCAGGACGTTATAGACCTTTTGGTGGGCTTAAGAAAGAGCCGCGAGTGTTTACTGCATTGCGCGGTATTTATCGAATTAAAGGCGAAATCGCTCGAAAGTTTGAGAGAACTTCAAAACGAAACGCTTATGGAACTTGCGCGGGCGAAGATTACGGTGGACAGGCTTACACTAAGGCAAAAAGAGGGCTTTTTATCCGTTCTGCCTTTCGGCGCAAATCAATTCGGAACGCTGTATGAGCGTGTATTGCCCGCAAGCTCGGCGGCGAATTTCTACCCGTTTGCGTTCTCGGGTAAAACCGATGCTAACGGCTTTTATATCGGAAAAGACAAATACGGCACGAACGTAATCGTCGACCTCGACCGCCGCGCGGAAGATAAAACGACGAGCAACGTTTTAATTCTCGGTAACAGCGGGCAGGGCAAAAGTTATCTGATGAAACTATTGCTCACGAATATTCGAGAATCGGGCAAGAAAGTGATTTGCCTCGATCCCGAACAAGAGTACGAAGAATTGTGCAAAAATCTCGGCGGGTGTTATATAGACTTTTTGTCGGGCGAATATAAGATAAATCCGTTAGAACCGAAAGCATGGACGGAAACAACGGGCGAAGCGAGCAGAAAAGAAGAAAATACGGAAAACTGCCCCGAAGCCTTCAAAAAGGTAACGCGCCTGTCGCAGCATATAGCCTTCTTAAAAGATTTCTTCAAGGCGTATAAAGATTTCGACGATACGCAAATCGACACGATAGAAATTCTTTTAACGAAACTATACGAAAAGTGCGGTATTACGGACGAAACGGACTATACGCAAAAAACAGCAAAAGATTATCCCACGATGTCGGATTTTTACGCGCTTTGCGAAGAAGAATACGTTTCATACGACAAGGAAAAGAAATATCTGTATTCGGAAGAAACGTTGCAAGAAGTGTGCCTTGGTATTCATTCCATGTGCGTCGGCGCGGAAAGCAAATATTTCGACGGGTATACGAATATAACTTCGGACGATTTTCTGTGTTTCGGCGTAAAAGGGCTATTAGAATCAAACCGCAGACTTAAGGACGCAATGCTGTTTAATATTCTTTCGTATATGTCGAACAAACTGCTTGGCGAAGGTAACACGGCGGCGAGCATAGACGAACTGTATTTGTTTTTAACGAATATGACGGCAATCGAGTATATCCGAAACGCCATGAAGCGCGTAAGAAAAAATGACTCGTCGGTAATACTTGCGAGTCAGAATATAGAGGACTTTCTTCTGCCTTCGATCCGAGAATTTACGAAACCGCTGTTTTCTATTCCTACGCATCAATTCTTATTCAATGCGGGGCAAATCAACCCGAAGGAATATATGGACGCGTTGCAGATAGAGCCGAGCGAATTCGAACTCATACGCTACCCCGAACGCGGAACGTGTTTGTACCGTTGCGGGAACGAGAGATACTTGCTTGAAGTAATCGCGCCGGGATATAAGGCGGAACTGTTCGGCAACGGAGGGGGAAGATAATGGCTGTGCCTATCATACCGATACTGAAAAAGATCGGCGCGGCGGTGTTGTCGAATAAAAAAGGCAGAAAAACGGTTCTGTATCTTATACTAATCGTAACGATAATCGTAATGTTGCCCGCGATAGCGGTGATGGGCATCTTCTCGAACGATGTAAGAATCGATACGAGCGAAATAGAAAGCATAATGCAGGAAAGAGAAAAAATTGAAGCGGAACGGCACGCCGAGATAGAACAGGCGATGACGGAAGCGGGATATAGCGAAATAAAAATACGGGAAGCGCAGGCGATATATTCGTTTGCGCTTTTCAATCTTTCGGGCGACGACGTTGCGGAAAAACTGACGGAATGTTTTTTAGCAGAGACGGACGAAGAACTCGCAGAGAAGATAAACGGCGCGTTTTATACGGCGTTTTCTGTTGACGAAATTTCGGCGATTCTCGAAAGCGTAAGGCAGGAATACGAAAGTGAAAGGAGCGAAAAGGCGTGAAAGGTGAAACGGAAATTAAGGCGAAATTATACGGTGTTGTCGAAAGTTATTATAATTCTCTTGACGTTCTGGCGAAAAAATTGCAAGACGATTATGCGGGAATTAAATCGTTCGAGCAAAGCGAAGAAGACAGGCTCGGGCTATGTTTTCTGCTGGATTATACGGACGATTTAAGAGAGAAAATAAAAGCCTTACACGAAAACGAGAGAATGATTTCGGCAGAAAAAAGACTGAAAATAAACGCGACCTTGCAATGTAAACAAACGGAGATAAAGCCGCGGATGTATGAAGTTTCGGAAGTAATCACGCTTTCGGATGCGGAATACAGGAGTGTGCTGAAAGAACCGTTGAAAGACAGAGAATATCTTGCGGGGCGAACGGGGCAAGACGCCTGCGTGTTGCTTCTTTCAAAAACGGGCAACGACGGAATTCTCGTGGATACGCAAGGATACGACTATCCGAGATACTCGGCGTTTATACCGAACGCGCGGCAGATAGTAGAAAATTTTGTGCAGAGGGAAACGGAAACAGTTGAAGTAAAAAGCGGCGGAAACGAACCGAAACTTGAAATGTAGTCGTTTCCTATTTGGGTGCAGGAATAAGCGAAGGGGTTGCAATCGCACCCCTTCGCATTTTACTGCGGACGGCAATGCCGGCCGCATAAGGGATTTTGCGAAAAAAAGGCAAGGCGTTGCAAATTAGTCTATTTCAGAGAAAAGAGTCGAGTATTACAAAATACGGCAGAACAAGAGGAATAATCAATGCGTTGCAGGGCGAAAAGGAGGCGAAAACTATGTCCGAGCCGAAAGATAAAAGGAAATT
>JAXEDY010000013.1:0-10781 GCA_034104345.1 Christensenellaceae bacterium | reverse complement strand
TGCTCAACCGCAATTAACCGATTTATTTAGCTAAAACACCAAAAAATCTACAAGGTGTTTACACAAAATTCTTGACATTGCCTTATTGAAAGTCGAGTTTTATAAAATATTCAATTAAAATCCCTAAGAGTGACGCCCTTTAAGGTGTTTTTTTTATTTTTGTTATTTGTTATTTTGTAAAATTGCAGTTCAAATAAATTCGATTTTTTATAATATTCTATGCCGATAAGTTTGTTAAACTTAAAGGCAACGGCGTCGTTTTTTTGACATTTTATTCTATTAAAAATCGAGTAAAAAAATAACTATCGCATCATTTTAAATCGCCTTTCGCCGAATAACGCATGCGGATGCCTTGCAGCGTAATTTTTCTCACTTATAACGGTCGTATTATCCGCTTTTTTTAATCGTTTTTCAGTGCGATTTTTTATCGTATTCGTCTAAAAAATTATGACGTACGCCTTTTTGCTTATAAGCGATAACCGTATCTAAATTGACGTTTTCTACGCTTTTGAAAATGCATTTTTCAACGTCGGGATTGTTTTGCTTTATCTGCCTTATAAGTTCTTTCGCTTCCATTCGTTTCGAGTGGTTTTCGCCGTTGTTGCAAGTTGTGCAAGTATCTGTGAATTTGCAGGCGCAACGAATAAAACTAAGGTCGTTATAATCGCGCCACGCCTTTATGTCGTCTTCCCTTATTAAGTACATTGGGCGAATAAGTTCCATTCCTTCGAAATTAGTGCTGTGAAGTTTTGGCATCATCGTTTGAATCTGCGCGCCGTAAAGCATCCCCATTAAAATAGTTTCGATTACGTCGTCGTAGTGATGCCCGAGCGCGATTTTATTGCACCCGAGCGACTTTGCAAAACTGTACAGATACCCGCGGCGCATGCGCGCGCACAAATAACAAGGTGATTTTTCGACGGTAAAAACGGCGTCGAAAATATCCGAATTGAAAATTTTTATAGGAATGTTCAACTTTTTCGCGTTTTCTTCAATAATGGCGCGGTTTTCGGCATTATACCCGGGATCCATAACCAAAAACTCAAGGTCGAAATTCACCTCGCTGTGGCGTTTTAGTTCCTGAAAAAGTTTCGCCATCAGCATCGAATCTTTTCCGCCCGAAATGCACACCGCTATTTTGTCTCCTTCGTTTATAAGTTTATAAATTTTTGCGGCTTTTATAAACTTAGAAAGAAGCGGACCTTTGAATTTTTTGCGCAGACTACGTTCGGCTTTTTCACAGATTTCGCTTGCGTTCTGCCTTTTCATTTTAAGGCGGACGTATTCGATATATCCGCCTTTAAGCGAATACGCAATATAGCCTTTTTGCCTTAAATCAATCGCCGCATTAAGACTGTAAATGCCTTTTGCACAATAAATTATTATGATTTTTTGTTTTTTTTGCCGATTTTCGGCGGTAAAATTATCGTCGATTACGCTTAACCCGTTTGAATTTTGCGGATATTTTAAAAGTTCGTCGATTTTTGCGCCTTTCGATTGCGGAATAAATCCGTAAGCGCGATCGGATTCGTCGCGTATATCGAAAATTTCAACGTTTTTCGCGGCGTTTTCATCGGCGCATTTGCCTGCGTAATTCGCCGTAAAAAGCAATTTTTCAAGTTCTTCGGCAGTTATTTCGAATTCGTCGGCGGCTAAATTTGCGACGACGTTTTTATTGTTTGCCGAAAGTTCATCGGTAAAATTATCCATTTTCCGCAATTATTTAAATATAAGTCTGCGGCAGTTTTCGCATTCGATAAGTTCGTCTTCTTTTTCGAGTTTGTAAAGTTGCGCCATCGAAAGTTCGGTTCCGCAAGCGCTGCAATGTTTGTCGTTTATGCGATAAACTATCGGAAAATGCTTATCTTTGCGTTTCTCCTTATATTTTTGCATTATCTCGGCGGGAATATCCTTTTCGAGTTTTTCAAGATTTTTTTCTATTTCTTTGCGTTTAGGCGCCGCTTGTTCTTTAAGCGCGCTGTATTCTTCGCCCGCCTTTTTGAAAACCGCCTGATAAGCGACCGTTTCTTTTTTAAGCTTGCCGTAGTTAACGGCAAGTTCGTTCATTTCCTGTTTTATACGCTGCGCTTTAAACGCAAGGTCGTTAAGCGATTTTACAAGTTCGCTCGCCTTGCCCTTAAGATACGCAAGTTCTTTTTCGTCTGAAACTTTTTCGGCAATTTCGCTGAATTCGGCGTTATCGTCTTTTAAATTATCGAGCGAAGAAATAGCGCTTTCGTAAGCGGCGCAAAGTTCCTGCGATTTTGCTTCAAGCCCCGCAAGAGTTTCGCTTACCGAACGCAAGAAGCGTTGCGCTTCGATGCCCTTTTTGCGGGCTTCGCTTCCGTTAAGTTCTTTTTCGATTTCGAAAAGTTTTCTGTCTTCTTCCTGATAGGCTAAAACTTTGTCAATTATAGACATATTTAAAACTCCTTTCGCTTTTATTTTTTGCGTTTTTTACAAAACTTTCAGCAAAAAAACACATGTTTTTACGCCGAATAAGCGCACCGACTACACAAATTTTATACTTTTAATTAAAAATCATAAAAAACGTTCGTCGAAATAAAAGCGTGTTTTTATTTTTAAATTTTTACACAACTTTTTTACAAATCTTTCAAAAGCGAACGCCTCGGAAGAATAATGCGTAAGTTGCAGAACGCATTTGTTTTTTTCAAGCGCGGCAAGCAAAACGTGGTGCGGAATATCGGCAGAAACCAAAAGATCCGCTTCGTTTTCGTTTTCAACGGCGGCTTCGTCAAGCCCCGCCCCGCAAAAACTTGCAACGCGTTTTATAACTCGCTTTTCGTCGCCGAAAAGCATATACTTTTTTATGTTAAGTGCCCCTATAAGCCCGTTAACAAGGGTTTCGAGCGGTTGCGGCTTAACCTTAAACGCCCTGCCGAATCCCCTGCCGTCGGTTATTATTTCTTTTATTTCGGGGTTAAAATTTTCAACGTTACCGTTCGCTGACTCGCATAAAATTTCGCAAAGCCCGTCGTCGATGCCGCTCTTTGCAATATCTAAATTAAGATGAGCCGAATAAACGCTTATACCGCTTGAAATGCAATCGCAATAAAGACCGCTTACGTTTTTTATGGGTTTGTAAATTGCGGGATGATGCGTGAAAATAAGTTTTGCGCCCGCGCTTTTTGCGGCCTCGAAAGCGCCGCGCGTTAAATCGAGAGCAAACAAAACTTCGTCGGTTTCATTATTTCCGCCATCGATTAAAAGCCCGCTGTTATCGTAATATCCCTTTTCTATCGCCTCAAAAGAATAAGAAAGCGGCGCGATTCTTTCTGATTCTTCGATTATTTCTTTAATTTTCATTGCCTAAAATCTCCGTGAGCAAGGTGATTCGTTGATTAAGATCGGCAAGATCGCAAAGCGACACCACGCCTTTTACATATTTTTTTGCGTTTTTAAGTTCGGTTTTAACGTATTCGATAAAATCAGGCGAATAATTTTTTAAATTATCCCTGCCGAACTCGAATTCGGTGTTCGTATACGGGCGCATTTCGACGCCTTTTTCGCATACCAAAAGATTGTAAAACTTTTTATCTTTAAAAATGTAATCTTTTTTTATGCCATAACCGAGCGAAATAACGGTTTTGCGCACTTTTGGAGTGTTTTTCATGGGTTGAAGCACCAAAAAATGCGGTAAAAACGGTGCAGAAAGCAGTATTTTGTCTATTTCTTCGCCGCCCATTCCCGCAATCAACACGCAATCGCACGGCGATACTTTTTCAAGCCCGTCGCACACAACCGCTTCGATTTCCGATTCGTTTGCGCGTTCACATTTTTCAAGGCGTTTTTTTGCTTTTTCAAGGCTTTTTGCCGAAATATCCGAAACGACGAGTTTTTTTAAACCGCCGCGCGCTATCATTCGTTCGGCGATAATGCCGTGGTCGCACCCCACGTCGGCAAAACTGTCGCAAACGGGTATTTCGGAAAAAATTATTTCAAGTCTTTTCGTCATGTATAATCGGTGTTGTTTAAAATCAATCAATAAAATCTTTTAAGCGTTTACTGCGCGATGGATGGCGAAGTTTTCTTAACGCTTTTGCTTCGATCTGGCGGATTCTTTCGCGGGTTACGTTAAATTCTTTGCCAACTTCTTCTAAAGTTCTGGGTCTGCCGTCGTCGATTCCGTAACGCAGGCGCAAAACCTTTTCTTCGCGCGGAGTAAGCGTATCCAAAACGCTTATAAGTTGATTTTTTAGCATGTTAAAGGCTACGGTATCGCTGGGCGCGGTAGCCGACTCGTCTTCTAAAAAGTCGCCGATGTGGCTGTCTTCTTCTTCGCCGATAGGCGTTTCCAACGACACGGGATCCTGCGCAATTTTCTGAATTTCCATAACGCGATATTCGGATATGCCCATTTCTTCGGCGATTTCGTAAGGAGTCGGTTCTCTTCCGAGTTTTTGAAGAAGCATGCGCGAAATCCTTACCTGCTTGTTTATGGTTTCGACCATGTGCACGGGTATACGAATGGTACGCGCCTGATCGGCTATCGCGCGGGTTATCGCCTGACGAATCCACCACGTCGCATATGTCGAAAATTTAAAACCTTTTTGATAATCGAACTTTTCGACCGCTTTCATAAGACCTAGGTTTCCTTCCTGAATCAAATCGAGAAACTGCATTCCGCGGCCGACGTAGCGTTTTGCTATGGAAACTACAAGACGAAGGTTTGCTTCGGACAAGCGAAGTTTTGCCTTTTCGTCGCCTTCGGTCATGCGTTTCGCAAGTTCGATTTCTTCGTCGCCCGACAAAAGCGGAACCCGTCCGATGTCTTTCAAATACATCTTCACGGGGTCGTCCATGTTGATTTCTTTTACGAGTTGGTCGTAAAGATCGGGATCTTTTTCGTAATCGTTGACTATGCTTATGTGCGCTTCGTCGAGCGTTTTGTAAATGTCGTCTACCTGTTCGGCGGATGCGTCTACCGTGTCGAGTTTATCGAAAAGATAATCGGCGGTAATATGCCCCTGCTTTAAGCCTTCTGCCACAAGCGACTTTTTAAGTTCGTCTAAAAATTGGTCGGATACGCTCATTTTTCTGTTTATTCTCCTTTAGTATGCGGCATAAGCCGTCGTATTAGATGTTTTTTGTGTATATGCTATGTTTTTTACGCTGTTTTTTCCCTGTTATTCAAGCTATCTGCGTTTTTTTAGTTCGGATATTTCGATTGCCAGCGCGGTTAGTTGTTTTGCTATTTCTTCGCGTTTTTCTGTTTGTTTTTCACCCGTAAAAAGCGCGTTAAGCCGTTTTTGTTTATCTAAAAGTTTTTCGATTTTTAAACTTTTCGCGCAGTCGCTATAATATTTTTCGCGAGCCGAAGCGTCTACTTTATCGCAACACGAAAGCACTTTTTCAAGTTCGCCCAGATTTTCTTCGCCGGCAAATTCCTGTAATTTTTTAGGATCTGTTTTTTTGCCGAGCGCCTTGTTCGCTTCGATAAGGTCGGAAAGATCGCCGCGAAATTTGTCGGTATATAAAAAGTCGGAAGGTTTATCGTTAAAAGTATAACTCTCGCCGCGGATAAACGAACACAAAACGAATCTTTCGGTTTCGGCTTGCGCTTTATCACGCATCGAAAGCGATTTTTCTTGCTTTTCGTCGGGCGTTACGGTTTCCTGCCCCGCAAAATCCGACGAAACCGAGCCGCGCTCTAAATCACGCTTTAACGATTCGTAAGTTATGCCGCTTTCGTCGCGCAGGCGTTTTAAAAGTTCTTCGCGCAAAAACGCGTCTTCGCACTCGCCTATAACCTTTAAACTTTTGTTTATATAGTCGCGCCGTCCGCCGACGTTTGTAAAATCGGCTTCGTTTTTTATAAGTTTAAGTTTAAAATCAACAAGAGGAAGCGCGTCGTTTAAACATTTATCATAAGCCGCTTTTCCGCGCCTGTTTATTATTTCGTCGGGATCGAGCCCGTCCGGCAAACTTACAACCCGCACTTCAAGCCCGTTATCCCTTAAAATTTCAAGCCCGCGAACGGTCGCTTTTTGTCCCGCACCGTCGCCGTCGTAACAAATAAGAACGGTATCCGAATATCTTTTTACAAGCCGCGCCTGTTCGACCGTAAGCGAAGTGCCCATACTCGCAACCACGTTTTTATAGCCCGCTTTATAAAGCGCAATCGTATCCATATAGCCTTCGACCATAATTACGTAAGGCAGACTGCCTTGCTCTTGCCGCGCTTTTTTAAGCAGATTTATGTTGTAAAGCACCTTGCGTTTGTTAAAAAGAACGGTTTCGCTTGTGTTTTTATATTTCGCAAAGCCGTTTACCACTTCGAGTGCCCTGCCGCCGAACGCAACTACTTTTCCGAATGAGTCGATCACGGGGAAAATAAGCCTGTTTGCTTCTGCATCGAAAATTCTGCCCGTTTTTCGGCTTTTTTGGCAAACGCCTGCCGTAAGCATTTCATCTTCGGTAAACCCTTTCGATTTAAGCCGACAAACAAGCCCGTCGTATCCGAGCGAAGCGCCTATGCCGAACGCGCGGCAAACCGACCTGTCGATATTGCGTTTTTTTAGATACGCACGGTGTTTTTCGGCTTCGGGCAAACTTAAATTTTCAACGTAAAACATCGCGGTTTCGCGCATTAAAGTGAAAAGACGTTGTTTATCGTCGAACTTCTTTTTAGAAAATTCAGCGTTCTTTTGTTCTTCGCCTTCTTCGGGAAGCGGAATTTTCGCCTTTTCGCAAAGCAATTTCACGGCGTCGTAAAAATCGAGATTTTCAATTTCCATCACGAATTTTATAACGTCGCCGCCTTTGCCGCAACCGAAACATTTATAAAACTGCCCCGTTTCGTTAACCGAAAACGACGGCGTTCTTTCGCTATGCCCGGGCAAAGGGCAACAAGCCCAATACGACGAGCCTTTTTTTGTAAGTTGGCAATAGCCGCCGACAATATCGACGATATTAACTTTTTCTTTAAGTTCTTCGATAAATCTTTCGTCGAACCGCACGACTATCACTCCTTTTTTTTATTATTTTTTTTGCGAAAGCGCCGTTAACGGGTTTATAGCCCCGCTTTTGTTATTTTTAATTTACTTTTTTCTATTTTTAGCGCAAACTTAAACTGCGCCTTTTCAGTCTTTTTTATCGTCGTCGCCGTCGCCCAAAGTAACGCCCTGATAAAATTTTGCGGGAACAAAAATATCTTCGAATACGGCGACCGCATATCTGTCGGTCATCGACGAAATATAATCGCAAACCGCCCTGTCGGCACCTTCTCTTTTAGCAATTTCGGTAAATACTTTCGGCATTTTTTTATAATGATTTTTAAAATAATTATACATTGCCGAAATCATGTTCATGGCTCTTTCTTCTTCGGCTTTTGCAGAATTTGTAAGGTACACCTTTTCGAACATAAAATTGCGGAGCGATTCGGTGCTTGCAAGCACTTCATCTTCCATTTTAACGTAATTTTTGCCAGCCGAACACGAATAAATCGAAGTTATCATCTTGTTTATACGTTCGCTCGGCGATTTTCCTAAAACCGAAATTTCTTTTTCGGGCAAATCGTCAATAGTTATCGAACCGGCGCGGATTGCGTCGTCGATATCGTGGTTTAAATAAGCGATTCTGTCGGCAAGCGACACGGCTTGTCCTTCCAAAGTAGCGGGATGCCCGCTTTTTTTGTGGTTTAAAATGCCGTCGCGCACTTCAAACGTTAAATTAAGCCCAGCCCCGTCGTTTTCTAAAAAATCTACGACGCGAAGCGACTGTTCGTTATGCCTAAACCCCGCGGGATTTAATTTTTGCAAACATCTTTCGCCCGCATGCCCGAACGGGGTATGCCCGAGATCATGCCCCAAAGCAATAGCCTCGGCAAGATCTTCGTTTAAATCGAGATCTCGGCAAATCGAACGAGCAACCTGCGCAACGTCGAGCGTGTGCGTAAGCCGTGTGCGATAGTGGTCGCCTTCGGGCGAAAAATAGACCTGCGTTTTGTTTTTTAACCGCCTGAACGCTTTCGAATAAATTATCCGATCGCGGTCGCGCTGAAAATCGGTGCGAAGCGGGCATGGTTCTTCTTTTTTTTGCCTGCCCTTAGACAAACGCGATTTCGCGGCATAAGGCGATAAAAAATATTCTTCTTTCAAAAAAATCCGATCGTTCATAATAATATAAGATAATCGATTTAAAAGCAGAAAAAACCGCTGTTTTTCGTGCATACCTATCGACTACATATATATATACAAAAAAAATATGCCGTTTTCCTTTTTTTAACAAAAAAAATCTGTTAAAAAATTTTTTCGAAATTTTCTTGAACAATGCCAAAAATCAATCGAAAATTACTTGATTTTTTCGCAGAACGGTGCTACAATGCTATTGCTTGTTGGGTGAATAGCCCTCACAGAGTGCCAAACTCTATGAAAGAAATTGTAATTTTATATTTCCCGTATTGACGGGAAATATATTTTGCGACGTTTCATAAAGAGCTTTAGAACTAATCATTTTCAAAGTCCCCTCCACCCCTTGCGGCGGAGGGGCACTCAAAGGGCATAAGTTATGCTTGTGTCTTTTGATTGCTTTGGTGTAACCACGGGAGATCCGTGTTTTACATATTGTCATTGAAAATATTTAATAAGGAGGTAAAAAAACAGTGACAAGTAGCAAATTTACCAAGCGAGCATTGATTTCCAGCACACTGGCTATATTTATATGTGTTTCAATGCTTATCGGCACCACCTTTGCGTGGTTCACCGACACCGCATCCACTTCGGTAAACAAGATCCAATCCGGTACGCTGGATGTGGCTCTTGAAATGCAGAAGCCGGACGGCAGTTGGGAAAGCGCAGAAGGTAAAACTCTTACTTTCAAGACCGCAGACAATAGAGCCGCCGACCAAATTCTCTGGGAGCCTGGTTGTACGTACGAGCTGCCGAAGCTCCGTGTTGTCAACAAAGGCAGCCTTGCTTTGAAGTACAAGATTCTGATCACCGGTATTAACGGTGATGCCAAACTGAATGAGGTTATTGATTGGACCATCAACGATGCACCTATCAATCTGACCGAGGAACGTCTGTCTGTCGGTCAGACGGCTGATTTCACCATAAAGGGTCATATGCAGGAAACCGCCGGCAATGAATATGAAGGTCTTACTATTGACGGCATCGGCATTACCGTTGTTGCTACTCAGTATGTAGCTGAGCATGACAGCACCGACAATACCTACGATGAAAGCGCTGACTATACCATTCACGTCAACAAGGACAACATCCAGGATTATCTGGACGGCAAGTATGGCTCTATCAACGGCATGACACTGGTACTGGCTGAAGGCAACTATAATAAGCTTGAACTCGGTCGTGCGACTAAATATCCGGGCAGTAATACCGATTATTATATCGGCGGTGTTTCCGAAGCCAATAAGAAAACCTATGATGAATTCGTAACAATTAAAAACAACGGTCAATGGTCTGCTTCGGCATATTATGTTCGAAACATGAGCAATGTAACCATAAAAGCAGCACCCGGTGCCGCAGTTACTGTTGCGGGCGTTACAGGCGATGCGGGTCATGTTTACGGTGAATGCTATGATTATGTGCTTGATAAGGCATATACAGTCGGAAGTGCATACTATTTGAATCAAAATTGGAACAACATTGCCTTTGAAGGAATCACCTTCACCGCTCATGTAAATATTGCTTCTTCATTAGAAACAACATTGATTGACGGTGTTATCTTCAAAAGTTGTATTTTTAATATAGGCAATACCGCATCCGGAAATCAGGCGTTGCGCTATTACAACGAAAACAACGACGGTAGAGTAAAAAATCTTATTGTTGACGGTTGCACGTTCAACACTTGCTTTCAGGGTGTTTATACCGGTCATGTCTACGGTGTCAGCGTAACAAACAGCACCTTCAATACCACTGGGCATAACGCTATTGCGGTGCAGGATGGTGGCAGCAATCCATGCAACCATGGCAAGATTGTGATCACCGGTAATGTTTTCAATAACATTGGCGACCGCATTATCCGCTTCAACAAGGTTGGTTCCGATACCCAAATTACCATCAAGAACAACACTGCCACGAACTCTGGCGATTCTGCCGGTGAAGTAATCAAGGCTACCAGCCTTGCAGATGGTATCAAGTACGATATTTCCGGTAACAACTGGGGCAATGGTACGATTGTGGTCAACACAGAATTTGTCGATAAGTAATTAGTTCATCTAATTTTCCAAGTCCTCTCCACCCCTTGCGGGAGTGGGCGGCAGTCAAAGGGCATAAGCACAGGCTTGTGCCTTTTGATTGCTTTTGTGTAACCACGGGAAATCCGTTTTTACATATTGTCATTGAACATATTTAATAAGGAGGTAAAACAGCAATGACAAGTAGCAAATTTACCAAGCGAGCATTGATTTCCAGCACACTGGCTATATTTATATGTGTTTCAATGCTCATCGGCACCACCTTTGCGTGGTTCACCGACACCGCATCCACTGCGGTAAACAAGATTCAATCCGGTACGCTGGATGTGGCTCTTGAAATGTCCAACGACGGCACAACTTGGGAAAGTGCAGAAGGTAAAACTCTTACTTTCAAGACCCAAGACAATAGAGCCGCCGACCAAATTCTCTGGGAGCCGGGTTGTACGTACGAGCTGCCTAAGCTCCGTGTTGTCAACAAAGGCAACCTTGCTCTTAAGTACAAGATTCAGATCACCGGTATTAACGGTGATGCCAAACTGAATGAGGTTATTGATTGGACCATCAACGATGCACCTATCAATCTGACCGAGAAACATCTGTCTGC
>JAXEDY010000025.1:0-107802 GCA_034104345.1 Christensenellaceae bacterium | reverse complement strand
TAGAAGGAGAAGATAAAATTTTAGATCATCCCGAATATGCCGACGTCGAAAAAATCCGCTCGTTTTTAAAAGTCGTTACGCAGAAAGATAAAATCATCAATATGCTTAGCGAAGACGGCAAAAACGGAATTGAAATCAACGTAAAAATCGGCAGCGACGGCTACGAAGTAATTCCGAACGATTGCTCGCTCGTTTCGGCAACCTATTCTGCGGGAGGCGTAAAACTCGGAACGTACGGCGTTATCGGTCCCGTTCGAATGGACTATAAAAAAGTGGTTGCGGTGCTTGAAAACGTTGGTAAAATTTTAGAAACCATTATAAATAACAGATAATTTTTGAAGCGATTGCCTTACGGCTGTTGCCTACAGGACGGAAATATGAGTAAAGAAGAACAAAAACAAGAAGAAAACGTTTCGGAGAAAAATGCGGCTTGCGAAAAACCCGACTGCGACGAAAATTGCGACAATAAAGAAAGTTGCGATAAAAAGTCGGAAAAGCATACCGAACGAAAAAACGAAGAAAAAATTTCGGAACTTGAAAAAAAACTTGCCGAAAGCCAAAAAGCCGCCGACGAGTATAAAGCAAGCTGGTACAGAACCGCCGCCGATTTCGATAACTTTAAAAAACGCAACAGCGAAACCCGCTCGAACGCCTATGCCGACGGCAAGGGTGACGTTATAAAAAGCATTCTGGTTATCGGCGACAATTTAGACAGGGCGCTTGCTTCCGCCGTCGAAGAAAAAACGCGCGAAGGCATCGAACTTGTTATAAAACAATATAAAGAAACGCTTAAAAATTTAGGCGTCGTCGAAATCGATCCCGTCGGCGAAAAATTCGATCCGAATCTGCACGAGGCAGTACATCAGGTCGAACCCGAAGACGGTGACGAAAGCGGCACCGTAAAACAAGTATTTAAAAAAGGTTATTCGCTTAACGGAAAAATGCTCCGTTACGCTCAGGTCATCGTAACAAAATAAACCGTTTAAGTTTTTTTGTTGCGGGGCTAATATAACGAAACGCCGGTAACAAAGTTTAAAAGTTTAAAAACAATCGGCGCGGATAAAATAAAAAACACAAAATTTAAAATAAAGGAGTATAAAATTATGAGCAAAATTATCGGTATCGATTTAGGAACAACAAACTCGTGCGTAGCCGTTATGGAAGGCGGCGAGCCCGTCGTTATAGCAAACGCAGAAGGATCGAGAACCACGCCTTCGGTTGTGGCTTTTCAAAAGGACGGCGAAAGACTCGTAGGTCAGGTCGCTAAAAGACAGGCTGTAGCCAACGCCGACAGAACAGTTATTTCTATAAAGAGACACATGGGGTCCGATTACAAAGTAAACATAGACGACAAACAATATTCTCCGCAAGAGATTTCGGCTATGATACTTTCTAAACTTAAAAAAGACGCCGAAGCATATCTCGGCGAACCCGTAAAAGACGCGGTTATAACTTGTCCCGCATACTTCTCGGACAGTCAGCGTCAGGCAACCAAAGACGCGGGCAGAATCGCGGGGCTTAACGTTTTGCGCGTAATTAACGAACCTACAGCGGCGGCGCTTGCATACGGTTTGGATAAAGATAAAACTTCGCACAAGGTTATGATTTACGACCTTGGCGGCGGCACTTTCGACGTTTCGATTCTTGATATAGGCGACGGCGTATTCGAGGTTTTGGCGACCAACGGCAACTGTATGCTCGGCGGCGACGACTTCGATAAACGCATTATCGATTGGCTTGTTGCCGACTTCAAGTCGAAAGAAGGCATCGACCTTTCTAACGACAAAATGGCAATGCAAAGACTTAAAGAAGCCGCCGAAAAAGCAAAAATCGAACTTTCGGGTATGTCAAGCACCAACATCAATCTTCCGTTTATTACGGCGGACGCAACCGGTCCGAAGCACTTGGACGTAACTCTTACCAAACAGAAATTCGACGCTATGACCGAAGATCTCGTAAGCGCTACGCTCGAACCTATGAAAAAGGCTATGTCCGACGCGGGACTTAACTACGGTCAGATAGATAAAGTTATTCTCGTAGGCGGCTCGACTCGTATCCCCGCAGTAGTAGAAGCGGTTAAAAAAGAAACAGGCAAAGAACCGTTCAAAGGCATTAACCCCGATGAATGCGTTGCTATCGGCGCGGCTATTCAGGGCGGCGTTTTAACCGGCGAAGTTAAAGACGTATTGCTTCTCGACGTTATGCCGTTAAGTTTGGGTATTGAAACCCTTGGCGGCGTATTCACAAGACTTATCGAAAGAAACACCACCATTCCTGCAAAAAAATCGCAGATATTCTCGACGGCTGCCGATAACCAGACCGAAGTTACCATTCACGTTTTGCAGGGCGAAAGACAGTTAGCCAAAGACAATAAAACGCTCGGCAGTTTCAACCTTACGGGCATTGCTCCCGCTCCGCGCGGAATCCCGCAGATCGAAGTTACTTTCGACGTTGACGCGAACGGCATAGTTCACGTTTCTGCTAAAGATTTAGGCACCGGCAAAGCGACCGACATAACGATTACTTCGTCGACCAACCTTTCCGAAGCCGATATCGACAAAGCGGTTAAAGAAGCCGAACAATACGAAGCCGAAGATAAAAAACGTAAAGAAGAAGTCGATGCCAAAAACCAACTCGACAGTATGATATTCACGTTTGAAAAAACCGTTAAAGAAAACGCCGACAAACTTTCTGACGAAGATAAAGCGACTATCGACGAAGCGGTTAAGGCCGCCAAAGTCGAACTTGAATCGGGCGATACCGAACGCATCAAAAAAGCTACCGAAGAGCTTTCGACCAAAGGGCAGGCAGTGTTCGCTAAACTTTATCAACAACAGGCTGCCGGCGCGCAAGGAGCTCAGGGCGCCCAAAACGGCGGCTCGGCAAACGGCGAAGGCGACACCGAATTTCATCAGAACTAATTAAAAGGATGATAATTATCGAACGCATAAGGCAAGCCGAAAGGCTTGCCCAAGCGTTTATATGACGAAAAACATAATTACGTCTAACATAAAAATCTTTAAAATATAAGATTTTATAATTGATTTTTTAAATTATTATGGCAAAAAACTATTACGAAATTTTAGGCGTCGACAGAAAGGCGTCGCAAGACGAAATTAAGTCGGCTTACCGCAAACTCGTAAAATTGTATCACCCCGATCTGCACCCCGACGATAAAGACGCCGCTTCGAAATTCAAAGAAATAAACGAAGCGAACGAAACATTATCCGACGAGCAGAAACGAGCCGCTTACGACTATGAACTCGATCATCCCGAAGCAAAAGGGTTTGGTGGATTCGGCGGAGCAAGCGGATTTTCGGGGCAAGGATTCGGCGGGTTCGGCGATATATTCAACGAGTTTTTCGGCGGCGGATTCGGCGGAAGTTCTTCGCGCGCGCAACGCAAAGAACCCGGACAGGATATTACGGTTGAAGTTACGCTTTCGTTTTTAGACGCGGCAAAAGGTTGCACCAAAGAAATTACTTACGTTCGCCGCGAGCCGTGCAAGGCTTGTTCGGGAACAGGCGCCAAAAACGGAACGGCATATAAAACTTGTGAAAAATGCCACGGGAGCGGGCAGATTCAATATACCGCAGGCAGCGGATTTTTCCGCACCGTAAGCGTAAAACCCTGCGACGCGTGCGACGGTACCGGCAGAATTATTACCGACAAGTGCGATGTGTGCGGCGGCAAGGGATATAATCGCGCCAACACTACCGTAAAACTTACTATTCCCGCGGGTGCCGACACTAACAGTTATATTACCAAAAAAGGTTACGGGCAGGCAAGCCTTTACGGCGGCGAAGCGGGCAATCTTATTGTCGTATTTAAGGTTTTGCCTCATAAAATCTTTACGAGAAACGGTTTCGATTTAAACGTTACCGTTCCCGTGTCGTTTGCAACGGCGGCGCTCGGCGGAAAAGTAAAAATCCCCACGCTCGACGACGTTATCGATTACGACATTCCGTCGGGTACGCAAAGCGGAAAACAATTCGTTATCCGCGGCAAGGGTATAAAATCCGCACGCGGAACGGGCAATCTTATAATAACCGTTTCGGTTGAAGTTCCTTCGTCGCTTTCGCGCGATCAGAAGAAGGCTCTGACCGAATTTGAGGCGGGTTGCGAACTTAAACAAACGCCCAAAATGCGCGAATACAGCGACAACGTTGAAGCGCTTTACGGCAAAAAACCGTATCAGAACAAATAAACCAATACGAATTATTTTTAAGCGGAAGTTGACTCTTCCGCTTTTTTCGTTGTCTTTTTTCGTTATTTTTTCTCGATTTAGTTTAGTTTTTCGGTGAAAATTTGATTAAATTTATTTACACGCTTTAAAATCGCTTTGCAAAATCGGCAAAAAATGTTATTATATGTAAATGTTAAAATAACATTATTATATCGCGCGCGCGAAATTGCGCTTTTTGCTCTTTAAAAAACAAAGGGCGTAAATATAACCTTTCGGCGGCGCGAAATTTTTTTGACGAGGCTTTTTATGATAGCGAGAACTCACGTTAAGCAGTTGTTTTTATCGCCCGAAAAATTCGGCGGCAAAAATGTAGTCGTTGCGGGCTGGGCGCGCACGGTGCGCGATTCGAAGTCGTTCGGTTTTATCGAACTTAACGACGGCAGTTATTTTACTAACCTGCAAATAGTTTTCGAACGCGCAAAAATTTCGAATTACGATAAGATTGCTTCGCTTAACGTAGGCAGTTCGCTTATAGTCGAAGGAACACTCGTTTTAACGCCCGATGCAAAACAACCGTTTGAAGTTCATGCCGATAAAATTACCGTCGAAGGCGAATCAACGCCCGACTATCCGCTTCAGAAAAAACGCCACTCGCTCGAATATCTGCGCGAAATAGCATATCTCAGACCGAGAACAAACACCTTTTCTGCGGTGTTTCGCATCCGCAGCGAGGCGGCTTATGCGATACACAAATTTTTTATCGATCGCGGGTTCGTATACGTTCATACGCCCATAATTACCGGCAGCGACTGCGAGGGCGCGGGCGAAATGTTTCAGGTAACTACGCTCGATTTAAACAGAATAGCGCAAAGCGCGCCCTGCAAAATCGATTATAAAAAAGACTTTTTCGAAAAACCCGCAAGTCTTACGGTATCGGGGCAGTTAAGCGCCGAAACTTACGCAATGGCTTTCGGCGACGTTTATACTTTCGGTCCCACTTTCAGGGCGGAACGTTCGAACACCTCGCGCCATGCGGCTGAATTTTGGATGATCGAACCGGAAATGGCTTTCTGCGATCTCGAGGGAGATATGGAAACCGCCGAAGCAATGGTTAAATTCGTTATTTCTCACGTTTTATCCACCTGCAAACCCGAACTCGACTTTTTAAATAAATTCGTAGACAACGGGCTTTTGGAAAGATTGAACTTTGTCGTAAACAGCGATTTCGTTCGCTTAACTTACACCGAAGCCATCGATATACTGCTTAAAGTTAAAGATAAATTCGAATTTCCCGTTTTTTGGGGCGTCGATCTGCAAAGCGAACACGAACGCTATTTAACCGAGCAAGTGTTTAAAAAGCCCGTTTTCTTAATAGATTATCCAAAAGAAATCAAGGCGTTTTATATGCGCCTTAACGACGACGGCAAAACGGTTGCGGCAATGGATCTTCTCGTTCCGGGAATCGGCGAACTTATCGGAGGAAGCCAAAGGGAAGAACGCACCGAAATTCTTCTTAAAAAAATGGAAGAATGCGGACTTAAAGAAGAAGACTACGATTGGTACGTTAAACTGCGCAAATACGGCGGCGTTCGCCACGCAGGCTACGGTTTGGGCTTCGAACGTATGATAATGTATCTTACGGGCATTTCGAACATCCGCGACGTAATACCCTTCCCGCGCACCGTTTCTAATCTCGAATATTAAGCGGCGCAAATCGCAAATACGAAAAATAAGGGATTTTTATGTATAAAATTGTAGTCGATTGCTTCGGCGGCGATAATTCGCCGAATGCGAACGTTGAAGGCGCGATAGCCGCATTAAAAAATAAAAACGATTTCAGTCTGATTTTAACGGGCGACGAAAACGCGATAAAAAACGAACTAAAAAAATACGATTACGATAAATCGCGCGTTGAAATAATAAATGCGCCCGACGTAATTTCGTGTGAAGAACAGCCGACCGACGCCGTTAAAAGTAAACCCGATTCTTCGATGATGAAAGGGTTTTCGGCGCTTAAAGAAGGTGCAGACGCTCTTGTTTCTATCGGAAGCACAGGTGCGCTTTTGGTGGGGAGCGTTTTAAAAATAGGCAGAATAAAAGGCGTTTCGCGCCCGGCACTCGCACCGCTGTTGCCAACATTAAAAGACGATAACTTCGTTTTGTTTTTAGATGCCGGTGCAAATGCCGATTGCAAGCCGTTAAACTTGTTCCACTTTGCCATTATGGGCAGCGTTTATATGAATAAAGTAAACGGAGTTAAAAACCCGCGTGTGGCGCTTTTATCGAACGGAACCGAGGAAGGTAAGGGCAGCGAACTTACAAAAACCGTTTATCAGGCGCTTAAATCGTGCGACAAGATAAATTTTGTTGGCAACGTTGAAGCGCGCGACGTGCTTTCGGGCGATTACGACGTAGTCGTTACAGACGGCTTTTCGGGCAATATCGCCATAAAGAGCATGGAGGGGCTTGCTTCGGCGGTGTTCACTATTTTAAAGCAGGAAATCAACTCGTCGTTTAAAGCGAAAATCGGCGCGTTGTTCATGAAAAAATCGCTTAAATCGGTTAAAAGCAAACTCGATTACAACAGATACGGCGGCGCCGTATTTTTAGGCGCTAAAAAGATAATAATCAAATCGCACGGTTCGTCGAAATCGCTTGCTATAACGGCGGCGGTTTTACAGGCTGCAACCGCTCTCGAAGGCGGTGTAAACGAAGCCATCGAAAGCGGACTTGCCGAAACGACTTTACCGCTTGCGCTATCGGATAAAACAGATGCTTAAAAATTCGAGCGTTAATTCGGAAAAACTTCGAAAATTGCCTGTAAAAAGCGAAAAAACAAAAGTTATTACGAATTGTGTAAACGGTAGCGACGACGAGATTTTTCGGTTTGCCGAAAAGGCGATAGGTTACGTTTTTAAAAACAAAAAACTGTTAAAAACGGCGCTTACGCACAAGTCGTGTTCGCAAAATAAAAACTACGAACGGCTTGAATTTTTAGGCGATTCGGTTTTGGGTTTTTTAATTGCAGAGCATTTATATTTTTTAAGCGACAAGCGCGAAGGCGTTTTAACGGGAGAAAAGCAAAAACTCGTTTCAACGGTGCCGCTTGCAAATGCGGCGCGTAAAATTTCTCTCGATAAATTTATTTTCGTAAGCAAGGAATTTAAAAACGAAAAATCGTTTAAGGCGGGCGCGCCCGATTCGCTGTGCGAAGACGTTTACGAAGCGGTTGTTGCGGCGATTTATTTAGACGGCGGAATAAACGAATGTGAGTCGTTTATAAAACGAACTCTGCTTATAAGCGAAAACGAAGCCTTTAAAACGGGTAACTTTATAGTCGAGTTACAAGAATACGCTCAGGCAAAAAAACTTGGAACCCCGACGTACGAACTCGTTTCGGAAAGCGGACCTCCGCATGCGCCGCTTTTTACGACCGCGGTTATAATAGGCGGCAAACAGATGGCGCTCGGCAGCGGCAACAGTAAAAAACTTGCCAACAAACAAGCCGCCGAACGCGCTTTAAAGAAAATTAAGGAAAGGAAAAACTAAGTGAATTTTGAAAAGATTGAACTTATCGGGTTTAAAAGTTTTGCCGATAAGCAAGAAATAACGTTTAACGAAGGCGTTACAGGCATTGTCGGACCTAACGGGTGCGGTAAGAGTAACATTGCCGACGCAATTCGCTGGGTTTTGGGCGAACAGTCGGCAAAGTCGCTGCGCGGTTCGTCGATGCAAGACGTTATTTTTAACGGAACGCAAAACAGAAAATCGCTTTCGTATTGTGAAGTTTCGCTTTATTTCGATAATACCAACAAGATATTTTCAAGTTTGGATTACAGCGAAGTTTGCATGACGCGTAAACTTTTCAGAAGCGGCGAAAGCGAATATTATTTGAATAAAAAGCCGTGCAGAATGAAAGATATTATCGATCTTCTGCATGAATGCGGCGTTTCGAAAAACGGATATTCTATCATCGGGCAAGGCAAAATCGCAGAGATTATGAACTCGAAGCCCGAAGACAGACGAAGCATCTTCGAAGAAGCCGTCGGTATCGCTAGTTCGAAAGCAAAAAAGATAGAAAACGAACGTAAACTTCAACGCACGCGCGAAAACATTATTCGTATTATCGACATTACGAGCGAACTTGAAAACCAGCTTGCTCCTTTAGAGCGCAGCGCTGAAAAAACCCGCACGTTTTTACAACTTTCGGAAGAACTTAAATATCACGAAGTTAATACGTATTTATACAAGGCCGAAAACTCGCATACGGTAAAAGCGAAAATCAACGCGCAGATTGCGGGACTCGAAGAAGAACAGGCAAACCGCCGCACCGAACTCGACGTGGCGAACGCCGCGTTTACAGCCCACCAGAATCAGATAGGCGAGGCCGACGAACGCATAAACGTTTTAAACGAAGAAATTTTAAAGCGCACCGTAGGGCTTACCGAGCAAGAAGGCGTTACCAAGGTTTATAACGAAAAAATAAACTTTTTAAAATCGGAAATAACCCGCCTTAAAAACGAATGCGAAGAAAGGCTTAATAAAATCGACGAACTCGAAAAAGCCGAAATCGCCAGAAAAGACAAAACCGCGCGTTCGCAAAAAGAAATCGAAAAACTCGATAAACGCGTTAAAGAAATTTCAGTCGCCTTAATGGGCGTTATGCAAGAAATTTACGAAGGCGAAGGTAAACAACAATCCGCACAGGACGAAGTTTTACATTCGGTCGAAGAAATCGCAAGGCTCCGCCTTAACATCGGCGCGCTTTCGGGCGAAAAGAACGCGCTTTCGGAACAACAGAAAGAAATTTTAGAAAAAGCAAGCCACCTCGCGCAAAAACGCGAATCGGTCGCGTTGGAACGCAACGCATGCGCCGCTTCTATCGAAAAACTAACCAAAGACGTTGCCGCTTTAAAAGCCGCAATCGACGACGAAGAATGCGCCGTTAAATCGACCAACAATTACATATCCGAAATAACCAACAAAATCTACACCTTAGGTTCAGAAATATCTTCGCTTAAAGCGACTCAGAGCGTGTATCGCGGGCTTAAAGATTCGTTTACGGGCTATCCCGATTCGGTTAAAAATCTTATGCTTGCGGCAAAAAACAATCCGGCGCTCGGCTCGAAAGTAAAGGGGTTGGTCGCTTCGATAATCAAAACCGAAGCGAAATACGAAGTAGCAATCGAAACGCTTCTCGGCGGTGCGGTAAACAACATCGTAACCGCAACACCCGACGACGCGCAATATTTAATCGATTATCTTAAACGCAGCGGGGGAGGCAGAGTAACTTTCTTGCCCGTTTCGTCGATGAAACCGCGCTTCGACGTAGCCGACACCGTAAGTGCGTTGAAAGAACGCGGTGCTTTGGGACTTGCGGCAAAAGTCGTTAAATACGACGGATATTTCGATAACGTCGTAAAATATCTGCTCGGAAACACTCTTATCTGCGACAACATCGAAAATGCGGTAGCCATTGCAAAACGCTATCGTTTCGCATTTAAAATCGTAACGCTCGACGGCGACGTGGTAAATCCTTCGGGTTCGATGAGCGGCGGTTCGAGAAGACGCGAAAGTTCGAACGTTTTGTCTACCGACAGACGGCTTGAACAAATCGAACAGGAACTTGCGAAAAAGGAAAGTGAACTTGCTTCTCTTAACAAAAATAAAGAACAATCGCTTGCGCAGGTAAACGAACTCGTCGAAGACTTAAACGTTAAAAACCAAACGCTTACGGATAACCGCCAAGCGCTTGCAACTTTAAAAGAAAAAATCGCGTCGCTCGACAATTCGCTTGCCGAAGCGGATAAAGAAATCGACGGCAACAAAACGGCTATCCGCGCGATGAGCGAAAGGTTAAGCGAAATCACACGCCAGTCCGACGCTATCGAACAAAGCAACGCCAAACTTTCGGAAAAACGCGAAAGCGCTTCGTCGGACGCGGAAAGGCATAAATCGCAGTCGAACGAACTTCAGCAAAAGCGTGAAAACCTGCTTAAAGAAAACACCGAAGTTCAGGCAAAAATCGCCGCGCTCAAATCCGAAGTTATCGGATCGGACGAAGAACTTCGCCGTATGGAGGCGGACAAACGCGACTGCGCTCTCGTTATAGAAAAGGACAAAGAAAACGTTAAGGCAAACGAAGAAATTATCGAAAAATTAAAACTCGAAATCGAAAAAATCGCGCTTTCGAGCGAAGAACAAACCGGACTTAACAATCTGCGCGACGAACTTTCGCGCATGAGAGCGAAAAAAGTTGCGTTGAACGAACAGGTTGCGCAAGACGATTTGAAAAAGCAAATTATTTCTTCGGAACTTAACAAACTTGCCGAAAAAATAATGAATCAGAAAATCGAACTTACTAAAGTCGATACCGAAATCGAATATATGCAACAGCGTATATCCGACGAATATCAACTCGATTACGATTCGTGTCTACCGCTTAAAGACGAAAATTACGACGCGTCGACTTCTCAACAAGAAATTAACAGACTTCGCCGCCGTATAGGCGCGCTCGGCAACATTAATCCGAACGCTATCGAAGAATATAATCAACTTAACGAACGTTATCAGGACTTTAATCGACAGAAGACCGACCTTGAAAACGCCGAAAACGATTTGAAATCGGTTATTAAAGAAATCACCGACGAAATGCTTAAAACCTTTAACGAAGGTTTCGAGCAAATCAGAATTAACTTTAAAAAGATATTCAAGGAACTGTTCGGCGGCGGCAGCGCAGACCTTCTTATGGACTATTCGACCGTCGAGGATCCGCTTGACGCAGGCGTTGAAATCGTTGCGGAACCGCCGGGAAAGAAACTTACCAGAATTTCGCTTTTGTCCGGCGGCGAGCAGGCTTTAACCGCAACCGCAATATTGTTCGCTATTTTAAGGCTTCGCCCGATGCCGTTCTGCGTTCTCGACGAAATCGAAGCGCCGCTCGACGATGCAAACGTCGAAAGGGTTGCTTCGTATCTTCAAAAGTTCGCCGCCGAAACGCAATTCGTCGTTATCACCCACAAAAAGGTTACCATGGAACGCGCAAACACGTTGTTCGGCGTAACGATGGAAGAAAAAGGCGTTTCGAAAATTATTTCGGTCAACCTTGCCGAAATCAAAAACAATTCGGATATGGCAGACTGACGGAATAATACTATTACGGAATAATATTATTTAGGTTTATCAAGGAGCAAAATGGGCTTTTTCAGCAAAATTTTCGGCGCGCTTAAAAAAACGAAAGATTCGCTTTCGCAAAAACTTACTCAACTTTTTGCGCGCGATAAAATAGGCGAAGATTTTTACGAAGATCTCGAAGATATTTTGATTTCGTCGGACGTTTCGTATTCAACCGCCGAAGACATCGTAGAACAACTGCGCGACCGAATGATTAAAGAAAAAATTTCGGATAAAGATTTCGTCGTTTCGGCGTTAAAAGAAGTTTTAACCGAAAAACTTGAAAACGCGGGCGAAATCGAGATCGAATATCCCGCCGCAATAATGCTTATCGGCGTTAACGGCGTAGGAAAAACCACAACGATAGGCAAACTTGCAAACTATTTTAAATCGCAGAAAAAATCGGTTATTTTGGCGGCGGGCGATACCTTCCGCGCCGCGGCGGGCGAACAACTCGACGTTTGGGCGGATCGCTCGGGCGTTAGGCTTATAAAACACGGCGAAGGCAGTGATCCTTCGGCCGTCGTATACGACGCGGTAAGTTCGATGAAAGCAAAAAACACCGACGTTTTAATAGTCGATACGGCGGGCAGACTTCACGTTAAGGCAAACTTAATGGAAGAACTTAAAAAAATCGGCAGAGTTGTCGAACGCGAATATCCCGAAGCCAATTTTTATAAGTTTATCGTGCTTGACGCAACAACGGGGCAAAACGCTCTTTCGCAAGTTGAAAATTTTGACGACGCTGTCGGTATCGACGGTATAGTTTTAACCAAACTCGACGGCACGGCAAAGGGCGGTTTCGTCGTTTCGCTTTGCGACGAATACGAAATTCCCGTAGCTTTCGTCGGAACGGGCGAAGGGCTCGACGATATTTCGCCGTTTTCTGCCGAAGAATTCGTAGACGGATTGCTGTAAACTGTTGTAAACGCGTAATCGTAAACGATTATACTTTGCAGTCATTATTTATACAGGTCGGATAACTAAATGGATTTAGAAGATATTTTATTATACGTTGCCCGGTTTTTGGTGCTTTTGTTTATTTTGCCCGCGCACGAATTCGCGCATGCGTTTGCCGCGCATAAAAACGGCGACGATACGGCAAAAGCGATGGGGCGTTACACTCTTAACCCGCTTAAACACTTCGACGCGATAGGGCTTATCTGTTTTATAGTGGTCGGTTTCGGTTGGGCAAAACCCGTCCCGGTTAACCCGTATAATTTTAAAGATTATAAAAAAGGGTGTTTCTGGGTTTCGGTCGCTGGGATTTTAACAAACCTTGCTTTGGCGTTTTTGTTCTATCCGCTTTACGTTATTTCTTTTGTTTATTTTGGTTCTTTGCCGCGCGGCTTATATTTGTTTTTCTTTTACGTTTTTTATTCGGGGTTTGCGTTGGATTTATCGTTTTTCGTGTTCAACCTTATTCCGGTTTTCCCGCTCGACGGATTCAGAATAGTAGACGTTTTTGCGAAAAAACGCGGCAAAGTTTATCAATTTTTGCGTAATTACGGCTATTATATGTTGCTCGTGCTTATGGTTTTAAGTTCGATTGCAGACCGCGTGCCGAGTTTATATTTTCTTGACGTGTTCGGATATTTTATGCAGTTCACCGTTAACATAGTGGGCTATCCGATAACGGCTTTCTGGCAACTTATTTTAGGGCTTTTGGGAATTATTTGATTTTAGGATTTAGGTAATTTGATTTTTTTGCGTATGCCGCGTTTAAAACGGCGTATCGCTGATAATTGCGTATGGATAATCAAACTTATAACGTTAAAAATTTTGAATCGATTTTCGATTACGACACGCATGTCGGCGACTTTGACGGGCCGCTCGATCTTTTGCTTTATCTCGTAAAGCAGGCGCAAATCGAAATCAAAGATATATTCGTGTCGCAGGTTACGGGGCAGTTTATGGAATACCTTAACCATCTCGAAACGCTCGACATCGAAAAAGCCGGCGAATATTTAGGCGTTGCGGCTACTTTGCTTTACGAAAAATCGAAAGCCATACTTCCTAAAATCGATGAATTTGTAGAAGAAGATCAGGAAGACGAAGGGCAAACGCTTATAAGGCGGCTTGAAGAACTTAAATTGTTTAAGGAAATGAGCGTTAAACTTAAAGAACTTGAAAGCGTAGACCGCTATTACAAAGCGCCCGAACCCAGCGCAAACGACGTAAGAATTATCTATAAGGATTTTAACCTCGACGGGCTTGTAAAAGCGCTTTCGGATTTGCTTACGCGAACCGAACTAAATCGTAAACTTCACGAAGAAAAAGCAATTCCGAAAGAAGTTTTTACCGTTCAGGACAAAATGACTTTTATGCGCGAGCGCATGTTAGACGTTAAAGAATGCAGCTTTTTCGAACTTTTTTCGTCCGACGCTTCGCGCCCCGAAATTATTACAACTTTTCAGGCGATGCTCGAACTGTTAAAACGGCAATTTATTAAAGTCGTGCAGAACGGAGTTTTCGACGACATTACCATTACATTAAACAACGACAGGAGTGACGACCTTGCAGAATTCGGAGACCTTAGCGAGTATAATTGAATCGATAGTGTTTGTTTCGGGCAACGCTATCGCCATAAAAGATATTGCCGAAAAACTCGAAGTAAAAGACGCGAAAGTGCTTGAAGCGGCTAAAAAACTTCAGGAAAAATATAACGAAAACAGCGGGCTTAACCTGCTTATTTTTAACAATAAATTACAGTTTTGTTCCAACCCGAAAAACGCCGAAAACGTGGCGCTCGTTTTAAACCCGATACGCGAAAGAGAACTTTCGAAGTCGATGCTCGAAGTTTCGGCTATTATCGCGTATAAACAGCCCGTTACCCGTCTCGATCTCGAAGAAATCCGCGGAGTAGATAGCGAATACGCTATTCAGAACCTTTTGAAACTCGGCGTTATCGAAATAGTAGGGCGAAAAGACGCCCCCGGACGCCCCGTAATGTTCGGCACGACCGACGGTTTTTTAAAACGCTTCCAGATTTCGTCACTCGACGAACTGCCTGACTACGAAAATCTTCTCGCTTCGATCCGCGGCGCAGAAAAGAGCAATTACCTGTTCGAAAAAGATGAATACGACGAAACCACCGATCCCGAATTTATGAATGCCGTCGCGCAGAATACCGTTTTCGAAGAAAACGTTTTGCCGCCCGACGACGGCGACAATTTAGGATCGCAGAATAATCCCGACGATTTCGACCTTGGCGACGTAGAAGACGAAGAAATTCCCGACTTTTTAAAAGGCGAAGAAGTCACCAAAATAAGTTAGTTAATTTGATTCAAAAACCCGACCGTTTGTCGGGTTTTTTTTCTTAGTTTACATAATTAAAATAAAATTGCCTAAAATAAACGTATGGTCGGTATATGGCTGTTTTTTATAGGTAATTTTTTTTATTTTATGCCGCTTATTTTCAGCGTTTTTTCGGTTATCGATTTCAGAGATTTAAAGGTTTATTTCTGTGTTAAACTTTTCGGGATAAGCGTTTTGGGCGGCTACGTTACCTTCGATAAAAAAAGCCTGTTTTTACACTTGGGCGAAAAAACTGTTATAAAAATCGATTATTCGAAGATATTTAAAGGCAGAAAAAATATGCTCGATTTTAAAACGGCATCTGTTTTATCGGTAAAATCGTCTGTTATAACGTATATCGAAGCAGACGGATTGTTAAATTACGGATTAATGCTTTTATGCGTTATAAACTCGGCTCTCGTTCCCGCAATAAAAAGCAAAAAAGGGTATATCCGAATAAAAAACGACCTGACTTTCAGCAAAAAAGATATAGGCAGGGCTTGTTTTTTAAAAATCAGTATAGCTACCAATCTGTTTTCGATAAACACATATCTGACCGGAAAAATTATGGAGAAAATTAAAAATGCAAAACGAAAAATCAAGCATCGAAAAAGTTCTTGAAAGCACGGTTAAAAATTTATCGTCGGTTATCGAAGTCGATAAAATAGCCGGCACGCCTATAAAAAACGAAAAAGGACAAACCGCTATTCCCGTATCGAAATTAACCGTAGGACTTATATGCGGGGGCGGCGAATACGGCGACGTTAAAGTAATTAAAGAAACGGGCGAATATTTTGCCGGCGGCGCGGTTACTATCGCAAGCGTTAAGCCGCAATGTTTTTTAATAGACAACGGCGACGGTTTTAAAGTTATAAACGAAAGCGGCGAAGGGTTAGAATCGTTTTTTAAAGCGCTCGTAAAATTTATCGGGAAAATTTAAAGATGAAAACAAATAAAAAAACTAATTATAAATTATTTATGTTTTTGCTTATTTTATCAACAATTTTAAGCATTTTTATGTGTGACGTAAAAACAAAAAACGCATTTGCCGACAGCAGCGTAAGCGAAATAGTTATTGATAAAGACAGCGGCAGGGTGCTTTATGAAAGCAATGCAGACGTTAAGCGCGAAATAGCAAGCACCACGAAAATTTTAACGGCGATAACGGTTATCGAAAATTTCGACGTAAATAAAAACGTTTGCGTAAAAAAGGAATGGACTGATATCGAGGGTTCGAGCGTATATTTACGCGAAGGCGAAAACCTTACGGTTTCGGAACTTTTATACGCGCTTATGCTGCGTTCGGGTAACGATTGTGCCGTTACGCTCGCTTGCAGTTTAAGCGGAAACGAAAAAACTTTTTGCGCCCTTATGAACGAAACCGCCGTAAAAGCGGGCGCGGAAAACAGCAATTTCGCAAACCCGCATGGGCTTAGCAACCCCGAACATTATTCGACTGCGCGAGATCTTGCGCGAATAACTGCTTATGCGTTAAAAAACGAGTTGTTTGCTAAAATAGTTTCCACTAAAAAAATAAAAATAGGAAGAGGCGAGAGCACCCGCGTTTTAATAAACAAAAATAAATTACTCACGCGTTACGAATATGCAACTGGCGTAAAAACGGGTTACACGAAAAAAGCGGGCAGGTGCCTTGTTTCGGCAGCAGAAAAAAACGGTTTTAACCTTGTTTGCGTTGTTTTAAACTGCGGGCCGATGTTCGAACGAAGCGAAGAACTTTTTGATAATTGTTACGCCGATTATAAGCGCGTGCTGCTTGCCGAAAAAGGTAAAACGGCTGCGTTTGCGAACGTAGAAAAAACAAAGATTTATCTTCCGCTCGGAACGGATAAAAATTTATTTTATCCGTTAAAAAGCGACGAACTTAACGACGTAAAAATCGAAACCGAAGTTTACCCGCTTAAAAAAATTCCCGTCGATTATCAAAAAGAATTGGGGAATATTAAAATTTCTTTAAAAAATCGCTTGCTTTTTAACGAAAAACTCTTTACTATTATATAGTAATTTACAATGTATATAAAGTGGCGGCTTTCGGTCGCAAAGAGCAAACGTATGAGAATAAACAAATTTTTAGAAAACTGCGGTGTAGGCAGCAGAAGATATTCTGACGAACTTATAAAACAGGGCAAAGTTAAAGTTAACGGCAAAATCGCAACCTTGGGGCAAGAAATCGACGAACGCAAAGACTGCGTTGTGTCAGAAGGCAAAAAACTCGCGCTTAAAAACAAAAACGCATATTATATTATGAACAAACCAAAGGACTACGTCTGCACGGTTAAAGACGATTTAGGCAGAAAAACCGTTATGGATTTATTGCCGAAAAACGCCGGGCGCGTGGTTCCGGTTGGGCGGCTCGACTACGATTCGGAAGGTCTTTTGATTTTTACCGACGACGGCGAACTTGTAAACAGACTTACGCATCCGCGTAACGAAGTTCCTAAAACTTACGTTTTAAAGGTCGAAGGCGAAGTTACCGAAGCAATGCTCAACAAAATAAGAAACGGCGTCGAAGTAGACGGAAAACTCACGAAGAAATGCAATATTTCGGTTACGGATAAAACCGATAAGTTTACAAAACTCGCAATAACCATAACCGAAGGGCGAAACCGTCAGGTAAGAAAAATGTTCGAAGCGGTAGGTAAAGAAGTCGTATTTTTAAAACGCATTAAAATAGGCGATTTAAAACTTACGGGGTTAGACCGCGGCAGTTGTCGCCCTCTTTCGAAATACGAAATCGATTATCTTAAAAATTTATAAGTAGCATAAAGCATTTATAAGTAGCATAAAGCACAAATAAATGAAATAACGTATATCGGCAAACTAAAAAAAGTAGGGAATCCCTAAAATTTAATCACAAAAAATCAAAAACGAGCTATTGAAAACGGCGCGTTTAAGCGATAATATTTTTGCGTTTTTATTAAATAATCGCTTTTACATAACGTAACTTATTTCGGGTGATTATATGAAGCGCAGATTCGGAACGTTTTTTATCGTAATTTTGGCGGTTTTCGTGGTTTTATCGTCGTATGCGGCGGTTGTATGTTTAAAAAGCGGAGCAAGCAAAATGGTTTCGCTGTTTCCTAAAAGCGAAACGCATTTAAGCCGTCGGAAAAACGTGTAATTTTATATTTTTAGTTTTGTCGATATTTTTTCTGCAATCAAGCCCGCAGCCGAACTTGAAAGACTGCGGACTGCGGAAAAAATTACGGATAACGGAGTGATTATGACCGACAAAATCGACGATTCGGCGGCGTATAACGCCGAGCTTGAAAAACTTCGGAAACGCTATAAAGAAAAACTTAAAGGCGTTTTAGAAGACGCGCGCGAAAAATATCGTTTTACGATAAGCGAACTTATTTTAAAAGAACTTTTCGAAAGCGCTTCGCGCAAGAAATCGAATACAAACCCCTTAGAAAGCGATAATTCGCAAACAGGCGGCAAAAACGAAAGGGGCGAAAAACTAAACGACAAACCCGTTGAAATCGAAATTTCGGCAGAGCCTACAAAAGCCGAAATTATGAAAAAAACGCAAGAAGCGGTTAAGGCTTTTGCAAAAACCGCTCTTACTAAAATTTTAATCGAATACGTAAAAGACGTGCAAACGCTTAATTCGGCGTTCTGCAAAGCAAATTCGGGCGCTAAATTTTCCGAGTCGCTCGATTTCGATTCGCTTACGAACGGGCTTAATCAGAACGACGATTTTTTAAGCTCGCCGTACGCAGGCGAAAATGCAGATTGCCTTGCGTATGAAAAAATCGGTGAAATGAACGAATCGGATAACGACGACGAAAACAGCGCCGAACCGTGCGGAATATTCTGCCCGAATAATTCGAAAGAAATAAACTAAATAAAATAGGACGGCTGGTTCGATGTATGGGGCGACGATTTTCACTTAAAAAGACATTATTAAAAAAAACTAAACATAAAAAAAACCGCTTCTCATTTTTTGAAAGCGGCTTTTTAGTTAAGTTATTTAAATATCTAGTTAAGTAATTTAAAATATTATTTTCGTTATTTCGCACGAAAATTACGAAAAATACGCTTGATTTTCTAAAAGACTGTATCGTATGATAACGAAAACCGGGGCGTTTATCGAAATCAATACGGGAATAAACACGCCGCGCGAAAGCGAAGTCATCGACGAAAAATCGAGATTTGTTACGATTGCAAACGCGATTATAAGCAAAATTAAGTTAAGCGTTATAATAAGCGACGTTTCGAACGAACCTTTAAACGTGCCGATTTCGTTTACGGCGCGCATCGGATTCAAATAGTAAATTATTCCGAAAGCAACGGGGATAATCGCCGCAATACCTAAGAAAATGAAATATGTGCCGACGCCGAGTTTTGCAACGCTTTCCATCGAAAGCCCGACGATAAGAGTTTCGACCAAAAGAACGGCGAAAAATATAAGCGCAGTGTGAAAATTAAGGCGATTAACCAAAATTTTGCCAAGTTCGTTTTTGTTTGTATTGTCGGCGGTGCTGATTTTAAAGCCTTCTGCCTGCGAAAGTTTTATAATATCCGAATAATCGTAAGTGCCTTTCTTTTTATGCTCTGTTAGAGCGGGTTTTTCAGCCGTTTTTTCGCTTTTTTCATCGGCAAAAACGTCTTCTGCTTTTTCGTGCTTTCTCATCGACGAAAAGTCGAGTTCGTCGACCAGAACGTCGCTTTTAACGTCGTATTCGCTTTGTTCTTTTTGAATTTCTGCTGATTTATCGTCGTTTCGTTCGATAAATTCTTCTTTGCCGTATTCTTTATTATACTGCGGTTGTTGCTCTATAGGCTTTTCGATATTTTTAATATCGTTTGCGAAAATTTTAGTTAAAATATCGCGGTAGCCTTTTTGTTCGGGCAAATCGTCGCCGCTTAAATAATCGTCGGGTTCTTTTTTATCTGCAATTTGTGCCTGACCGTTTGCAAATTGATCTTTATTTGACAAATCGGGGGAGTTTTGATTAAGCGACGAATAATCGGCAACGTGTTCGAACGAACCGAACTGCGCATGCAACAAATTACCCGAATTTTCTGTTTTTTCAGGTTCGGCAGTTATGGTTTCGCCGAACATCGACTGTTGCGTCGCGCGTTTTTCCGCTTCTTGCGCTTCAAGGCGAATTTCAGCCATTTCGCGTTCGCGTGCAATGCGTGCCGCTTCGTTTATGCGTTCTTCTTCGAGTGCTTTAATGCGCGCCGCTTCTTCTTTTTCGGCTTTAATGCGCGCTTCTTCGAGTTCGCGCGCACGTTGCTCGGCAGCCATAATGCGTTTCCGGTCTTCCGAAAGCGAAATTTGCGCCGCAGTTTCGCCGTTTTTCTCTCCGTTTTGCTCCGATTTAAAAGGTTCGGTTTCTTTTTCGATTACCGGTTTTTCTGCAGCTTCGTCGCCTTGTAAATTCGAATTATACGAACTTTCTTCGGCTTTCGAAAGCATATTTAAAATGTCGTCGAACGTTGTGGGCGCTTCGTCGAGTTTTGCCGCGGCTATGTTTTCGGTTTTATTTTCTGTATTTTCAGCCGTATTTTGCAATTCGGTTAACAAATCGATAACGTTATCGTTGTTATTTTCGGCAAGAACGCCACCGTTTTCCGCATAATTTCCTGCATCTGTTTGTTCCGTTTCGTTCTCGCTTACGTTTAAGCCGTTGTCATCGAAAGGCAACGAGTCGGTTTCGTCGTAAACTTCGCTGAATTTCGGAATTTTCGGTTCGTCGTCGGCAGGGGTAAAATCGGGGATTTTTTCTTCGATTTCGGGCTCGATTTTTTCGGGTTTAACGTATTCCGAAGGTTTATGAAATTTTACTTGCGGGCCTTCAGAATCCAAAAGCGTGTTTATAATTTCTTGCGAAACGGTCCAGTTGTTCTGATTTTTTTCGATATGCGTTTTACCTTTTTCGGTAAGTTGAAAAAATTTGCGCCGAACGCCGTCGCTTCCGGTGGTCCGATATTCGATAACAAGTCCGTTTTTAACGATACGTTGAAGCGCGCTGTAAAAAGTTCCTTGTTTTAACTGGAATTTTCCCGAAGCGCGTTTTTCAATTTCTTCACGAATCATATTCGTATCTTTGTCGCTGTCTAAAAGCGAATTTAAGATAATCGAATCGATATGACCGCGAACCATATCGCCGCTTACATAATCAGCCATAAAATCTCCTTAATTATATAGGAATTTTACATTTTACAAAGTAATTATAACACTAACAAAGCATAATGTCAATTTAATATTTATGCATTTACAAATTGATTAAAAAAAGCCGCTTTTATATAAAAATCGACAAAATCAGCCGTAAGATGTGAAAAAATTACCAAAAAACAGCGAAAAATCACAAATTATTCTATTACAATGCGTTTTAAAAAAGCAAAAACTAAGCAAAAAAATGATTTCGTGTTTTTTAAAATTTTACGCAATCATAAAATACGTTGACAAAAAAAATTAAATTTGTTAAAATATAAAAAGATAAAAAATTTATCTAAACAAAACGGATTTATTAAAAATTTATGATTTTTTGCATTTGCTTTGATTTATCGTTAATTATAATAGTATGATTGCGCAAAAGTTGTCTTTTACGCAATCATATAATGTTATTTAATATTGCTCGCCCTTTTATTTTTTTAATCAAAACCTGCCGAAATCTTACAATTTATGTTTTTTGCGTCTTATTTTTTACCAACTATATTCACATTTTTTTATTAAATTCATTTACACGTTATTTACATTGTCTTATGAAAAACGAAAAAAACAGTTTTTACGAAAACAGAAAAATAAGTTGTTTAACCCGATTAGAGGAAATTTTAAACGAATCGCCCGACTTTTTGAGCGAATTTTTTGTAGGAATCGAAAACAATACGTCGCCCCTTACAAGGCTTAACTATGCGACGGATTTACGCATTTTTTTCGATTTTTTATGTAAAAAAGTTTATCTAAACAAAACGCTGCAAGAACTTACGCTTAAAGACATCGAAAAAATCGACAGTTCGCGGCTCGAACAATATTTGAGTTATTTATCTAATTACGTTCACGACGGTAAAAAACTTTCGTGCAACGATAAAGCAAAACAGCGCAAACTTTCGTCGCTGCGCGCGTTTTATAAGTATTTTTTCAACAAAGATAAACTGCCTGCAAATACTGCGGCTAAAATAAAAACGCCCAAAATTCACGATAAAGAGATTATTCGGTTAGACGTTAACGAAGTTGCCGACCTTATAAACACTGCCGAAAGTGCCGACGGACTTTCAAAACGGCAAAAATCCTATCACGAAAACACGAAAATACGCGACGTAGCCATAATTACCCTGTTTTTGGGTACCGGAATTCGTATAAGCGAACTTGTCGGGCTTAACGTCGACGACGTGTTTTTCGATTCTGACAGTTTCATAGTTACCCGCAAAGGCGGCAATAGAACGATTTTATATTTTAACGAAGAAGTTAAAAACGCCCTTTTAAACTGGCTCGATTACCGCGATAACATAAAAAATTTGGACAAAAACGAGAAAGCAATGTTTTTGTCGATAAGAAATAAACGTATAAGCGTTAGGAACGTGCAGATAATGGTTGAAAAATACGCTAAAATCGTTTCGCCGCTTAAAAAAATAACGCCGCATAAGTTAAGAAGCACTTTCGGCACCAACCTTTACCGTGAAACCGGCGACATTTACGTCGTTGCCGACTTTTTAGGCCACAGCGACATAAACACGACGAAGAAGCATTATGCCGCTATGAGCGAAGACATTAGGCGCGGAGCGATAAAACACGTTAAATTACGCGACAACACCGATTGAAATAAACGTTAAAAATAAATTACGTTACACATAATAATCTCAAAAATAACGCATTTTATATACAAAAATTTAAATATGGAAAAAACCTTCGTAATAATACCCACCTTTAATAAAAACGACGATTACGATTTAAGACTTGCCGAATTTCAATCACTTTTAAAAACCGCGGGAGCCGAAATAACAGGCTTTGAAAACTGCAAAATCACAAAAATAGTTCCCGCCACTTTTATAGGTAAAGGCAAACTCGAAGAAATAAAAAACTATTGCTTGGAAGCCGAAGTCGAAACGGTCGCTTTCGACGGCGAACTTACCCCGTCGCAAACAATCAACATGTCCGAAGCGTTGGGCGGTTTAAAAGTAATCGACCGAACTACCCTTATTTTAGATATTTTTGCATTAAGCGCAAAATCTGCCGAAGGTAAAATTCAGGTCGAACTTGCTCAACTTAAATACATTTACCCTCGCTTAAAAGGCAAAGGCGAAGCGCTTTCAAGACTCGGCGGCGGCATAGGAACCCGCGGCCCGGGGGAAAGCAAACTCGAAACCGACCGCCGTCACATACGGCGAAGAATCAATTATCTCGAAAACAGTCTCGAAGAATTAAAAACACGGCGTGGTGTTCAACTTGAACTCCGAAAAAAGAATAACGCGCTTTCGGTCGCTTTGGTCGGCTATACCAATACAGGCAAATCTACCCTTTTAAACGCGCTTACGGGCAGCGAAGTTTTATCCGAAAACAAGTTGTTCGCAACGCTCGACCCCACTTTAAGAAAATTCAATCTCGGCGAATACACGATAATACTTGCAGATACCGTCGGTTTTATTAAAAACGTTCCCACGTCTCTTATCGAAGCGTTTAAATCGACGCTCGAAACGGCGGCGTACGCCGATCTAGATCTTATCGTATGCGACGCCGAAAACGACTGGGAAACTCAATTAAAAACCACTATAGATATGCTCGACGAATTAAACGCAACCGCACCGCGCGTTATCGTGTTTAACAAATGCGAAAACGTAAAAGATTTTTCGGCTTTTCCGAATGACTCGGTTTTTATATCCGCCTTGTATAAAAAAGGGTTCGACGGACTAATAAATAAAATTAAAGCGGTTTTAAGCGACTATTTTAAAAAACTTGAATTTTTCGTGCCGTTTGAAAAATTAAGCGAGTTTATGTCGCTAAAAAATTACGCCGAATCGTGTGAAATGAATTATTGCGATAACGGCGCAAACGTAAAACTAACGGCAAAACGCGAAAACGCAGCAAAATTTGCACGCTTTTTGGCATATAATTAAATAAAAAAATACACAAAAAAGCACCCAATCGGCTAAGTCGTGATTGCGTGCTTTTTTATACGATAAAAACGAAAAAGTTGTCGTTTTTAACGCGCTTTTGTTTTTTAGTAAATAATTTTTAATTTTATTTATTCTTTATATCCGTCAAGCGGAACTTCTTCTTTTAAAGCAGAAATATATTCGCCGTATGACTTATCGTCTAATTTTTTAATTTTTTCTTTCTTTTTGGTCTTTTTCATAAAAACGCTCCTTAAAAAAAATTTTAATCGCACGGCGTTTGCCGCGGCAATATAATTATTTGCAGAAATTCGCGTTTTAATACCGAAAAAAAGAAAAGCATTTTTGAAACAATCTTTTTGCTAAAAATTAAATAAATTTTTTAAGAGTGAAAACGGCGTGTCCGTGCGGGTTTATAAACTCGCCTACCGGTTCGAATCCGCAACTTTTAAACAGTTCCAACGCTTCGGCGTTATTTTTAAAAACCTGTGCTACGGCGCTTTCATATCCGCGATTTTTCGCAAGTTCAAGCCCTGTTTTTATGGCGAACGCGGCGTAACCGTTGCGCTTAAACGGCTCGAAAATTTCTACGGCACAACTTACGCAATACGGTTCGTATTCGAAAAGCGAAAAATCGCCGACCAGAACGTTTCCTTTCACGATCGAAAACATTTCAAAATATCTTCCGCTCGCATTGCCGCGGTTCCATTCGTCGATAAGCTTTAAAATTTCGAGTTCGCTTTTTTGGGGATATTTATATTTTTTTAAAACTTTAATGTCGTTAATTGTAAACTTCCTTAATTTCATAACACACTTTTCCCATTCCATCGTTATGTAATTTTCGAAAATGAAACATCTTGTATGGTAAGCAATCTTTTTTAATTTAGGTTTTTTTCGTCAATAATAATTCGCTCTGTTTTTACTATTTAATCTTTATATTGTGTTAAATTTTAATTTTTTCTATGTTTGCAAGCGCTTCCGATATAAGCGCGTCTACGTCTAACGCCTTTTCGAAGTGTTCAACCTTTTCAAGTTTTGGTTTAATTGCGGGAAAACGAGGTAAAAACACCGTGCAACAGTCTTCAAACGGCAAAATCGAAGTTTCGTAGGTATCGATTTTGCGCGCTACGTCGATAATGTCGAGCTTATCGAACGCGATAAGCGGACGAAATACGGGAAGCGTAACGACTGCGTTCGAAGTGGTAATGCTTTCTATCGTCTGGCTTGCGACTTGACCTAAACTTTCGCCCGTAATAATCGCCTGCGCGCCGTTTTTTTCGGCGATAATCTGCGCGAGTCGCATCATAAAGCGGCGCAAAATCGTAATCATAAGTTCTTCGGGGCATTTTTCGTGAATGGCTTCCTGAATATGCGTAACGCTCACCACGAACATATCTATACCGCCGCTGTAAACCGAAAGTTTTTCGGCAAGCGAAATAACTTTTTGTTTTGCGTCGTCGCTCGTATACGGATAACTGTGGAAATGCAGAGCTTTAAGGCGCATTCCGCGCTTGGTCATCATATAACCGGCGACGGGGCTGTCTATTCCGCCCGACAAAAGTAAAAGTCCGCACCCCGCCGAGCCCACCGGCATGCCGCCGATGCCTTTTAAAACGTCGGTGTAAATAAGCGTGTCGCCGCTTTCGCGTATATCGATATTAACCGTAAAATCGGGATTTTTAACGTTTACTGAAAGTGCAGGAGCATACCTTTTTAAAATTTCCCCGCCCAAATCGCGCGATAAGTCGATCGAATGTATGGGAAAAGTTTTGTCGGCTCGATTGGTTTCGACCTTAAACGTGCCGATTTTGCCTTTGCACAACGAAAGCGCAATTTCGTAGATTTTATCTTTGTCGTTTTCAACTAAAATAGCGGGGCTAATCGAATGAACTCCCCCGACTTTCTGAAGGCGCGAAATTATTTCGGCTTCGTCGGCTTCGTCGAAATTTTCAATTAAATATCGTGCGGGAATTCGCACAGGTTTGCAGTTTAAATTTTCAAGTGCGCGGCGGATGTTGTCGAATAACATACGTTCGAAATATCCGCGATTTTTGCCTTTTAAATGTATTTCGCAATATCTTACGATAATAATTTTGTTCATGTTTTTTCCTTTTTATTTTTAGTTAAAAAGCCTTGGCGAGTAATTTCGCGTAATTTTTGTTTATATTTTAAATAATTTATTATTTAAGCGCGGCTTTAAGTCTTTTTGCGCAAGCCGAAATTTTATCGGCTGCTAAAATCACCTCGGCTTCTGAAGTATCGAACGAAAAACTTATTCTTAACGCGCCTTCGGCGATAAGTTTATCCGAAACGCAGGCGCTTATCACGCGCGAAACGCCTATTTTCGACGAACATGCCGAACCCGTTCCGACTATAACGCCTTCGTCGTCTAAAACGCGTTGCATAATTTCGGCTTTAACGCCTTTTACCGAAATCGAAAGGATATACGGCGAACAGTTTTCGTCGGATAACGGAATTATTACGCCGCTTTCGATTTCATTAGCAAGCCGATTTAAGAACGCGGCTTTAAGTTTTTTTGCGTTTTCATAACTCTTTTCTACGTTAAAAAACTTATTCATCGCGCGTAAAAACACGTCGATACCCAAAGTGTTTTCGGTGCCGCTGCGCAATTTTTTTTCTTGTCCGCCGCCTAAAATAAGCGGCTTTAGCGGCAAATTTTTTTTATAAACTATTGCGCCAAGCCCTTTTAAAGCTTTGATTTTATGCGCGCTTATACAATAAATATCTACGTTTTGCGAAATTTTTTGCGGCAATTTCAAAAAACCCTGCACTCCGTCGCAATGAAAAATCACGTTCGGATTTTTGTGCTTTACGGCGGCCGAAATAGCGTTTACGTCGTTTATCGCGCCCGTTTCGTTATTAACCTGCATAACAGAAACGAAAGCGGTTTTTTCGTCGATAAGATCAATAAGTTTTTGCGCGTCGACCTGCCCGTTTTTGTTAAGCGGGGCAAATCTGGTTTCTACGCCGCGTTGTTTAAGTTCGGCAAACGTGTTAAAAACTGCGGCATGTTCGCCTACGTCGGTAACGGCGTTTCCGCGCCTTGCGAACGAAAAAATCGCCATATCATCGGCTTCGCTTCCGCACGAAGTGAAAACCGCGTCGTATCCCGATGGGAAAAACGAAAGCAGTTTTTTGCGTGCTTCTTCAACAACGTTTTTAACTTTACGCGCGCTTTTATATAATGCCGACGGGTTATAAAATCCGTCTGTTTTTAAAAATTCAATCGCCGCGGATAACGATTCTTCGTCGGGTTTAGTCGTGGCGGCGTTATCGAGATAAATTTTTTCCATTTTTTTATAAAAAAGCAATTTTTATGCCTGAGTTTTGCCGTAATCGGGTTCGATTATGGATTTGCCCGAATAATCGACTATATACGACAAAAACTTTTCCTGACATTCTAAAACGACGAGAGCGTTTTCGTCGCCGGTTTTTACAGCAAGATAATAAAGTCGATTTTTTGCGTCTAATCCGTTAGGCGTTGCAATTTTGCGTTTTATGTTGGGCGTATAATAAAGCTTTTCAAAAGTTTCGCTGCCCACTATACCTACTTTATAAATTTCTTTGCACGGAAAAATCATGTATTTTTTGCGGAATTTTCCGTTAATAACCTTTATTATGCGCACTTCGCCGCCAATGTAAGTATAATCGTAATATAAAAGCAGTTTGCGCTTTACGAAAAAGCAAGTTCCGCCGAAAATCACGGCAAACGCCGCAATTAGCAGAAACATCGGGATAAACTGCATCGGCAGATGAAAGATGCAGAAAAAACATAAAACAAGCACCACGCAACAAATAATAAACAAAACGTTATAAACGTAATAAAATATTTTTTGCGTTTTTAAGTTTTGCGGCGCGGCTGTGTTCTCGTATAGTTCGTCTCTCATAAAAATCCTTAAAAATAAAGTTATAATCTTATATTTTGGTTAAAATTACGAAAACGAAAGTTCGTAATATAAGCGTTCGTTTTTTCAAAATAAAAGTTATTTTAGCGTTACGAAAGTTACTCCGTGTTCGCCTTCGCCGTATTTTCCGAACCGAAACTCGGCAACGCGCGGATCTTTGCGTAAAAATTCGTGAATGGCTTTGCTTAATATTTTCAAACCTACGCCGTGAATAATTTTCACTTCGTTTAAATTGTTTACGACGGCTCGGTCTAAAAATTCTTCAACGTCTTTTAACGCTTCGTCGGTATTTTTGCCAATAACGTTAATCTGGGTTTCGGGCGCGGTAAAATTCGCACGATCGATACGCACCGAAACGGCGGTGTTTTTTTCTTTTTTTTCTTTTCGCGGTTGATAAAGGTCCGAAAATTTAGAAGAAACTCGAATTTCGCCGACGTTAATTTCGCACGTTTGTTTCTTTTTGTTTATAACGACAACTATGCCGTTTGCGTTCATCGAATTTACGAATACCCTGTCGCCAACCTTTATTTTGGAGCAATCGAACGGTTTATCCGAAAAATTCACGTCGCTTTCGGCTTCTAACTTGTATTTTTGCTCTTCGAGTTTGTTTCGCAACGTGCGCGCCTTGATAAGGTCGCCGCCGTTTAATTCTTCTTTATCGAAAAGTTCTTTTATTTGCCTGATATAATCGTCGGCTTCTTCAAGGCTTTCGTTGATAATGCGGCGGCTTTCGATTTTAGCGTTCAAAAAGAATTTTTCGCGTTCTTTATCGAATTTTGCGCGTTCCGAAAGCAACGCGTCGAGTTCGAATTTTTTTTCTTTATTTATCGCTTCGTATTCTTCAACCTGCTTTTCGGCTGCTTTGCGCGATTTTTGCGCTTCTTCAAGCACTTTTTCGAAAGAAACTTTGTTTTCGCTTAAAAGTTCTTTTGCCGAAGATATAAGTTCGGGTTTAAGCCCCAGCCCCGCGGCGATTTTTATTGCGTTCGAACTGCCCGCAATGCCGATATTAAGTCGGTAAAGCGGCGCAAAAGTCGTTTCGTCGAAATCCATCGAAGCGTTCATAATGCGATTATCCGAAAACGCGTATTCTTTAAGCGCCGAATAGTGCGTGGTTATAATGCCGTAACTGCCTTTTTCAACGAGATATTCGAGAATTGCCCTTGCTATCGCGCTGCCTTCTTCGGGATCGGTTCCCGCGCCGATTTCGTCGAGCAGAACAAGACTTTTTTGATCAACTCTGTTCGTTACGTCGATAACGTTTTTCATGTGCGACGAAAAGGTCGAAAGGCTTTGCTCGATGCTTTGTTCGTCGCCGATATCGCAGAAAATCTTATCGAATACCGAAATATTGCTTTCTGCAGTTGTCGGAATATAAAACCCGCTCGAAGCCATTAACGTAAACAGCCCCGCAAGTTTCATAGTAACCGTTTTGCCGCCCGTATTCGGTCCCGTTATAAGCAGATAATTATAGCCGGAACCTAACGAAAGACTTACGGGAACGACTTTTTTTTCGTCGATAAGCGGGTGCTTGCCGCCGATAACGTTGATATAGCCGTTTTCGTTTAAAATAGGCATTTTGCCGTGCGTGTTATAGGCGTAAATCGCTTTTGCATACGCGCAGTCGAGTTCGGTCAAACAATTTACGTTGTTTTTAAGTCTTTCGGCTATAACTCCGACCTTTTGCGTTAGTTCAGAAAGAATTTTTTCGATTTCGATTTTCTCTTCGATAGCGGCGGTTTTAAGGTCGTTGTTCATCTCTAAAACTTCGACCGGCTCGACGAACAGCGTGGAACCGCTTGCCGACTGATCGTGAATAAGCCCTTTTATCTGCCCTTTAAATTCGGATTTTACGGGAACGACGTATCTGTCGCCGCGCATCGTAACTATTCCGTCTTGCAGATATTTGCTTTGGCTTTTAACGTAATAAATCAATTTTTCGCGGATTTGTTCGTTTAACCGCTTAATTTTTCGGCGTATCGCCGCCAATTTTTCGCTTGCGTTATCGCTTATCGCGTCGTCTGAAAGAATTTTTTCTTTAATTTCGCTTTCTAAATATCTGTCGAAAAATATGCTTTCGGATATGGCGCGCAATGCGGTTATTTCGTCGTCGGTAACTTCGGCGATCGAATCGTAAACAATGCGCGACGAACACAAAAGCCTTGCTACTCTCAAAAGTTCGGCCGGCGAAAGAGTCGAGCCGCGCTCGCTCCGGTCAAGTTCGTCGGTAATCTCGTCGAAAAACGGTATGCCGCTTACGCCGTAGGTATATAGAAGTTTAAACGCTTCGCTCGTTTTTTTAAGCAAAAACTCGGCTGTAGATAAATCCGTCGTGGGTTTCTGATTTTTAAGCGTTTGCTTCGAAAGGTCTAAAACGGCGTTTTCGGCGCAAAACTTTAAAATTTTGTCGTATTCTAAAACGTAAAGAACGCGTTCGTCTATCATCGTAGTTCTCCGTTATACCTGCATTTTATTATTTGAGGTTACTGCGGCGGTTTTAAAACTGCTTTAAATTACGCCTTTAATAAGATTGCCGCTCGTATATTTTACATTGCCGCCCTCTTTTTTACCCGCGGCGTTTTTTTGTTTAACGGTTACGCCTTTTTCTGCGGTAAAATCGTTAAGCATTTTTAAAATTTCACTATCCGAACTTGCCGAAAAATCATAAATTTCTTCGTTAAAGCGCGTTTTACTTTTTAACTTGCTTTCGTTAAAAATTTCGAACCGACACGACGAAAGTTTATAGCGGCGCACTTTAAATTTGCGGTTTTCGTCGTCGATAAGGTAAAAATTGTTTTTTCGTTTACATTCGGAGCATTTTTTGCCGAACGGACAATATATAAGCGACATAACTTTAATATCGCCGAGAGCAAAACAAAAACCGTTAAATTCGCTAAGTTCCGCTTGTGAAAGTTCTTTCGATAAAGATATTTCGCCTACGCCTTCGTTTTTTAAACTTTCGAGAGTAATATCGTTGGTTACGTTAAGTTCTATTCCGCCGAAAATTTGTTTTTTCAAACGTTTGGCAAGAAAAATCGAACTTGCCGATTCGATATAAAGACCGTAAAACGGCGCGATAAACTTAAAAATTATTTCTTCGTCGGCACTCGTAAGGTATGCGGGCGTGTATAAATAAATTTTAACGTCTTTAAAGTCTGCGGTAATTTTTTTAATAAACTCGTCGCGTGCATTTTCGTCGTTATAATCGCTCGGCGCGTAAATAACGTCGGTAAAATTTATGCTTGCTTTTTTTAAGGCGGGCGAATATTCGTTTAATATAACCGCCGTTTTTTGCGGTTTAAAGTCGATTACGGGTGCCGTTCTTTCAACGCCATGCGTTTCGTAAAAATTTTCAAAATCGATTTTATAATGCTCGTTTTTTAAAGTTATTACATTTTTACCGAACGAATAAAAATACGTTTTGTAAGCGCGCGCCCTTAATTCGTTTATCGCCTTTTTCAAAACGAAACAATCCGCTTCCGAATCGATTTTAGGCTCGACGGAAAAAGGATAAACGTCGGTTTTTCTTAAATTTTCTTTAAGTTCAGATTTAGTCGTCGCGCATGTAAGCGCCGTTTGCACTATAAAATCCGAAACAAAATTTTCGCCGTTTACGCACAGCGAAAGAGGCTCGCCCTTTTTTGCCGTAAGCGTTACTTTAAGCGGAAAAGTTTTTTTCTCGCCGGATAAATATTTTTCGGTAAGCGCTACGTCTTTGGTCAGGTTAAGTTTCGCGCCCGCAACGGCTTTTCCGCGATACGTTATTTTTACTTCGCAGTCGGCGATAGTATTTCCCTTTTCGCCGCCGTTTTTTAAAACGGACACGGCAACGGCGTTACCCGTTTCTTTGCCGCCGTCGATAATTTTATAGCAATCGCCGTCTTTGGGTTTATATTTATCGAAAATTACCGTAAGATATTTACCGTCCGCTTTTATAACGGTTCCTACGAAACTTCCCTTATGATTTTGGATTTTATCGGATATAAGGTCGGCTTTTTGCCCGAAAACAAGCCCTTCGGTATAGTCGCCGCGGTTATACGAGCGCTTTAAGTTTTCTAACTTTTCTGTATTATACTTTCCGTTTAAAAGTTCGCCGTAAAAATCGCAGGCGGCGCATACGTATTCAACGCCGCGCATTCTGCCTTCTATTTTAAGGCTTTTAACCCCGATTTCTTCAAGTCGTTTGATTTTTCGGCTTAAATTAAGGTCGGCAAGCGACAAAGCGTAGCGATAATTGTCTTTTATGTTTTCGCCTTCGTATTTATAAAGTTTGCGGCAAGGCTGGCGGCACGCGCCGCGGTTTCCGCTGTTTCCGCCGATAAACGATGAAAAATAGCAATGTCCCGAAAAGCAGGTGCAAAGCGCGCCGTGAACAAAAACTTCGGTTTCGATAATTTTGCAGATTTTAATAATTTCGCTTTCGGGCGTTTCACGCGCTAAAATAACGCGCGAAAAGCCGTATGAAGCGGCAAGTTTAGCGCCGTTTTCGTTACAAACACCCGCCTGTGTGCTTAAATGCAGAACGATTTCGGGGAACAACTTTTTAAGCGTTCTGCCCAAAAATACGTCCTGCACGATAAAGGCGTCCGCTCCGAACGAAAGCGCGGACGATATAAGCGAAAAATATTTGTTTAGTTCGGAATTTTTTATCACCGTGTTTACGGCAACGTAAACTTTAACGCCGAACAAGTGCGCATAAGCGACGTAATAAACGAAATTTTCAAGCGAAAAATTACCCGCATTTTTGCGCGCCGAAAAATCTGCAAGCCCTAAATAAACGGCGCTTGCCCCATGGTTTATCGCTGCAAAAAAAGTTTTTTCGTTGCCCGCGGGTGCGAGTAATTCAATGCTTTCGTTCATAAATTTTTATAAAAATTATAATTTTACCTTAATTTAATGCCGTGTTGATCGAGATTATAAAGAATTTTTTTGATAATCGAATCGATTTCGCCTTCGCCGAACGTTTTTTCGAGCGACGAGAAAGTAAGCCTGTAAGCAACGCTTTTATACCCTTGTTCCACGCCCGTGCCGGTGTAAACGTCGAATATTTCAACCGAAATAAGATTTTTTCCGCCGCGTTCTTTAATAAGCGTTTCGATTTCGGCGTTGGTCGTTTCGGCTTTGCAAACGAGCGCAAGGTCGCGTTCGACCGACGGAAATTTCGAAATAGGCGAAAACGCGATTTTACCGCCAGTAAACTCGTCGATTATATCGAAATCGAGTTCGGCGATAACAATGCGCTGCTGCGCGCCCAACTTTTCGCCGTAAAGCGGATGAAGTTCGCCTATGTTACCTATTTTTTTATCGCTTAAATAAATATCGGCGTTTCTGCCGGGGTGTAAATAAGGCGTTTCGCCCTTTACGTATTTTGCTTTTACTTTGCATTTAAGCACCGAAAGCAATTCTTCAATTGCGCCTTTAAGGTTAAAAAAGTCGGCTTTTTCGCCGAATTCGGCAAGCATAAGATGTGTTTTTTCGTCGGGAAGTTTTTCAAGCGGAAGTTTTTCGGGAATATAAACCTTTGCAAGTTCGAAAAGTTTGCCGTCGTTGTTTTTCCTGTTTAAGTTGCGGCAAACGGTTGCTACCATCGAAGGCGTAAGAAGCGTTCTCATAACGCTCATATCTTCGCCGAGCGGATTGAAAAGTTTAATGTGCGCGTTTTCGGGCGCATCTTTATCAAGCCCGAACGTTTCGTAATCTTTTTCTGAAACGAACGAATAAGTTATCGTTTCTAAAAAGCCCATCGCAACGAGCGCGTCTTTTAACTTATCTTCTTTAATTTGGCGAGCGGTTCTTCCGCCGTAAGTAACTGCACATTCGGGAAGCAGGCGCGGAACGATATGATCGTAACCGTAACTTCTTATAATTTCTTCGGCAAGGTCGGCTTCTCCTTCAACGTCGTCGCGGTAAGCGGGAACGGTAACTTCGAACTTGCCGTTACCTTTTTTATCTATCGTAAAACCGAGTTTTTCAAGGATTTTAGTCTGCACGTTTTCTTCGACGGTTATGCCTAAAATATCGTTGACGTTTTTAAAACTTGCCGTAAATTTCTGCGGCGTTAAGTCTTCGCTTAAAACGTCGATTTGTTTATAAGCGGCAACGCCCGCGCCCATACTTTCAAGCAGGTTAAGCGCGCGCGCCATAGCACGTTCGGTCGTGTATGCGTCTACGCCCTTTTCGAATCGAGCCGACGAATCGGAACGCTGACCTAACGACTTCGAACTTTTGCGGATATTATCGCGTTTGAATTTAGCGCATTCGAAAACGATTTCGGTCGTCGTATCCGAAATTCCGCTGTTTTTGCCGCCCATAATGCCCGCTAAAGCAACGGGTTTATCGCCGTCGCAAATAACGAGATTTTCAAGCGAAAGTTTGAATTCTTTGTCGTCGAGCGTGGTGATTTTTTCGCCGTTTTCGGCTCTGCGCACGATAATTTTTTTGCCGTCTATGGTCTGATAATCGAAGGCGTGCATGGGCTGCCCCATTTCGCAAAGAACATAGTTCGTTACGTCTACTATCGAATTGATTGCGCGTATACCCATAAGAGCAAGCCTTTTCTGCAACCATTTGGGCGAAGGTTTAACGCACGCGTTTTTAACGTAGTGCGCAACGTATCTGGGGCAAAGATCGGGGGCTAAAACACGAACCGAAACGGGCGCGTTTTCGCTTTCGTTTTCAACCGTATACGAAAAATCGGGAAGTTTAAGTTCGCGGTCTAAAATCGCGGCTACTTCGCGCGCCAAACCTAAAATGCTTTGGCAATCGGGTCTGTTTGCGGTTATCGAAACGTCGAAAACCACCTCTTTTGCTCCCAAAAGTTCAACTACGTCTGCCCCGACGGGAAAATCGTCGTGGAACACGAGAACGCTGTCGCCGCCCGCACCGTCGTAATATTCTTCGGTAATACCTATTTCTTCGCCGCCGCAGAACATCCCGTCGGAATCGACTCCGCGAAGTTTACCTTTTTTAATCTGCGTTCCGTCGGCAAGCACCGCCCCGTCTAAACTTACGGGAACTTTGTCGCCCACGCGGATATTTTTTGCGTTTGTTACTATCTGCAGTTCGCCGTAACTTCCCGCATTTACCGAACAAACCGAAAGTTTGTCGGCATTCGGGTGTTTGTCGATAGCGTTAATTTGGCAAACCACTATATTTTTTACGTTTTCGTTAATTTTAATTATTTCTTCAACTTCGAACCCGCACGAAAAAAGTTTATCTTTTAAGGTTTCAACGGGAACGTCGTCGATTTTAACATATTCGTTAAGCCAACTTAATGGTAATCTCATTTTTTTAACCGCCTTTATAAATTTTCGTTATTTCGTTATTTCAAGCGCAGAAAGCGCAAATTTAAATGGTAAAATTTTTGCAAATTTTATTTGAATTGCTTTAAAAATCTTACGTCGTTATCGAAGAAATAACGAATGTCGGGTATTCCGTATTTAAGCATCGCAATGCGTTCGAGCCCTATGCCGAAAGCAAACCCGCGATATTTATCCGCGTCGAAACCGCAGTTTTTAAATACGTTGCGGTTTACCATGCCGCCGCCCAAAATTTCTATCCAGCCGGTGCCTTTGCAAAGGCGGCACCCCTTTCCGTGACATTCGAAACACGAAACGTCTACTTCTACGCTCGGTTCGGTAAACGGAAAATACGACGGACGGAAACGAGTTTTTACGTCTGCGTCGAAAAGTTTTTTTAAAAACGCTTCCAAAGCACCTTTAAGGTCGCAAAGGTTTACGTTTTCGTCAACAACAAGACCTTCCATCTGGTGGAACATGGGGCTGTGCGTCGCGTCGTCGTCCGAACGGTAAACTTTGCCGGGGCTTAAAATTTTAAGCGGCGGTTTTTTGTTGAGCATTACGCGTGCTTGTCCCGACGAAGTTTGCGTACGCAGAAGAATGTTGTCGGTTATATAAAACGTATCCTGCATATCGCGCGACGGGTGGTCTTTGGGAATGTTGAGAAGTTGAAAGTTATATTCGTCGAGTTCGATTTCGGGTCCTTCGAAAATTTCAAACCCCATTCCCGAAAACGCTTCGATAATTTCGCGGCGAACGAGATTTATCGGGTGAATCGCCCCAAAACTTTGGGTTTTTCCGGGCATAGTCACGTCGTAAGATTCGCTTGCGAGTTTTTTGTTAAGTTCGCGCGATTTGATTTCCTGTTCGCGTTCGGCAAGAAAACTTTCGATTCGCGTTCTTAAATCGTTGACAAGTTGCCCTATCTTAGGTCTGTCTTCGGGGGCTACGTCGCGCATTCCTTTTAAAAGCCCCGTAACCGCGCCGTTTTTGCCGAGTAAACTTACTCTTTCGTCATCGAGCGATTTAGCGCTGTCCACTTTGCGGATTTCGGCAACTGCGTTTTCGTATAACTGTTTGATTTTTTCTTTCATGTTACTCCTTTAAAGCGGCTGTTTGAGCGTTCGCTTCGCAAAAAACGCCGCATACATGGCTGCAATATAACTTAATATAATGCGTTTACTTATATATTATAGTCATATTGAATTTTAAAGTCAACGCCTTTAAAGCGGCTTTACTTTTTTTAACGCGTTTTTTGCTTAAAATCTAACTTTTTGCATTTTATTTTGAAAACCGCGCCACGCGCGCCGAAAAACAAAACAAACAAAAAACCGGCGCCGAATTTTCAAGCCCCGATTTTTATAAAATATAATTTTTTGGTTTGTTTCCCGATGGATACTCACTCTGCTATCCGCCCGCTTTAACTTTTGCCAAAAGCCCGCCAGCTAAATACACTTCGGGAACTTTACCGACTATAACGTTATCGTAAAGCGGAATTTCAATGTCGCCGACGTAACATTTGCTTTTTAAAAGCGAATATACGGTGATGTCGGCGTGTATAATTGCCGATATTACCTGCCTTGTCTGGTTTATTCCCGCTTGCGTAAACGAACGCGAAATGCTGCATTCGACCGAAAGAGTGTTTGTAATTTTAACGTTGACCTTTTTGCCGAACCCCGAAAGAAGCCTTATCCCGCTAAACGTTCCGAGCGGAACGTTTACCCCGCGCTGCATGTATTCGCTTAAAGTATCGTAACATGAAAGCGCAAGTTTTTGCGAAATATAATTAAGCAACAAAGTATTTGTTTTTATAAGCGTAACTTCGCCGGAATTGTTTTTCTGCACTTCGCATACGCTTGCAAAATCGAATTTTTCGCTTAAACATTCGTTCAGCGCATAATAACTGCAATTCGAAATGTAATACTGAAAATCGGTCGAAGCGTAATCGAGTATTAAATTCGTAGCGCAACAATAAACGTAGGTTAAAAAAATATCTAAAACGAAAAAAAAGATTATTATTTTGCGTTTCAATCGTTTTCGTTTTGCTTTTTTCGCGCAATCGTTTTTGTTTTTGTCGGACAGATTTCCGCCTGAATAACAACAATCGGTTTTCAACAAAACAAACCACCGCAAATTATTGTATGCCGAAAAACTTGCGCGGTTGACTGAATTATCTTAAATTCAAAGCAATAATTATTTAAAAAATAAAAACGAAAAAGGTTAATTCTTTTTTGCTTTCGGTTTAAAAATAAGCGCGTTTAAAAAACTGAAAACAACGGCGGCGGTTATTCCCGCGCTTGCCGCTTTCATGCCTCCCGTCAACGCGCCGACCAAACTTTCGCGCGCGCCTTTTATCGCGCCGTTTGCAAGCAGATAGCCAAATCCGGAAATAGGCACGGTTGCCCCGCTTTCGGCAAAATCGACGAGGTATTTATATAAACCCACGCTTTGTAAAAACAATCCCGCAAGCATAAAATAAACAAGTATTTTACCCGCGGTTATTTTTGTGTAATTTATCAAAAGTTGTGCCGTAACGCATATCGCGCCACCCACGCAAAACGTCTTTAAATAAGTTATTATAATCTCTTGCATATATGTAGATATAATGCGTGATTTTTAACGTTTTTATGTCACACGTAATCGTTTTTAAGTTCGATTAAATGGGCAATTCCGGGGATACTTTCGCCCTGCTGAGTCGAAGTAGTCGAAAGCAGCGCGCCGGTCGCGATAAACAAAACTTTTTTAAAATCGCCCAAAAGCATTCTTTTATAAATATACGAATTAAAAACAACCGCGCTGCACCCCGCGCCGCTTCCACCCTGATATTCGGTTTCGTCCATGTTATAAATAAGTTCGCCGCAGTCGAGATGATTATCGAGCGGCACTTTCTTTTTAATTAAAAGTTCTTTTAACAAACGCGAGCCGAGCGAACCTAAATCGCCCGTTAAAATCAAGTCGTAATCGCGCGGTTTCTTTTTTCTCGTTTCAAAAAAATCAAGAAGCGTATGAGCAACGGCAGGCGCCATCGCCGCTCCCATATTGTTTGTGTCCGTAACGCCGTAATCGATAACCTGCCCGACTGTTGCCGAAATTATCGAAATCCCCTTTTCTGCTTTACCAATTAAATTCGCGCCTGCGCCCGTTACCGTCCACTGCGACTGCGCAGGGCGAGTAGTTCCTTGTTCGAGAGGAAAACGATATTGCCTTTCTGCCGTGGCAAAATGGCTTGCAGTTGCGCAAACCGCGTTTTGCAAATACCCGCCGTCGACCAGCGCGGCTGCAAGCATCATACTTTCGGTCATCGTAGAGCACGCGTTATAAACGCCGATAAACCCCGTGTTGAATTCGCGCGCCGAAAACGAAGCGGATATAATCTGGTTAAGCAAATCGCCTGCTATTATCGCACTTATTTCTTCTGCGGTTTTGCCGCTCTTTTTTATAACGTTACCTACTACGTTCGTAAGCATTTTTCGCTCGGCAAGCTCGAAACTCTTTTCGCCGTAATAATCGTCTGAAAGTTTTTTGTCGATAAAATCGCTTAAATTCCCCGCCGCTTCTTTCGGTCCGCAAATCGTGTCGGTTGCAAGAATTTTGGGTGCGTTTTTAAAAATCATCGTTTTATTCATAAAATTTAATTACTCCGTTCGTCGCAACTCAGATTGTACCCTTTTTCTTCTTAATTTTACAACCCGAAAATATAATATATCAACCCCACAAGTACGCTTGCGCTTACGCCGTAAACGATAATAGGTCCAGCAACTACGAACATTTTAGCCGCCATTCCGTAAATAAAACCTTCGCGCGAAAATTCCATTGCAGGCGAAGCAACCGAGTTTGCAAAACCCGTTATCGGCACAATCGAACCGCCGCCGGCATGTTTGCCTATTCTGTCGTAAACGCCCGTTCCCGTAAGCAACACGCCTAAAAATATCAGAACGACAGAGGTCGCGGCGGCTAAATCGTCACCCTGCAATTTTAACTGAAACATAAAAAAATACCTGATAAATTGCCCGATCGAGCATATAAAACCGCCCACTAAAAAAGCGTTTAACAAACTTCGTTTTTCGTTCGACGCAGGCGTTAATTTCGAAACGAGAGTCAGATATTCTTTTTCGGTCATTATAGTTTTCTTCGTTACGGCAGCCGAAGCGGATTTGTTATTTTTCACGATTTCTTATCCCCTTAAACGAAATTTCTTTAAAAAAACTTTCGTTTTCGTCGATGCGCTTCATATCTTCGTAAGGCGATAAATTACATCTTTTTCTCATAGCAATATTATGCCATAAAAAAAACTTTTTATACAAAACAAAACTTTTCAAAAACACATAAGCCGCTTGACTTTTCGTGCCGTTTAGGGATATACTTTATAATGGCGGCGGGTTTTGAATTTATTTTTTAAAAGCACCCCGCAAAAAAGAATTGTTAACACCTATTTTACGCAATTTTCAACCCTATTTTACCGCCGCTTTTCGGCGAAAGGAAATAAAAAAGATGAGAAAAACAAAAATAGTATGCACCATAGGTCCGGCAAGCAGCGACGAAAAAGTGTTTTCGCAAATGTGCAAATCGGGGCTTAACGTGGCGCGTTTAAACTTTTCGCATGGTACACACGACGAACATCAGCAAAAAATCGATATGATAAAGCGCGTGCGCGAAAAACTCGATTTGCCTATAGCCATAATGCTCGACACAAAAGGTCCCGAATATCGCCTTAAAACGTTTAAAAAATCGCCCGTAACGTTAAGCGACGGCGCAAATTTCACGTTTACCGCCCGCGATATAGTCGGCGACGAAAATATCGTTGCCGTAAGTTACAAACACCTGCCCGAAGAGTTGAACGCAGGAGATAAAATTTTAGTTAACAACGGGCTTGTTTCGTTCGAAGTCTTAAAAATCGAAGGCACCGAAATTTATTGCAAAACGATTATCGGCGGAGACCTTTCGGACAGAAAAAGCATGAGTTTTCCGGGGAAAACCTTGCATCAGGAATATTTAAGCGAGCAAGACAAATCGGATATTTTATTCGGCATTAAAAACGGCGTAGATTTTATCGCTGCTTCGTTCGTGTCGCGAGCGCAGGATTTAGTGGATTTGAAAAACTTTTTGCGCGCAAACGGCGGCGAAAACATCGGAATTATCGCAAAAATCGAAAACCGCGCCGGTATAGACAATATCGAAGAAATTTCGGCAAACTGCGAAGGCATTATGATAGGCCGCGGCGATTTAGGCGTAGAAATCCCGTTCACCGAACTTCCCGCCGTTCAAAAAATGCTTATCACCAAATGCCGACTTTTAGGCAAACGCGTTATTACCGCAACCGAAATGCTCGAATCGATGATTCACAATCCGCGCCCCACCCGCGCCGAAATTTCAGACGTTGCAAACGCGGTTTACGACGGAACGAGCGCCGTTATGCTTTCGGGTGAATCGGCGGCGGGCAAATACCCCGTAGAAACCGTAAAAACCATGTCGGATATAGTTTCCGAAACCGAAAAACACATCGATTACGCTCAACGTTTTCACGACAGTCATTTTAAAATCAAAAACAAAACCGACGCCGTATCGCACGCTACTTGCGGAATGGCTATCGACATCGGCGCAAAAGCGATCGTCGTTACTTCTATGTCGGGCATAACCGTTCGAATGGTTTCGCGTTTCCGCGCGCCTATGGATATTATCGGCATGGCAACCGACAGATCGGTATGGTATAAACTTGCACTTTCGTGGGGAGTTACGCCCGTTATGAGCGAACACTTTAACTCGACCGACGTTTTGTTTTATCATGCCGAAAAAGTTGCGAAAAACACCCTGCCGCTTAAAAAAGGCGACAGCATAGTTGTTACCGCCGGAACAATAGGCGAAAATTCAGGCAACACCGACACGATTAAAATGATTACCGTAAAATAAAAAAATAAAGCCGCAAATTTACCGTTAAAACATAATTAAACTATTTATAACGAAAAAAAACTTCCGCCGTAAAAAGCGGAAGTTTTTTTTAATCTATTATCTATTAAGTATTATCTATTAAGTTTCAAAAATTAAAAGTCGAGCAGATAAACGTATTTTTCTTTGTCTATCGCGGAAAGAAAAAGGTAAAGGCGCGGGCCCATATCCTGACCGAACATTAAGTTATAGAATACCTTAAAGAATTTTTGCTGACGAGCCATATTCTCTTTTTTTGTAAGCGATTCGTCGTTGATAATCGAATAAAGGAAACTTTGAACTTCTTTTTCTTCGATAGTTTTAGTTTCTTTAAGATAATCGCAAAGTTTTTTAACAACCGCTTTTTGTTCGTCGTCGAGCGTGGCGTAATATCCTTCGTTTTTCGCGGTAAGCAGTTTATAAAGCTTCGAAGGCTGATGGTCGCAAATCCAGTTTTTAACGCGTTCAAGTCGTTTTTCGTCGAGCGGCCCGAAGTTAACGCCTATCTTTTTAAGAATTTCGGCAACCGACGGCGCGTTAAAATCGACGATGGTGGCAACCGAAGCAAGTACGCCGAACGGAACTTTAGAAGGCGCGTTTCTACCTTCGATCATGCAAAGGTCGAATACGGCGGTGTTATATTCGTCGGTTTCGCCCGCCTTATAAGCTTCGAGCGTTTTATCGAATTCGCTGTAATGCCTAATAATCGTATCGTCGAAGTTAAAGGCAAAACCCGCTTCGGGTGCGTATTTAGCAAACAACCAGCGAATCATATCGGGTTCGTAAACTTTAAGAACTTCGGCGGGGGTTATGTTGTTTCCCGTAGACGAGTGCATATCGCCGAGCCCCGCGATCGAAAGCCAGCCGTAACCTTGGAAAAGCGGCGGCGTAACGCCTAAAACGTTTTTAGCAACGTCGCTTGCCACAACGTAACTTCCGCTTGCCGCGGCGTGGTCTATTCCGCCCGGTTCGAAGTCTACGCCTTCAACGCCCCAGCGCATAGGCCAGTCTACTTTCCATACGAGTTTTATGTGATGATAATCGCGTATGCGAACCGTTTCGGTTTTTCCGCAAAGTTTGCAGCGATAAGTAAGTTCTTCGCCGTCATCCGAAACGGATAAAACCTCGGTTACGTCTTTTCCGCAAGCCGAACAATAAACGTTTACGGGCGCGTATTTTTCGCGGTCTTCTTCGCTTTCGTCCTGGGTTTTATATTTCATTAAAACGTCGTAAATTTCTTTACGCTTTTTAAGCGCGAAAACTATGCCGTCGGAATACATTCCCGATTTATAGTTTTTCGCCTGATAGCGATAGTCGGCGTTTATGCCGAGTTCTTCAAGCGATTTTTCGAATTCTTTTTCGTTATATTCGGCATACGACGAATACACTCCGTGCGGATCGGGTATTTCGGCGTAAGGCATGCCTAAATATTTATCGAAGTTTTCGGTAATTTTCGCAATGTTCGAAGGAACCTTTCTTAATCTGTCAAACTCGTCCCACGAAAACAACAAGCGCGCTTTTTTACCTAATTTTTCAAGCGCCCTTACGACGTAATAACTTGTTGCCACGTCGCGGAAGTTACCGATATGAACCGATCCCGAAGGGCTTATGCCTGCGGCGCAAACGTATTCATTTTTATCGGGATTTCTTTCGATGATTTCTCGTGCGAGTTTCTCTGCCCAATGCATTTTTTTTCTCCTTAAAAAGTTTGACTTTTTTGTTTTTTTAAATCATGCGTTTCGTAATAGTTATTAAAATAGCACATAAAATGTCGAATTTTATAAATTATTACGAAAGCGATTTTTGGTTTTACTTTTTTTTGTTTTTATAATTTTCGATAATTTTGTCGGCAACTTCAACGGGTGATAAATTGGTGGTGTCGATAATAAAATCGTAATTGCTTTCGTCCATTATGTCAACGCCGTAAAACTTGATAAAACGAGCACGCTCGCTTGCCCTTCTTTCGGTTATCTTTGTAACCGCGTCGTCAAGCGAATCGTAATGTTCTTCTTTGCGTTCGGCGTTCATAATTCTGCGAGCCGATTCTTCTACCCCGATTTTTAAATAGCACCCGAAAGTAGACGGAACAAAGAAAAACCCTAAACGCGAATCTAAAATAAACGAGCCTTCTTTGTTTTCGAATGCTTTTTGCCAATCGTCGAAAACCTTATCCATTTCAGGTTTGTCTTCCATATAACGGTTAAGTTCGACGGGCGTCATGTGCATTTTTTCGGCAAGTTCGCGTTGAGCGGTTCCTATCGTGAACTTTTCGACGCCGAGTTTTGCCGCAAGCAATTTTCCGACGGTCGATTTGCCGCTGCCTAAATCACCCGTCAGCGAAATTCTATAGCACTCGTTAGTTGTCATAATTTATAAAATTACTCCTTGGTTTTTTGCAAATGTCAACATATTAAACATAACTTCGTCTTTTGCAAGCGCCTTCTGTCCGAGCGCGGTAACGCAAATGTTATAAAGCGAATATATGTTGTCTATCAATTCTTTAGTTTCGCGCCTGTTAAACGAAACGTCTACCGCGGCAAGCATAAGCATTGCGGTGGGCTGCGTTTTTAAAAGGTTTGCCATTTTCACGTTAAGCGACAAATCGTCGAACGTTCCCTTAAATACGTCCCCTTCGGGCAAAATTTCGTAAACGAATTCGGGATAACATTCAAACTTTATTTCAGCCATCAATGCGCGCGATAAAAGCAAAGCCTGAACGTATTCTTCAAGATTTTTAACTATGCTTTCAATCGAATTTTTAAACGCGGGGTTATTTTTAAAAATTTCGTCGTAAACGCTTTCGATTCCGTTTTTAATAGCGCAAACATATTCGAGTGCTTGCGGTTTTACGGCGTTTAACGCCGATTTCACCCTTTCGTTTTCGTTTGCTTTTTCGATTTTTGCCTTTTCGGCAAGCATTTTCGCTTTTTCGATTTCGGCTTTTATAAGATCGTCTGCGGTTTTCGCTTCGGCTTTTTCGGCGTTTTTAGCGGCGGCTTTTTTATCGACAATACCCGCATTTTCAGCCAGCGGCTTTATCGTGCCGTAATACGAATAATCTTCGTCGCCCGATTTTTCAAAATCGTCCGATATTATCGTATTTTCGTCGCTTTTATCCGAAACGCCTCCGATAAGCATATCGAGTTCGGCGTCACCGGTTGAAAAGCCCACAAGTTTTTCAGCTTTTTGCCCGTTGATTTCGTCTTCGGCTTTTACGATAGCCTTTTCGCCGCTTACCGCCGACGAAATGTCCGCAGAAAGTTCTTCGAACATCGAAATCTGCCCGGAAACGGAATTTTCACCCGTCGAGCCGTTTGCGTTAGTTACGATTGACTTATTATTTGCATTAACAGAACCGGTAGCGCCGACAAACGTCGATGCGCCGATATTTTTCACGACCGCCGATTCGGTTTTAAAATCGCTTTCGCCCTTGTTTTGCGCGTCGGCGACAGTTCCGCCTTTATTCGAACATATCTCGCCGCCGCGACTTTTTATTAAATTGTCTTTATCGGCAGGGAGATTACAGTTGCCTGGCGATGATGAACACCTTCTCCGGCTGGCACGCGCCGATTTTCGGAAGCGTTTTGCCTTTGGTAGTTCTGCTTTCCAAAGGAACTTTTGCGCTGTCCGAATAATAAATTGTGCCGGATTGGTCTATTATCGCAAACTCGGTTTTTTCGCCGCCTGTAACTAATCTGACGAAAGCAATCCTTTCGCCCGCGGCGGTTTCTGCAATTTTAACGCCTTTACGCGCCCTTGCAAGTTTGTTTATGGTACCGAGCAATACGCGCTTGAATAAGCCGTTGCTCGTTCCCACGAGTATTTCGTTATTAAAGTCGTCTTCGGTCTGCGAAGCGTAAATCAATTCGTCGCCGACCGCTACGTCGATGCCTTTAACGCCGCCCGCTACTCTTCCTTGTTCGGGAATTTCGCCTTCGGCGTATAAGCACATTCCGTTTTTAGTTGCGAAAAACAACGATTTTCCTTCGGTTTCGCGTTTTACCGAAATAACTTCGTCGCCGTCTTTAAGTTTTATAGCCTGATACAAGCCTTTTTGCAGGTTGTATTCGTTTGCGCTCGTAAGTTTTACGAAACCTTGCTTTGTAAAGAAGAACAATCTGCCTTCGCCCATCGAACCTTCGTCGTTAAGCGTGTATAAGGCAACGGGTTTTTCTTTGCCGACGTTTTTAAACATCTGGTCAAACCGAACGCCCGCGGCAAACGCGCCTTTCGATTCGGGCAGAAGTTCCATATCGATTTTATAACAGTTACCGAAGTTGGTAAACGCAAGAACGGTCTGCGCGCTCGTAGCGGCGCAAAAACAATCGAAAAGTTCTTTTTTATTCGGATCGGTTTCGGTCAAAATTCGCTTGAACGCGTTCGCTTTTATTTTACGGATAAGCCCGTTCGAGGCAAGCCCTACCACAAAATCTTCTACAGGTCTTACGTCGTCGAACTTGGCAACCGTAATTTCTTCGACAGCGCCCACTATTTTCGAGCGTCGCTCGTCGCGGTATTTCTTTTTGATTTCGAGCATCTCGCTTTTTACAAGCCCCATCTGCAATTTTTTGCTGTCTGCAATGGCCTGAAGTTCGGCGATACGCTGTTTTAACTCTTTAAGTTCTTGCTTTAAATTGTTAACTTCGAGTTTTGTAAGCCTTGCAAGCCTTAAATCGAGAATAGCCTGCGCCTGCTTTTCCGAAAGGTTGAAGCGCGAGCGGAGATTTTGCCTTGCTGCGCCCGTATCGGACGAGTTTTTGATGATTTTAATAACTTCGTCGATATTCGAAACGGCAATTATAAGTCCTTCTAAAATATGGGCGCGTTCTTTTGCGCGGTCTAAATCGAATTTGGTTCTGCGAAGCACTATGTTGCGCTGATATTCGACGTAATACGAAAGTATCTCGATTAGCCCCATTTGTTTGGGTTTACCGTTCGCAATGGCAACCATATTTATGCCGAACGTAGTCTGAAGCCCCGTCGTTTTGTTAAGGTAAGCGATGATTTTATCCGGGTCCGCGTCTTTTTTAAGTTTGATAACGGCGCGCATACCCTTTCTGTCCGATTCGTCGCAAACTTCGGCAATGCCGCCTAAAATATCTTTTTCTTTGTCGCAAAGGTCCGAAATTTTGCAAAGAAGCGCGGCTTTGTTCGTCTGATAAGGCATCTCGGTGATAACGATGCTTTTTTTGCCGTTATCCTGTTCAACGTTCATTTTCGACTGAACGATAATTTTGCCTTTACCCGTGGCATACGCTTTTTCAAGCCCGTCGCCGCTTATTATATAGCCGCCCGTCGGAAAGTCGGGCCCCTTTATAATCTTCATTAAATCCGAAAGTTTAATTTTCGGATTATCTATAACGGCGCACGCCCCGTCGATAACTTCGGCAAGGTTGTGCGGAGGAATGTTCGTCGCCAGCCCTACAGCAATGCCCGAAGCCCCGTTTACAAGAAGGTTCGGGTATCTTCCGGGAAGAGTTGCGGGTTCTTTAAGCGAATCGTCGAAGTTCAAATCCCAGTCGACGGTGTTTTTATCGATATCGCGCAGAAGTTCGAGCGCGAGCGGCTGAAGTTTTACTTCGGTATAACGCATTGCCGCCGCGCCGTCGCCGTCGATCGAGCCGAAGTTTCCGTGCCCTTCCACGAGCATGGCGCGCATATTAAAAGGCTGCGCCAAGCGAACCATCGCGTCGTAAACCGACGTGTCGCCGTGCGGGTGATATTTCGCAAGACAGTCGCCTACTACTCTCGCGCTTTTTTTAAAATCTTTATCGGGTGTCATGCCCTGGTCGAACATCGAATATAAAATTCGGCGCTGCACGGGTTTAAGCCCGTCTTCGACGCGAGGCAGAGCCCTGTCTAAAATAACGTATTCGGCGTAAGGAAGCATGCATTTGGGCAGCACCTTTTCAAGCGAATCGGTTATAATATTGTCTTTTCTTTCAACTAAATCCATTTTTACCTATGCGAATCGTTTGGCTTAATAAACGAATCAAATTCAAGATTTTAACGTTTTGGGTGTTTTGTTGCCTGCGCATAAACGCAAACGTTTTATTGTGCTTAACCGCAACTAAAAACGTCGTTAATCGAGTTTAACGCGGTTTTTAAACGAGTCTTCTTTGTCGAAGTCGACGTATTCTGAAATGTAGCGTTTACGTTCTTCTACTGCGTCACCCATAAGCGTGGTAATCATTTTTTCGGCTTCGGCGGCGTCTTCCAAAGTTACCTGCATAAGCATACGCGTCTGCGGGTTCATCGTGGTATCCCAAAGCTGGTCGGGATTCATTTCGCCAAGCCCTTTATAACGCTGAAGCGAATAGCCCTTGCCCACTTTGTCGATTTTTTGTTGGAGTTCGTTGTCGTCGTAAGCGTATTCGATAACGTCTTTTTTATAAACCTTGTAAAGGGGCGGCATACCGATGTAAACGTGACCTTCCTGAATAAGTTCTTTCATGTACCTGAAGAAAAAGGTTAAAAGTATCGCCCTTATGTGCGCGCCGTCCTGGTCGGCATCCGAAAGGATTATAACCTTATAAAAGTTAAGGTTTTTAAGCGTAAAGTCGCTTCCTATGCCCGTTCCGAGCGCGCTTATTATCGTGCAGATTTCTTCGTTTTTCAAAACTTCGTCGATGCGTTTCTTTTCGGCGTTAAGCGGCTTACCGCGGAGCGGAAGTATCGCCTGATGCTGACGGTCTCTGCCCTGTTTTGCGCTGCCGCCCGCCGAATCGCCTTCAACGATAAAAAGTTCGTTAAGTTCGGCTTTGCGCGACGAACACGAAGCGAGTTTTCCGACGAGCCGCATTGCGTCGGCGCCGTTTTTTGCCCGCGCGATTTCTTTGGCGCGGCGTTCGGCAAGCCTTACTTTTGCCGCGCTTTGCGCTTTCTGAATCATCGCGTCGAAAATTTTAGAATATTTCTTTTTGTCGCGGACGAGTTTGGTAAGTTCTTCAACGGTAGCGTTTTCTACCGCAACGCGTGCTTCGGGGTTGCCGAGTTTTGTTTTGGTTTGCCCTTCGAACTGCACGTTTTTCATTTTTATCGACAAAATAGCGGTTAAACCTTCGCGGAAGTCGTCACCTATAAAGTTGTCGTCTTTGCCTTTTAAAGCGCCCGACTCGCGCGCGTAATCGTTTAAAACGCGCGTAAGCCCCGATTTAAAGCCGGTTTCGTGCATCCCACCTTCGCCGGTGGGAATGTTGTTAACAAACGAAAACAAACTTTCGGTATACGCGTCGGTGTGCTGAATGGCAAACTCGATTTTAATTCCGCTGTTCTCGGTCGAAACGTAAAGAGGTTCGGGATAAAGCGCCGATTTTCCTTCGTTGATGTATAAAACGAAGTCGCGTATGCCGCCGCTGTATTCGTAATGTTTTTCGATAACCGCGTCTTTATTGCGTTCGTCGAAAAAGTCTATTTTTACGCCTTTATTTAAAAACGCAAGTTCTTTTAAGCGTTTTGCAATGGTTTCTACCGAAAATTCGGTTGTTTCGAAAACACTTGCGTCGGGCTTAAAACGGACGAAAGTTCCGCGTTTTGTCGTTTTCTTTTTAAGGTCGGCAAGCGGAGCCTTGGGAATGCCCGAAAGGATTTTGCCCGTCTTTTTATCTTTATACGAAGAAAACTCCATGCCATAGGTGGTTTTGTTTTTATAAACTTCGACTTTAAGCCATTCCGAAAGAGCATTCGTTACCGAAGCGCCAACGCCGTGTAAACCACCCGAATAACTGTAATTTTCGTTATCGAACTTACCGCCCGCATGAAGTTGAGTAAAAACTACTTCAACGCCGGAAACTTTTGCTTTGGGGTGAATGTCGGTGGGAATGCCGCGCCCGTCGTCTTCTACCGATGCCGAGCCGTCGGGATAAAGAGTTACCGTAATTTTATCGGCAAAACCGTTTGCCGCTTCGTCGATAGCATTATCGACTATCTCCCACAAAAGATGGTGTAAACCGCGCACGCCCGTCGAACCTATATACATTCCGGGACGCAAACGCACCGCGTCAAGCCCTTCGAGAATTTTAATATCAGATGATTTGTATTCGCCTTGCAACGTCGAATACCCCCTATTCTTGTGTATGTTTTTTTCGATTATACCATATATTGTGCTTTTTTACAAGAATATGCATTTGTATTTGTATAAATTTTTGCCGAATTTTTTTTATTTTTTTTATTTTTTCGGCTTTTTTCGCAAGTAAAAGCAAAACTTAAAACCTTTTATTTCGTTTTTTCGCGAGCAAAAAAACGCCCGTCCCACGCTTTGGCTTTAAGGGAAAGGCGTTAAAAAAGAGAAACGTTTGCGTTAGTCAAGCCGAATAAGTTGCCACGGATAAAAATAATTAATCTTGTTAAGGGTTGCAAGTTCGGCGGCGGTTTTACCCGACAATAAGCAAAGCGAATTTAAATCGTCGCTTAAACTTATGCGATAAAGCGGATTTTCGCCTTTTTCGATATATAACAAATTTCCGCGTTTAACGGCTGATAAAAGTGAATTATCTTTTATTATGATCGACGGCGGACAGTTGAATTTAAGCGCTATTCTCTGCAAATCGTCGCCTTCTTCAACGCGATAAAACAATCCGTTTTCATCGTCGGGTTTATCGCCTTTTTCGCCGATATAACTATCGCCGACTTCACCGCACCCGCAGCCGGCGCTTAAATTTTCGTCGCTTAATAAAAAATTTTGCTCGAATTGATATAATAACTTTTTCATATTACGAATATATTTAATCGTAATAAAAAATATGCGCGTTTAATCGTGTTTTCGGTAATGCGCCTGCGTTTATCAAACAATAAAAGGGAGTGATAAAAATTAAAAAACTTGCAAAAACGGTTATAGTCGTAACCGCGTTTTCGTGCGTCGAACGCGCGCTCGGCTTTATTTACAGAATATTTTTATCCCGCGGAATAGGCGCCGAAGGTTTGGGGCTTTATCAGATAGCACTTTCGGTTATAGGAACTTTAATGACGATTTCGGCTTCGGGTATACCCATAACCGTTTCGCGCCTTATGGTAAAAGAACGTTCGCTTAAAAATAAAAACCGCGAACTTTCGTGCGTTTCGGCGGGAATGACGGCAACAGCCGCCGTTTGTTTACCCATCGTTATCGCTTTGTTTTGTTTTAAAAACAAATTAGGTTTTTTGTTTGCCGACGACCGATCTGTTTCTCTGTTCTTAATTATTCTGCCCGGCGTATTCTTCACTTCGGTTTATGCGGTTATACGCGGCTTTTTTTGGGGAAGAAAATTCTTTTACACCTATTCGGTGATAGAACTTGCGGAAGAAGCGGTTATGATGGTTGCGGGAATTATTCTCGTATTGTCGAAAAACGGCGTTTACGAAAAAGCAAAAGCGGCGGCTTTGGCTGTTCTTATCTCTTACGTTTTTTCGTTTACCGCGTCGATAATAACATTTTTTGTCCGCGGCGGAAAACTTAAAAATCCGCTGCCCGAACTTAAACCGCTTATGATTTCAAGCACGCCTATAACGCTTATGCGCACGGCAACTTCGCTCGGCGGATTTTTAATCGCCCTTATCCTGCCCGCCGCCCTTATAAACAGCGGAATTTCGAAAAGCGACGCGATTGCGAGTTTCGGCGTTATAAGCGGAATGACCATGCCGCTTTTATTTATGCCGTCAACCATAATCGGCTCTATTTCGCTTGTTTTAGTGCCCGAACTTGCCGAAAATTTTTATAAAAAACAAAGTTCTTTATTGCAGGCAAACGTCGAAAAATCTCTTTTATATTCGGCGATTATTGCGCTTTTTATAATTCCGATATTCTGCGCCTGCGGAAAATTTATAGGCTCGTTCGTTTACGGAAACGAACTTTCGGGCATTTATCTTATTTTCGCCGCGCCCGTAATGCTGCCCATGAGCATTACTATGATTTCGAACAGCCTGCTTAACTCGATGGGAATGGAGCGAAAAACGCTTTTATACTTTATAATAGGCGGCACGTTTTTAATTCTTTCGATATGGTTTTTACCGCCCTTTATAGGTAACTATTCGCTTATAGTCGGTTATTTTTTAAGTTTTTCGATTACGGCGGTTTTAAACGTAAAACTTTTGCAAAAAATATGTTGCAAAAAATTAGCGTTTATAAAAAAACTTACGACGGCAACTTTAATATGTCCGCTTGCATGGCTTATCTGTTATTTTACGTTTAACCTTTTTTCAAAAATCATTCCCGAATTTTTCGCCTTTTTAGCGGCGGCAGGTATAACCGCACTTTGCTTTTATTTTACTATTTGCGCGCTTAACGTTATAGACTATAAAATCAATTTTAAAAAGTTTAAATTAAAAAAGCCGAGCCGCTTTAATAAAACGGTCGGACTTTAAAGGCAAAACAATGCGTAAACTTTCGTAATCGCATAAAAAATTAAGCGTTTTATCTAAAAAAATCTTTTAATAGCGGAACGCGCTTAAACGCCGGTAGAAAAGCAAAAAGCAAGCAATAATTTACTATGTTATTAAAAATCTGCATTTTAAAAATCAACCGGTAGCACACATACGAAAAATAACTTACCTTTCCGCCGAAGTGTTCGCTTACGTAATTTAAAACAGCCGTAGAAAAGCCCATTGTTTTATTATAAAAGTAAAAACCGGTGCTGTTTATCGCAATGGTGCAGATAAAAAAACTTAAAACGCAAATTATTAAAAATCGCAAATACGAAGCGGGTTTTTCGGGATTTTTACGAAACGAGTAAACGATGCCTGCAATAAAAGAAAGCATTGCCGTAGAAATTCCTGTCCACGGCATGTAAAGTTGCCCCCACGAATTTACGCAATAGCCGATAAAATCGCCCGCAAACGACGCAACAAAGCCCGCTATCGGTCCTAACACTACACCGATTATAACCGACACGAAAATCGTCAGCGAATATTGAACGTCGAACACCCTTATTTCCAGAAACATGTTCGAAACAACCGATAGCGCCGCCATAACGGCGACGTAAGCAGCCTTTTTGCCTATCGTTTTATTACAAAGCGACGGCGAAAACACCAAAGAAAAATTTTGCATAAAAAAAACCTACCTTTTTATGGTAGAGTTCTAAATACTTTGCGGCAAGCAAAAAAACGAAACCGCGCGGCATTCGGATGCGCTGAAAAGTCGCGGATTTACTGAACAAAAAAACTTAAAAAGCATTTTTATCCGATAAAGCCTTCGCCCGCCGTCAACATCCCGTTCGGCGATACTTAACGCTTTTCACACTACTCTGCCCGTTTTTATTTTTTTAGATTATACACTACTTATTTAATATTGTCAAATGCAAATCACGCACATGCAAAAATAACTTTTATTCTTTTTGCACGCGCGCGATTTTGTTTGTAAATGCTTTTATTTTATTCCAATTCTTTTTATATTATCTTGTAAACTGCGTTTCTTCGGGAAGATTTATTTCTATTTTTCCGCTTAACCGAATATCTCTCGACGAAGCGCCTACAAGAATTTCGAAAGTGCCGTTTTCAACATGCCAATCTTTAAGGTTTACGCTGTAATAAGCGAATGAGCGCGGACAAAGTTTTATGGTTACACGCTTTTCTTCGTTGGGCTTTATAAGATCTTTCGAATAGCCTTTAAGTTCTTTTTCGGGGCGAATAACAAACGAACATTCGTCTTTTACATAAACTTGCGAAATTTCTTTTGCGACGATTTTACCCGTATTTTTAACGGTATACGAAACTTCGCATTCGCACTCGCCCGTTTTTTCGATTTTTAAGTCGCTATAAACGAAATTCGTATACGAAAGCCCATGTCCGAACGGAAACAAAACGTCTTTTCCGAAAGTATCGTAAAAACGATACCCCACAAAAATCCCGTCCTGATACCAATCGACAAAACCGTCGCCCACGTCGTTTTCAACGGAAGTATTTTCGAGCGCAACGGGAAAAGTTTCGGCAAGTTTGCCGCTCGGCGAAGTTTTTCCGCACAAAATATCCGAAACCGCTTCGTTTGCTGCTTCGCCCATAAATCCAGCATAAACAACCGCTTTAACTTCGTCTATCCACGCGCTCATATCTATGGCGCTGCCCGCATAAACGACTACGATTACGTTGGGGTTTGCGTTTGCGATTTTTAAAATTGCTGCTTCCTGAACAAACGGAAGTTTTATGTCCGTTCTGTCTTTTCCTTCGGTTTCAACCGCTCTGCCCGTGCCTACGCAAACGACTACGGTATCGTGAGAATAAGCCGCTTCTATCGCTTTGTTCAAACCAAAATTGTATCCATCTCCCGTGTAGTTAACGTCTTTTGTAAAATCGACAACCGCGCCTTTTCCGAGTTTTTCGGTGATAAGTTTTTCAAGCGGCTCCTGTTTAAAATCGGTTTCGACGTAAGCCGAACCGCCCCCGCCCGGCGCAGGTTCGTTTGCAAACGTGCCCGAAACCAGAATCTTGCCGCTCTTTTTTGCTTTCAGCGGAAGTATATCGTCGTCGTTTTTCAAAAGGACTATGCCTTCTTTCGCAATTTCAACCGCGGCGGCATGGCGTTCGGCTTTTGTTTTTTCAATCTTTTTGGTTTTATCCGCCTTTTGCGATTTTTCGGCAAGTCCAATCACGCGTTCCGCGCACGCGTCGATTTCTTTATCCGTTATAAGCCCTTTTTCGTAAGAAATCTTTAAGTCTTCAAACGATTTGTCGGTAACCGGCATTTCGATATCTATGCCCGCTTTAACCCTGCGGAACTGACTGTGAACCGCGCCCCAGTCCGAAACAACAACGCCGTCGAAGCCGAACTCGCCGCGCAAAACGTCGGAAATAAGATATTTGTTTTCAGAAGCGTAAATACCGTTAATGCGGTTATAACTGCACATAACCGTCCAGGGTTTTGCTTTTAACGCAATTTCGAATGCAGTTAAATAAATTTCACGCATCGCGCGTTCTTCTATTTCACTCGACGTAAAAAGTCTGTCGTATTCGCGGTTGTTAAGGCAATAATGTTTGAGCGAAGTTCCTACCCCTTTCGACTGCACGCCGTCTATATATTCTTTAGCTAAAGTGCCGGCAAGATAAGGATCCTCGGAAAAATATTCAAAGTTTCTGCCGCAAAGCGGAGTTCTTTTTATATTTACCCCCGGGGCGAGCAATATGTCCGCGCCGTTTTCGATGCAATCGTCGGCAATGGTTTCACCCGCAAGATGCGCCGCTTTTTTACTCCACGAATTCGCTATTACCGAAATATTGGGCATAGCCGTGGCTTTTTTGGTCTGCCCGTCATCGGCAATCATTCTCAAACCGTTCGGCCCGTCCGACATAAAAACTTCTTTAAGTTTTCCGTTAGCGCCGTAAGTGCGCCAGCAATCTTTGCCGCTTAAAAGCCTGAGTTTTTCTTCTAAGGTAAAATCGATTTTCTTGTTTTTCATAAATTTTGTAATTACTCCCGTTTCTCTTTGCAAAAATTCGAACGGCATGCCGTTTTAACGCTTAAAGTATAACACTTAAATTTTAACAAATCTACATCATTTTGCTTTATTTTATTCTCATATTTTGATATTATTAAATAAAACAAACAAAATTACAAAAACGGAATTTTAAAATATGACGGCAAACAAAAAAATCGACAACGGTTTTTTCGAACAATACCGCGAAAGCGGCGATAAAACGTATGTGATACGCAACACGCCCGTTTTATACCCGCCCCATTTTCACATGAACGTTGAAATATTTATAGTAAAACGCGGCTCGTTCGAAATAACTTTAAACGGCGAAAAATACTCGGTTTCGAACGGCAACGTTTTGTTTTGTTCAAGTTACGACGTTCACAGTTACGATAAAGCCTTAAAATCGTCGGACAACACCCCCGACGATTACGCCGTAGTTTTAATTCCGCCAATTCTTTTAAAAGACTTTTACGCCGAAAATTCCGAAATGCGCCCGCGCGTTCCCGTTGTTAAATCTGAAAAACTATGCGAAAATTTACTTGAAATGACAGACAGAGTGTTATCGCGTGAAAATCTTTCGCCTGCGGTAACGCGCGCTTCGGTCAATTTATTTCTGGCTTTAATCGAAACCGAATTCGATTTTATAAACGAAAAAACTTCTCGTTCGACGGGCGCGATACGCGACATGCTCGAATATATTTTAAACAATTATCGCGAAAAAATTTCACTTGAAAAAATTGCTCACAATCTCGGTTATTCGTCCGAACACCTTTCGCGCGTGTTCCATTCGTATTTTAACAAATCCGTATGCGATTATATTAACGAAATGCGTTTAAGTTACGTCGAAAACGCTTTAAAAACTCAAAAAAAATCTAAAAAAATATCCGACCTTGCGTTTGAAGCGGGCTTTCAAAGTTTGCAGTCGTATTATCGGGCAAAAAACAAATACTCGCAGTAAAAAACGTATGAAAAACGCGCGCAACCGTTTTTTAAGACTTATTAAATTTTTTAAGACGTATTAAATAAGAATTATAAAATAAAAAAAACGACAGATTTTCTCTGTCGTTTCTTTTTTACCGCAAAAACGCGTTCGTTGCAGATCTTGCTTTGCTTTTATTATTTATACTTCGATAAATCCGTAGCGTAACAATATTTCGCCGAAGTGAATTTGCCGAAAATATATTTATTGGTTGCCGCTTCGCACATCGTGTAAAGTTTTCCGTTTAAAATCACTATTTCTTCAGACATAGGCGGAAGTTTAATATCTTTAAGCATGGTCGAACTATCCAGAACGTAACGCGGAACTTTTTGTTCAAGCACGGTTATTTCGCCTTCTTGTTTTGTCACGTCGTAAGCGAAAACGTGCGAAAAAGCAAGCGCATACGAAGTTGAAAGATAAATTTTGCCGTCTTCGTCGAAACACATTCCCTGAACAAGTCCGCGCGTCGAGTAGGCCCGTTCTATTTTTTTCGAAATGCCGAAAGGCGCGGTTTCATCAAGTTTATAAACAAGAATCAGCGCGGTGTTTTTATCGCCTGCCGCCGTAGTATATTTATGCGTATCGGGCGTGGGATAGTTTGATTTACGGTAAAATTCGCCGACGTAAATCATATCGCCCTCAACGTGAGTAAATGCAACGCGAAGATAATCGTTTTCGGTTACCGTTTTAAAACACCCCGACATTTTTACGCTGTCGCCGCTTTTCGCGGAGATAAAGTCGGATTTATTAAAAACGGCAAGCCCCTTTCCGTCGGCAACGTAAATAAAATCGCCGTTTAAACTAATTCCGCCAACATGCCCCGTAAACGCACTTCCGTCTTCATTGGCGAGATTAAGCCGCTTTATTTCTTTTCCGCTCGATTTCGATACAATCGAAACCTGCGACGCCTTACCGCCCGACTTATAACCCGTAATTAAAAATTCGTCGGTATTCTTGTCGTAAGCAAGCCCCTGATGAACCATACCGTCGGAAATACCCGGGATAACAAACGCTTTTTCAGAGTTTTTATAATATTCGCTTACGGGAAGACGGAAATAAATTCTTATCCCCAAAATCAATATAAGAAAAAATCCGATAACGCAACACAGAATAATGCCGATCACTTTAAACACCTTGTTTTTAGTCGGTTTCGCTTGTTCTTGCGCCATAAATAACACGCTCCTTTTTTATTACAAACTCGTCGTTTCCGTCTCGATGCGTCAAAACAAAAAAAGCCGTAACGTTATAGCGATATTTTAACACCTTTTTCAGTTAATGTCAACCCCGAATTACAAAAAAGGTTTTTTTCAAAACAAAACCGAAAACCGTCGTAAAACAAATTATACCCCGAAAATAAAAAAAGAACCCCGACCACAAAAGTCCGAGTCCTGCTGGCGGAAACGGAGAGATTCGAACTCTCGTATCCCGATGAAGGGATAACCGCATTTCGAGTGCGGCTCGTTGCGACCACTTCGATACGTTTCCACGTTATCTGTTTATTTGCCTAAATGCAGATAACGTTAAAATTATATCATAAAATTATTTTTTTGCAAAACGTTTTCAGGCTTTTTTTGCATAAAACAAAAAAAATTTTTTCTTTTCCGTTTTTTGTATTACCGCCAGATAACGGGAAAACGATGCAAAACAAAATTACGTCTCACATAAAAACTTTTAAAATCGCTTGTTTTACGCGTAATTTTTTGTATTTTACATTTTTGCGAGTATTAGCTCGTTAATCATTTTTTTGCTTGAAAAACGCGACACGCCCGATTCGTAATAATTAAAACAATCTTCTAAACTATAATCGCCTATAAGTTTAATTTTATTTTTTTTGCCCAAACTTTGCATAACGCTTTCTATTTTCCCCCTATCGAAGGGTTCGCCCGTTTCGCCGAGCACCACGAAATCAATCGAACATTTAGGCAAAATCAATAACAGCGTAGATAATTCTTCGTTTGTAATTTTGTTTATGCAAAGGTTGAATTTTACCGTTCGCCTGCGCGCCGAGCGGGTAATTGCTCGCGTTTCGTTAATTAAGTTTTCGATATTTCCGCTTTTTAATTCGCAAAGCGACGCCGCAAACTCAATTTCATCCGCCCCGCCGCGCACACATTCTTTAACAAGAGAAACAGCAGGATAAAAACCTATGTCGAACCGATTGATAAGAGCGCAAATCCTTACCCTTTTACCGCAATAAGTTTTCGCCCATTTAACGAATCTTGGGAAAACGCACACGCATTTAAGCGAACAATCGAGTGCTAAGTCGAGCGAATTTTTTACTTCGGCGTAAGTCGGATAATCGTTTTCGGGCATAACGTCGGCGGCATTTAAAATATCAAGTAATAAATCTTTCATAATACATCAATAAAAAAGGCATAACCCCTTTTTAGGATTATGCCACGAAATATTCGTTTTTATTTACGTTTATAAAATTACTTTTTACGCTTATAAACGTATTTAAGTTCTAACTGCCCGTTTTTCAAGGTGCGTTGTTCACCGGTAAATTCAAAACCGTAATCTTCGAAAAAACCTACGCCCGCTTCGTTTGCGGCAAGCAACGAAACATAAATACGCGTTATGGCGGAAAGTTGTTTTATTCCGAATTCGATAAGCTTGGTTCCAACGCCTTGGCGCTGTTTTTCGGGAATAACGTAAAGGCGCGGAATGTCGCATTTTTCTTTATCGATAGTTATAAAACCGACGGCTTTGCCTTTATCGTAAGCAACAAAAGTTATGCGTTCGAGCCCTTGGTCTTTTCTTAAAAAAGCCGCTGTTTTTTCGGGGGAAAACGCCTGAACGTAATCGCTGTCGTAAAGTTTTTCATGCGACGATTTCCACCCGAGAACGTAACAAGAAGCAACGTCGTCAACATTTTTTTCGGTCATTTCTACGATATACATTATTCACCTTTTTTGCCGTTCGGCTTTAATTCGTTCGGCTTTTAAAAATTTTTTAGTCGACTTTAAACGTGAAATTATTTTAACATTTTAAATAAAATTTGTCAACTTAATTACGGCGCAATAAACGCGTTTAAACGCAAAATCCGCATTTTACTTATTTTTTGCGGTTAATTTAACGAAACTTCGCTTAATTTTTTATATTTTGCAACAGCCAAAGCCTGCATAGTAGCCGTCGAAAAACCGCTTGTAACGGCTTCGTCGGCAAGGCGCTTTGCCAAAAAAATTGCTTCGGTTCCGTATTTAAGCGAGCCCAGTTCGCTCGTCGCCCTGCCGCTTTGCCTTACTCCCAAAAAGTCACCGCTTCCGCGCATCTTAAAATCGGCTTCGGCAATTTTAAAGCCGTCGTTGGTTCCGCAAAGCGTTTTCAAGCGCTCGATCGTGTCGGGATTATCGGTATTCGCAAGCAAAAAGCAATAACTTTTCAAATCGCTTCTGCCAACCCTGCCGCGCAACTGGTGAAGTTGCGAAAGTCCGAATCTGTCGGCTCCGAAAATAACCATAACGGTTGCGTCTTTAACGTCAACGCCTACTTCGATAACGGTCGTTGAAACCAAGGCACGGCAATCGCCGTTTTTAAAATCGTCCATAATTTCGGCTTTTTCTTTATCTTTCATTTTGCCGTGCAAAAGACTTACCTTCACGCCCGCAAGTTCTTTGGTCAACCGTTCGTGAAGTTCGGTAACGCTTATAATTTCGCCTTCTTCGTCGTCTTCGATTTTCGGTGCCACGAAATAAACGCGTCTGCCTTTATCAATTTCGCCACGGATAAACTTAATCATTCCGTCGTATTTTTCCGGCGGAACGATATTCGTGCCTATCGAAGCGCGCGCTTTCGGCTTGTCTGCAATGGTAGTTATATCCAGATCTCCGTAAAATATAAGCGATAACGTGCGCGGAATGGGCGTAGCGCTCATAACGAGCAGATCGGGCGCCGTGCCTTTGGCAAGGAGGCTCGAACGCTGAGCAACCCCGAAACGATGTTGCTCGTCGCACACGCAAAGCGACAGCGCATTAAATTCGACGTCTTTCTGAAAAACAGCGTGAGTTCCCGCCACGAGTTGAATTTCTCCGCTTTTTATGCCCTTTTTTACCGCATTTTTTTCGGCGGCAGTCATCGAACCTTTTAAAAGAGCCACCTTAAATTCGCCTAAATATTTTTTTGCAAGTTCATAGTTTTGCTCTGCAAGCACTTCGGTAGGCGAAACAAAAGCAGCCTGAAAACCGGATTTTAAGGCAATAAACATAGAGCAAAGCGCAACGGCTGTCTTTCCGCACCCTACGTCGCCTTGCAAAAGCCTGTTCATAACCGTAGGCGCGCGCATATCCGAAAAAATTTCGTTTACGGCTTTCTTTTGCCCTTCGGTAAACTCGAACCCGAACCGCAAAACAAATTCTTTCACGTTTTCGGCAGTCGCGGTATATTTTACTCCGCGCATTTGCTGTTTATCGCCTTTTATAACTTTAAACGCTGTTACGAGCGCAAAATATTCTTCGATCGCAATTCTGTCGGATGCTCTGTCCTTGTTTTCGAACGACGAAGGCGAATGAACTTCGAGATAGGCTTCTTCAAGCGGTGCAAGATCATATTTTTTGATAAGCGGCGCAGGAATAAGCGAAACGGGTTTTACTTTATAAACCGCGTCGAGAATAATTTTTTGCATCGCGCGCTGATAAATACTCCCGCGCAGAGTATAAACAGGCAAAATTCCTTTTAAATAATCATTTTTTTCGGCTTTTTCAAAGGTAGGATTAGTCATCGTAAAGCGATCGTATTTGCATTGAAGTCTGCCGTAAAATAAATATTCTTCGCCGCACTCGAGCCTCTTCGTAACGTATGGCTGGTTAAACCACATTACGGTAAAAACTTCGTTGCCCTGCGAGCAGAGCGCTTTTACGCATTTTAGTTTTCGCGCCGAAGTAAATGTTTGCGGCGACGAAATAAGTCGTGCTTTGGTAAACGCATACTCGCCCGCGTTATATGTTTTAAGAGGCAAAACCGAAGTTAAATCGAGATAATTGCGCGGAAAATGTTTTATAAGATCTTCGGCGCTGAAAATCCCCATTTCGTTTAAATCTTCTATTCGTTTGTCGCTTAATCCTTTAACGTATTTTAAAAGCATATCCGCCCCGCCGTTTTTAATATCGGTTTAAAAATGATATATTTTTAAGGTAAATAAGTGTTATAAAAACGCTGAAAAGCGTTAAAAAAAACGCGCCGCAACGAAAGCGACGCGCCTTTTTTGGTTTTTAGTTTAGTTTTATTCAAGCGAAACGATATAATAATATATCGGTTGACCGCCGTAATATATCTCGACGTCGCATTCGGGATATTTTTCGGCAAGTTTAGCCTGAAGCTCGGTCGCTTCGGCTTCGGTTACGTCTTGCCCGTAATATAAATTGATAAGCCCGTGCGATTTATCTTTGATTTTATCGATAAGTTTTAAGGTCGCGTCTTCGGGATTGGTGGCTTTTGCAAGCACTTTTTTACTGTTAAGCCCTATAATATCGCCTTTTTTAAGGCTGAATCCGTCGATTTTAGTCGTGCGCGACGCATAAGTTACCGAACCGGTCGAAACGTTTTCGATTTCGTGAAGCATGTTCAGAAGGTTATCGTCTGCCGAAGCCTCGGGATTGAATGCAAGAGCTGCCGCAAATCCCTGCGGAACGTTTTTTGTAGGAACGACGTAAATCTTTTTGCCTTCGACAAGCGATTTTGCCTGCTCGGCGGCAAGAATAATATTGCTGTTGTTCGGAAAAACGAAAATGTTTTCGGCGTTTATCTTAACCACGGCGTCCGCGATATCGCTTGCGCTTGGGTTCATGGTCTGCCCGCCCTGAATAACTTGGTCGACCATAAGTTCTTTAAATATCTCTGCGATACCGTCGCCTTGCGCAATGGCAAGCATGCCGATTTCTTTCTTTTCTGCTTCGTATTTTTTAATAAGTTGGCGGTTTTGTTCGAGCATGTTCTCGATTTTAACCTTATCGAGTTCACCGAGAGTAAGGGCCTTAGAAAGTGCCTGCCCGGGGTTATTTGTGTGAACGTGCACTTTAACGAACTCGAGATCGCCTATAACCAGAACGCTGTCGCCGATTCCCATTAAATATTCGCGGAGTTTATCTATGTCGGCAAGCGTGGTTCTGCGTTTTAAATTGATTATAAAAAATTCGGTGCAATAACCATATTCGATTTCGCCGAGATTTAACACGTCGGCGGTTTGCGAAACGCCTGCGGATTCCTGAACGGGGGTAGCCGGTTGTTCTTCGTCTTCTTCGGGGGTAGAAGGAACTTCTTCGCCCAAAAGCCCCATAAGCATTCCGCGGTAAACGGTTAAAAGCCCCATGCCGCCGCTGTCTACAACGCCTGCTTTTTTCAAAACGGGTAACAGTTCGGGCGTCATGTCCAACGCTTCTTGTCCGCGCGCGATAACTTCTTTAAAGAAAATTTCGAAGTCTTTATGGCGTTGCGCGGTCTGCGCACATTCGCTCATCATGCGTGAAACGGTAAGCATCGTGCCTTCTTTAGGCTTACTTACCGCCGAATAGGCTACGTCTGTCGATTTTTTCATCGCCTTTGCGAAAAGGCGGGTGTCTATTTCTTCTTTTTCTTTAAGTTCCGAGCATATTCCGCGGAAAACCTGCGACAAAATAACGCCGGAGTTTCCCCTTGCGCCCCTTAAAGCCCCGCGCGAAACCGCGTCGGTGATCAAACTCATTCTGTTCGAGTTGCAAAGTTTAAGTTCGCGCACAGCCGACTGCATCGTCATCGACATATTCGTTCCCGTATCGCCGTCGGGTACGGGAAAAACGTTAAGCGCGTCGATTTTAGCCCTGTTCGCTTCGAGTAACTTTCCGGCGGACAAAATCATTTTGGTAAAAATCGCGCCGTTTATTGTTTTTATCATAATTTAAAACAAAATACTCCTAAAAATTATAGTTTGACGCCAACCACGTTCACGTTCACCGTATCGACGAGCATTCCCGTAAATTTTTCGACCTTATAGTTAACGGCCTGCTTCAAACTTTCGGCAACGGCAGAGATAGAAACGCCGAATTTAACGATTACGAACAAATCGATATAAATCCGATCGCCGTCGGTAACCACTTTAACCCCCGGCACGCCGCCTTTTTTAAAAATTCCGGAAAGACTGTCGGTAAAACGTTTGTTGACCATCTCGACTATACCGTAACAATCGAGCGCGGCGTATTCCGCTACTCTGGCGATCGCGTCGTCGGATATAGAGATTTTACCGTATATGTTATTGGTGTTTACAGACATAGCACGTCTCTCCATTAGAACATTTATACTTATTTTACACTACGCGAAAAAAAATTGCAACAAATTTTACCCCATATTTTATTATTAGGGGCTTTCTGTAAGTTTTAAACCGCCCGCGGGCGAGCGTTTTGCTTATATTTTTGACTTTTTTTGCTTTTATTATTAAATACCCCCCTAAAATTTCTTGCAATTTTAATTTAAAAATGATATAGTATTTAAGCATTGAATTTTATTCACGTTTTATCACTCATTGGAGGTATTGATATGTCGAGAGTTTGCAGCGTTTGCGGAAAAGGAAAATTGTCGGGAAACAAGGTTAGCCACAGTAACCGCAAAACCCCCCGTTCTTATAATGCCAACGTTCAGAAAGTTAAGGTTGAAAACGCCGACGGAACCGTTTCTGCCGAATACGTTTGCACCCGTTGCCTTAAAGGCGATAAAGTTAAAAGAGCATAATTTTATTTGTTTAAATTCAGCGTTTTAACCGCCCTTAAACGGCAAGTTTTAACGAACTTAATAAAAAAAGACGAGCGTCGCAAAACAAGCGGCGCTTTTTCTCGTGTAATCGCCTTTCGTTTAACTCCCCATCCGTATGCAAATATAATAATTACCGAAAAGCCGCAATTAAAAAAGACTTCTTTCGAAGTCTTTTTACGTTTAAGTTTTTTTGTTAAATTTTTTATTTAAGCGGCAAAATATGTTTCAAATGCCCTTCTATCGTTTTCGCAATGCGCTTATGCCCGCCTGCCGACGGATGAAGTCTGTCCGAATTAAAATCGGCAAAATAGCGCGAAGCGTATTCGTCGTAAAGCGGAAAAAGCCCGCTTTCACGATACAAATCGATTAAATCAAGCGACCACACGTCGGCGGCTTCCCTTATTTTTTTAACGTAATCTTCTACGTAAAGCCCTACGCCGTTCGTATAAAGTTCGCTGTATTGAATATTATCGCGCGAAAATTCGGCAAACGCCCTGTGAATAGGCGTGCATACTACAATCTGCGCTTCGGGATAGTTACGTTTTAAAAAAGCGAAAACGCGGTTAATTCTTCCGCAAAAAGTATCCGTTGAAAAATCGAATTCACGTTTTTTGCGTTTTTCTATTATTTCGGGCTTTCCGTCTTCGGTTTTTAAGGTTATAACGTCGGCGGGCTGTTCGGTAAAAAATTCACCGAGCGGAATGCTGCAATTATAATCGTTCGTTCCCGCCGCAACAAAAACGCAGTCTACGTCGCTTTTATGTTCGGCATAAAGTTTTTGCGCCTGATCGAATACGTCAAGATATTTCGCACCGTTTACTCCGTAACAAAAAGGAATTATTTCAAGCGACTGATTTAAATAATCTAAATACCTTTCGCCTACGGTCGTTCCCACGCCTTCGGTTATCGAATCGCCTAAAAAGGCGATTTTTTTATTTTTCCATTCGTTCATCATTATAATACCTTTGTTAAATTTCTAAAAACAACGAATAATCGTGCAGTTTTTTGCGCCGATTCTGTCCGTCGGGCATAAACGAAAGCAAAAGAGCCCAAAACGCGCGCGAGTGATTTTTTTGCTTAACGTGGCAAAGTTCGTGTAAAATAACGTAATCGATAAGTTCTTGCGGCAAAAATGCCAGAAAAAGCGTATATGTTACGTCGTTTTCGGCATTGCAAACGCCCCACCGAGTGCGCGCCGAACCAACCGAAATTTTTCGCGCGTTAAGACCGCACACAGCCGAAATTTGCGCCGAGCGTGTTTTCGCATACTTTAAAAACTCTTTTTTTACAAGTTTTTTAAACTCGTCAAGTAAGCGTTCGTCGTCGCCGATTTTCACGGCCGGCAAACAAAACGTTTTTTCGCTTCTATTAAAAAGGGCGCGGGTTTTATCGCAAAATTTAACCTTATAACCGCCCGTTCCCGCAAACGAAAATTCTTCGCCGCTTAAAAAAGCGGGCGGTTTTAGTTTTGAAAGTTCTTTGTTTATGCAGTTTTCAACCCAGTCTTCTTTTGAAAAAACAAACCGTTCGATATCGGCGGTTTTCGCCCAAAACGGCGCGCGCACTATAACTTCGCCGCCCCGTTCTACCGTTATGCATATCGTTCGGCGATCTGCGCGAATAATTTTATAACTAAACAATTTAATTAACTTTTTTAAGCCGAGTTCAGCCCTTAATCGCCTTTACGACGCTTTCGGCTGTTAAATCGACGTCTATTTTTTCGCCGTCCTGCATGCGTTTCAACACGGCGGCGTTTTTATTAAGTTCGTCGTCGCCTATCGTAAGAACGAACTTTGCTTGAATTTTGTCGGCGTATTTAAATTGCGGCTTTACCCCGCGTTCCATGTGGTCGAAATCGCACGAAACGCCGTTTTTGCGCAAATCCGAGCATAAAGTAAAGGCTTTTTCGTGTGCGCCGTCGCCCATGCTAACGACGTAAACGTCGGGAACTTCGGTATCTTCGGGCAAAACGCCTTTATTTTCCATAAGCATAAGCAAACGTTCGAGCCCCATTCCGAACCCTACGCACGGAACGCTTACTCCGCCGAGTTGAGCAACGAGATTATCGTATCTGCCGCCGCCGCAAACGGTGCCCTGCGAGCCTAAATCGGTGGTAACGAATTCGAAAACGGTGCGCGTGTAATAATCGAGCCCGCGCACTATATTCGTGTTGATTTTAAAATCGAGCCCCGCAAGCGTTAAATATTTTTGAAGCGCGTTAAAATGTGCGCGGCAATCGTCACACAGATAATCGGTGATTTTCGGCGCGGATTTACAAAGCGCGCGGCAACCTTCTTCTTTACAATCGAGAATACGAAGCGGGTTTTTATCAAAGCGCGAGCGGCAATCGTCGCACATTTTGTCAAGGCTTGCCGATAAATATTCTTTTAAAGCCGCGTTATATTTTTTTCTGCATTCGGGGCAACCTATCGAGTTAACGTTAAGTTCTACGTTAAGCCCCGCTTTTTTAAGCATCGTATATGCGATTAAAATAACTTCGGCGTCGGTATCCGCGCCTTTAGCCCCGTAAATTTCAACGCCGAACTGATGGTGTTCTCTTAGTCGCCCCGCCTGCGGGCGTTCGTAACGGAAAACGGGCGTTTCGTAATACATTTTAAGCGGCATAACGCCGTTAAACAAGCCGTTTTCGATAAAAGCGCGCGCAACTCCTGCGGTGCCTTCGGGCTTTAAAGTTATAGAACGATTGCCTTTGTCGTTGAACGTATACATTTCTTTGTTAACGACGTCGGTCGTGTCGCCTACGCCGCGCAAAAACAACTCGGTATGCTCGAACGTGGGCGTTCTTACCTCTTTAAGGCAAAATTCGCGCGCGGTTTCGCGCATTAAATTTTCAACGTAATGCCACTTATACGAATCGGCGGGCAAAACGTCCTTCGTCCCCTTGGGAATGTTTATCATATTATCTCCTCGAACGCTTTAAAAACGCAAGCGCAAAAACTAATGTTATAAAACGTATTTTTTAAGGTTTTGTTTTTTTACCACATCGTCGAGATGTTCATCGACGTAAACTTTGTCGATTTTTACGGTAACGAGCGGATGATTGCCGCACGCGTTGAACGAAACGTCGTCTAACAAGTTTTCCATAACGGTGTGAAGACGCCTTGCGCCGATGTCTTCGGACTGTTCGTTTATCGCCGCCGAAAGCGAAGCGATTTCTTCTATTCCGTCGGGCTCAAATTCCAATTTTACGTTATCAACTTCAAGCAGTTTTTCATACTGCATAGTTATCGCGTTTTTCGGCGTGGTTAAAATCTGCACGAAATCGTCTTTCGTAAGGCTTTTAAGCTCAACCGTTATAGGAAATCTGCCCTGAAGTTCGGGGATTAAGTCCGAAACGGCGGCAACGTGAAACGCGCCCGCGGCGATAAACAGAATATAATCCGTTTTAACCATTCCGTATTTAGTCTGAACGGTGCAACCTTCTACTATCGGCAAAATATCGCGCTGAACGCCCTCGCGCGAAACGTCGGGTCCGCTGTTTTTATCCGATTTTCCGGCAATTTTATCGATTTCGTCGATAAAAATTATGCCTTCTTGTTCGGCTCGGCGAACGCCTTCGGCAACGACCGCGTCGTCGTCGATAAGTTTTTCGGCTTCTTCGTCGGTGAAAATTTTACGCGCTTCTTTAACCGTCATGCGCTTTTTCTTTTTGCGTTGCGGAAGCATATCGCCGAAAATCGTTCCGATGTTAATTTCCGCACCCCCCGGAACTACTTCCATAGGCTTCGGCGCGTCTTTTACTTCGATTTCGATTATCATTTCGTCGTAAATTCCCGCTTTTATTCCGTCGAGCGCCTGATTTGGGTTTATTTCTTCTACACCTTCGGTTTTACCTTCGTTAAACGCGGCGCAAACAACTTTAGAAAGGCGTTTTTCGGCAACAGCCGAAGCGCGCTCGTTCACGCTTTGCAAATATTCGTCTTTAACAAGCCTTATCGAACTTTCGACAAGGTCGCGCACCATCGATTCGACGTCGCGCCCGACGTATCCCACTTCGGTATATTTCGTTGCTTCGACTTTGATAAACGGCGCTTTAACGAGTTTTGCAAGTCTTCTTGCTATTTCGGTTTTACCTACGCCCGTAGGTCCTTTCATGATTATGTTTTTGGGCGTAACTTCTTCCATAAGGTCGAGCGGAAGTTTGCTTCTGCGGTATCTGTTTCTAAGCGCAATCGCAACCGCATGCTTAGCTTCATTTTGCCCTATTATATATTTATCGAGTTCGTTTACAATCTCTCTCGGCGTATAATCCATATAAAACTCTCCTTAAAAAATAAAGATTTTTGTTAACCGATGGTTTCCACTTTAATGTTATCGTTCGTAAAAATACAGATTTTACTTGCGATTAAAAGCGCTTTTTTAGCAATTTCTTCGGCGGAATAATCGGTTTCTTCTATCAACGCTTTTGCGGCGGCAAGAGCATAGTTTCCGCCGCTTCCGATAGCGCAAACGCCGCCGTCGGGTTCGATAACTTCGCCCGAGCCGGACAAAATAAGCATCGTATCCTTATCGGCAACTATCATCATCGCTTCTAACTTTCTGGGCATTTTGTCGTTGCGCCAAAGTTCGGCAAGTTCCACCGCGCTGCGCATTAAATTGCCCGAATATTTGTTAAGCATTCCTTCAAATCTTTCGGTAAGCGAAAACGCGTCGGAAACGCTTCCCGCAAATCCTAAAATTACCTGGTCGTTATAAATTCTTCTTACTTTTATCGCGTTGTTTTTAAAAATCACGCTTTCGCCCATCGTTACCTGTCCGTCTCCCGCAATAGCGGTTTTCCCGTTCCGGGTAACGCCGCAAATCGTTGTTCCATGAAATTCTATCGGCATTTTATTTTTCTCCGTATTATAACATTTTTATTTTATACGTTTCATAAAAAATTTTATTTTTCAGCATGTTTAAAGCGATTTTAAAAATTTTTACGAATCACGATTTATAGTTTATTCTTAATTTCTTCAATTCTTTCAAGCGCCCTTTCGGCAAGTTTTTTTCGCTTTTCGGCTTTGTTTTTACCCGATATGTTCACGGGTGCAAGTATTCCGTAGTTCGCGTTCATCGGTTGAAAATCGGCGTTCGGCGTTGCAACGTAACACGCAAGCGCGCCCGAAACCGTTTCGCAGTTCCAATCGGGAAGTTGTTTTCCCGAAAGCCTGCAATCTAAATTTATCGCCGCCATAAGCCCGGAAGCCGCGCTTTCGACGTAACCTTCGACGCCCGTCATCTGCCCCGCGAAAAAGCAAAGCGGATTTGTTTTAAGCGAAAAATATTTATCTAAATTTTGCGGCGAGTTAATAAAATTGTTTTTATGCATTACTCCGTAGCGCAAAAACTCGGCGTTTTTCAGAGCGGGAAAAAGCGAAAACACCCTTTTTTGTTCGCCGAACAAAAGGTTTGTCTGAAACCCGACCATGTTATACGCGCTTCCGCTTACGTTTTCTTTGCGAAGCTGCAAACACGCATAAGGCCATCTGCCCGTTTTCGGATCGGTAAGCCCCGCAGGTTTTAACGGTCCGAACCTTAAAGTATCTTTTCCGCGCGCTGCCATAACTTCGACGGGCATACACCCTTCGAACACTTTTGCGTTTTCAAAGTCGTGCACTTCGGCGCGTTTTGCGGTTATAAGCGCTTCGTAAAATTCGTCGTAAGTATCTTTATCCATAGGGCAATTTATATAATCACCCCCTTCTTCGCCGTATCTGTCGGCGGTGAACGCGCACGAATAATCGATGCTGTCGCCCGAAATTATGGGCGCCGCCGCATCGAAAAAATAAAACGAGCCGGTTATGTTTTTTATAAATTCGCAAAGCTTATCGGTGGTTAAAGGTCCGGTCGCAATAATTACGGGCTCGTTTAAATCTATTGCTTCAACTTCTTCGCAAACTTCTTCGATATTGTCGCATTCGCGCAGTTTTTTGGTTATTTCGGCAGAAAAAAGTTCTCTGTCGACGGCGAGAGCGTTGCCTGCGGGAACTTTTGTTTTGTCGGCACATTCAATAATCAGACTGCCTAAAACGCGCATTTCCTGCTTTAAAAGCCCGCATGCGTTGCCGAACACGTCGGACGATTTAAGCGAATTAGAGCAAACGAGTTCGCCGTAATTTTCGCTGTGGTGCGCGGGCGTAAACGCTTTAGGTTTAATATCGTAAAGTTTAACCTTATAGCCTCGTTTGGCAAGATAATACGCCGCTTCGCTGCCCGCAAGCCCGCCGCCTATTACTTTTACGACGGGTTTTGCAAAAGTATCGTTGTTATTCATTATAAATTTAATCGCAAGTAATTTAAATCAGTTTTCTTTATCTTTCGTCTGCTCGTTTTTAACCGAATATTTGCAGTCTTTCGACGAGCATTTAATAGTTTTCATATCTTTCGAATAAACGAGATATTTGCCGCATTCGGGGCAAAGTTCGCCGGTGGGCATATCCCAACTCATAAACGAACATTCGGGATACGACGAACAACCGTAAAAGGTTTTTCCCGCCTTCGAAGTCATTTTGCGCGTAGGCTTATGGCAAACGGGGCAAACGCCTGCGTCTTCGGCAAGGCTTTTGGTGTGTTTGCAGTTTTTGCAAAGCAGATATTTGCCGAATTTACCTTTTTTAATAACCGTTTCGCCGCCGCAAACTTCGCATTTTTCGCTTGACGCTTCTTCGTTAAGCGGTTTTATGTTGATGCATTTCGGATAGTTGGGGCAAGCCAAAAACTTACCGAACTTACCCGTTTTATAAATCATTTTTGCACCGCATTTTTCGCAGATTACGTCGGATTCTTCAACGTTTTCGGCTTTTATGTTCGAGCATTCGGGATAATTGGAGCATGCCAAAAATTTACCGTATCTGCCGTTTTTTCTAACCATAGGCGAGCCGCATTTTTCGCAAATAATATCCGTAATTTCGTCGCCGTCCTGCGTGGCTTTTGCTAAACGGTCTTTAAATTCGGGGTAAAAATCCATTATAAGTTTGTGCCAGTCTTTTCCGCCGTTTTCAATGTCGTCGAGTTTATCTTCCATATCGGCGGTAAAACCTACGTCCATAATATCGGGGAAATATTTGGTTAAAAGGTCGGTAATTTTAAACGCGATATCGGTAGGTACGATATATTTGCCTTCTTTTACGGTATATTTACGTTTCGATAAAACCGAAATAATCGAAGAATAAGTTGACGGACGACCTATGCCCTTTTCTTCCATAATTTTAACCAGACTTGCGTCGGTAAATCTTACGGGCGGCTTGGTGAACTTCTGTTCTGCGTCGATTTTAACCTTTTTAAGGTTATCGCCCACGTTCATTACGGGAAGAGTTTTGTTTTCGGTCATGTCGTCGTTTTGTGCGGCGCCCGCGGTATAATCGTCGTAAACTGCTGTAAAACCTTTAAAAGTTACGGTTTTGCCCGTTGTTTTAAAAACGTAATCGCCGGCGGCAACGTCTACCTTAACCTGATTGTAAACGGCTTCAGCCATTTGCGAAGCCAAAAATCTGTCGTAAATAAGTTTATAAAGGTTATAGTGGTTTTTATCAAGAACGCTTTTTACGCTTTCGGGCGTTACCGATAAATCGATAGGTCTTATCGCTTCGTGTGCGTCCTGCGCGTTTGCTTTCGATTTGTAATAGTTGGGCGTTTTGGGTAAATACTCGTCGCCGAACTTACCCGAAATAAACGAACGCGCGGCGCTGATAGCGTCGGCGCTTACGCGTACCGAGTCCGTTCTGATATAGGTCACGAGAGCGATATGCCCGTTCTGCGTTTCCATACCTTCGTAAAGGTGCTGTGCAACCTGCATTATCTGCGGAGAACTCATACCGAGTTTGTTCGAAGCGTCCTGCTGCATCGTGCTGGTCGTAAACGGCGGAAGCGGATGCGATTTAACAACCGATTTTTTAACGTCTTTAACGATAAATTCGCTTGAATTTATTTCAGCCAAGGCATTGTCGGCATCGTCTTTCGAAGCGGGTTTATATTTTTTGCCGCCCTTTTCTAAAAGCAAAGCCTTGAACTGCGGAGCGACCGCCGCCTTTAAGGTTGCCGAAACGTTCCAATATTCCTGCGGTTTAAACGCCTGAATTTCGCGTTCTTTGTCGGTAATCAAGCGCAAAGTAACCGACTGCACGCGTCCGCCCGAAAGTCCGTCTTTAATACGTTTGCACAAAAACGGGCTTAACTTATAACCGACGAGTCTGTCTAATACGCGGCGCGCCTGTTGCGAATCGACAAGGTTTTTGTTGATTTCGCGCGGATGTTCGAGCGCGTTTTTAATCGCCTTTTCGCTTACTTCGTTAAACTCGATACGCTGTGCCTTGCCCTGAAGTTTTAAAACTTCCATTAAATGCCACGAAATGGCTTCGCCTTCGCGGTCAGGGTCGGTTGCGAGATAAACTTTGTCGGCTTTGGCGGCTTTTTCTTCAAGCCTTTTTATAACCGCTTTTTTCGAAGGCGAAATTTCGTAGTTAGGCTCGAAATTGCCGCCCACGTTAACGCCGAGCCGTTTTTCGGGCAAGTCGCGTATGTGCCCTTCCGACGCGTCTACTTTATATTTACCTTTAAGATATTTTTCGATAGTTTTCGCTTTTGACGGCGATTCCACAATTATAAGTTGCATTTATTTCTCCCCGCACTCCGTAAAAGGCGCGCTGTTTTGTTCGTTTATTTTGTTTTTAATGAAATCCGTTATTCGTTTTCTTGACTTTTAACGGGCTTTTTAGATTTTTTTACCGGAATATAAGTGCCTGCGGTTTTCCCGCGCGAAACAAATCCTTTTATTTCCAACATAGATAAAACGGGCAGAATTTCAAAGGCGCGTTTATCCGTGGCTGCGCAAAGTTCGTCAACCGTCGATTCGCCCTTCATCGCGCAAAAAATTTCGTTTTCGTCGTCTGCAAGGTCGAGTTCAGGTTCCTCTTCTAAATTTAAGTTTTCGCCTATCGCGATATCTTCCGTTTCTTCTACGAGCGCTGCTTTATTAAGTTTAATAAGCAAGTTGCAAATTTCGCCGCTTCTTTCGCCTATCGAATAAGGAAAAGCGTAAAGTCGGCGGCTGTATGCTTCGGCGTATTTTGCGGTATACCGCGTGCCGCTTTCTAAATCTCCGCTTAAAATAAACGCGCAATCAGAAAGCGCGGCGATTATTCTGTTTCGCATCGGAAACCGCCAAGCATTCGACGGAACGTCGGGCGCGTATTCCGAAACAACAAGACCGCACTCGGCAACCTTTTCGATAAGTTCGCGGTTCGACTGCGGATAAACGTAATCGAACCCGTGCGCAAGCACCGAAATAACGTTGCCGCTTTCGATAGCGCCGAGTATCGCGCTGCGGTCGCCGCCTACGGCGCTGCCCGTAACAACAACTTCGCCCGCACGCGATAAATCTTTGCAAATCTGCTCGCTCTTTTTTAAAACAAAAGGCAACGTTCTGCGCGAGCCTACCACCGCGATTTTGCGCTCGGCGTTAAGCAAACTCAAATTACCCTTGCAATAAAGGCAGATCGGCATAAGCGGCAAATTCTCAAACGATTCAGGGTAATCGCCGCTTAAATAAGTAACCGCGGTAACGCCCTTTTTGTTAAGCGAATCCAAAACGTAAACGGTGTATTCGCCGCCGCCGAACGATTTTATAAAAGTGTTTGCGGCGGGCGCTCCTATGTTTTCGGTAAGGTACGTTACGGCTTTTTCGAAATCGTTAAAAATATCCGAAGGTTTGTTATAAAGCGCCAATATCGCGCTTTTATGTTTATATTCTAAATTCTGAAACGAATCTAAAATTATTACGGCAAGTTCGTCGTTTGTATAATTTTTGCGCATTTTATGTTTTCAATACCGTTTTAAAATCGTTTTTCGGCATAAGTCATAGCCGAATATTTTTGCCGTTTTATATCGTTTTTTAAGATTTTACGTCAAAACTGCGGTAACTTACCGCTTCTAATATATGTTTGGGCAAAATTTCTTCCGAAAGTTCCATGTCCGCAATCGTTCTCGCAACTTTTAACACGCGGCTTCTTCCGCGTGCCGAAAATTTTAAACTTAAAAACGAAGCTCGCATAATTTTTTCGCATTCGGGCGATAAAACGCAATATTTTTCAAGTTGTTTTTCGTGCATTTCGCTGTTTGTTCTTATCCCTTCGGATAAAAATCTTTCGCGTTGAACGGCGCGCGTTCTGTTTACGCGTTTTCTCACGTCTTCAGAACTTTCTTCTTCGCCACCTTTTACAAGGTCGTCGTAATCGACCGCGTCTACTTCTATCTGCAAATCGATTCTGTCAAGAAGCGGACCCGAAAGTTTGGCTTTATATTTAGCAATCTGCGCCGCGGTGCATCTGCATTCTGCCGTTTTCGAGCCGTAGTTGCCGCACGGACAAGGATTCATGCTCGCAACAAGCATAAAACTTGCGGGATAATCTATCGAAGTCCGCGCGCGCGACACCGTAACCGTTCTGTCTTCAAGCGGCTGGCGCAGAGCCTCTAACGTGCTTCGCGGATATTCGGGTAATTCGTCCATATACAAAACGCCGTTATGCGCAAGGCTTATAATACCGGGTTTAGCCGACGAGCCGCCGCCGATTATGGCAACGCTCGAAGCCGTGTGGTGCGGCGTAAAAAACGGTCTTTTTGTAATTATACCCTCTTCGGGCTTTAAAATGCCCGCAATCGAATGAATTTTAGTGGTTTCGAGCGCTTCGTCGAAATCGAGATCGGGCATTATCGAAGGAATACACCTTGCAAGCATCGTTTTTCCCGATCCCGGCGAACCGATAAAAAGAACGTTATGCCCGCCGCTTACGGCAATTTCGAGCGCGCGTTTTGCAACCTGCTGACCTTTTACGAATTTTAAATCTTCGTTATATTCGGCATGCCCTTTAAACGCGGAATATCCGTGAACGAGCAATTTCCGCACCGGCCTTTCGCCCGATAAATGCCCTACTGCCTGAGAAAGCGTTTCGCAAGCGTAAACTTCAACGCCGTCGATATATTGCGCTTCGCGCTCGTTTTCTTTGGGAATTATAAATTTTTTAAGCCCTTGCTCGCGCGCCGAAATCAAAAGCGGCATAATTCCGTTAAGCCCGCGAAGTTTTCCGTCGAGCGACAATTCGCCGAGCAGAACGTAATCGTCGAAGGATTCGGGAAGACAGCCGCTGTTCGCTTTAATAATGCCGATCGCAATCGGCAAATCGAGATAAACGCCTTCTTTCCGTCTGTCGGCCGGTGCTAAATTTACGGTAATCGCGCCGTAAGGAAAAGCGTATCCGCTGTTTTTTATTGCCGAGCGCACCCGCTCTTTCGATTCTTTAACTGCGGCATCGGGAAGCCCGACTATGTCGAAGCGCGGCAAGCCCGACGAAACGTCGGTTTCTACGTCCACGCAAAAACTGTCAAGCCCGAAAATGCCCAACCCCGTAACCTTGCTTATCATATTTTTTATCCTTGTTAAAATTTAAAAGTAAAAATTACCTGCGCTATCGACGGGAAAAAGTTAAGTTGAAAAATTTCCGTAAAAAACAGAATTTCGAAAACGGCAGCAAGCGCCGCGCAAAACGAAAGCGAAAAATACGCCGTTTTTTCGTTTATCGCACACAAATATTTAAACGCAAGCGGAAGCGAAAAACAGAAAGCCGCGGCCGCATACAAATAAGTCTGATACGCCCCGTAAAAGCCGAAAATCATTAACGAAACGAAACACGAAACGAACGCAACGCTTAAAACGAGCGAGCCGATAACGCTTTCGTATTTATTCTTTTCAAAAACCTTTTTAACTTTTTCGTTCTGCGCTTTAAACGAGCAAACCAAAACGATTATAAAAATCGCACACGCCGCGCCGATAAACGCAACGAAAGGATTCGAGCATATTTCCGCAACGTTTTCGCCGTAAAATTTCGAGTTTTCGCTACCTATTCCTATAAGCCAGCCGAAAATAAGCGAATCGCTTGCCGAACTTTTCAAAAACAATAATTTTGTGTTTTCGGCAAAAATCGCAAAAACGTTTCCGTTTAAACTTGCGTAATAGTTTGCGTAAGCGAAAAAAGTTATTCCGTAAGATAAAAGTTGAATTAAAAACGGAAAAATCAAAAAGCAAACGATTGCGCGCAAAATCACCGTTACCGTGCGTTTAACGTATTTTTCACGCCAGTATTCGCGTTCGAGTCCTTTAAGGGTTTTATACCCCTCAAACGCTGTTATTTCGCGCTTTGCGCCTAAAACGCATATAACGGCAAGCCCCATAAAGGCAACGAGCGAATGAACGTCGATTGCAAACGCGACCGAAAACAAAATACCCGAAACCGCGATTTTTTTAGAATTTTTTACGGGATAAAGCAAATAATCGTAAGCAAGTAAAAACGCGCCGATTATAAAAGGCAACGCAAGCGCCGAAGCCGCGCTACCGATAACCGCGGAAACGGGAAGCCCTAAAACGAGGCAAACGACCGATGCCGCTATTCCGTAACGAAAATCGTTAAAAACCTTTTTACCCGCAAAATATAAAAGCATAAGCGCTACGATAAACGCAAGATAATTTATAAAATTTAAACCGAACAACCCCGCGCCGAAAATAAGCACGCCGATCGAAATAAGAGCAACGCCGAGCGGCCCGTGCGTAGACGAAACGCCCGCCCCGTCGCCCGACAAAAACGAAGTTACGGCGGTTAAAAGTTCGGCTTGATTTACGCCTGCGTTTTCGATAGATTTGCCGTTACCAAGCAAAAATCTCGAATCAACCGAATACTCGGCAGTCGAAACGCCCTTAACTTCGTCGGAATAATAAAACCCGTATTTATCGTTTTTCCAAGTAATTGCGCCGAAAAATTCGGCTTTTACGGAATTGCCGTCTTTATCTGAAAAAACTATTTCGTTTACCGAAACGCATTGTTTTATGCAAACCCTTACATACGCAGATTTTTCGCCCGCGTTTTCAACCGCTTTTATAAAGCGGAAGGACTTTTCGCCCGCGTTTTCAACGACGGCCTGTTTGCGGGTAAGCTCCATATACGAAGTGCCTTTCGCTTGTTCTTCAGAATCGGTAAAATCAAAAATAAATTTGAGTTTCCCGCTCTTTTCGTTAAACCGCGAAAAGTTAACCCACACCGAATCGACCGTTTGTTTTTCGCCGTAAGTAAGTTTATAAACGGCATATTCGGCTTTCGCTTCGCCCGACGAAGTTACGCGCGGCAAGCAATCCCACGCCTTACCCACTCCGCCCCCGCCGATGCAAAAAGCCATTACGGGGATAGATATAAGCAATATTATGATAGCGACGGCAAGGTCGATAAGTTTTTGTTTTCGTTTGTCCATATTTTCTTTAACTCGGGCAATATGCCCGTTGCGATGAGTTTTTGCGACTAAGCGCTTTTAACATGATAAACGCAAAAGTTAAAAAAGTAAAGCGATTTTTACCGAAAAAATTATATTCCTTATTATTATATATATTTTATCATGTTAAAATAAGTCGAAAATTAACGCTTATAGTAAATTACCGCAAGCGAAAAACGCAAAAAAACTCTCCCGCTCATTCTGCGGGAGAGTTTTTGATTATCTTACCAAAATTTATTTTAAGTTTTAATTACGCAACGTTACCGTCGTTTGCATCGGTTTTTTTGTCGGATTTGATTTCGTTAAGTTCGCTTTCGCCCGCTTCGCTCTTTCTTCCGCGTTTAACCAAAAGGTTGGTGAGAATACCAAGAATAAGAGCGCAAGCAACGTTCGTTATGGTTATCGCGCCGAAAGATACGCTGAGTCCGCCGATACCGGTTATTAAAATTACGGATGCAACGAACAAGTTAGCGCTGTCTTCAAGGTCTACTTTCTGAATCATCTTTAAACCGGATACGGCAATAAACCCGTAAAGAGCTATGCAAACGCCGCCCATTACGCAAGAAGGTATAGTCGCAAGGAACGTAGAGAACGGAGCGATGAACGAAATTACGATAGCCATTAAAGCGGTTACAAGTATGGTCGAAACCGAAGCGTTACCCGAAATTGCTACGCAACCTACCGATTCTCCGTAAGTGGTGTTGGGGCAACCGCCGAAAAACGCGCCCGCAATCGAGCCTACGCCGTCGCCGAGAAGCGTTCTGTGAAGACCGGGCTCGACAAGAAGATCTTTTTCGATAATAGTAGAAAGGTTTTTGTGGTCTGCAATGTGTTCTGCGAATACTACGAACGCAACGGGAACGTAAGCAACGGCAACAGTTGCAAGATATGCGCCGAACGAACCCGCCTTGCCGAATTCATAATTGCCTTTGAACGCAGTTAAGAAAGTAAAATCGGGATACCATTGCATATGGTCGAATTTACTGAAATCTATTACTTTTAATGCATCGAGCGAAGCAACGTTTCCGATAACGGTGAAAATAGCAGCCAAAGCGTAACCTGCTAAAATACCGATTACGAACGGAATCATTTTTAAGAATTTTTTACCGTAAATCGAGCAGATAATGGTTACAGCCAAAGTTGCCAACCCGCAAAGAAGCGCAATATAAGGCGAACAGGTAGCCGTTCCGCTGCTAAGACTGCCGACGGCACTACCCGCGAGCGAAAGTCCTATAATAGCAACCGTAGGTCCGATAACGACGGCGGGCATAAGTTTGTTAACCCATTTAACGCCCGCGAATTTAATGATTACGGCTATTACCACATAAACAAGTCCCGCCATAACCGCGCCGAGTATTAAGCCGAGATAGCCGAGCGACATTGAAACGCCGCCCGCAAAAGCCGCAAGCATCGAGGGAATAAAAGCAAACGACGAGCCAAGGAATGCGGGGCTTTTGAATTTAGTGAAAAGCAAATAAACCAAAGTGCCAACGCCAGCGCCGAACAAAGCCGCCGAAGCAGACATATTAACGTTGGGGTAAACGCTGTTTATCGCCGCAGGAACCGCTATGGTTGCAGCCATAATCGCAAGTAATTGCTGAAGCGCAAAAACAAGCAGTTTGCCGAAGGTGAACCCCGGGGTTTTTCCCGGTCTGTCTTGCACGTTGTAAACGAGTTTCATGTGATAAAAACCTCTCCTGTTTTTTTTAAGACGCTTTTAAACATAAAAAAACCTTACCGATTTCGGCAAGGTCATTTACTTCTGAAACTATGCAGGCGCGTTAAAGGCATTTGCGCAAAGCGCCCCCTAAAACCCGTTCTCCGCTTAATTATTCAGACGCGTTCGCTGCTTATCCGCACTTTTTATAGCACGAACTTAAAGCAAAACAACCTTGTCGGTATCCCGTACCGCTCTTAAAAGTTTAATCGCATCTCTATTAAGTTGCCTTGATTTTAACAAATTAAAATTTTTATGTCAAGGTTTTTTAGCGGGTTTTTAAAATTTGTTTTATTTTTATTTTGCACAAAAACCAAATTTCGCTTTGAACCCATTTATTTTTTTTCGGCACTGTTTTGGTTTTTCAGCCGCTTTTTTAAGCCGTTTTTTAAGGGAATTATTATATGGAATTATTATATATATCACTAAATAATTACCCTGCCGAAATCGAGATTTTGCGGCTTTTTCGCCCCGAATTCAACGCCTATATCGAAATTATCCGCGTTATCGTACGCTGCAAGGCGGTTAATCGAAACTTCGTAAGCGGTCATTACCCTACTTTCGGTTTCGCTTAGTTTTTTTGTGTATTCGCGGCTTTGAATACGCCCCGTAAGCGCGATTTTTTCGCCTACTTTCAGGTTCTTTACAAATCTGGCGTTTCTGCCCCACGCAATACACGGAATATAATCCGATTTATTATACGCACGGTTAACCGCAAGCAATATATCCGCTATTTCTCTGTTGAACGGCGTAGTTCTGTATATCGGCGGCTTGCAGATATATCCCGATAAAGCCACGCTGTTCGGGTTTTGTTCGTTATTTTCGTCTATAAGTTCTCTCACGAAAACGGTAAGCATAAGTTTGCTTTTGCCGTCAACAAGTTTGTTATAACTGCGGAATTGCCCTATCGAGCAAATGTCGGAACCGATTTCAAGTTTTTTTGCTTCGATAAGGCGTTCGGATATCGTTATCGGCAAAATATCGGTCTGACCGGACAGTCTTTTTACGCCGACGTGCATTTCGTAAAAGCCTTCGCCGTAAATTTCGTGCGAAAACGTTGCTTTCGTAAGCACCTTCCCCGAAACGTAAGCCAAATTGTTTGTTTTTTCAGTGTAACTCATTTATTCTCCTCCGATTTTGCGTTTAAACGCAAGTTCTTCCTTCTTAAATTTCCTTTTTATCAATAAAATTTCTTTGCGCGTTTCGGCATTTTTACGCGATATTGCTTTTTTGCGTGCCGCTGTGGTCTATCGTATAGTCGCTTTTATATATAAGGTCGCTTATTTTTACAAATTCATATCCCTGCGCTTTTAACGTAGAAAATATAAGAGGCAGGCTTTCCGCCGTATGCTTTCCGTTGTTGTGGCAAAGTATTATCGAACCGCTTTTCGTTTTATTTATAACACGTTTCGCTATATCCGAGGCGGATAAATCTTTCCAATCTAAACTGTCTACGTCCCATTGTATCGTATATAAATTAAGTTTTTGCGCCGTTTCTATAAGTAAATCGTCGTAATCGCCGAACGGCGGGCGAAAAAGTTCGGGCTTCTGCCCCGTTATATTCTCAATCGCCTTACACGAATAATCAAGTTCTTCGGTTATCTGCGCTTCGTTTAATCGGCTCATTTTCGGGTGAGTTTTGCTGTGAGTGCCTACTTCATGCCCGCGCCTTATTATCTCTTTTAAATCTTCGGGATATTTTTCCGCCCAAAACGAAACGCAGAAAAACGTGCATTTAACCTTGTATTCGTCCATATAATCCAAAAGTTTTAAGGTATATTCGTTACCCCACGCGCAGTCGAACGATATGGCAATTTTTTTATCGTTTCGTTCAACCGAATATATCGGAAGTTTTCGCACCGTTCTATTATATGAAAACGCGTATATGCTTTCGCGCCGATATACGCCGACCAAAACGATTGCCGTCGCTAAAAAAACGGCGACTATCGCAACTATTTTCGCCTTTAAGTTTTTAATCTTTTTCATTCAACGCTTTCTCTTATTATAGCAAATCAAAACGCAAAAACTTTGTCGAATAACGTAGTAAAAAAAGTTTTTTTAGCGTTTACGTTTGCTTTTCTTTTTAAACATATGCCATAATCGCTTTTATTATTCCCCCTTTTTACAAAAAATAAAAAATCGCCTGATTTTACAAGCGATTTTAAATGTTTTTATGTCACGCGTAAAAAATGTTTATGCGTTTAGGTTTTTGTTTGTAGCAACAAGTACCGAAAATCAGGCGATTTGCTTTTTTACTATTTCGGGTTTTTTAAGCCCGTCGACCACGTCTTTATCGATAACTATTTTTTCAACGTCGCCGCCTTCGGGAATTTCATACATGGTGTCGAGCATCAGGTTTTCGAAAATAGTTCTTAATCCCCTTGCTCCGGTTTTCAAGTCGATAGCCTTTTTTGCTATTTCTCTTACTGCGTCGTCTTTAACGTCTAAAACAACGTCGTCGAGTTCAACAAGTTTTTTATATTGTTTTACGATAGCGTTTTTAGGTTCGGTCATAATCTTAACCAATGCGTCTTCGTTAAGCGGCTCTAAACTTACAACTATGGGAAGCCTGCCGACAAATTCCGGTATCAAACCGTATTTGGTTAAATCCTGCGGCTGAATATCTTCGTAAACGCCCTTTTGTTCAGCGCTTTCAACGGCGCTTCCGCCAAATCCGAAAGGCGAAACGTCTTTGCGTTCTTCGATAATTTTATCAAGCCCTACGAACGCGCCGCCGCATATAAACAATATGTTCGTCGTATCTATGCGCAGAACTTCTTGTTGCGGATGCTTTCTGCCGCCCTGCGGCGGAACGGATGCAACCGTGCTTTCGATAATTTTTAAAAGCGCCTGCTGAACGCCTTCGCCCGAAACGTCGCGCGTTATTGACATATTTTCGCTTTTGCGCGAAATTTTATCTATTTCGTCGATATAAATTATGCCGCGTTGCGCTTTTTCGATGTCGTAATCGGCGTTTTGTATAAGTTTAAGCAATATGTTTTCAACGTCTTCGCCGACATAACCCGCCTCGGTTAAAGTCGTAGCGTCGGCAACGGCAAACGGCACGTCTAAAATTTTCGCCAAGGTTCTTGCAAGCAGCGTTTTTCCGCATCCCGTAGGTCCTAAAAGCAAAATGTTGCTTTTATCGATTTCGAGTTCATCGTTTAACGCGCCCTTTTTGCCCGTATAGTTGATTCTTTTATAATGATTGTAGACGGCAACCGACAAAACCTTCTTCGCTCGTTCCTGCCCGATAATGTATTTATCGAGTTCGGTTTTTATTTCAACGGGTTTTTTAAGTTTTACCGCCGGTTTATTCGTACGCCTTTCGTTTTCGGAAATAACGTGGCGGCAAATTTCAACGCACTCGTCGCAGATATAAACGCCGTCTGGCCCAGCTATAAGTTTTTTAACCTGCGAATTTGGTTTACCGCAGAACGAACAGCGCAATTCGGTTGATTTATTTTCAGTATTATTCGTCATAATATAATATTCTCCGATTAAAGAATAAATTAAACCTTAAAAAATTTTGCCCGACATTTTATTTTTAAAAAAGCGGGCAAGTTTTTTAATTAAATTCTTTTGTCGCAAACCCCGTCCACAAGTCCATAGTCTTTCGCTTCGGCGGCAGACATAAAGTTATCTCTGTCGGTGTCCCGTTCAACGAGTTCAAGCGGTTTTCCCGTGTTGTTTGCAAGAATTTTGTTAAGTTTGTCTTTAGTGTCGATTATATGCTTTGCATGAATGGCAACGTCGCTTGCCTGCCCCTGCGCCCCGCCGAGCGGCTGATGAATCATAATTTCGGAGTTAGGCAAAGCAAAACGCTTGCCTTTTGCCCCGCTCGACAATAAAAACGCGCCCATGCTCGCCGCCAAACCTATACAAATAGTGCTTACGTCGCATTTTATATAGTTCATTGTGTCATATATCGCAAGTCCCGCGGTAACGCTGCCGCCCGGGCTGTTGATATACAAACTTATATCTTTGCTTTCGTCTTTGCTTTCGAGATATAAAAGTTGCGCAACGACAGTATTCGCAAGCGCGTCGTCGATTTCGCCGGTAATAAAAACTATTCTTTTTTCAAGCAGAAGCGAATAAATATCGTAAGAACGCTCGCCGCGTCCCGACTGCTCGATAACCATAGGGATCAAAGCCATTTTAGCACCTTTCGCTTTTCGCAGCGCAACCCTTGCCTACGCCTACTAAAAGCGAAAGCAAAAACGTTTTTGCAAAAAGCCGCAATATTTTCGTTATATTTCAATTATATTTGAAAACGGCGATTTTTAGTCGCCGAATCAAACAGAAGTTTTTTAATTTTAAAGTTTTTAAACGTCGAAAATCGGCGAAACTCAACCGATTTTGTTGTTTTTGGTAAGAAAATCGAAAAGTTTGTCTATTACGATAGAATTTGCAATGTATTCGAGTTGACGAGCCTGCATATTCTTTTTGTATTCTTCGAAGTCTTTTTCGACCGAAAGGGCTTGTTCGGCAATCTTCGCGTCGATTTCTTCGGGCGTAGCGGTGATTTTTTCGTTTTCGATTATTTGTTCGATAACAAGTTGCGATTTAGCGCGCGATTTAGCGGGTTCAACAAAGCCTTTTCTGTATTGTTCCATCGTCTGACCGGTGTATTTAAGGTAACCGTCTAAATCGAGCCCCTGATACATAAGTCTGTATTTCATATCTTCGACTATCGAATCGATTTGTTTTTCGATAAGGCAATCGGGAATTTCAACTTCGCTCGCATCGGTAATCGCCTTTACGAGTTTGTCTTCGTTTTCGCGTTTAGCGCGTTCTTCGGCGTTCTTTACAAGTCTTTCTTTAACACCCTCTTTATATGCGGCAACGCTTTCTTCGCCTACGGCGTCTTTAATAAATTCATCGTTAAGTTCGGGCAGTTCTTTAACTTTAATGCCGTGAAGTTTAATTGCGAAAACCGCAACCTTGCCCTTTAAATTTTCGGCAGCGTAATCGTCGGGAAATTTAACCGTAATGTCGCGTTCGCCGCCGATATTCATACCGATAATCTGATCTTCAAATCCGGGAATAAAGGTTTTGCTGCCGATAACGATAGTCTGATGTTCGGCTGTACCGCCTTCGAATTTTTCGTTATCTATAGAACCCGAATAATCGATGTCGCAAATATCGCCGTCAACAACCGAGCGATCGGTAACTTCGATTTCGCGCGCGTTTCTTTCACGAAGCTTTTCAACTTCTTTATCAACGTCTTCGTCGGTTACTTTATATTCGGTCTTTTCGATTTTAAGTCCGGTATATTTGCCCATTTTAACTTCGGGTTTAAGGGGCGCCACCGCAACAATGGTCATCCCGCCGCCTTTGCCGGGCTTAATATCTTCGACCGAAGGTCCGTCGATAACTTTATAATCCGATTCTTTTTCTAAAATATCGAAATAATATTTGGTAAACGCAAAATTCACGGCGTCTTCAAAGAAAATCTGTTCGCCGTAAGCACCCACGAGATAGTTATAGGGAACGTGCCCTTTTCTGAAGCCGGGAGCCGAATATTGCGCTTTGTTTTTTTCGTAAGCGCTTTTGTTCGCTTCAAGCCAATCTTGTTTATCGAGTTCCATCGTAACTTTAAGTTCGTTTTTCTCGGTTTTTTCTGCCTTGTAATTCATATTTACAACTCCGTTTTTTTCTTTGCCTTGCTATTTTATCAAATTAAATTTAAAATGTAAAGTTTTTAAGACAAATATTTTACTTTTATCAAACTTTTGTGTATAATTTATAATAAAATTGCCCGAAAAAAATCGATAATTTCGAAATTTAACCTTTTTCGCCTTATACAGCTCGAGACATGCCGCAGGACGCAATAACTTTAAAAAAACTTTCAACCGAACTAAACGCGCTTTTAACGTGCGCAAAAATAAATAAAATAACCCAGCCTTCACCCGACGAAGTTATACTTTGGGTTTATTCCGAACACGGAAACGCAAGGCTTTCGGTAAGCGCAAGCGCGGTTTTTCCGCGCGTGGGATTTACTTCGGTCGAACGTAAAAATCCCGCCGCAGCACCGGGTTTTTGCATGCTTTTACGCAAGCACCTTTTAAATTCGTCGATAAAAAGCGTAGAACTTTTAGGCGCCGAGCGCATTATAAAAATTACGCTCAACTCGAAAAACGACTTTTTAGAGCCGGTCGAAAAACAACTTTATTGTGAAATAATGGGCAAATATTCAAACGTTATTTTATGCGAAAACGAAATAATCGCGGGAACGATGAAGCCCGCGCAAATCGATTTTTCGAAAGACCGAACCTTACTTTGCGGCGTAAAATACGCCTTGCCCAAAGCGCAGGATAAAATCGAATTTTCACAAAAAACCAAAACGCTTGCATACTTTTCGAATTTCGAAGGCGGAGATCTTGCCGAATACGTTTTCAACGGAATAAAAGGCTTCTCGTCGGTTGCAGCCAAAGAAGCGGTTTTTCGCACGCTTAACAAAACGGTTTTCGATTTTCCCCTTGCCGAAAATGAAAAACTTTCGCCCGAAAAAATTTACGACGGAATTTATTCGTTTTTAAACGATCAAAAAAGTTTAACCCCCTGCGTAGTTTTCAACCCCGACGGAACTCCGCTCGATTATTTTTTCACCGACTATTTAACCGTTAAGGGCGAAAAAAAATATTTCGACTTATTAAGCGACGCCGAAGAATTTTATTTCGACTTAAAAAGAACTTTACGCGAACAAAACGAACTTAAAAGCAAACTTAACTCCGCCGTTAATTCGGCGCTTAAAAAAGAGCGCAAAAAACTTCAGGCTATTTCAGAAAAAGAACTTGAATGTGCCGGCGGCGAAAAATACAGAATTTACGGCGAACTTATAACCGCAAACCTTTATAAAATAAAACGCGGCGATAAATTTTTAACCGCGCAGAATTATTACGACGAGAATAAAGAAGTAAAAATAAATTTAGACGAAACGATTTCGCCAAACTCAAACGCGCAAAAATACTTTAAAAAATATATAAAAATAAAAAATACTTTAAAAGCGATCGCCCCGCAAAAAGAACAAACGCTATCCGAAATCGATTATCTTCAATCGGTTTTAAGCGAAATAAATTCTGCGCAAAACGTAAGCGACCTTACGGAAGTCGAAGAAGAGTTAAAACTTACAGGCGTTATAAAAACGCAGAACGGCGCGCCAAGAATAAAAAAAGCCGATTTAAAAATCAACTATCGCACGTTTGAATTTTGCGGTTATAAGATCCGCGCGGGAAAAAACAACATACAAAACGATAAACTCACTTTTTCGGCAAAACCGTCGGATACGTGGCTGCACGTTAAAAACTATCACTCTGCGCACGTCGTTATCGAATCGAACGGCAAACACGTTCCCGACGAAATAATTTTGATAGCCGCCGAGATTTGCGCGTTTTACAGCGAAGCAAAAGGCGGCGGAAAAGTTGAAGTAGATTACTGCCAGAAAAAATACGTTAAAAAACCGCCGCAGGCAAAATCGGGCGCGGTTATTTACACCGATTTCAAAACGATTCTCGTAACGCCGTCGTCGCATAAAAACCTTGAAGTTTAACCTGACGTTTTAAATTACGTCACACATAAAAACTTTAAAAATCGCTTTATTTATGCATTGTTTTTAAGATTTTTATAAAAATAAAAAACACGCCTAAAAAAAATGTTTTACCAACATTTTTTAGGTGCGTTTTTTAGTTAATATTTTTAGTTAATATTAAAACTTTTTACGGTTATTTTTTTAACGAAAGTTTAAACTCGTCGGCTTGCGAGATCATGTGTTCGGCGTGATTTTTTGCCGTTTCGTCGTTTGTATTTCCGCCTATCAGCCTTACAATTTCATTCACCTTTTCCGCTTTATTTAGCGGCTTAATTTCGGTATAAGTTTTTCCGCCCGACTCGTTTTTAACTATCAATATCGAAGAATCGCTCATCGCCGAAATCTGCGGCAAATGCGATATCGCTATGATTTGGCGCGACAAGGCTATTTCGGCAAAGTTTTTAGCAACTATCCCCGCCGCTATTCCGCTCAGCCCCGCATCGATTTCATCGAAAATATACGTTCCGCAAATGCTTTCCGCCTGCGTTTTAATCGCAAGCATAAACCTGCTCATTTCGCCGCCGCTTATAATTTTAGAAAGCGGTTTAAGCGGTTCGCCCGCATTTGCCGAAAACATAAATTCTATCTCGTCAATTCCGCCGGGTGAAAAGGCCGAAACTTCTTCGATCTTTTTAAACGGTTCGAACGCTATCGAAAATTTTGCGCCCTGCATACCTAATTGTTTTAATTTTTCGGTTACGTTTTTGCAAAAAACTTCGGCATACGCCTTACGTTTTTCAGAAAGTTCAATGCATTTTTTATAAGCCGCCGCTTTAAGCGCGCTTATTTTTTTATTCAGTTCTTCGCATTTTTCGTCGAACGACGAGAGATTATCTTTTTCGGTTTGAGCGATTAACAAAAATTCGTTTATGCTTTTTAAGTTGCCGCCGTATTTCTTTTTAAGGTTTTTATAAACCTCAAGTCGTTTTTCTATTTCGTCGGGATTCAGCCCGTCGCCGTCGAGATCGTCTAAAAAGTCGTGCGCGCTTTCGCCTATATCGTTGATCAAATCCAGACACTCGCCTATTTCGTCGGCTATTTTTTCATATTCGCCGCTCAAACCCGAAATTTGCTTTATCGCCTGCGCCGCTTTTCCGAGCAAATCGCCCGCACCGCCGTCTGATAAAGCGCAATCGTAAACAGCGGCAAGCGAAGCCGAAATTTTTTCTAAATTAACCAGTTTGTTGCGCTGGGCGGTAAGTTCCTCTTCTTCGCCTTCTTTCAAATCGGCTTTCTCGATTTCGTCTATCTGATAATTTAAAATATCAAGCCGCACCGCGCGTTCTTCGGGCGTTCCGCCAAAACCCGCAAGTTCGTTTTCGGCTTGTTTTATTTCAGAAATCAAACGTTTTAACTCGTCTTTTTCGGTCTCGGTTTTTGCTCCGCGGTCAACGCATTCAAGTTGCTTGCCTTTGCTTAAAAGCAAAAAATGCTCGCTTTGCCCATGCACGTCAACAAGGTCGACGGTAATTTTTTTAAGCATCGCGGCGGTAACGCTTTCGCCGTTTATTTTTATATATCCGTTGCCTTTAAGGTCGAATTTCCGCTTGATTATTATCTCGCCGCAGTCTTCTATATCGAATTCGGCAAGCGTATCCGAAACCGACTTCGGATACCCCGAAAAGACGCATGAAACAAGGCAAAAATCTTCGCCGTATCTTATCATGCTTTTATCCGCTTTAGCACCTAAAACAAAATTTATCGAATCCAGCACGACCGACTTTCCCGCGCCGGTTTCGCCCGATAAAACGTTAAGTCCATCTGAAAATTCTATTTCGGTTTCGCCTATAAGCGCAACGTTTTTAATGTTTAACCTGCAAAGCATTTTTAACCAACCTGACAAAAAAACAAATCTAAATAATTGTAAATTATAAATATATTACAAAAATTCACCGTATTTTGCGAAATTATATTTGCCGAATTATAAAAGTTCTTTAAGTCTTTCCGTAACAACCAATGCGTCGGCTGCGCTTTTAGTTACTATCAAAAGCGTATCGTCGCCCGCAACGCACCCCACAACTTCTTTAATGTTAAGGCTGTCAACGGTAGCGCCGACGGGCGCGCCGTTACTTATTAAAGTTTTAACAACGATAAGATTTTGCGCGGGTTCTATCGAAGTAACCGCGGCTTTAAACAAGGACAAAAATTTGCCGTTATCTATCTGCTTGCTCTGCGTAACCTGCGCATAGCGATATTTTTTCTCTCTGCCCGCAACCTTTATAAGCTGCAGTTCGTTTATATCGCGCGAAACGGTAGCCTGCGTTACCGGATAGCCGCTTGAATTTAAAAGTGCAATAAGTTCTTCCTGCGTTTCTAATTCGTTCTGTTTGATTAAATCGAGCAGTTTTTGCTGACGTTTGATTTTTGACATAACTTATCCTTCTTTACCCCAATATTGTAATTTTTTGTTTAATTTTAAAAAGAAATTATCGCCTTTCGCTATTTTAACCGTTAAATCCGATTTTTTAATCGACGCTTTTTCGCCATTTTTTACAATAGCCGCCCATTCGCCGTCGGCATAAACGCATGCGGTTAAACGAGTTTTTTTACCCGACAAAACAACTTCGGCAACGTCGTCGTCGCAAAAAACTATAGGTCTATTGTGCAACGTGTGTGGGCAAACGGCGGTCGCTATAAAACCTTTTAATTGCGGAGCAAGCACCGCCCCGCCTGCCGATAACGAATAAGCGGTCGATCCCGTGGGCGTGGCGATCAAAAGCCCGTCGGCAAGATACCCGTCTGCAAAATGCCCGCCGATATAAAGTTCAAAATTAACGCTTTCGCTTCGCGCTCCGTTCTCGGTCGAACGTAAAACCGAAATTTCGTTGACGGCATAAAAAGTTTTGCCCGAAATTTCACATTCTAAAAGCGGTTTTTCTTCATATATCGTTTTATCCGACAAAACGGCGTTAACAATATCGTTTGGCAAAACGTCGCCTTCGATGGCGCTTAAAAAACCGAGATTGCCCGTGTTTACGGCAAAAACTTTCGCCCCCGAAAGAGCCGCCGTTTTTGCGCAACGCAAAATCGTGCCGTCGCCGCCGAAACATACGAATATATCACCGCCACGACCTTTTTCGTCTGCTTTCGAAAGTTCAATCGCATACTCGCGCTCGACGTTTTTCGGCAAAGCGGCTTCGAATTTAAGCGCGGCTTTTAACGATTTTTCATCGCTTTGTTTTACAAAAATAACTATTCTCATATTAAAAATTATTAACCGATATTTAAATTATAAATTTCAAATCAAATTCGATTTTTAAGCACGTTTTCCAATCCCGCGGATTTTCCGCCGATCGTCGAAATATAAGCGAGATATTCAACGTTTTTATCTTCGTAAACGGGCGCTTCGGTAATGCCTAAAACCGACATTCCCCCTCTTTCGATAAATTCATAAGTCCGTTTTAATATAGAAAGTCTTTCTTTTTTGTCGCGCAAAACTCCGTTTTTAAGCCTTATTTTTTTATCAAGTTCGAACTGCGGTTTTATAAGTGCAATTATATAACCGCCTTTTTTTACAACTGTTTTAAGAACCGGCAGAACGTATTCGAGCGAAATAAAACTGCAATCGGCAACGGCGGCGTCGATTTCTTCGCAGAAGTCGGCGGGTTTTAAAAAACGAACGTTGGTTTCGTCCATTACGACGACGTGTTTATCCGACGAAATCTTTTCGTCTAAAAGCGCCTTACCCACGTCTACGCAAAAAACTTTTTTTGCGCCGCGCCTTAAAAGGCAATCGGTAAAACCGCCGGTCGAAGCGCCTGCGTCGACAAAAACAAGCCCCTCAACTTCGGGGTTAAACTCACGCATCGCTTTTTCGAGTTTGTCGCCGCCGAGAGATACGAACGGTTCGCTTTCGGCTTTTATTTCGATTTCATCTCCGCTTAAAACTTCCTGCGAAGCCTTTTTCAAAAGTTTTCCGTTTAAAAAAACTTCTTCGCGTTTTATCGCTTCGCCTGCTTTGTTCCGCGATTTATAATAACCTTTAGCACACAAATAAACGTCGGCACGCATCAGTTTTTTCTATCTTTAACAAATATGAAAAAATCAATAAAAAACGAGTTGTTATCGATATTTTTCAAGGTTTTTATGCCAGACGTAAAAAGTTCTTCTATCACGTTTTCGGCACCGTTTAAACCAAAAACGCTTACAGCGGTTATCTTGTTTTGCGTGGCGTCTTTATTCGGTGTTTTTCCAAGTTCTTCGAAATTTGCCTTTACGTCTAAAACGTCGTCGGTATATTGAAAAAGCCGCCCTAAAATTTTGCCGAGATTTAAAAATTCGTCATAATTTTTTCCGCCGGCAATAAGCGAAGCCATAACGAACGGAAGAGATAAAAGTTTACCCGTTTTTAAATCGTCTATGTTAAAAAGAGTTTTTTCGTCGTTTGTTTTGTCTCGCGACAAATCGTAAGCCTGTCCGCCTACCATTCCCCTTGCACCCGAAAATTCGGCAAGCGTTTTAGCCGCGGCAAAAGTATTTTTATCGGTAACCGCGTTAAGCGCAATTTCATAAGCAAAGTTTAAAAGCGCGTCGCCCGCAAGTATCGCAAAATCTTCGCCGAAAACTTTATGGTTGGTAAGTTTTCCCCTGCGATAATCGTCGTTATCCATAGCAGGCAAATCGTCGTGTATAAGCGAATAGGTATGGATAAGTTCTATTGCGGCGGCAAAAGCACCGAAGTCGTTATAATCTAAATCAAGAGAATCGAGCGCGGCAAAAAACAAAACCGGGCGCACCCTTTTGCCTCCCGCAAAAACCGAATATTTCATTGCCGAAAGCAATTTCTCTTCGCAATTTAGTTCGGCAAAAACGTTATTCAGCACGTTTTGCACGGCAAACAAATATTCGTCGTATTTTGCCTTAAAATCGCCGTTATAGTTATACATAATAAACCGATTAAATCAAATTTTTTAATTTTAAAAGCCCAACAAACCCAAACCGACGTCGTTTTGTTTGGCGGCGGCTTCAATTGTGTTTTGCATAAGCATGGTAACGGTCATCGGGCCTACTCCCCCGGGGACAGGCGTAATATACCCCGCAACTCCGCTTGCGCTTTCAAAATCGACGTCGCCGACGAGTTTTCCGTCGACGCGGTTAATACCTACGTCGATAACGGCGGCGCCTTTTTTTATCATATTGCCTTTAATAAAACGCGGTTTACCCATAGCAACGACTAAAATATCGGCGTTTTTCGTTATTTCGGCAAGGTTTTTAGTGTGCGAGTGGCAAATCGTAACCGTGCAGTTAGCGGCTAAAAGCAAAACAGCCATGGGCTTTCCGACCATATTGCTGCGCCCGATAACAACCGCGTTTTTGCCGTCGCAATCTACTCCGTATTCGTTTAAAAGCGCCATAACACCTTTCGGAGTGCAGGATACCGAACAAGGTTCGCCGAGTAAAAGTTTGCCTTCGGAAGCGTAAGTAAGCCCGTCGACGTCTTTTTCAACGGGAACGTGCGACAAAATTTCGCGCTCGTCAAAGCTTTTTGGAAGCGGCAACTGAACCAGAATTCCGTTCACGCTTTTATCGGCAGCCAAATCGTCTATTGTTTTTATAATTTCGTTTTGAGTTGTTTCTGCCGGAAATCTGATAATTTCGGATTCGATACCTATATACGCGCACGCCTTTTCTTTATTCGAAACGTAAACGAGCGACGCCGGATCTTCGCCTACCAGAACAAGCGCAAGTTTACATTTTACGCCGTGGTTTTTCATTAAATTTTCAGCCGAAATTTTCAACTTATCTTTTATTTTTTGCGCGGTCAGTTTACCGTCGATTAAAACGCTCACTTGTTTTCTCCTTCGCTTAAAACGCCGACGGTAGCGCCGCCAACAACGTCGGCCTCGTTTTTAACGCTGCAACTTTCGCATTTTTCGCTTTGTTTATCAGCGCAATCTTCGCAATTTTTTCCGGCAGAGCCGTCGTTTTTTAAATTATCGGTATTTAAAACGCTGCTTTTTCCGCCGCGAACCGCCCCGCTTTCATCAAGCGATTTTTTATACGCCGCCAAAATTCCGTTTACGAACGACGGACTTTTTTCAGCCGAAAATTTGCGCGAAAGAAAAACCGCTTCGTCGATGGCGACTATTTCGGGAACGTCGTCGAAATATCTGAGTTCGGCAACGCCTATTTTAAGCGCGCACTTATCGGTAGGAAACAAGCGCGAAAAATTAAACCCGCTCGAAAATGACGAAATAACCGAAGCGATTTCGTCTTCGTTGTTTTTTACGGTCGCATACAACTCGTCGGCGAACTTTTCGTCTTCGGGCGTAAGCGAATTTTCGGCGTATATTTTTTTAACAAAACCCTCGTCTTTTTCGCTCAAAAATAAATCGCGGTATAGCAAAGTAAAAACCGCTTCTCTTGCGTTTCTTCTCATAAATCAAATCCAAATAAAAATGTTTTTAGCCGCAACGAAAAAATTGCGGCTTTTATTAAAAAATCTAAACTAAATTGCGTAAATCAATCGTTTTTGTCGTTTTCGTCGAAGTTTACGTTTACGACGTGCACGTCTACGCTCGAAATTTTATACTCGGTCATCGCTTCGACGTTGTGTTTAATGCTCTGCTGAATATTATATGCAACGTCGGGAATGTTATAGCCGTATAAAACCGACACGGTTACGTCGACGCAAACGTTGTCGTTATCGAACGAAATTAAAATGTCGTTATTGTTTTTCTTGTTTTTTTCGCCGTTCCCGGCAATAACTCCGTCGACCTCGGTAATCGCAAGCGACACGATTCCGCGTATGATGCTGTTGTTATAAACCACCTTGCCCGAAGGCACGTCTTTACGCATATTTTTCATAAAACTCACCGCCGATATTTTTAACGCAAAGCCGTTTCCGCCCGATAAAGATAAACGCTATCCTCTTTTAAGCGGGCGACTTTTGCATACTTATGCATTTATCGCTTTTTATTATAACACATTTTACAAAATTTGAATAGCGTTTTTTAAGATTATTTATCTTTTTTTCGCAAAAAAATTACGCCGAAAACCTTTTTTACGATTTTCGGCGCCAACGTTTAATTATTTAAATTTTTATTTACTTTCGCTCACACGCGTATTTGCTTTACTTTTTTCAGATTTACGAAATAGGAATTATACGAACGTTTTCGGGCGAAGCGTTTACTTCTTCTAAAACTACGGTATAAATCGCTACAGCGTCGTCGGTGTTAAAGTCGGCGTCGTCAACTACTACGGTGATATTTTCAGAATCGAGCCCTATCATAACGGCTACGTTTTTATAGCCTTTTGCTTTTATAAGGTTTTCTAACAGCAATTCGCGTTCGATGATTTCGGTAAGTTTTATTTTTGTTTTCAAAGCGGTTTCTTTTGCTTCGGATTTGGCGTCTGCCTGACTTATTATGTTATCGAGTTGCAAAATTTGTTCGTTTATGCTTGCCGCATGTTCGCTTCGATACTCGGTAAAATAAGTGGCGGTGGGAACGGTGGTTTGATTATTCGAATTGTTGGTGAGCAAAAAATTGCACACCGCGGTCGCCGCGAGCAATAACACCATACAAGACAGAATAACGATCTTTTTTTTCTTTGACATTTTTTTACTCCTTTAAATTAAAAATGTTTTATTTTCACGGCGCAAAACCGTTTTTTCTTCTTTAATTTTTTTAGCACAAGCGTTTTAGCCTATTTCATCGTAAGTATTTCTATTTTATTCGCGTCGACGTCTAAAAATACTTTTGCGGCGTTTAAAATCGCCATTTTTACTTTAAGTTTGTTTCCGCCCTGCGCAACGATTACCACCCCGCATATTTCCGGATAAATTTCGCCGAGTATTATGGGCTTTCCGTTTACGATAATGGGCTGTTCGCCGCTTTCTGCGTTCGCGCTTGCCGCAAGTTCGTTTTTCATTCCGCGCTTAACCGAAATTATAACGCTTACCTTTCCCGCACCTTCGATTTTAGAAAGTTCCGACGATAACTTGTTTTCTAGCATTTCTACATACGCTTCCGCCGACGACGATTCTTCGGTTTTATTTGCCGACAAGCCCAAAAACCCGGAAGCGAAAATAGCGATTACGGCAACCGCCGCGGCTACGATTAAAACGTATTCGGGCTTAATTTTTTTAAAAAAGTCTTTTATGCCCGAAACGCCGTTTTTACCGCCGATAATTTTTAAATATTTTGCTTTACTGTTTTTGCTTTTTTCTCCGACTTCACTCATCGATTATCACCTTTACGTTTTCGCCGTAAAAAAGTTTTTCTAAAAGTTCTTTGCATTTTAACGGTATATTTATATGCTCGTTTTCGCCGATAATAACCAAATCCTGCGAATTGATTATAAATTTTTCGGGCATTACTTTATCGTTGTTTTCTCCGAACGAAACGGCGGCGTTTTTAAGCGAAATTCCTTGTTTTTTCAAAGCGTTTTTCGCGCGTAAAATATACGCGTTCGCAACGTAAATTCTTAACCGTTCGTTATCGCACGAAAATTCGCCGAATTTTCCGACGCCGAAATCCGAATCACCGTCGCCGCTTTCTTCTGCGCCCGTTTTTGCCGCGCCGACGTAGGCGACGTTTTTAATAGACGAAACCGCCCGGTTTACAGTTCCGCTCACGGCAAGAACCATTGCGCAAGACAGACAAAACGACAATATTTTTTTTGTTTTACCGCCCGGCATAATTGTTCCCGCAACAGCATAAACGACCGATAATCCCGCAATCGCAATCACAAAAGTTTTAAGCATTTTTTACACCTGCCTTAATTTTGTTGTAATTTTACCGCGTTTTTTGCAAATTTTATAATTTTTTGCTCTCTTCAGGCAAAAACCGCGCTTTGAGCCCCGATCAGAACCGCCATTGCAACAAAATATATTATAAAAACGTAAACGACGACCGCGGCGAGCATAGACAGACTTTTAGAAAAAGCCGAAATCGCTTCGCCGAACCGCCCGTCGGAAACGGGTTCGCAAAAAGCGGCTGTAAGTTTTAAACAAAGCGAAAAGCAAGCGATTTTTATTACCGACGACAGCATCGAAAAGAACATGCAAACCGTAACCACCCCGCCGATCGAATTTTTTATTAAAGTCGCGCCCGTCAAAACCACGTCTACGCTGTCTTTTGCAAAACCGCCCACAAACGGAATTCCGCCCGCTATCGTATATTTAAAAATCCGCATCATAGCGCCGTCGTAACCCGCAGCAGACATTCCGCCCACAGCCGTAAAAAAAGAAAAAACGGTTAAAACAGCGCCTAAAATCCACTTAAAAGCAGATTGTAAAAATCCCGAAAATTTTTTAAGCGAAAACTTATCCGAAAACGAACTTATCCCCGAAACCGCGGCGACCGAAACGGCAACGGGGGTTAAAACGTTTAAAGCAAGCCCCATTCCCGCCCCCGCGACGAAAACGCAAACCGGCTTAAAAAAACCAACCGCCGCATTGCCGCCGCTTAAAGATAAAAGCGTGATAAGAAGCGGAAAAACAGCGTCTGCCTGAGTGCATAAATTTTTTATCGAACCTATGGTTTGCGCAGTTACCGCAAGCATTTCGCAAAAAATCACTCCGACGCCCGCCGCATAGCAAACGTTAAACATTGCGCTCCCCGTGCGCGGTGAATTCGAAACCGACGAAATTATTCCGTAAAAAACCGCTATGCAGAAAACCGTTATTATTATAGGAATAAGAGCCTTTAAACTCGTTCCCGACAACGCGAAAATAAGCGAAAACGCGTCGGAATATTCAAAAGCCGCTTCACCGCTTGCTATTTTTAAAAGAGTTTGCTTTAAATCTCCGCTTGAAAAGGCGCCGCCGTAATTTTTATAAAATTCGTCAAGCGCGCTTAAATCGAGTTGATCGCAAAATTCTTCTATGGCGCGGCGCATTTCTTCGGCAAACTCTCCGTCAGAAGCGGTTTCGGGTTCTTCTGCTTTGTATGATTCGTCTGTTTCGCCGCTTTCATCCGATGGCAACGCATCCGTTATTTCGTCGGCGTAACACTTTTTATTAAAGTTATTATAATTTTCAAAACCGATTTTCGAAAAGCCGTTAAAGGCGAACGAAAAAACGAACGCCGGCAACAGCGCTAAAAACAAAAAAAGCGCCGCGCGTTTTAATTTTAAATGATACACTTTAAAAAATTTCATATTAGTTCTAAAAACGAAACTAAAGTTTCTACCATTCCTTTTATTATCGGCGCACTTAAACAAAGTACGATTATTTTACCCGCAAACAGCAATTTGTCAGCCAAACTTTTAATTCCGAAATCTTCTATCAGCGAACAGGCGAATTCTATAAGATAACAAACTACGGTTATTTTTAAAACGCAGGCGATAAGTTCCGAATCTATTTTAACAACTTCGGCAAGCGACGAAAAAATTCCGAGCGCCGCCGACAGATAAGCGCCCGTATAAAAAAGCAGAACGGCGCCGCCGGCAACGAGAGCCGGAACAAACAGTTCCGAGCCCACGCTTTTTAAATAATAACACAAAACCGCCACTACTACGGCAATAGCGATAATTTTATAAATTTCACCCATATAAAAAAGCCAAAAATAACGCAATTTAAAATTACGCCACACATAATAACTTTTAAAATTTGTTATTTTATGCCGATTTTTAAAGATTTTTATGTTTAATAAAAATCAAACAAGGTTTTCAGGTTTTCAAACAAATCCGAAACCATTCCGATCACCATAGTAAGCACTATAATAAGCCCCGCAACGGCAACCAAAGTCGCAATATCGTCGCGGTCCGACTTCTTTAATATCTGGCAGATAACCGTTATAAGCAGCCCTATCGCCGCTATTTTAAAAATTACGTCTACGCTCATATCACGATAACAAAGGCAATAAGCCCCACGATTATTCCGAGTTTATTATAAAGCGAACCCATCGATTTATCGCTTTTTTCGCTTTCGGCAAGGCTGTGTTCAAAATAGTTTTTATATCGGTAACATTCTTCCGACTGCGACAAAGCGTCACTTTTGCCGAGCATCGAAAAATATTCTTCGATTTCGGTTATATCCCCTTCGGATAAATTAAGTCCGTTTTGCCACCTACCCGCAAGCGCGCCGCATAAATCGGATAAACTTTCGTTAAAAACCCTTTGTTTAACCAAAGCAAGAAGATCGTTAAAGTTTGCCGACGGATAACTTTTTGAAAGCAGTTCTTTAAGCGGTCTGCGCGAAAAATTCATTTCTTTTATATAATTACCGTTAAAGTTGCAAAGAGATAAATAAAACGCCGCTTTTTTGCTTTTCTTATCCGAAAAATATCTGCCCGCAAAAACGCAGAAAACAAAAACGGCAACCGCGGCAATTAACTTATACATAACTTTTCGCCCCTACCATTAAACAATTCGCATATTTCAAATCTTGCGCCGCTTTTTTTCAAGGTCATAAAAAAGTCGAACGCGTTACTGTTAAAAACCGATTTTAAGTAACTTTTTTGCCTGATTTTCGAATAACTTTCGCCGTGCACCGTACAAATCGTTTTAACGCCCGAAAGCGCAGCAAACGCCGCCCCGTCCGCGTCCGCTTCGCTAATCAACTCGTCCGCTATAATAAAATCGGGCGAAAGCGTTTTCACCGCCGAATAAAAACCGAAGTTTTTATCGCAATTTTTTATCACGTCCGAAGTATTCCCCACGTCGAATTCGTTTGCGCATATTTCGTTTTTATCGTCGATTATAAGCACGTTTTTTTGTTTTTTCAGCGAAATCTGCCTTGCCAGGTCGCGTATAAGCGTAGTTTTACCCACGCCGGGCGGCGAAATAATCAAAACCCCGCTGTCGCCGCTTTTTTGCGTTAATTCATACGCTTTATCTGCACAACCTTTAACTTCGCGCGCAAATCTTACGCAAACCGACGAAAAATTTTTTATCGTTAAAACGCCGCCGCCGTCGCAAACGCATTCTCCCGCAACGCCAACGCGAACGCCGTTTTTTGTTATAACGTAGCCGCGTTTTAAGTTTTCGTTTTGCGTATAAATCGAATTTTCGGCGCACGCTTCAACAATACGTTTTATCTCGGCGGCTCTCGTTATATAAGGCGCGCCGCCCACGTTTACATCGCAAAAAACGCCTTTTACGTTTGCGCGCGCCTGTTTGTCCGCCCTTAACCTTAACTCGTAAACTTCGCCGTTTAAAACGAAATTTTCAAGCGGCTGGGGCAAAAAGTCGTATGTCATACCTTGTCCTGTTATAATATATTCACCGAAAACCAAATAATACCAAAAACTATTTTTCCGAAAAACAAAATTTTGCGCACGAAAAAACGCCTTTCTTAAACAAGAAAAGCGTTATTAAAGCGTTATAATTTATAAATTCGCGTTTTGTTTTTTTTAAACCCAAAAATTATCTTTGAACTCTGCCCGAAGCGTTGCCGCCCGCCAAAGCGTTTACTTCGGCAAGCGAAACCATATTGTAATCGCCTTCGATCGAATGTTTCAAACACGAAGCGGCAACCGCAAATTCGATGGTTTTTTGCGCGTCGTAACCGTTCGATAATGCGTAAATAAGCCCCGCGCCGAAACTGTCGCCGCCGCCTACCCTGTCTACGATATGCATCGAATATTTTTTAGAAAACACCGCTTCGCCGCCCGTATAAAGCATACCAGACCAATTATTGTCGTTTGCCGACAAACTTTCGCGCAAGGTTATGGCAACGCCTTTAAAACCGAATTTATCGGTAAGTTTTTTAGCGACCGAAACGTAACCTTCGCGGTTTAATTTGCCTGTATTTATATCGGTATTGTCGGCTTCGATGCCGAAAACGTCTTTCGCGTCTTCTTCGTTGGCAATGCAATAATCAACGTAACCGCAAAGTTTGGTCATAACTTCGCCCGCTTTTTCCTTGCTCCACAGTTTTTTTCTGAAATTAAGGTCGCACGAAACGGTTATACCTTTTTCTTTTGCTTTTTTGCACGCATCTATGCAGATTTCAGAGGCATCGTCCGAAAGAGCGGGCGTTATTCCCGTAAAATGAAACCAAGTCGCTCCGTCAAAAATCTTGTCCCAGTCGAAATCGGTTTTTTTCGCCGTTGCAATAGACGAATAAGCCCTGTCGTAAATAACTTTGCTGGGGCGTTGACTTGCGCCTTTTTCGCAATAATAAATACCCACTCTGTCGCCGCCGCGAACGATTTTAGAAGTGTCAACGCCGAATTTTCTTAAACTGTTTACCGCAGCCTGACCTATTTCATGCGCGGGAAGTTTAGAAACGAACGCGCAATCGAGCCCGTAGTTGGCAAGCGAAACGGCAACGTTTGCTTCCGCTCCGCCGAAAGTGGCTTCGTATTTTTCGCTCTGAACAAATCTTAAATAATTTTCGGGGGCGAGCCTTAACATAAGTTCGCCGAAAGTAATTACTCGCATATTATTTTTTCAATCTCCTTGCAATTGTTTTCGATGTCGCCTTTCATCATAAACGATCCGCCCACGGCGTAAACCTTTTCAAAGCCTAAAAAATCTTTTAAATTGGTTAAATCGACGCCGCCCGTGGGAATAAATTTGATTTGCGGAAAAGGTCCGGATAACGCCTTTAACGCCTTTAAGCCGCCGTATACGTTCGCGGGGAAAAATTTAATTACGTTAATTCCTATCGAAAGCGCCTTCATAATTTCGGTGGGCGTAACGCACCCCGGGTAATAAGGTATGCCCTTTTCGCGCGCGTAAAGCGCAACCTCTTCCGAAAGCCCCGGGCTTACCAAAAACTTGGCGCCCGCTTGAACGGCGAGTTTCGCCTGTTCGGCGTTTATAACCGTGCCCGCGCCGATATTCATATCGGGAAATAATTTTACGCCGAGTTTAATCGCTTCTTCGGCGCATGCCGTTCTGAAAGTAATTTCGGCGTTGTTGATGCCGCCTTTTTTCAGCCCCGCAAGCGTTTTTTCGGTGTCGTTTATATCTTTTATAACGACGACCGGAATAAGTTTGTTTAATCCTTTAAGTTCTTCCATTATATTTTTACTCCGAAATAATTTATTGCGTTATTATAACAAACATCTTCTATAACTTTACCAACGAGTTTCTCGTTCGAAGTCATCTCGCCTTTTTCAATCATTTCGCCTAAATAATTGCAAAGTATCCTTCTGAAATAATGATGTCGCGGATAAGACAGGAACGAGCGGCTGTCGGTAAGCATTCCGATAAACGCGCCGATATGCCCCGTCGCAGTAAGGTCTTTAAGGTGTTTTTCCATTCCTACTTTATTATCTAAAAACCACCATGCGGGTCCGTATTGAATTTTGCCCTTAACTTCGCTTGATTGAAAACACCCGTTCAAAGTCATAATTTCGGCATTCATTTTTGGGTTTAAGTTAAAAACTATTGTACACGGAAGCGCATTTTCGTCGTTAAGTGTGTCGAAAAGACGCGACATAGCGTATATGCTGTTATCTTCGGCAATGCTGTCGTAACCGGTATCCAGCCCGAGTTTTTCAAGCATTATCGAATTGTTGTTACGCATCGCCCCGACGTGAAGTTCGGTTCGAACGCCGTGTTTTGCGTAAAGTTTCATTAAATAATAGGTTAAATACCCTTTGAACGCATCCGCTTCTTCATCCGAAACGGCGGCGCCGCTTCTTCTTTTTGCAAACACTTTTTCGGCTTCTTCTTTTTCGGCAATCGGCAACACACGCTTTAAAGCAATATCGCTTGCCCTTGCCCCTACTTTCAAAAACGCGTCGAGCCTTATTTCGAGCGCGCGTTCGAGTTCGGCAAGATTTTTAACGTTTATATCGGCGGCTTTTTCTAAAAGCCCGATAAAATCGTTGTATCTTTCGGCTTCGATATTCATTATTTTATCGGCGCGGAATGCGGGATAAACTTTGAATTTATAATCCTTTTTCGCAATTTTTTCGAAAACGGTAAGGTCATCGAAAACTTCGTTGGTCGTAAACACGCATTTTACGTTCGATTTTTCGATAAGTTTTTGCGGCGTAATTTCGTTTTTCGCAATATAATCGTTGCAATAATTCCAGATTTTTTCTGCGTTTTCTTCGTTAATTTCAAGTTCGCAGTCAAAAAACTCTTTAAGTTCGACCTGCGACCAGTGGTAAAGCGGATTGCCGAACGCGGTGCCCAAAGTTTTGCAATAAAGAGCGAATTTATCGTGATTTGAAGCGCTTCCCGTAATAAGTTCTTCGCTTACGCCATAGTTACGCATAAGCCGCCATTTATAGTGATCGCCGCCAAGCCATACCTGAAAAATATCCTTAAAGGTTTTGTTTTCTAAAATTTCTTTTTCTGAAAGGTGACAGTGATAATCGAAAATCGGCATTTTTTCGGCGTAATTGAAATAAAGCCGTTTTGCCGTTTCGTTATAAAGCAAAAAATCGTTTTTTATATAACTCATAAGGTAACTCCCTTTTTGTAAAACGCAAGTTCTCGTATATCTTCGCTTTTGCACTTATATTCGCCGCTCAGCGTAGAAATTATAAGTTTTTTAAGCCCGTTAAAATCGAGCGACGAAGCGTCGAAATCGATCCAGCCGTTTTTAAATTCGGCAAGGCGCGCGTTCGACGAAATTTTCATCGTGGGAACGAACGTCGAAAACGGAGTGCCGCGCCCCGTGGTAAAAAGCACGAGTTGCGCTCCGCCGGCAGCCAGAGCGGTAGCCGCTATAAGGTCGTTCCCGGGTGCGTTCAGAACCGAAACTCCCGCGTTTTTAACCCGCTCGCCATATTCTAAAACGTCGGTTATTTTCGTAGAGCCTGCTTTTTTTATACACCCCAAAGATTTTTCTTCTAACGTAGTAATGCCGCCTTTTTTATTGCCGGGGCTGGGGTTTTCGTATACGGCAAACCCGTTTTGAGTATAGTAATTTTTAAAATCGACGATCATTTTTTCGTATTTTTCAAAAACTTGAAAATTTGCGCATTTGTTCATTAAAATTTGTTCGGCGCCGAACATTTCGGGCACTTCGGTAAGCACCGCGCTTCCGCCGCCACTCACGAAATAATCGGCTATTTTTCCGACGAGCGGATTTGCGGTAAGCCCCGAATATCCGTCGCTTCCGCCACATTTTAGACCTATCGTTATTTCGGACAACGGTAGTTTTTCACGTTTTAAGTTCTGCGCTTTCAAAGCGAATTTTTCTATTATTTCAAGCCCGTACAAAACTTCGTCTTTTACGTCTTGACAGTTAAAAAACTCGATATTATCGCGGTTAAACGGCTTTAAATAATCGATTATTCCGCTTAACCCGTTGTTTTCGCAACCTAACCCGACGAAAAGCACGAAAGTCGCGTTAGGGTTTAATGCAGCAGAACACAAAAGTTTTTTTATGTTTTCGTTATCGTCGCCGAGTTGGCTGCAACCGAACTGATGCGTCAGCGCGAATATACCGTCGATACTTCCGCAAACGAATTTTTGCGAAAGTTTTTCTATCCGTCTGCAAACGTCGTTTACGCACCCCACCGTGGGAATTATATAAATCTCGTTGCGGATACCCGCTTTGCCGTTTTTGCGTTTAAAGCCCCAAAACTCGTCGGTTTTCGGCATTATTTCGGCATAGTCGGGCGAATAAGAATAACTCGCTTTTTCGTCGAGATGCGATTTTAAGTTGTGCGTATGCACCCATTCGCCTTTTTTTATATTCTGCGTGGCGCGCCCTATAATTTCGCCGTATTTTATAACGAAATCGCCTTTTTTTATATCGCAAAGGGCGAACTTATGCCCCGCCGGAATTCCGCGTTTTTCATCGCCGTTAAGCGACACGGCAACGTTATCTTTTTCGTTAATTACAACTCCGCTTTCAAAAAGTTCGTTGCTTTCCGCAGAAACGTCGTTTTTTCGTTTTTCATTCATATTATATCACTTTTACCTTGCTTTTGCAAGCCGATTGATTTTGTCGGTTTTTCTTTTTTTAGTTTTTTAGCCGTTATTTTTTCTAAAACTGCGCGCAATTTAAAAACTGCGCCGCTTATCGGATTGTTAATTTTAAAATTAAAGCAGATCGATTTTTCCGTTTAAAATTTCTTCAACGTATGAACAAATAGTTTTTGCAAAACCGTTATACGCGGTTAAATCTTCGCCCCAAACACTTTCGTCTTTCATAAACTCAAAAACCTTTCCGCCGCCCGAAAAATACCCGAGATATTCGGCGTTGTCTTTCAATTCGATAGTGCGTGCGGGAAGTTCGGCGTAAAATTTGCCGTCCGCGCCCTTTTTCGCAATTTTATAAAGCGCAATAAGATAAGCAAATCCCTTGGTTAAATTTTCGGGAATTTTGCCGTTTAAGACGTAGTAATCTTTAAACGAAGGTAAATCGCGAGCCACCCATTTAGAAACGGAGTTAAGCGCAATGCTCGTTAATTGATGGTTTAAAAACGGATTGAAAAAACGCTCTTTAACGCTTTCGGCAAATTCCGTAGTTGCGTTTACGTCACTCGAAACAAAAGGAATTATCTCGTTTTTCAAGGTATCGTTTACGAACGTAAAAAGTTTTTCATCGTTTAAACATTCGTCTACCGTGTTTTTTCCCAGCCACAGCCCCGCCGGCACTAAATTTGTGTGGCTGCCGTTAAGCACGCGAACTTTGCGTTTTTTATAATAAGCGATGTCGTTAGTTAAAACAACTTCGATATTGTGTTTTCCGCTTAAAATGAATTTTGAAATTTCACCCTTGTTTTCAACCGCCCACAGTCCGAAGGGTTCTCCTATCGAAACAAGTTCGTCTTCTTTTCCGATAAGTTCGGTTAAATGCGCCTTTGTTTTTTCGTCTTTCGGATACCCCGAAACGATGCGATCGACCAAAGTATTGCAATAATAATTATTTTCGTCGTTCCACTTTTTAAAACTTTCGGGCAAGTTCCAAAGCGAAATATATTCGTTTACGCACTTATAAAGTTCGTCGGCGTTGTTTTCGATAAGCTCGACCGGCAAAACGTAAACGCCGCCCTTGTTTGCTTTAAAGCGCGCATATAAAAATCTCGTAAGTTTTGCGGGATAAGTAATTTTTTCAAGAGGATCGTTTATTTTATCGTTTGCGTTAAAACAAATTCCCGCTTCGGTGGTGTTCGAAACTATAATTTTCAGTTCGTCTGCGATTGCCAAAGCAGAGTATTCGTTAAAATCGTCGAACGGTGAAATCGCGTTTTTAACCGAGTTAATTTCGTATACGTTTTCGACAGCGGCACCGTTTTCCATTCCGCGCAAAACGACGTGATAAACGCAGTTTTGTTTTTTAAACCTGCTTAAATCGCCGAACGTTATGGGTTTGATTATCGTTACTTCGTAATTGCCGCCCGAACGTTTGTTAAGGTCGTCGAAATAAACGTCTACGAACGTTCTTAAAAAATTGCCTTCGCCGAATTGCGCTATTTTAATCATAAATTCTCCTTTTCTATTACACACGCCGACGCTCTTAAATTCTTTTTAAAGTAGTTTTTACCGCGCGCGCTTTATTTTTTAATTATCGTAAACATTTTACCACTTTTACGCTTGCAAAAAAATATAAAATCGTTTATAATTATTAAAAATTATATAAATCGTAAACTAATTAAATTTATTTTTAAGTTATTTGCCATGAAATTTATAGAAATAGAAAAATCGGTAAAACAAAACGAATGGTCGATGACGGACCTTCACAGCCACGAGCATTACGAACTTTATTTTTTATTTTCGGGCGCGCGCAACTTTTTTTTAAAAGACAAAATGTATAAAATCGAAGCGCCGTGTTACATCGTAATTCCACCCTATACGATGCACAAAACCGAAGGTTCGGGCTTTATGCGGATTAATGTAAACGTTATGCCCGACGCCTTATCCGATTATGAAATATCCGCGCTTAACAAGCTTTCGGCAAACGAAAAAATCGCGGCGTTGCCGCAATATACGAGCGCTAAAATATACGAACTTTTAACCGAAGGATTAACCGTTTTTAACGTAGACTCAGAGCAGGCAAACGAAGTTTTAAAAGCGATGGTAACGATTATAATTTATTATTTAACCAAAGCCGAAAATCAAAAAACTTTTTTGCCGCTTACGGCAAAAAACAAAAACGTTTCGCCGGTAGTTTTAAACGTAATCGATTATATTTCGAAAAATCTCGAAGACGAAATACGGCTTGAATCATTGGCAAAAAGATTCTTTATGTCGAAAACGGCGCTGTGTTCCTCGTTTAAAAAAGCGATGAACTGCACCATAGGCGAATACGTTTCGGGGCTTAAACTTAATAAAGCAAAAGAATATTTAACAAACACGAAAAAAAGCGTCGAAGAAATATCGTCGCTGTGCGGTTTTTCGTCGGCAACTTATATGGGGCTTGTTTTCAAAAAGAAAACGGGCGTTTCCCCGCTTAATTACCGAAAAATCCAAAACACTAAAAGTTAATTTAAAAACTGTGTTTTAAATAATTGCAAAATTATTTTTAATATGATAGAATAAAGAAGGTTGATTTTGTCAACTCTCTTTCGGCCTCATGGTCAAGCGGTCAAGACGCCGCCCTCTCACGGCGGAATCTGGGGTTCGATTCCCCATGGGGCTACCAAAAAATAAGACACCTATCTTTTATGGTAGGTGTTTTTGTTTTTCTAATTTATGGGCATCGAACCCCGCGTTTGCACGGCAAACGCCAAGTTATACATTTTTTCAGCGCGGTTTTTTCGGCGTTAATCACCGCCGCGCGCCGATTCCCCATGGGGCTACCAAAAAATAAAACACCTATCTTTTATGGTAGGTGTTTTTTTCTATCTTATGGGAATCGAACCCCGCGTTTTTACTTTTTAAAGTTGCCGAAAACTTCGTTAACGCGCGAAAAACTTGCGAAAGTATGCGGATAATTTTTTAAAAGTTTCATCATTTTGCTAAGTTCACGCTTACGGATTATGCAAATTATCATATAGCGTTCTTTATGCGTATACATTCCGTTCACGCGCATTTCGGTTACGCCGTGTTTTAAAGTTTTAATAATTTCCTGCGATATAGTTTCGGGATCGTCAGTAACGATTTCGAACTTATACCCTGCTTTCGTCCCCTGAAAACAATAATCGACTACGGCGTTTGCGATAAACAAGTTTAAAAGCGTGCAAATAACCGCTTCGATACTGCGATAATAAAACGAAGCGAAAACAACGACCGAACTATCCAAGGCAAACGTAACCCATGCAATATTCGCGGCAGGGCGCCAATGCTTTATGAGCGCGGTTATAGCATACGTTCCGCCCGAAGCGCCGTGCCTGCTTATCTGTAACGCAAAACCAAGCCCCGTAACAACGCCCGTCGCAATCGAAGCAAAAATCAAATTGCCGTTTGTCGCCTTATAATAATAAGGAAATTGCAAATCTTTTAAAAGTATAAGCAAAAGCGATTGCGTTCCTAAATATACGGTAAGATACAAGCCGAGTTTTCGTTCGACGAATATAGCGAGAAGCAAAAATAACGGCAGGTTAAACATAAGCATTATATACCCTGCGTTAAGCCCCGTTATTTGCGAAATAATCATCGAAATACCAGTAAGTCCGCCGGGGACGAATCCGTTATACGTCGAAAAACAATAAAGCCCCACGGCAACTAACGCTCCGGCTATAATACTGCAACCTAAATCTTTTGCTGTTTCGATAAACTTGTTACTTTGCGCCATTTTTCCCTTTTCAATAGTTTTGCTCTTATTTTTTCTTTTTCGTTTTTAAAACAACTTTCGGGTATTATTTTACCACGTCGTCTTTATGCCAGCGGAAATTCCCGTTTACGCTGCTTACGTCTGAACTGTAAACGAAAAGTCGATCGTATTTTTTTAAAAGTTTTAAAAATTCGGGAACCTGCCTTGTGTTTACAACGCAGAAAATTATGGTCTTTTCTTCACCCGTAAACATTCCCTTGCCTTCTACAACCGTTGCCCCATGCTTTAAAACGGATAAAATATCGGTTTTTAACTGCTCGGGGTTGTCGGTGATAATTTTAAATTCGACGGCGTTGCGCATGCTTTTCATAACAAAGCCCGCCGTTCTGTCAAAAACGAACATCTGCACAATCGAAAGCATTACCGCCTCGAGTTCGTGATACACGAAATACGAACCGATTATTATCGCATAGCAAATATACGTTATATAATTTTCGAAGTTTACATACGGGTTTTTCTTTTGAATTATTCCCGCAATAATATCAACCCCGCCCGACGACGCGCCTATTTTTAAAAGCATCCCCGTGCGAACGCCAAGCGCTATGCCCGAAAAAATGGCGGGCAACAATACGTCGTTGCCGCTGTATTGCGGAACGGAAAACTGCTCGTATAAAAGCAGAAAACCCGAAGAAAATAATATGCATAAAATGCTGTAAATCGTAAACTTTGCGTCTAAAAGCACGCACGACAAAATCAATAGCGGCGCGTTTATCGCAAGCATAACGTAACCGATGTTTACGTGTAACCATTTTTCGGCAATCATCGTCGCAATTCCGTCAAATCCGATAGGCGCAAAGTTCGAAGGCTTAACGAAATACCATATACCTATCGACGAAATAAAACTTGCGATAATATCGATCGCAACGCTTCTAAGCACCTTGTTTTTTTTCATAAACGCAACAAATTTGTTTTGATTTATCGAATTATTCGCCATAATTTATACTAACTGATTTTTCTCCGAACAAATACCAACAAATTATAATATAATAAAAAACAAAACACAACTTTTTAAAGCGTGAAAACAATAAAAAAAATTTAAAATTTGTGCCGCTTGGCGATTCCGATCATTATCATTGATTATTTTTAGCCGTTATCCGAAAGTTTTGAAATTTCGCCGCGGGCAATTTCGTCGCATCTGTTGTTGTTTTCGTTTTGAGCGTGCCCTTTTACTTTTACAAAATTTACGTTTTGATTAAGCAATAGTTCGCTTAATTCTTCCCACAGTTCGCGGTTTTTTACGGGCTTTTTATCGGCGGTTTTAAACCCGCTTTTTTGCCAATTTTTAAGCCAGCCTTCGTTTATCGCGTTTGTAACGTATGCCGAATCGCTGTAAAGCGTTACTTCGCACTTTTCTTTTAAAGCGGCAAGCCCTTTAATAACGGCGGTAAGTTCCATAACGTTATTCGTGGTATTCTTTTCTCCGCCCGAAAACACTTTTTCATAGTTTCCATAACGTAAAATCGCCGCCCAACCGCCGGGCCCCGGGTTACATGAACAAGCGCCGTCTGTCCAGATTTCTATTTTTTTTAGCATAAAAGTTCCTATTTATCAAAAGTGGCATTTTTTCGTTTGACTTAAAACGAATATTATTATATAATAGTTTCGATTTTTGAAAAAGTGATTATATTTAGGGGAGTGGCTCAAC
>JAXEDY010000017.1:0-36772 GCA_034104345.1 Christensenellaceae bacterium | reverse complement strand
GTTTCGACCAAGGCTTCTTCGATAACGCCGTTTTTAACGTTGAGCGAAAGTTTGCAGGCGCCTTGCTGCGGAGCGCACCAGCCTACGCCGTGCGTGAATCCCGAAATATCGGTGATCTGCTTCGACGCTACCCATTTGCCTTCTTCGGGGATGGGAGCGGGGCCGTGATTGGGGCCTTTTGCAACGCAAAACATTCTTTCGACTTCTTTAGAATATTGCATTTAGTTCCTCCTAAACGTTTTTACGTTTTTTTCTCGGTAAAATTATAGCATAATTTTTAGATTTATACAAATATTTTAACGAACTTTAATTGCAATCTTTCAAAAAAAATGGTATGATAGACCATGTAGAATTTTATACGCTTAAAAGTGCTTAAAAGCCGCAATCGCGGAGCTTTGGCATAAGGAGAAAAAATGAAAAGCTATACCAACGTTTACGACGTTTTAAAAGATCGCGGATTTATTAAACAGACCATTTACGACGAAGATTTATATAAAATGCTAGGCAACGAAAAAATTTCGTTTTACGTAGGGTTCGATCCCACGGCAGACAGCCTGCACATAGGGCATTACATTCCCATTATGGCAATGGCGTGGATGCAGAAGTTCGGGCATACCCCCATCGCGCTTTTCGGCGGCGGCACGGGTATGATAGGCGATCCTTCGGGCAGAACGGACATGCGCACCATGATGACCGTCGAAACCATCGATCACAACGTTGAATGTTTTAAAAAACAGATGTCGCGTTTTATCCGCTTCGAAGGAGAAAACGCCGCGATCGTCGCAAACAATAAAGATTGGCTTTTAAAACTTAACTACGTCGATTTTCTGCGCGACATAGGCGTTTATTTTTCGGTAAACAAAATGCTTACAGCCGAATGTTATAAACAACGCCTTGAAAAAGGGCTTACCTTTTTAGAATTCAATTATATGCTCATGCAGGGCTACGACTTTTTAAAACTTAACGAAACTTACGGCTGCAAACTCGAAGTGGGCGGCGACGACCAGTGGTCGAATATGCTCGCGGGCGTAGACCTTATCCGCCGCAAAAAACAACAGGACGCGTTTTGCTTAACCTGCACGCTTCTTTTGAACAGCGAAGGCAAAAAAATGGGAAAAACCCAGAAAGGCGCGCTTTGGCTCGACGAAAACAAATGCTCCGTTTACGATTTCTATCAATATTTCAGAAACGTCGAAGATTGCAAAGTCGCCGAATGCATGAAACTTTTAACCTTTATGGATTTAGACGAAATCGAAGAACTCACCCGCTATCAGGACGAACGCATGAACGCCGCCAAGGAACGCCTTGCTTACGAAGTTACCAAACTCGTTCACGGCGAAGAAAAGGCAGAAGAATGTAAAAAACAGGCGCGCGCCGCGTTTTCGGGCGATTCTTCTAACATGCCTACCGTCGAAATAAGCAAAGATATTACCTTTATCCCCGAAATTATGGTGGCGGCGGGCGTCGCTCCGTCGCGCGGGGAAGCACGCAGACTGATCGAAGGCGGCGGCGTTTTGATAAACGACAAAAAAGCCGACAAAACTTCGCTTGAAATAGGCGCTTATATCGGCGGAGCAAGCGAATTCGTGCTGCATAAAGGCAAAAAAGTTCACGTTAAAGTGGTTTTAAAGTAAAGTTATCGTTTTAAGCGAACGTAAAACGAAAAAATCACGTAAGACGAAAAAATCGGGGCGCAAGCGTTTTGGGGTTTTTATGGGAATTTTTACCGCCGACAACGGAACAAGCGAAATCGAGATAAAACGCTCGCGGTTTTTGGGCTCGGTTAAAAAAACCGAATCCGAAGCCTGCGCGCGCGAGTTTATTTCGTTTATAAAAAAGCAAAATTCGCTTGCAAAACATAACTGCTACGCTTATATAGTTATCGAAGAGGGGCAGGAACGCGTAAAATTTTCGGATGACGGCGAACCGCAGGGCACCGCCGGGCTTCCCATATTGAACGTTTTAAAGGCAAAAAAGTTAAAAAACGTCGCGTGCGTGGTTACGCGCTATTTCGGCGGTATAAAACTTGGGGCGGGCGGACTTGTCCGCGCCTATACCGACGCGGCGGCAGCAGCCGTTAATAACGCCGAAGTTAAAGAACTTTTAGAGTGCGCGGTTTTTAAAATAGACTTTTCTTATGAAAACTATAAAAAATTCGCGCAGTTTAGGCTTCCCGAAAGGTGCGTAATCGAAAATCCGGAATATGGCGAAAAGGTTTGTTTAAACATTGTTTTAAGCGTAAACTTTGCCGACGAATTTTTAAATAAATTTAACGATTATTTTTTAAAAAGACAGCCTATAAGTCGATTAACTAACGTTTGGCGCGAATTTTCGGTTTGATATTTCTGCGGTCCCTAAGGGGAAAAAATAAAATCAACTAAAGGCGTTAAAATGAAAACGATAACGCAAATTACGGTTCAACAAAAAAACAAAAGCCGTTCTAATTTATATTTGAACGGCGAATATTATTGCGCGCTCGATAACTTTACCGTGGTTAAAAACGGGCTTAAAGCGGGCGTTGAGATAGAAGAAGAAAAACTCGCCGAAATTCAGGAAGAAAGCGAGTTTTCTTTTGCTTTCGATAAACTTTTGGGGTATATTTCGAAGTATCGAAAAACCAAAAAACAGGCGCTCGAATACCTTTTGGGTAAGGGCTATACCTATCCCGTCGCTTTTAAAGCGGTAGATAAGGTTTGCTCTTACGGCTATTTAAGCGACGACGACTACGCAAAAACCTACGTAAGCGATTATTCGCGTAAAAAGGGAAAACGGCTTATTGCAATGGAACTTAAAATAAAAGGCGTAGACGAAAGACATATTTCTTCGGCGCTTGAAAACGTAGACGAAAAGAAAAACGCCAAAGAAGTTGCCGCCAAATATATGAAAAACAAGCCGCTCGACGTGCAAACGCTCGCAAAATGCTATCGGCATATTTTATCGAAAGGCTTTTCTTACGATTCGGCAAGCGACGCTGTCTCTTACGTTAAAAAACTTTACGGCGGCGACGGCGACGATTTAACGGGCGATTAAAATAAAAAGCGGGGCTATAAGTCCGTTATCGGCACTTTCGCGTTATAAAACGAAAAAAATAAGCGCATAAAAAGGTTTAAGCAAAAGCGATTATATAAAAATGATTATAGAAAAATTGCAATCGGTCGATTCGACCAACAAATATATAGAAAAATACGTTAAAGGCGGCGAAAACGCCGTGGTGTGCGCCGACGAGCAAACGGGCGGAATTGGCACGAAAGGCAGGTCGTTCTGCTCGGAAAAGGGCGGGCTTTACGTTTCGCGGTTGGTTTTTTATAACGATCTCGAAGCGAAAGATTGCTATAAAATTAACGTAAACGCGGCTATGGCGGTCGTAAAAACCTTGCTCGCCTACGGAATAAAACCGCAAATAAAATGGCCAAACGATATTCTGGTAGGCGGCAAAAAAATTTGCGGTATTTTAATAAAAAACGGACTTTCGGGCAATAAAATATCTTACAGCATAATCGGCACGGGCATAAACGTGAACAACGATTTGCCCGAAGAACTTAAAAACATCGCCACGAATATGAAAACCGCGTGCGGAAAAGAACTCGATTTAAACGCCGTGTTTTTAACTTTCAACCTTAATTCGGCGGGCAATTCCGAAATCGAAGAATATAAAAAATACAGCGCGGTTATCGGCAAAGAAATAACCGTTTTGCGCGGCGAAAATAGTTATAAAGCCGTTTGCGAAGATATTTTGCCCGACGGCAGGCTTAAACTTGAAAACGGCGAACTTTTGTCGTCTGCCGAAATAAACTTAAAAATTAAAATTTAAAATTCAGCGACTTTTTAAAAAACGTTTTTAATTTTTTTCCGCCGATTTGTTGACGAATTCGCTTTTAGGGTAGTATAATTACTATGTGAAAAATATGAACTTGATTTCACGTTTTCGGGCTTTGCGGCAAAATTTTCGCAATTTACCGTGAAAAGGCGAAAAAAATCAATAAAATTCGGCAAAATGCCGAAAAAGGAATAAAAATTATGAAAAAAAAGTTTACCGTTTACGGCATGACCTGCTCGGCATGCGTTGCGGCGGTCGAACGGAGCGTTAAAAAGATAGAAGGCGTTACTTCGGCGGGCGTTAACCTTTCGACGGGCGCGCTTATCTGCGATTGCGCCCCGAGCGTTTCGGATGGCGACGTTATAAACGCGGTAGTTAAAGCAGGCTATAAAGCGGAGCCGTATACCAGCGACAAAGCCGCAAAAAACGATTTGGGAATAAGGTTTTTCGTGTCTCTTCCGTTTATGCTTATGCTTTTTTATCTGTGCATGGGCGGAATGATAGGGCTTCCCGCGCCGTCGTTTTTAAACGCAAACGAGCATCCGCTTCGTATGGCTTTAGTGCAGGCGGGGCTGTTTTTGCCGATCGGCATAGTAAATTATAAATATTTCACGATAGGGTTCAAGCGGCTTTTCAAACTTTCGCCCAACATGGACTCGCTCATCGCAACGGGCGCGCTTGCCTGCCTTATTTACAGCGTAGTTATAACCGTTCAGATTGCTAACGTGCGGTCGGAAGGAGCCGAACATCTCATGCATGCCGCGCACCTTACCCATTCGCTTTATTACGAAAGCGCGGCGACGATATTCACTCTCGTAACGCTCGGGAAGTTTTTAGAAGAAAAAAGCAAGCGCAAAACGGGCGACGCGCTTAAAAGCCTTAAAGATTTGCTGCCCAAAACCGCTAATTTAGTGGGCGAAAACGGAAAAATTACCGAAACGCCCGTTTCCGATGTTAAGGTCGGCGATAGAATCGCCGTTAAAGAAGGCGAAAGCGTTTGTTTAGACGGCGTTGTTTTCAGCGGCGAAGCAAGCGTAAATCAGGCGGCGATAACGGGCGAGAGCATTCCCGTTTTTAAAAAATCGGGCGACGATATTATTTCGGGCGGCGTTGTAGAAAAGGGCTATCTCGTTATAAAAGTAACGCAGATAAGCGAAAATTCAACCCTTTCGCGCATAATTACAATGGTCGAAGAAGCGGGTGCAAGCAAAGCGCCCGTAAGCAAACTTGCAGATAAAATCGCGGCGATTTTCGTGCCGTCGGTAATCGGCGTTGCGCTTTTGGTTTTCGTTATATGGCTTTTAACGGGCGCAGGTTTCGAAACGGCGTTTAACCACGGCGTTTCGGTGCTGGTAGTGTCGTGTCCGTGCGCGCTGGGGCTTGCAACTCCGCTTGCCGTTATGCTCGGCACGGGCAAAAGCGCCGAACACGGCGTGCTTATCCGTTCGGGCGAAGCGCTTCAGAATCTCGCTTCGATAAACGCCGTTGCATTCGACAAAACGGGAACTCTTACCGAAGGTAAGCCGCAGGTAACCGCCGTTAAATATTTCGGCGACAAAACAGAAGCGCTTGAAACGGCGTGCTTTTTAGAAAGTAAAAGTTCGCACCCGCTTGCCAAAGCCGTGTGTGATTATTGCTCGGCACAGGGCGTTTATCCCGAAGATTTTTCGGGCGACGAAAAAATAGAAAATATGCTCGGAAGCGGCGTTGCGGGCGAATATAAAGGCGAAAAACGTTACGCCGTAAGTTATGCCTATATGCGCGATAACGGGCTTATAGGGGCACTTTTAAGCGAAACCGAAGCCGCGTTCAACGAGTTTGCGTTAAGAGGCGCAACCCCGATTTTTATAGTTAAAAACGGCAAACCGCTTGCGGCTTTTGCAATAAAAGACGAAGTTAATAAAAGCGCGAAAACGGCTTGCAAACAACTTTTAAGCGGCGGCTATAAGATAATAATGATTACCGGAGATAACGAAATCACGGCAAAAGCGGTTGCGGGCGAACTCGGCATAGAATATATCGCCGGCGTTTTGCCGAGCGGTAAAAAAGACGCGGTAGATTCGCTTAAAAAGCAGGGCTTTAAGGTTGCTTTCGTGGGCGACGGAATAAACGACGCACCTGCGCTTGCTTCGGCAGACGTAGGCTTTGCGGTCGGCGGCGGCACGGGAGTTGCTATTTCGAACGCCGACGTAATTTTAATGAAAAACGAACCGTCGGACGCGATTTTTGCCCTTAACTTGGGCAAAAGAAGCCTTAAAATAATAAAACAAAATTTGTTTTGGGCGTTCTTTTATAACTGTTTATGCATTCCGCTTGCGGCGGGCGCGCTCAGTTTTGCAAACATAAACTTTACCCCCGGATTTGCCGCGCTTATGATGAGTTTGTCGAGTTTATTCGTCGTATCAAACTCGTTAAGGCTTAGTTTGTTCGGCGGCAAAGTTAAAAAAACGCAGGTCGAAAACGCAAATAAAACCTGCGAAAAGGGCGTTTGCGCGTTGAATTCGTTAGGCGGTGAAAACGACGGGCAAAATTATTCGCAAAACGGCAACCGAAACGGTAGACAAACCGATGCACAAACCGATGCGGCGAATAATAATTTGAAAAAAGTTAATAACGATAATATAAACGATTTGTCGGCAACCGAAAATTCGGCTTTGCCAAAGGAGAAAATTATGAAAAAGTATATTTACGTAAACGGAATGATGTGCGGGCATTGCAAAGCGCGCGTCGAAAAAACGTTAAGCGGACTTGCGGGCGTTAAGTCGGCGGTTGTAGAACTCGAAAACAAGCGCGCCGTGGTAGAAGTTACCCCCGAATTCGACGAAAATGCGGCTAAACAAGCGATAACCGATATCGATTACGAATTCGTAAAAGTCGAAAACGTGTAAAAAGCAAAAACCGCGTAATTAAAAGAACAAAAAAACAAAAGCAAAAAAGCGTTCGGCGGTTTTTCCGTCGGGCGTTTTTTTATCGTATTTTTAAAATACGTAAGCAATCGTTGATTTTAGGTTGAAAACGTGATATTATTAAGGCGTTATTTAATATAAATAGGAGCGGGTGAAAAGATAAAATGGAAGACCTTGAAACTAAAAAAACGGTAAAATCAAGCGAACAAGAAAAAGCAAACGGAGCGAAAGATAAAACGAAACTTTATTTTATTTTGTCGGGCGTTTTGCTTGCGGCGTTTTTGCTTTTGATAGCTTTACTTAAAACCGTCGACGTAAAAGCGGTAACTCTTGCGGGTTCCGACGGAACGTTCGATACGGAAATAGGGCTTGCGGGGCTGAATATCGCCGTTTCGAACGCGATTAAGTTCAACTCGACTTGGTATAAAATCACGGGCGTTCTGGGCATTTTGCCGCTTATAATCGCCTGTGCGTTCGTCGTTTTCGGATTGGCTCAACTTGTAATGCGCAAAAGTTTAAAAAGGGTAGACGGCGAAATTTATCTGCTCGGCGGGCTTTACGTTTTAACTTTTATCATATACATATTTTTCGAAAAAGTAATAATAAATTATCGCCCCGTAATTTTATATAAAGCGCCCGAAGCGTCGTTCCCTTCGTCGCACACGGTGCTGTCGCTCGTAATTTGTATGTCGGCTTCGTTTATGCTTGAAAAATACGTTAAAAAGCAGGCGGTTTTGCACGGAATGCAAATCGCGCTCGGCGCGCTTGCGGCGTTTATCGTTTTAGGCAGAATTTTGGCGGGCGTGCATTGGCTTACGGATATTTTAGGCGGGCTTTTAATTTCGCTTGCGTTATATTACGCGTTTAAAGCGCTTAATTTAAAATTTTTCTAAAACAAAGCCGATTTTAATTAAATAAAAAAGCCGACCGGAAATGCAATAAATTTGCGTTAATTCGGTCGGTTTTTTGTATATGAAAATAGATCAATCGTTTTCGGTTATAGAACAGTCCATAAAACCGGAAAAGGAAACGTCGTTCCGTAAATCTTTTAAAGGCGTTCCGTCGATTTCTGCGTTTGTTTCGCACAACTTTGCCTTCGGCGTTATACCATCGGCTTTGAATTCTCTTTTCGTAAAAATATGACAAAAATCGTTATAAAAAACGGACGGAATTTTGTTTCCCGTCCGTTTTTCCGCATTAAGCGGTTATTCTTTTGTGTTTTAAGCGAGTTTTCAACAGTTGCGGCCGTTGTTATTTTTAAAACGATTAAAAACGTTTGCTGCAAAAACTCCGCGTTTCGCTTTGGTAAAAATTCGTTTTAACTTTTCTTTTGTCAATTCAAATTTTTGCTTTGGTAAAACGTTATGTAGAAAACTTGCCTTGCTAAATGATTAAGCGTTTTAAGCGATTAAACAAAAATGCTTACGCGTAAATTACTTTTTCATGGCTGCAACTTGCGCTGCAACTTCGTCGGCAAGGTTTTCGCTCTTTTTGGCAAGACCTTCGCCCATTTCATAGCGAACGAAACGGCGAACCGAAATTTTTTCACCGATTTGCGCGGTCGCTTCCAAAATGATTTGTTCGATGGTTTTCGAAGGATCTTTAACGAATTTTTGTTTTAAAAGGCAACTTTCTTCGTAGAAGCTTTTAATTCTGCCTTCAACCATTCTTTCGATAATGGCTTCGGGTTTGCCTTCTTCTTTGGCCTGTGCGCGAAGAATTTCTTTTTCGTGTTCCAAAACGTCGGCGGGAACTTCTTCGGGAACAAGATACTCGGGTTTTTGCGCCGCGATGTGAAGGGCGATGTCGTGAACCAGGTTTCTGAACTGGTCGCCGCGGGCAACGAAGTCGGTTTCGCAGTTTACTTCGAGCAGAACGCCGATAGTGCCGTTCATGTGAATGTAACTGTCAACAATACCTTCGGCAGCGATTCTGCCTGCTTTTTTAGCGGCTTTGGCAATGCCTTTTTCGCGTAAATAGTCGATAGCTTTGTCGAAATCGCCGTTCGATTCGGTAAGCGCTTTTTTGCAGTCCATCATACCTGCGCCGGTTCTTTCACGAAGCGTTTTAACGTCTTGTGCGGTAAAACTCATATCAATTCTCCTTAATCAAATAACGTATTTTAAGTTAAATGCGGTAATCTGCCGAACGGCTTATTACGCGTTTTGTTGTTTTTCTTCTACGGCTTTAACCGATTCTTCGGCAGCGGCGTCTTGTTCGGCAACTTCTGCGTCGCTTACTTTAACGTCTGCCATCGAGTTAACTTCGGTTTCGTGCGAAAGGCGAACAGCGTCTTCGCCTTGTTTTGCTTCGATAACTGCGTCGGCAATAATCGACGAAATAAGTTTTACGGCACGGATGGCGTCGTCGTTACCCGAAATAACGTAATCTACCAAATCGGGATCGCAGTTGGTGTCGGTGATAGCAACGACGGGGATGTTAAGTTTTCTGGCTTCTTTAACGGCGATGTCTTCGCAGTTGGGGTCAACGACGAACATTACGCCGGGAAGGACGCGCATTTCTCTTATACCGCCAAGGTTGGTCTGAAGTTTGTCCCTTTCGGTTTTAAGCGCGATAACTTCTTTTTTGGGAAGAAGGTCGAAATCGCCCATTTTTTCCATCTGGTCGAGCTTGTTAAGTCTGTCAACGCGCGAACGAATGGTTTTGAAGTTGGTGAGCGTGCCGCCGAGCCAACGCGAATTGATGTAATACATTCCGCATCTTTCGGCTTCTTGCTGAATGGCTTCCTGGGCTTGTTTTTTGGTGCCTACGAACAAAACGGTTTTGCCTTCTTTAACCGAATCTACAACGAATTTATACGCTTGTTCGATAAGGTCGACGGTTATCTGCAAATCGATGATATGAATACCGTTTCTTTCGCCGAAAATGTATTTGCGCATTTTCGGGTTCCATCTTCTGGTCTGGTGTCCGAAATGAACGCCGGCTTCAAGAAGTTGCTTCATAGTAGTAACTGCCATAATAATACCTCCGTTTAAACCTCCCCGCAAACCTTTTACCTTAATCGCGCGGCTTTGCCAAAGCGACTTTAAGCAGAAGCGAAAACGGTGCAACCCCCGTTAAAAGATTTCGGGGCAACGAAGCCGTTTGACTGCGAGTGTGATTTTCAACTTTGCTATTTTATCATATATATATGGATAAAGCAACCGTTTTAAGGTGAAAACCCGAAAATTTAGTGTTTTTTGCGTTGTTTAAACAAAAAAACGGAAGCGGCGAAGGCGCGCTTCCGTTTTTTTAGGGATTCAAATCATTATCGCTATTCATTTTTGTGCGGAGTTATTTCCGCAAAGCGGTTTTTAACGCCGCCGCTGAAAAAGCAAATTAGTGAGTATAAACGGTTTGACCGTCGATGTTGACGGTAATGGTATCTTTAACGGTTTGTTTAACGCCTACGATCGTTTGACCTTCAATGCCGTTTTCAGTGTAACCGGTGGCGGTGCATTTATTGATGTTTATAACGTAGGTGTTAGTTTCGCCTGCGTTAGCCGTCGGGTTAATCATAATTGCAGATTTTTCAGCCGTTCCGGTCGCTTCGAACACACATTCGTTAAAGGTGCGGGTAAACGTTTGTCCGCCGCCTTCGGTATAGCAGAGAACCGCTTTACTTGCCGAAGTGCTTTTGAATACGCATTTCGTAAACGTAACGTTTTTCGCTCCGTACGTCCAAACGTGATATGCGTCGTCGTTCGTTTGGGTAAATTCGCAGTTTATAAATTCAACTTCGTCGGCATAAAGGAATTGAAGCCCGACGATAGTGCAGTCTTTATAAACGAGTTTGCCGGTGTGTTGGAAGCCTTTATACGATTCGTTTGCAAATTTTACGGTCACGCCGTCGAAACTTGCGGCCACCGCTTTGTTAATTGCTCCGCTCATATCGATAACGGTATCTTTGGTGCCGGTAATGGTAATTTCTTTATTTTCGAGAGAAGGAAGGGTGAAAGTTCCTTCGTTTAAAGCAATGGTCGCGCCGTCGGCCGCGCTGTTAATTACTTCGTTAAGTCCTTCCTGGGTTGTTGCTTGTTTTACGTCTTTTACAACGGTATACCAAACGTCTTCGCCCTTTGTTTCGGAAGTAACGGTGTAACCTTTCGCAACGTAAGAAGTGTTTGCTCCTTCGGGGTTAGCCGACGGATCGAAGTTAACGAACGTTCCGCCCGTGATGCTGATGGTTGCGGTGCCGTTTTTATAAGCGGCGTCGATGCAGTTAACAATGTATTTTGCATATTGGGGGACCACATTTTTGCAAGTGGGTGCCATATCGAAGAAACCGCCGTTTATAACGAGCGAACCTTTTTGAACCTGAATCGCGGTTAGTGCGCCGTAAAATTTACCGCTGTTAACAACCACGCTGCCGCCGTTAACGTTTATGCCGTAAACCTGGTTGTTGCCGGTTTCGCAGTTGATTTCGCCGTCGCCGTCGATCGTAAGCGTTCCGCCCGTAACTGCTATAAGCAGGGGAGAAGCATTGCCGTAATCTGCTTCCGCAGCCGAAGCGGCGGTTGCGATCTTTTTGCCCGAAAGATCAAGGTTTACGTCGGAAGTAACGGTCATTTGCGGAACAAGGGTGCTTACCGTCATATCTTCTACAACGGGAACGACGTCGATGTTGTTAGCCAAAGTAACGTCGCCGCCTTTTGCAAGAACGTAATTCAATTCTTGTTCGTCGGTAATATTGTTGGCGTCGGGTGCTCCCACAACGGTATACCAAACGTCGCCGTTTTCTTTAACCGTCGATTTAACCATATAACCGTCGGCAACGAAGTTGGTACCTGCGCCTTCGGCTTTATTGTCGGCAGGGTTGAAGTTGATAAACGTGCCGCCTTTAACGATAATTTTTGCGGTGCCGGCTTTGTAAGCCGCGTCGACGCAGTTAAACAAGAAATCATAACCGTAAGGTTCGCCGAAGGGTTCTACCGCGAACGTTCCGCCGTTGATTGTGAGCGTTCCTTCCTGAACCTGAACAGCCGTGCCGCCGCCGTAATAATAGCCGCCGTTAATGGTAAGTTTTGCGCCTTTTCTTACGTTAATGCCATAGCCGCCGTTCGTGCCGGTATCGATACCGCCGTTTTCGTCTGCGTTGATAACGGTGTCGGCGTCGACGTAGAGCGCGGCGAAGTTAGAATTGTTATTCCCCATGTTATCGGGAGAAATGATTTTTGCTTTAAGGTTTAAAGTGGTAGGTGTGGTTATCGAAATACGCGCGTCTGCCGTGTCGTCGATATTGGCGGTTTCGACGTCAGAAGTAATGGTAATGTTGCCGCCGTGCGTAAGAGCCGTTCTTAATTCGTCTCCCGATGCGGGGAATTTAACGGCGGTTACGGTGATTGCCGCGCTGTCGAGCGAAAGATCGTTATATTCCTTGCCCGCGGTTGCCTTTACTGCCGCTTTAACGGTTAATTCTTCGGACGTTTCGCCCGAATAAACGACCAGATAGTCGTCGGAAATAACTTCGTCGTTAATGGTCCAGTCGATAACTTCGTTAAGTTTTTCGTCGCCGTTGATTTTGATGTCGACGGTTACTTTAACTGCGTTTTCGTCGGAGTTTTTAACGCGGAGTGTGGGAAGAACATGCTTCGAACCCGCCGTCCACGACAACGTAGAGCCGCTTGCCGCCGAAAAAGCGAGAACGGTGTTTTCGGCCGATTTCCATTCGCCTTTCGCGTTTTTTGCTTCGAGCGTTACGTTAAGTCCGCCTGCTGTTACTTGGCAAAGGTTCAAATCGGAAGTTGTTCCGAACGAGCATCCTGCCGCAAACGGAAGGCACATCGAAAGCGCAAGTATCGCCGAAACTATAACGTTTCGTTTTGCAAATCTTTTCATAGTTTACTCTCCTTTAAAGAATATGTTTTAGTTTTTATTTTTGTTCGGGCGCATAAAGCCACCCTTAAAATCGCAACTTCATTATAACATGCGCGCGGTAGGATGTCAATAAAAAATCAATAATTTTTAACATAAAAAAATGTATCCGAGCGGAACAAAATCAAAATACGGCTTAAAAAAAGCGACGAAAAGACGCCTTTAAGCCTTGACGTGGTTTAGTCATGCTCGGCTAAGCGAAAAACAGAAAAAACTTTCAGTAAATAACCGTCGTTAAATTTCTTGCTACCGTAAAAACGAGAAGCAACGAAAGCAGCGCGTATAAATAAAATGGGAAGTTCTTCGGGTAGGGAATTATTTTTCGCCCGAAAAACAAATTTACGGTAAGCGTAAGCAAAACGTAAGCGAAAACGGGGAATAAAACGGTGAAGTACGCATGGTAATAAAACGCTCCTTTAAAGTTGAACGTTAAAAGACAATAAAGTGCGCGGGTTGCGCCGCATGCGGGGCAGTGAAAAAAACGCTTGTCGTGCGAAAAACCCCCGTATATGTCGTTTATCAAGGGGTTCGCAATTAAAATCAATGCTATAAAAAATATGCACGCGACATAAAAAGCGATTATAGCCGCGCGCAGAATTATTATTTTTTTCTTATCGGGCAACATCGGTTATAAACCTAAAAACAGTTTTATCGAAAACAAAATATCGGATATTGCCGCCTGATTATTTCCGTCCGGCGGAAAAGGTTTTTCGTCGCTGCCGAACGGGAAGTTCGAGTCGTTTATAATATCGCTCCAGTCGCCGTTTATTCCCGCAAACATAAGGGCAACGCCTATTATACCGAAAACCAAGCCGAATGCCGACGTGATTATACCCGCGACGGCAATGCCGCTCGATTTTTGCGCTTGCGACACGATGCCTAAAATAAGCCCCGTAAGCGCGAGCGTTACCGTTACGAAATTACCGCAGCAGCAAAAAATAATGCTGACGATGCCCAAAATCATCGAAGCGATTGCCATGCCTCTGCCTTTTTTCTGTTCGGGCATGGCGGCGCCGCCGAACACTCCGTTTATCTTGTCGTAAGGATTGCCGTAAGAATTGTCGTAAGAATTGTCGCTTGCGTTCCGATCGTCTTTTTGCCCGCCGTCGTTATAGCCGTTGCTTTCGGGCGGGATATATCCGTTCGATTTGTGAACGTAATAATCGGCATAGGGGTTGTCGTCGCTTGGGGTTTGCTGCTCTTTCTGATAGTTTTCGTCGTATTTGCCGCTTTCGTCGTTTAAGGCTACGTCTGCGTTTAATAATTTATCGGCTTTTTCGTCGACGTTTTGCGCGTTTTCGCCCGAATTGCCGTCGGTGTTTTTCGCGTAGGGGTTGCGATTATAGTTGTCGTTATCGAAATCTTGCATGGTTTTGCCTTTTTCCTTTAAAAAAGTTTGCGTCGTTCGTATTAGTTTATGTTTATAACTGTATTTTATCACAAAAATTTTATTATTGCAATATTTTTCGAATTAAATAATAAAATCCTTTTTTTCTGCCTTTTCATTGCTCTTATGCACCCTCTGTTACAACGTATTTTTTTGTAAAATTGCGTAAGATCAATGGTCTCCCCTACGTTTTGGTGAAATGGTTTTCAATAGTAGGGGGTACGAATCGCCCGTTTTTTTATTCTTTTTTTGTTTTCTTTTTTTCAAACGTTTTTTGCGGGCGGGTTTTTATAACTATAACGATTGTTACCGACACGACGACTACCGTCGCGACGACCGCCGCCGCGGATAAAAACGGATCGAAAAATTTAACTACGTATTGCGAAAGAGAAAGGTCGTCGCGTTTCATTTCGCCCGCATAGCGCGAACAGAACGTTCCGCCGTCGGTTTCGGCGGCTATAAAAATAAGCGCGTCGTCAGAAAATTCGGGCAGAACCACCTTTTTTTCGGCAAGCGGAATTTTTTTGAAAAACAGCGTTTTATATCCGGTGTAATATCCGTTTTTAATTTCGTCTGCCGAAAGCATAAGCTGTCCTTTTTCGGCTTTGTGTTCCAAGCGGATTGTAGCGCGTATTGCAAGAACGTAAGCGTAACCCGACTTTGCCGACATGTTCCAGCATAAACGCGTGGTTCCGTTCGGAAAGTTCGCAAATTTAACGGTGCCTTCGCTTAAAACGGGCAAATTTCCGTCGTTTTCGGGCAAAGTCACGTTAAAAGTAACGCTGCCGTCGGCATTTTTAACTATATTTTCGAAAACTATTCCGCTGTTTTTGCCGTCTGAATAACAAATGCGGTTTTTGGTTTGCGTTTCATCCGATTTTTTAATGCCGAAACGGCTGTAATCGTCGTTTTCGTTTGTATTGCCCGAATCTCCCGCTTTATCGGCGTTTACGCCGAGCAGAGCGAACGAAAAAGTGCCGAGCGGCGAGTTAAGGCTTTCGCCTCCGCCTTTTCTGAAAACGTAAACTTCGTCGCCATACATATTGCAGAAATCGCGGCTGCCCGATTCGCCCGATTCGTTTAAAAAAGCTGCGCGTTCGTTAATTCTGTAAACTATAAGCCCGCTGCCCGAAAGACACGAATCGAACAAATTGGCGTTTTGCCCGATTGTTGCAGTCGTTCCCGCGGCGCCCCCTGTTTTTGGCGATTGGTTTTTCGGCGTCGATTGCTGCGGCGGCTGAACGGTCGTTCTTTCGTTGGTCCTTACTTCCGCCATAAAATATTCGCCGCTAAGCGAATAGTCCGAAAGAATGATTTTGCAGGCTTTTGCGCCGCCTGCCGAATCGTTGCCTACGGGATAAAGGGTATATGTGCCGCTTTTGTTTATATATAAAAAGTCGTCGTAGCCCAGCCAGCCCGCCTTTTCGCGGACGTATGAAAGCGAATATTGGGGCAGCGGATCGGGGCTTGCCAGAACGTCGAATTCGCCCACGGTTTCGTGATTTTTGTTAATATACGAATAGTAATCGCCGAACCCGAACCCGTGCATAAGTTCGTGCGCCAAAAGTCCCACGTCGTAAAGGTTTGCCGTTTCTTCGGAAAGTCCTGTTACGTAATTGCCTATTTTTCTTGTGGTAAGTTCGCCCGATGCGATTATGTTATATGCCGAAATTTTTCCGTCGCCCAGAAAAACGTCGGAAAGGTCTGCGTATTCGCGTTTGTTTTCTTCAGAAAAATAATAGTCGGAATAACTTTGAACAACGTTTTGGTTACCGAAAAGCGTTTTCGCGCTCAGACACACGCTTTTGTGCGACCACAAAATATCCCCCCATTCGGCTTTGGTGCCGCTAGCGTCGGTTATAATTGCCAGGCTGTGCAATTTGCCGCCCTCTTTATCAAGTTGCTTTTCGAGGTCGCTTTTGGCAAGATTTATCGCTTCGCGTACAAGACGTTGCTCGATAAGTATTCGTTCGCCGCTTATTTTAGCGCCTTCTGCCGAAGGCGCAACGGGAACGCCTTCGTCGTTATAATAGCGGTTGTCATAGCCGCTTTCGTTTATTTCTTCATAGCGCGATTCAAAGTTTATCCACCTTCCGTAGCGCGGCATATACGATTTTGCGCTTTTTGCCGAAGCGTAAATTTTCGCGCCGAGCGGCGAATCGGTTTTGCCTGCAATAAGCGTTTCGACGTTTAATTTGTTTTTGCTTTGCGCTTTAAAAAAGTTTTTAACGCTTACGGGCGAATCGTTATACATAAGGTTTACGCTTTGTTCGAAATTTTCGGGGAAAGCGGGCTCTTGATCAGAAAAAGTAAGCAAAACGGCGGCGTTTATAAAGTCGCCAGAACTTATATATCCCGTCGCGTCGTCGAATTCGAGAGCGTTTGCCTTTTTCATGCCGTATCGCTTAACGAAAATGGGCGCGCTTAAATTTACCGCGTTAAAGATCGGTGCGCAAAAGCAAACCGCCGCAAGCGCGGCCGCGCAAAAACAAATCGCTTTGCGCGAAAATCTGCCTTTAAAAAAAGCCCTTACCCGCGCTAAAACGGGCAGAATACAATATTTTTTTAAATTCGGAATGCAAAATTTAAACTTTTTCATATTTATATTGTATCATAATCGTTTACAAATTTCATGCAAAATGATATAATAATTTAGAAAAACCGCAAAAAAAATAGCGGCTTTTGCAAAAAATAAAAAATTATTACCGAGCAGGAGAGTAATAAAGTGGATTTTTCTTTATACTACGGCGAAAACTACGATAAACGCCTCGAAAAGCGCTACGACGAACTTTATAACAGATTTTTAAAAGGAGAAAACAAAAAGCCCGAATACGTTTTTTCGTCGCCGGGACGAGCCGAAATACTCGGCAACCACACCGACCATAACCACGGCAAAGTTATGGTGGCGGCGATAAACTGCGATATTTTGTGCTTTGCTTCGCCGATTGACGGCGATAAAATCCGCATTTTTTCAGACGGATACCCCGTAATCGAAGTAAATTTAAACGATTTAAGCGAAAACGACGAAGAACACGGAACTTCGCTTGCGCTCGTTAAGGGCGTGTGCAAGGGCATAAAAGACCGCGGACTTTCGTTCGGCGGTTTCGTCGCCTATATGGAATCGGAAATTTTCAAGGGCGCGGGCGTTTCGTCGTCGGCGGCGTTCGAAGTTTTAATTTGCGAAATTTTAAACGTGATGTATCTGGGCGGCAAACTTTCCGCCGTCGAAAAAGCCGTTATCTCGCAATATTCCGAAAACGTTTATTTCGGCAAGCCCTGCGGTCTTTTGGATCAGAGCGGCATTGCTATAGGCTCTCTTTCGAAACTCGACTTTTTTGTGCCGGAACAGCCCGAAATTTTAAAACTCAAAGCGCCCGCGGGCTATACGCTCGTTATAACCAACACGGGCGGCGACCACGCAAAACTTACCCCGCATTACGCCGCGATACGCGAAGAAATGCAGGCAGTCGCTTCGTATTTTAACAAAAAAGTATTGCGCGACGTAGAATACGGTGAATTTTTAGATTCGATAAAAAACCTTAAAACCAAGTTTTCGTCGCGTGCGATAATGCGCGCCATGCATTTTTACAGCGAAAACGCGCGCGTAGAAGCCGCCGAAAAGGCGCTTAACGCGGGCGATACACAGGCGTTTTTGCGCGAAGTCGCATCATCCGGCGAAAGCAGTTTGTGCGTTTTGCAGAACTGTTACGTTCCGGGTTCGGTCGATCAGCCCGTGGCGCTTGCAATCGAATATTCGAAGCGCATCACCGAAAATTCGGTGTTCCGCGTTCATGGCGGCGGGTTTGCCGGCTCGATACTCGGCTTTGTGGAAAACGGCGAACTTAACAACTACGTTTCGAAAATGGGCGAAGTTTTCGGCGCGAACAACGTGTTTAAAGCGATCGTTCGTCCCATAGGCACCGCCGGCGAAAAACTGTAAGAGCCCGCAGATTAGTTAAATCGGGTGTAGCGGGTAAATTCGACAAAGCCGCCCATAAAAACTTAATAAAACAAAAACTTTTGCGCTTGCCGCGGTTTATTATTGAATAAACGGGCGGGCGCGATTTTTTTACGCGTTTTTTGCGCTTTTCGTAAATTTCGCGTTTTTGCGCTTTTTGCCGTCCGTTTTACGTTTAGAGATAAAAAGCAACTCGGACTAAGGAAGGAAAAGAGGAGAGATGAAAAATTTAAGTTATAAAACGGTTTTAAAATATGCGGCGGTTTTCGCGTGCTTTTATCTAGGGTTCAACGCTGTTTCGGGGGTGCCGTCGGGCATAGCCTTTCTGCCCGCGTTTTTGTGCGAAGGCTTTTCGTTCGCGGGCGTGTTTTTCGTGTTTTCGCTTGCGGGGATTTTGGGTTGCGATTTTGCGTGCGGGGCGGCGCTTTGCGTTTCGGCGGCGTTTTTGTGCGCGGTTTATTTTATTTATAAAAAGAAGAAAAAATCGGCGGGATTCGAACAGTTTTTATATATGGCGATTTCGGTCGTGCCTTACGTCGTTTTGCCCGTTTTCGTGGGAACGCTTATCGAAAAACTTATTTATTCGTCGGTTATAACGGTAATTTCGTTCGTGGCGGGCGTCGGGCTTAAATCGGTTGCTTATAAAAAATTCAAGTGCAAATATCAAAGCGGCGATATTGCGGCTATCGCTCTTAACGTAACCGTTTTGTCGCTCGGATTTATAAACGTGTTTTCGCAAAAAGCGTGGGAAAGCGTCGCGGTTTTTCTGCTTTTGGTCGTTTGCTGCGTTTTCAAAAGTCCGCGGGCGTTTGCGGCGGCGTTCGTGTTACCCCTTTCGCTTGCTCTTAAAAGTTTTTCGGTTGCGCCCGTTGCCGTTTTCGAAATTTATTGCGTTACGGCGCTTCTTTTAATAAAACGTTCTAAACTTTTAATGGCGATAGGGCAAACGGTTTGTTGTTTGGCGGTGATATTCTTCGAAAACTCGTTTAAAATGGGTGCAATCGATTATATTTTGACTTTTTTGCCCGTCGTTTGCTTTTTGTTCACACCCCAAAGGGCACTCGACGCGCTTGCCGAAAAAATTTGCGCCTTCGACGAAAAAGACGTGGTGCGCGAAACCATAAACGACGAACGCAGGCTTCTGGCGGCAAAACTATACTCGCTTTCAACGGTTTTTTCAGACCTTGAAAAAGCGACCGAAGCGGGCGAAAAACTTATCCCCGCGCTCGGCGAAATTACGCAAAGCGCGTGCGGAAACGTTATAAGTTCGGTTTGCGGCGAATGTGAAAAATACGGGCAATGTTTTTTAAAACATAGCGAAAAAGTGAGCGAAGGCATTTTTAAAATGCTCGAAGTGGGGTTTAACAAGGGCAAGGTGAGTTTAATCGATTTGCCCAAAGATTTTTCGGACGGTTGCCGCTGCGTAAACGCGCTTTTATACGAAATAAACAAGTCTGTTTCGGAATACGGCGAGTTTAAAGAAAAATGCGAATCGGCGCAGAAAAGGCGCGCGCTTATTTCGAGCGAAGCGGGCGGGGTGGGCGAAATATTGAAAAACCTCTCGTACGAGTTTTCCGCAAAAATCGACTTCGAGCGAAAAATCGAAAAGTCGGTTGCCGAAGCGCTCGCGCTCGAAGGACTTGTGCCCGACGCGGTGGTAAGTTTCGGCGAGAACGAATTTCACGTTTTGTTTTCGGATAAATCGGCCGACGCAAAGCGCGCGCTTAACGCTTTAAAAAGCGCCACCGGTAAAAACCTTATGCTTTCGGGCAAAGTGGATTTAGGCAAGGGCGTTATGTGCGTGTTTAAAAAATCGCCTTCGTTCGACGCGGCGTTCGGGGTGGCGCAACGCACCAAGCGCGGCGTAAGCGTGAGCGGAGACGTTCACTCGCTTGTAAAAATAAACGAAGGCAAGTTTATGGTTGCGTTGTGCGACGGCATGGGCAGCGGCGAAAACGCGCGCGAATCGAGCGGGCTTGCCGTAGAACTTATCGAAAGTCTGTCGCGCGCGGGGCTTAATCTTGAAAGCGTTGCCGACCTTTCGAACAGCCTTTTATCCATAAAACAATCCGACGGATTTTCGGCGGCGGACGTGGCGATAATCGACCTATACGCGGGGATTTGCAATATTATTAAAATGGGCGCGACTTTCGGGCTTATGCTCACGAACGACGGCGTTAAAGTGCTTGAAAACTCGTCGCTTCCGCTCGGCGTGTTAAACGAAGTTACCCCCGATTCTTACGTTATTGGTTTAAAGGGCGGCGAAACTTTGATTATGATGTCGGACGGGGTTACGGACGCATTTTTTTCGAGCACCGACGCCGTGGAATTTTTAGAAACCGAAAAATCAGGCAATCCGCAGGTGCTTGCCGAAAAACTTCTGCTCGAAGCGGTAAGCCGCGGCGGCGGAGAAGCCAAAGACGATATGACGTGTTTAGCCGTTAAAATTTATAAAAAAGACGCGGCGTAAAAAATTATTTTTTAAAAAAAGTGCGTCTATAAGCCCGTTATCTCACATTTCGCAAAGATTTTGCGGCATAAGCGGCATAAACCCGTTGAAAATTTTTACGCGTCGGGTTAAAATGTTTCTGCGTTTGGTAAAGGGGGAAATATGAGTAAAAAACAAAGCGCGTTTTATCGCAAAACGGCGTTAAAAGCGTTTATGGGGTTAACGGGCGCAAAAAAGCCGCAACGCCTTTTAACCGACAGTTTTTTTAACAGTTTTAACAACGATGATAGAAAACAAAATAACCGAAATTTTGGCGAAATACAGCGCTCCGATAGCGGTTGCCGCAATACTTGCGAACGTTATAATGTTTTTAATAAAAAAGCGCCTTAAAATTCCGCGCAGGATTAATTCGGTTTTGCCGTTCGTGTCGAGCATAATAATATGTTTTCTGGCGTTTCCGCTTGCGGGCGGAAACCTTGAAGAAGTGGCAAAAAACGCCATAACGGCGGGCGGTCTCGCTTCGGTTTTATATTCGGTTACGGGCGGGTATTATTCCGAAGAAGAAGACGAACTTAAAAAACTTTTGGCAACGCTTTTGAAAAACGTCGTTCCCGCCGATAAAATCGAAGAAGCGGTGGGCGATTTGTGGCAAAGCGTAAACGACAGCGAAAGCGACGAAAGTCTGATAACCGTTAAAATAAGCGACCTTATAAAAAAGTATTTAAACGGCGAAGCGGACGGTGAAAAGGTAGAACTCGTAACCGCCGTGTTCGTTCAGGCATGGCACAAACTTAAAGCCGAAAACAAATAATTAAAAACAAAAAGAACGCTTTTACACGGAAATTCTGTGCGAAAGCGTTCTTTTTTATATATTTTTTAGGAGGTTTGTGTCGTTAATTTTTGGTATTTAAAAATCCGTTTTAAGCCTTTTTAACGTTGGCGTTACGCCTTATTACGTCGCAGACGCGCGCTTTGAACGTACCGCATCTCGTTCCGTCTATTTTTAAGGTGGTTTTTTTCATGTTTATCTTATTACTTTTATTTTTTTCGTCGCTTTTTTGCGGCGGCTTTTATAAGTTTGTTTTTAAAAAACTCGCCTCCGCCGAAATAAGGGAGAAGCGGCGGCGGTTTTTTAAGAGAAAACTATTGCTTAGTATGTTCGTCGTATTTTTTTTCTAAGTCGGCGTATTTGCAGTGAGCGCAGTGCGAACAATCGCAACCGCAGTCGTCGGCGCATTTGCCTTGTTTACGCCTTAGAATGCGGTTTATTATAACGCCGCCCACAACCAAAGCGCAAACGACTATAAGAATAATTTCGACAGGTCCCATAATTTACGCTCCTGATACGTTTGATTTTTTTAGTCAGGGCGCTCGCTTTTATCGTGCGGGCAACCCGACTTAATCGTTGACTTTAAACCGTAATTTTAAACTTACGCTCTTACGGCAACCGCTTTTTTATTTCTTAAAACGATAATCGTTACGACTGCGGCGATAACCGCTGCCCAGATAAACGACGTCCACCAAGCAATGCCGACGGTGTAGATCATAGCGGCTACGACGTAAGAAGTGGCAAGCCAGAAAAGTAACGTCCGGCGATAACGGTTTTTATCCTGCAATTCGGCTTTTGCCGTAGCAACCGCTGCAAAGCAGGGGATAGTGGTCATGTTGAACGCGATGAACGCGAGAAGACCTGCGTTCGAAATACCCGTTGCGGCGATCATTGCTTTTACGGCGCCTACGCCCGCTTCGCTCGAAATGTTCGCAAGACCTATCTTCTGTGCAACTGCGGGGATTGCGGTTAAGCAAGCAGCAAGCGTTCCGAAGGTCGAAATAACGTTTTCTTTTGCGATAAGGCCCGAAACAGCCGCGAGAACGAATACCCAGCCGTATTCTCCGAGTTGGCTTCCGAAGCCGAGCGGGGTGAACAAGGGTTGAACGAGTTTAGAAATCTGAGCAAGAATACTTTGATTGATTTCTTGGTCGGGAAGGAGATGCCAGCTGAAATCGAAGTGGGTTAATACCCAGATAAGGATAGTAGAAGCAAGAATGATGGTGAACGCCTTTTTAACGAAGTGTTTGGTTTTATCCCAAAGGTGAGCCATCAGGTTTTTGAATTGCGGAGCGTGGTATGCGGGCAATTCCATAATGAACGGGGGAGTTTCGCCTTTAAGCGAAGTATTTCTCATAAGTAATACCGTAACTATTGCGGTTACGATGCCGAGTAAATACATCGAATAGGTGATAAGGTCTGCGTTCATTCCTGTGCCTAAAACGAGCGCGCCGGCAACTGCGGTTAATATAGGAAGTTTAGCCCCGCACGAAAAGAAAGGAATTACGCGTACGGTGGCGGTTCTTTCTTTTTCGTCGGCTAACGTTCTGGTGTTGATCATTGCGGGAACCGAGCAACCGAAACCCATTATCATAGGCATAAACGCTCTGCCCGAAAGACCGAATTTTCTGAACATTCTGTCGAGTATGAAGGCGATACGAGCCATATAACCCGAATCTTCCAAAATAGAGAAGAATAAGAACAATACGAGAATGGGCGGTAAGAACGAAAGAACCGCAGCCAAACCTTCGATAATACCGTCGTTGATAAGTCCGGTTGCCCAGTCGGCGATTTTCAAGTTGTCAACGCCCGTTTTAACAAGGTCGAAAAGTTCGCCTACTATCATATCGTTCCAAACGTTGTTTACAACAACGCCGGGCGAATATAAAGTTCCGTCGTAAATAGTGGCAAGCCATCTCGCGCCGTAGTTAAGAAGGGAAATTTTGCTGCCTAAGTTGCCGTCGGCGTCGGCATAAAATTCGCCGTTTTCGCCTTCTACGGAATAAGTTCCGTTGCCGTTGTCGGTTACGCCTTCGCTTTTTGTAACGTTTACGTAGTTACCGTCGTCGTCCGTAAGATAATCGAGAGCGAGAGTTCCGTCGTCGTTCTCTTCGTAAACGACGTTGCCGTCGTCGTCTTTTTCAAGGAAAATTTCGTTATCCGAAAGAGAAGGCATCCAGGCCTGATTTTCGGTGAATCCGTTTAAAAAGAAAAGGTTTTCGGAGAAAGTGAGGTGGAAAATAAGGAACAGTATTACGAGGAAAATAGGAATACCCCAAACCTTGTGAGTTAAAACTTTGTCGGCCTTGTCCGACGGAGTCATTTTTAACTTGTCTTTGTTTTTGTAAGTTACGACGGGCGCAAAATTTTTGGATATGTATTTATATCTTGCGTCGGCAACCATGGCTTCGAAGTCGCTTCCGAAAACCGAATCGTTAAAAGTCTTTTTAAACGCAGCGACCATGCCGAGCGTTTCTTTATGCATTTTAACTTCGATTTCGTCGCCTTCTACAAGTTTAATCGCATGGAACAGGGGGTTTGCTACGTTTTGCCCTTCCAAAGCGATTTTTACGTCGCCTATAACGTGCGAAAGCGAGGTGCCTTCCATAACGGTTACGCCTTTTCTTACTTTTTTGCTTTCGTTATAGGCTTTGTCCATAAGTTCTTTAAGACCGGTTTCTTTTAAAGCCGAAATTTTAACTACGGGAACGCCCAGACGTTCTTCTAAAAGTTTAGCGTCGATTTTGTCGCCCGCTTTTTCAACGGCGTCCATCATGTTGAGCGCTATAACCATAGGAACGTCGATTTCCATTATCTGAGTGGAAAGATAAAGGTTGCGCTCTAAGTTGGTTGCGTCTACGATGTTGATAACGCAGTCGGGCTTTTCTTCGAGAACGTAATTTCTTGCAATTACTTCTTCGGGGGTGTAGGGCGAAAGCGAATAGATACCCGGAAGGTCTACTATCGCAATCGGTTCGGCGCATTTTTTATAAACGCCGTCGCGTTTGTCAACGGTTACGCCCGGCCAGTTGCCGACGTGCGCCGTGGAACCCGTTAAACTGTTGAACAAAGTAGTTTTGCCGCAGTTAGGGTTGCCCGCTAATGCAAATCTTTTCATATTATTTGGTTAGCTCCAAACTAACGCACGCCGCTTCGGTTTTACGAAGGGTAAGTTCGTAACCGCGAACGGTCACTTCGATAGGATCGCCGAGAGGCGCTTTTTTTCTCATAAATATTTCGGCGCCGGGGGTAATGCCCATGTCGAACAAACGTCTTTTGATCTTGCCTTCGCCGGCAACGGCTTTAACCAAGCCTTTTTCGCCGATCTCGAAGGTATCGAGAGTTTTTTGCATATTCTTTCTCCTTGTTGGTTTATGTTATGGATATTTTTTTTGCTTTTTTGTTTTTCGCGGTAAAGACGGTTTGTTTTAGGTCAAAATTTTACGGTTTTTTACGATTTACGCTTTTTACGCCACGAAAATTTTGGTTGAAAGTTCGCTGTCTAATGCTACTTTGCCGTCTTTTATTTTACACACAACGCTTCCGCCGCTCGAACTTAAAACGGTAATTTCGCCGTTAATGGTTATTCCTAAACTTTCAAGATGTTTTTTAAGTTTGTCGTTAGCCGCAATGCGAACTATTTTAAGCGCCTGATTGGTCGGCGCTATTACGATAGGCATTAACTTTCTCCTTTCGATTTTATAAGTTGCGCGCCTTGAGCGCGTTTCTAATATGAATGTTGTTTCACTTTCGGGTTATATATTAACACTTTTAAAAAACATCGTCAAGCAAAAATATGAACTTTTTTTCATATTCATAATATTTTTTTTTGTTTTTTTGGTTGATTTTTTTTTGTTTTTATAGTAAAATAGGCTTAAATAAAATTTTTTGTCGGGTTTTTAAGGGTAAACTCCCGCGCGCGATCATTATTTATAAAAACGCGATCATTATTTATAAAAATATAACGGCGGATAAAACGGCGGGCAAAGGTAAAAATAAAGGTAAAAATGAAAAACGACGTTCGGCAGCCGCAACAGGAGCGGTCGATTGAAAAAAAGAATAAAATTATTCAGGCAGGTTACGAACTGTTTTCCGAAACCGGATATTACGGCACCAACACGCAAGAAATAGCGAAACGAGCGGGCGTGTCTACGGGTATCGTTTACGGATATTTTAAAGATAAACGCGACATTTTAATTTGTGCGCTTAACATCTATTTAAAAAAGGTTTCGGGCGCGCTTATGGAAGTTATGGGCGAAATCGAAGATCCCGTGCGTATAGAACGAACGGTTGCCCGCGTGGTCGAAACAACCATAAAGATCCACAGCGACAACGCCAAAATGCACAACACGCTTCATTCGCTTGCCGCAACCGACGAAATCGTTCGGGGCGAATTTTTAAAACTCGAAGAACACATAACCGAAAAAATGACGGGGCGGCTTAACGAACTCGGCTTTTCGCCTGCGAATTTAGCCGAAAAAGTGCATTTGGCAATGAACATAGTGCAGTCGTTCGCGCACGAATACGTTTTCGATAATCATAAATATATCGATTATGCCGCAATGCGCGAAATAGTCGTTTCGGTTGTGTCGGACTTATTTAAACAATAACAACTCGTGCAATTTAATAAAAAAGTTAAAAAAATCAAAAGGGGCGCTTTTAAGGGCGCCCCTTTTCGGTGTGTTTTTTATTCGGGTTTATTTAATTACTTTTTTTTAACGGGAATCCATATCTCGCAGTAATAATCGTTAGATAAGGTGCCGTTTTTATATTTTGCGGGGTCGTCGTAATATTCCATGCAATAACCCGCCGCAAATTCATAATCTTTAAGCGCGGGCAACCATTCCGAAAAGATTTTTGTGTTTACGTCCTGTAACGATTTCGGCAGAGCGCCCACGCAGGGGAATATCGCCCAGGTAAATGCGGGAACGTTGCGCAGAACAAACCCTTCGGAAACGGGCGTTCCTTCGGTATATTTATCCGCGATTAAATATTCGAATTGTTCGCTTCCCATTCTCTCGTCGATATTAAGCCCGTAACTGCCCATAACCGTTTTGCCTTTTCCGCTTGCAAAATGTTCTTGCCAGAACTTGGGAATAAGCGTTTTTGCGTTGTCGTAAGTGAAAGTTCTTGCGTTGCCTATAACGGTAAACGCGTTTTTGTTTTCGATTTTGTAATTCATAACATAACCGCCTTCAAGTGAAAATTTTATTTTCAGCGGAGCAAAAGATTTAAGCGCGAGCGGGTTTTTACGTGCAGCCGCGGGCGTTACGCCGTGAAAACGCGTAAACGCTTTGGTAAATCCGTCGGGCGTGTCGTACCCGTATTTTAAGGCTATATCTATAATTTTCTCGTTCGTCGTCGCCACGTCGTTGCCGGCAAGCGCAAGGCGGCGGTTGCGGATATATTCGGCTATGGTAAATCCGCACAACATAACAAACCCTTGCTGAAAATAAAAGGGCGAAACGTTAACGGCTTTTGCCACGTCGTCGGTCGTTAAATCTTCGGTTAAGTTGCTTTCGATAAAATCGATAGAGTCGCCAATTATTTTAACCCATTCCATACGCTGTTCCTTTTTGCTTTCGCTGTAAGCATCATTATACGCCGACGATTAAAAAATTTCTCGTAAAAACTTGCGGAATTTTGTCCGAAAACTTTTGTATTTTACACTTTTCGTATAAAATATGCAAGCAAAAAATACACTTTTACATAATTTTTGCAGGCAAAAAAATACACTTTTTTTATAAAATCAATAGGCGAAAAATACACTTTTTTTATATTTTGTAGTTTTTAAAAACAAAGTAGTAAAAAAACGGGCGGCTTAAAATAACAAAACCGCTCGTTTTTATTTGTGTTTTTACGTTTTTTAGCTTTTCGGCTGTTTGCCGGGGCGTTTTATGCGTTAATCGCTGCGCAAAGCGATAACGGGATCTTTTTTCGAAGCGATGCCCGCGGGAATAAGCCCCGCGATAAGCGTTAAGGCAATGCTTATCGCAATTAAAACCACGGCGCCCACGACGGGCAGGGTTGCAACGTTCGGAATCCCCGCAAGCGAATTTATTATCATACTTATGGGGATATCGAGCAGAACGGTGATGATAATGCCCAGCGCGCCCGAAATAAACCCGATAATCGCGGTTTCGGCGTTGAAAACGTGTCTTATATCTTTTTTCGAAGCGCCTATCGAACGCAAAATACCGATTTCTTTGGTGCGCTCTAAAACAGAAATATAGGTTATAACGCCTATCATTATCGACGAAACCACCAAAGATACCGAAACGAACGCTATCAGAACGTAGGTTATGGCGTTTATTATGGTGCTTATCGAACTCATCATCACGCCGACGTAATCGGTGTATTTAATTTGTTTGCTCTTATTTTCGTTGCCGTTTTCGTCTTTTTGCTGCGAGTTATATTCGTCGATTATTTTAATAATAAAATCTTTATTTTCGAACGAAGTGGGGTAAATCGAAACGCCGTGCGGATCGTTTATGTCAACCATGCCTATTTTCGTGTAGGTATCCGAAAGGGCGGATTCGGGGATGTTCGACATAGTTAAAATAGTCTTTTTTCCGTTTATTTCCTGCGTGTTTAACACGTCGTAACTTATTTTTTCGATAATTCCGCCTTCGTCGATCGGCACGTCGAACGCGTCTTTCTGGGTTTTAACAACTTCTAAATCTTTGGTTTTTTCTATAAGATATTCAGAAAACGCGGGGGTGTAATAAACGTTTTTTGAAAGCGCACCGCCGTTTATGCCGTCTTTTATGCGGATAATGCCCGAAATTTCGACGCTTATGCCTTCGTTTTTAATTAAATCGGTTAAAAACTCGGCGTCGGATTCTTTGCTTACGTAGTGTTTTATGGTGCGGGCTTTGCCGTCTCTTATTATTTCGACAGGTTCAACGCTGTCGTCGGCAACGTAATATTGCCCGTTTAAAAGCACAGAATATTTTTTGCCTATAAGTTCTTCTATTTTAAAATCTTTCTGATACGAATAATTTTCGCCGAATTTTTTGTTAAGTTCTGCCGTCGCGTCGAAAGTGTTTTTACCGAACATCCGTTCCATAACGTTGTATATCATTTTCGAAAACATAAAACTTACGTCATTATCGGTCATAAGTCCCATAAAATACATCGAATAATCGGGAATTCGGTTATATTCATCTACCACAACGACGAGTTGCCAGGGTTTTCCGTTTTCGGGCGCGCTTTGCGAAGGCCAACTGCCCGCAATAAGGTCGTATTGCGATTTTACAAGCCCTTCGTTGTTTAAAAGTTTGCCCCAGGTGCCCGAAGCGTCCATCATCATTTTGAAGTTGCTGTAATACATTTCGGCGTATTCTTTAAAGCCTTCTTTGGTCGCGTATTCGCCGATATACGTTTCAAGCGGGGCAATCTTATTTATTTTGCGCAAAATTTCTTCTTCGCTTTTGCCTTTTTCTACGCTTTCGTTATAATCGTTATAAAGGTTTATGGCGTAGTCGTAAGAATATTGAACCGCGCTTATTTTGTCGGGATATTTTTCGGTTAAGTTTTCTTCGTCTAAATATTTTTTAAACGAAACGAGGTCGTTCGCGCTGTAAGTATCGGTAAACGAATCGAGCATACTGCCTATCGTATCGTTTGTTTTTATTACGTCGGTATCGGGGAAAGCGTCAGTTCCGTCGTTGCCCATCTGCCCCATATACGCCGATGCGTACGAGTTCATGTTTATGTTCGACTTCGAAACGCTTACGGGGTAGTTCGAAAGTACGTTTTTCTGCACCGTCGTAACGTAACCGTTAAAGCCCGACGAAAGCGAAAGTATAAGCGCTATGCCGATAATGCCGATAGAACCCGCAAACGAAGTAAGCGCCGTGCGCGCCTTTTTTGTGCCTAAATTTTTAAGAGACAGCGAAAGAGCCGTTAAAAAATTCATCGAAGGTTTTTTTTGTCGAAGATATTTTTTCTGCTCGTCCTGCGCGCGGTTTTTCTCGGCATAGGTATATTCGAACGGGTCCGAATCGTCTTTTACTATGCCGTCTTTTAGTTTTATTATTCGGGTAGAATAAAGCCTTGCAAGTTCGGGGTTGTGCGTAACCATTATAACAAGCCGGTCTTTGGCAAGGGTTTTTAAAATATCCATTACCTGAACGCTGGTGGCGGTGTCGAGCGCGCCGGTGGGCTCGTCGGCAAGAATTATTTCGGGGTTGTTGACGATTGCGCGCGCAATCGCAACACGTTGCATCTGTCCGCCCGAAAGTTGCGCGGGTAAGTTATTCAACTTGTCCTTAAGTCCGACCTGTTCGAGTGCGTCGACGGCGCGTTTTTTGCGTTCGGTTTTGTCTACGCCCGAAAGGGTAAGCGCAAGTTCTACGTTTTCAAGCACCGTTTGGTGTGGAATAAGGTTATAGCTTTGAAAAACAAAGCCTATCGAGTGGTTGCGGTATGCGTCCCAGTCGCCGCTCTGATAGAGTTTCGTAGAAGTGCCGTTAATAACAATGTCGCCCGAAGTGTAACGGTCAAGCCCGCCGATAATGTTTAAAAGTGTGGTTTTTCCGCATCCCGAAGGACCTAAAATCGAAACGAATTCACTTTTTCGGAAACTCAGGCTGACGCCGCGCAGGGCGTGAACGGTCTGGTCGCTTACGACGTAGTCTTTGGTTATGTTTTTTAATTGCAGCATAAGCCTCGAAAAAATCCTGATTTTAAAATTTTTTTTATTTTAACACGAATTTAGTTAATTTTCGGTAAACAAATATAAATTTGTTTTTTAGTTTTTTTAAGAGCATAAAAAAAGCGCGGGGCAATCGGTTTTTTAATTGCATTCCGCGCTTTTTCGGTAATTAGTGACGACGAATGAAATCTATAACGATTTTAATTTTTTTATCCGGCTTCTTTTTGCGAGCCGGTGGGGTTTAATATGCTGTAGCCAACGTTTACGATGTGGTCGGCAACGCGTTCGAGGGCGGATACCGCCGACGAATAATAGGGGCTTAATTCAATGCTGCATTCGCCGCCCGAAAGACGCGAAAAGTGGTTTGACGTAAGTTTCTTTTTAAGCGCGTCGACGTCGTCTTCGAGAGCGGACAGTTCGGGCAGATGTTCTTTATCAGAATTTTCGAGCGCTTCTTTCGAAATTTTAAACATTTCTTCGGTTTTGTCGAACATTTCGCGTATCTCTTCTTTTGCTTTTTGCGAAAACGCGACGCCTTTTTTCTTCATTTCTTCGCTCATTTCGAAAAAGTTTTCGGCGTGGTCGCCTATGCGTTCGAGGTCGTTCAGAACGTGAAAATACGCGCCGATCGTCTTTTCGTCGCTATGTTCTACGTTCGACGATAAATTTATTAAAAACTTAGTTAAGGTGCTGTTCGTAAAGTCGATAATCTGCTCGTTTTTCTCGATGATTTCGCCGCTGTCCGTTTTTCCCGTTTCCAAAGCGTTTATCGACAGGTTCATGTTTTCTTCGACCACGTTCATCATATAGTCGATTTCTTTTTTCACCTGCATCAACGCAACGGCTGGCATCGATAAAAGCCTTTCGTCGACGAATTTAAGGGTAAGCGAATTTTCGTCGCTCTTTTTATCCTTAATAACCGCGCGCGAATATTTAACGAGCAGGTTCGTAAAGGGCAGAAGCAGGCAAGTCGTTACCGCGTTGAAAATAACGTGGAACGCCGAAATCCGCATTTGCAAAGCCGTTTGCCCGCTGCCGGGAATAAGCGTCATAAGCAAGGTTATCGCTTGTTCTTTAAAAATCCAGATAATCGCGGCGAACAAAACCGTACCTATAACGTTGAAGGTAAAGTGTATAAATGCCACGCGTTTCGAGTTGGCGTTTGCCCCGACGGAGGCAAGCAACGCGGTTACGCACGTTCCGATATTTGCACCCAAAACTATAAACAGGGCAAGGTCGAGCGGTAGAACCCGCGAACCGACCATCGTTATAACCACGCCCGTTGCTGCCGACGAACTTTGAATAAGCGCAGTAAATATAACGCCTACCAAAATAAGCAACAGCGGAAAGTCTATCGCCTTGAAAATATTCGTGAACAGCGTTTCGACCAGCGGATTGCCGAATGCCCGATCGCTGCTCATTATGTTAAGACCCACGAAAATCAGCCCAAGCCCGCAGCAAAGATTCCCCGCGATTTTAAGTTTTTCTTTTTTCACAAAGCCCATCATAACGCCCGCAAACGCAAGCAAATACATGGCCATATTAAAATAATCGTTTTTAAGCGCAACAAGCACGCCGGTTACGGTTGTGCCTATGTTTGTGCCCATAATGATAGGCGTTGCCTGAGTTAAAGTCATAACGCCTGCGTTTACAAGCCCTATAACCATAACCGAAGTAGCCGACGAACTTTGAATAATCGCCGTAACGCCCGCGCCTATCGCCACACCCGAAAAACGATTGTTGCTTATTTTTTCAAGCAATCGTTTGGTTTCGTTTCCCGCGCTTTTTTCAAGGGCGTCGCCCATAAAATTCATGCCGACGATAAAAACGCCCACGCCCGCAAGCAGCCATATCAGGCTGTGAATAAGTTGCATTACTTCTTCGGGTGATAACATACCGTTTTGTTTCTCCGTTTCGTTTTCATGCGTAAAAATTTTCGTAGTTTTATTTGCAAATCTAAATTTTTTCAAACTTTTACATTTGTGATTATAACGCAATAAAAAACGATTTTCAAACAAATTGCACATAAAAAACAACGTTTTATATAACCATACAAAGGTTTTACATGCGCTTTACATAAACTTTACGTTTTTTTGCTTTTTGTAAAAAAAGCGGCGCAAAAGGGCGAAATGCTGAAGGGCGAAACGTTGTTAAAAAAAATACGGGATTTTATTTTTTTAAAATATTTTTAATAAAAGGGTAAATAACGGCATAATTATAAAAAGGCGTTGACAAGCCGCTTTTAAACATGATATAATTTTTTCATAAAAGCGTTCGGCGTTTGCGGTTTTTGCGGCGCGAGAATGCAAAAATAAGGAGATTTGTTTTATTATGGTGGCGAACAGTGTTTTAAGAGAAAACGCGCGCAAACAACTCGGCGGCAATATCTTTGCCCAATCGTGGCTTTTTATGCTTCTGGCTATGCTGATAGTCAGCGCAATCGAAGGACTTTTGTCGTTTACGGCAATCGGCGTTTTAATCGTCGCAGGTCCTTTAACGTTCGGGCTTTATCGCATGCAGGTTAACGTGGTAAGGGGCAAAAAACCCGAATTTAGCGACCTTTTTACCGGTTTTACCGAAAACTTCGGCACTTCGTGCGTGCTTTACATCGTAGAAACCATTTTTACGTTTTTATGGAGTTTGTTGTTCGTAATTCCCGGTATAGTAAAGTCGTATTCTTACGCAATGTCGCAGTTTATCGCGCAGGATAACAAAGAAAAAGACTGGAACACCTGCCACAAAGAAAGCATCGAACTTATGAACGGACATAAAATGGACTTGTTCTTGCTCGATTTAAGTTTTATCGGCTGGTATCTTTTAGGTTCGCTTTGCTTCGGCATAGGCGTTCTGTTCGTTATGCCTTATCATTATCAGGCACGCGCAAACTTTTATATGGCTCTTATTGCCGAACGCGGCGCTGCCGAATAAGTTTTTTAAGCCTGTGTTTTTAGGCGCGAAATATGCGTTAATCGACCTATAGGCGCACTTATTTAAAAATATTTTAATAGTTTAAGGCGAAAAATCGCCGCAAAAAACCTTGGCTTATCGTTGCTTGCCGAGGTTTTTTTGTTTGCTTTTACGTCGGCTGCAAATTCGGCAATCGGCGCTTTTTTATCGTTCGCGCGTGCTTGCGCGTTTTTGCTTGACTTAAACGCCGATTTTACTATATAATATAAGAATAATGCATATATACATGGTAAAAGGCGGCGTTTGTCGCCGGATTGCCGTTTAAGGATTATAACGATGCGTGTTTTAGGCATAGATCCGGGGCTTGCCACAATAGGTTTCGGGGTTGTAGATACCGACGGGCGTGGCGGGGCGGTGGCCGTCAGCCACGGCGTAATTTTAACGCCGAAAAACGAGTCTGTTCCCGTTCGGCTTGCGATGATAGAAGAAGACCTTAAAAAACTTATCGCAAAATATAAGCCCGACCATATCGCTTTGGAAGAATTGTTTTTTAACGACAACCAAAAAACCGCGATCAGCGTGGCGCAGGCGCGCGGAGTTGTTCTGCTTACATGCGTAAAAGAGTGCGGCAGGCTTTACGAGTATACGCCGCTCCAGATAAAGCAGGCGCTTACGGGATACGGCAGGGCGGATAAAAAACAAATTCAGGAAATGGTAAAAACGCTTTTAAAGTTAAAAGCAATCCCCAAGCCCGACGACGCGGCGGACGCCGTTGCAGTTGCTCTTACGCATATTTTTACGAACAGATTTTCGGGCGAATTCGGCATAAAATAGTTTATCGGATTCGGCGTTAAATAGTTTATTTTTATTGTTTTACCGCAAATTTTGCATATTTGGGTGAATTATGATAGGTTATATCAGCGGAAAAGTTATTTTTAGCGACGAAAACAAAATTTTAATGGAAAACAACGGTATAGGCTACGAAGTGATTTGTTCGGCGGCGGCGGCTTGCAGGCTTTTGCAGGAACGCGGCGGCGGCGTTTATACCTATTTGCAAGTTAAAGAAGACGGAATTTTTCTTTACGGATTTAACAACGTCGAAGAAAAAACGATGTTTTTAAAACTTTTAAGCGTTTCGGGCGTAGGCGCGAAAATGGCAATTACCGTGCTTTCGGGGCTTGGAATTAAAGATTTAGCGGTCGCAATCGCTTCTTCAGACGTTAAAGAACTTTCTAAAATAAAAGGGCTCGGCAAAAAAACCGCCGAACGAATAATAGTCGAACTGCGCGAAAGCGTTTCGGACTTGGCAAGCGGAGATCTTGCAAAGCTTAGCGGCGCCGGTTCGGCTTACGCGGGCGCCGGTTCGGACGGCGAAAACGCCGTAACCGCCCTTATGACGCTCGGTTATACCAAAGCGGTGGCGGTAAACGCCGTAGGCAAAGCCATAGAAAGCGGCGCGAAAACGCTCGAGGATATTATTGCGGGCGCGCTCCGTTCGTTGGGTTAAGCCCGCTTGACTCAATTTGTTCGGCTTAACGCTAACTACGTGGCTGAATTTATCGGGCAAAAACCTTAAAGGATACGTAAAAACCCGCCGTTTTTCGGCGATTCTTATAAAAAACATTTATGATAAACGAAGATATTTTTGAACAAACGGGCGGCGAAGAAGAACGCCTTGTAGACGCCGAGCGCACCGATTTCGACGAGATCGAAAACGTTTTGCGCCCTAAGTCGATGGACGGCTATATAGGGCAGACCAAGGTAAAAAACAACCTTGCCGTATATATGCAGGCGGCAAAACTTCGCGGCGAGCCGCTCGATCACGTTTTGCTTTACGGCCCGCCGGGGCTTGGCAAAACCACACTTTCGCACATAATCGCAAACGAAATGGGCGTTTCGATAAAGGTAACCAGCGGACCTTCCATCGAAAAAGCGGGCGATCTTGCCGCCGTGCTTACCAACTTGAACGAAGGCGACGTACTTTTTATCGATGAAATTCACCGCTTAAATCACACGGTAGAAGAAATTTTATATCCCGCGATGGAAGATTATTCGCTCGACATAATACTCGGAAAAGGTCCTTCTGCGCGCACGGTGCAAATTCCGCTTAAACGCTTCACGCTTATCGGCGCAACCACGCGCGCGGGAATGCTTTCTTCGCCCCTGCGCGACCGCTTCGGGGTTATTTGCCGCTTGGAACTTTATTCGCGCGAAGAACTTGCCGAAATTATCGACCGTTCGGGCGAAGTATTGGGTTCGAAAATAGAAAAAGACGCCGCGCTCGAACTCGCTTCGAGAAGTCGCGGAACGCCGCGTATCGCAAACAGACTTTTAAAGCGCGTGCGCGACTATTCGGCGGTTTTGGGACACGAATATATAACTTACGACGACGCGTGCCTTGCGCTCGACAAAATGGAAATCGATAAACTCGGGCTCGATAACGTAGATATAAGGCTTTTAACTTCGATGATGGACAAATTCGGCGGCGGACCTGTGGGACTTGAAACCCTGGCGGCAACCGTAAACGAAGACAAAAATACTATCGAAGACGTTTACGAACCCTACCTTTTGCAACTCGGTTTTATTTCGCGCTCGCCGCGCGGCAGAATTTGCACGCCTGCGGCATATAAACATCTCGGCAGAAAAATGCCTAAATCGAAGCGCGATCAGGTTTCGCTTTTTGACGAAACCGACGAATGATTTTTTTCTTTAAGTTGTCTTAAAAAATTTACCAAAGTGCCGATAACGGGCTTATAGCCCCGCTTTTTATAAATATTTCTTATTATGGAAACGTTAAAAACATCCGATTTTTATTACGAACTACCCGAAGAGTTAATTGCGCAAACCCCGCTTTATCCGCGCGATTCGTCGCGGCTTTTATACTATACCCGCGCGACCGATAAAGTAGAGCATAAACATTTTTACGATATTGCGGACATCTTTAAAAAGGGCGATTTGCTTGTCGTAAACGACACGAAAGTTTATCCCGCGCGCATATATTCAACCACAGTTCACGGCGGAAAAGTTGAAATTCTGCTTTTAAAAAGGCTTAATTTAACCGACTGGGAAGTTATGGTCCGCCCCGGCAAAAAAGCGAAAGAAGGCGTAGAACTTACAGTATCCGACGAATTGTCTCTTACCGTGCTTTCACGCACCGAAACGGGCGAAAGAATAGTGCGTTTTAAGTTCGACGGGGTGTTCGAAGACTTGCTTTCGCGCGTGGGCGAAATGCCGCTTCCGCCATACATTCGCGAAAAACTTAAAGACCAAAGCCGCTATCAGACGGTTTATTGCAGACAAGAAGGTTCTGCCGCCGCGCCTACCGCAGGGCTTCATTTTACCGAAGAACTCATTAAAAAACTAAAAGATAAAGGGGTAGAATTTGCGCGCGTGCAACTTAACGTGGGGCTGGGGACCTTCCGCCCCGTTAAGACCGACAACATTTTAGAACATAAAATGCACGTCGAACACTATTGCGTAACCGAAGAAGCGGCGGCTGCCGTAAATAAAGCAAAAGACGAAAGGCGCCGCGTTATAGCCGTAGGCACCACCGCCGTAAGAACGCTTGAAACCGTTGCCGACGAAAACGGAAGAATAAAGCCTTGCGCGGGCGACACGGGCATTTTTATTTATCCGCCTTACAAATTCAAGTGCGTCGAAGGTTTAATAACCAACTTCCACTTGCCCGAAAGCACTCTTATAATGCTTGTTTCCGCCTTTTTAGGACGCGAAAAAACCCTTGAACTTTACAACCTGGCTGTAAAGGAGAAGTATCGTTTTTTCTCTTTCGGCGACGCCTGTTTGTTTTTATAAGCGTCGACATGCTGCGTTTCTGCTTGGCATTTGCGACCACGATGACCAAAAAGGTCTATCATGTCCGCAATGCCGCGCGAGCCTTGCCTGTCTCGCTTCTAAACCCAAATACTTTGTTTTCATAAGCGTCGACATGCTGCGTTTCTGCTTGGCATTTGCGACCACGATGACCG
>JAXEDY010000020.1:0-24234 GCA_034104345.1 Christensenellaceae bacterium | reverse complement strand
CGTTTCTGCTTGGCATTTGCGACCACGATGACCGAAAAGGTCTATCATGTCCGCAATGCCGCGCGAGCCTTGCCTGTCTCGCTTCTAAACCCAAATACTTTGTTTTTATAAGCGTCGCATCTCGGCGTTACGCTGCGCTTTTATCGGGTTACATACGATTCGGTATGCGCCCCGTCGAAAATGCTCGCGTGCCTTGACCTGCTCGCTTCTAAACCCAAATACTTTGTTTTCATAAGCGTCGACATGCTGCGTTTCTGCTCGGCATTTGCGACCACGATGACCAAAAAGGTCTATCATGTCCGCAATGCCGCGCGAGCCTTGCCTGTCTCGCTTCTAAACCCAAATACTTTGTTTTTATAAGCGTCGCATCTCGGCGTTATGCCGTCGGTTTTTTTCCTTATAACAAATTTGTGCGAAAATGCCGATAACGGGCTTATAACCCCACTTTTAAAAAAATAAAGAACCAAAAAACTTTTAATTTTATACACGCTCTATGGCAAAATTTTCTTACGAAGTAATAAAACAAGATAAAAAATACGGGGCAAGGGCGGGCATACTTCACACCCCGCACGGCGATATCGAAACCCCCATTTACATGCCCGTAGGCACGCAGGCTACGGTAAAAGGTGTTTTTCCGCGCGACCTGAAAGAAGCGGGGGCGCAGATAATACTTGCCAACACGTATCATCTTTACATGCGACCGGGTGACGAAATCGTTAAAAAAGCGGGCGGTTTGCATAAGTTTATGAACTGGGACAAGCCGATTTTAACCGACAGCGGCGGCTTTCAGGTGTTTTCGCTTGCAAAACTAAACGATATAAAAGACGAAGGCGTGGTGTTTTCGTCGAGCGTAGACGGTTCGAAGCATTTTATAACCCCCGAACGCGCCATTCAGATAGAAAACAATCTCGGCGCGGATATAATTATGGCGTTCGACCAGTGCAGCGAATACGGGATCGACCACAAAAACGCCGAAAAGGCAATGAAACGCACGCTTAACTGGTTAGACCGTTGCTACAACGAACATAAAAACGAAAATCAGGCACTTTTCCCCATAGTTCAGGGCAACGTTTTTAAAGATTTGCGCGAAATTTCGCTTAAAGAAACCATTCCTTACGCCGGGTGCGGTTTCGGCATAGGCGGGCTTTCGGTGGGCGAACCCAAAGAAACGATGTATGATATTCTCGATTTTATGCTCGATAAATACCCGCAGGGCAAAGCGCGTTATCTTATGGGCGTGGGCAGCCCCGACTGCATAATCGAAGGGGTGCTTCGCGGAGTGGATATGTTCGACTGCGTTTTAGCAACCCGTATCGCTCGTAACGGCACGGCAATGACTTCGCACGGCAAAGTCGTCGTTCGAAACGGCAAATATAAAGAAGATTTTACCCCGCTCGACGAAGAATGTGATTGCTATTGCTGCAAAAATTACACCAAAGCGTATTTAAGGCACATGGTGAACGTGGGCGAAATGATGGGCGGAATGCTTTTAAGTTTGCACAACATAACTTTTTTAATGAATTTGGCGAAAAATTTACGAAAGGCGATTTTAGGCGATTATCTTGACGAATTTGTTAAAGAGTTTTATGAAAAATACGGAAAAATTTGATTTTGGGCTTAAAATAACTTGCAAATTTTAACGTTTTTCTTTATCATATTTTATACGAAGAGCGGCGCAGGGCATGTTTTTGTTTAAGCCGCGATGAAAAAATATAAAAAACCAATAAAAACGGAGTGAAAAAATGAATTTGTTTTTAAACCTTTTGTCCTCTTCGGACAGCGTGCAACCGCAACCGACTTTTTGGCAGAGCGCGGGAATATGGATACTTCTCGCCGTATTGCTTATAGGCCTTTTCGTGTTCAACTATTTTACCCGCAAAAAACAACAGAAAGCCGCCGAAGAAAAAATGAGCGCGCTTAAAGCGGGCGATAAAATAAAAACAATCGGGCTTATTTGCGGAACCATCGTTTCGGTAGACGACGTTCAGAATACCGTAGTAATCGAAACCGGCGACGACGATCATCACAGTTTTTTAACCATCGATAAATCGGCTATCTATCAGGTTTTCCCTGCAGGAAGCGGAGTTAACGGCGTTACCGAAGTAATAGGCGAACCCGCCGACGAAGAAGTTAAAACCGAAAGCGAAACCGTCGAAGCAGACGAATCGGTCGAAGAAATCGACGAAGTTGCCGAAGAGGATAAAAACGAATAAGATAAATAAATTGACGTAAGGCGCGCGATAAAGGCGATAAATGCAAAAAAGAGATAAGCGAAAGAGCAAAAAAGCGCGCGAAAAACGTTCTTTTATTTGAAAATCAAACATAAAATAAGCCATAAGGTAGAAAAACTTTATGGCTTTTTTTAAAAAAGAAAACGCGATAAATTATTTAAAAGGCGTGTTTTTCGCGCTTGTCGTCGCACTTGTTTTCGTGCTTATTTTCGCGCTTATTCTGCGTTTTTGCGGCGGTGCGGGCGAAGCGGTTATCGGAATAATCAACGGGCTTATCCGCATAGCGGCCGCGGCTACGGGGTGTTTTTTCTATTCCCGCGAAAAGGGGCTTTTGCGCGGGCTTTTTATGGGCGTTTCGGTATATTTTTTCGTTTATTTGTTGTTCGGCGTTATAAGCGGAAGTTGGAAGGCGGGTGCTTCGCAACTTTTAAATTTTTTGCTTACGACGGCGGCAGGCTGCATTTTCGGCGTGCTTTTTTCCAATTTAAAAAACAAACGCTGAAAAGGGCGGCGGCTGCGGGCGCGGCATGATTTTTGTAAAAAAAGTATAAAAAAAGTAAAACTTAAAAAACGCTTTTTTTATAAAGGCGTTTTTTTTTTGCGCTTTGTTTCAGCCTGAATTTTTACCGCAGTCGCACTTTTTTTAAAAACTGCGTTAAAAATATTTGACTAATTCGGGCGTTCATTATATAATGGCAAATGTACACGATATTTACATAATAGATACGTGTGCGCACATGCGTGCGTAACGCGGCATAAAACGCGAACAAGCGTTTTTTGTTTTGGTCGTGGCGGGTTCGTCGAATTTTTTCCGGGTTCGTCCGCAGTCGTCGGCGCAGGTGCCGTAACGTTACTTTTAGAATGCTTGTAAAAAGCAGGAGGCAAGAATGAGCAAGACAAAATCAATAGTTGTCACCATCATTTTGTCGATACTTATCGCTTTGGTCGGCGTAATGTGTTTTGTAAGTTTTCCGTTCGGAAAAACCAAACAATACAACTCGATTTTAAGCATTATCGGCAAAGGAATCGACATCTCGGGCGGCTATTACGTCGTTTTAACGCCTGAAGGATCGAATGGCGAAAGCACCGCCGCAGATCTTGAAGCGGCAATGGTAATACTTCGCCAACGTTTAGACGATAAGGGTTATACCGAAGCCGTAATCACCGTGCAGGACGGCGATAAGGTTCGCGTAGAAATTCCGCAGATCGACGACGACGGAACCGTTCTGGAAGTTATCGGTCAGACCGGTAACCTTACGTTCCAGGATTACACTCACAAAGAATGGCTTAACGGCGAAGAACACATCAAAAGCGCATACGTTTCGACCGACCGCGAAAACGGCGGATACCTTATCGTTTTAAACTTTACCGATAAGGGCGTAAGCAAGTTCGCGCAGGCGACTACCGCGGTTAAAGATATGACCGACAAAAAGTTATATATTTACCTTGGCGATTCGCTTATTTCGTCGCCTACCGTAAGCGAAACCATAAATAACACGCAGGCAACCATAACGGGGTATACCGATTACGAAGAAGCGCTTTCGATCGCTTCTGTTATCGACAGCGGGCGTCTTCCCATTAACTATACTGTTTCTGAATCGCGCGCAATAAGTTCGAAACTCGGCGAAAACGCTATCAACAGCAGCGTTATTGCGCTGGTTATCGGTCTTTTGATAATCTTCGTATTGCTTTTGGTTTTATACAAAGGCATGGGGCTTGCCGCCGATATTTCGCTTTTAATTTACGTTTTATTATACATTATCTTTTTGGCAATCGTTCCGGGCGTTCAACTTACGCTCCCCGGTATCGCGGGTATCCTTCTTTCGATAGGTATGGCGGTTGACGCGAACATAGTTATTTTCGAACGTGTAAAAGAAGAATTTAAAATGGGCAAAACCGTTCGCGCCGCAATTAAACAAGGTTATCGTCGTGCGTTCGTAACCGTATTCGATTCGAACATCACCACCATCTTTGCGGCTATCGTTTTGTGGATTTTGTGCCCCGGCACGATTAAAGGATTCGCCATAACGCTGCTTATAGGTATCGTTCTTTCGCTTTTCTGTGGAATTTTGGTAACGAGGTGGCTTATCGGTCTTTTCCTTCCCATGACTTCGGACGAGCAGAAATTCCTTAAACTCAAAAGAGAAGGGGGAAGCTTAAATGACTGATATGATGAAAAAAGACTTTAAAATAGTCGAAAAATTCAAATGGTTTATTTTAGTAAGTCTTGCCATAATCGTTGCGGGCGTGGTTTGCGTTTGCATGGGCAGGTTTAACTTAGGTATCGACTACACGGGCGGCGCTAAAATTTCGGTTGAACTCGGCAGCTTTGCAAAAGGGCACGAAAACGAATTCGAAGACACCTATAAAAAGTTTTTGGAAGGTAAGGGCTTTAAAGTTCTCGACCGTATGCAGATTTCGGAAAGCGAAGGTTGGCAAGAATACGAATTCCGCCTTGAATATTCGCTTAACGGCAAAAAGATCGATAAAAATAACGAAAAAGAACAAATTATGTTCCAGCAAGCGCTTACCGGCGACGACAACGACGCCGCCGACAAGGGCGTTCAGGGCGATCTTCAGCAGGATCTTATAAAAGACGGCGGGTTTATCAAAACCTATAACGACGGAAACGTAGACGACTATCAGCAAGCCGAAGAATTTATCAAGGCTTACGTTGTAGGCGCAAGCGCTTCGTCGTCGCTCGTTAACGCAGCGATATGGGCTATCGTGGTCGCCATTATCGTAATGCTTATTTATATAATGATAAGATTCACGGTAAGCGGTGCGTTCGCCGCGATATTTGCGCTGTTGCACGACGTTTTGATAATGACTTCGCTCACCGCGATATTCAACATTCCCGTTAACTCGACGTTCATCGCCGCGGTTATCACCATTATCGGTTACTCGATCAACTCGACCATCGTTATTTTCGATAAAATCCGCGAATGTATCAAATCGCCTGCTTTCGAACTTGCAAGCGACGCAGAAATTGCAAACTACTCGATAAAGCACTCGCTCGTTAAAATATTTTTATCGTTGCTCACCACGATGGTAATGATACTCGTATTGCTTTTCTTCAGCGTTTCTACTATTCAGGAATTCATTCTTCCCATAGTATTCGGTTTGATTGCGGGCTTCTGGTCGGCGGTTCTTCTTTCGTCGTCGGTTTGGGTATTCAACAGAAAACTCGGCAAAAAGATGAAACTCGGCAAAAAGAACAAAGCCGCAGGCGCGAAAAAAGCATAATCGAATTGTCGATAACGTAAAATCCGCTTTGGCTTAGAAAACTGCGGTTAAAAGCGGTGCGCGTCAAAAAACTGATTTTTAAGCGGGCGGGGAAATTCCCTGCCCGTTTTGCATTTAAAAAAACGCAACTTTTTATTAACTTTTTAACGGCTTGTGGCAGCGATTTTAATACATGATAATTTTTAAAGGCGATTTAACAAACGAACAACTTAATATCGCGGGCGAAATATCCGAAAAACTTAACGTATCGCTAAACCTTGCAAAAATACTTTTGGGCAAGGGCATAGATTCGGTTGAAAAAGCCGCACGCTTTTTATCTCCCGGCAAGAACAATTTTTTAAGTCCGTTTTTGCTTAAAGATATGTCGGTTGTGGCAGACAGACTTACCCGCGCGCGCGATAACGGCGAAACTGTGGTTGTTTTCGGCGATTACGACGCCGACGGAATTTGCGCTTCGACCGTTATGTATCGCGCTCTTACCGAATTCGGAATTGAAGACGTGTTCACGGTTATCCCCGAACGCGCGCAGGGTTACGGGCTTACGCACGATCTTGTTGAAGAAATGCTCGAAGAATATAATCCCGATCTTGTTGTCACGGTAGACTGCGGCGTAAGTTGCCGCGACGAAATCGCCTATATCGAAGACATCGGAATAGACGTTATCGTAACCGACCATCACGAACTTCCCGACGAACTTCCCGATTGTCCGCTTATAAACTGTAAGCGCAAAGATCAGGATTATCCGTTTGACGGGCTTTGCGGGGCGGGTGTCGCCTATAAAGTGGCGTATGCTCTTTTGGGCGAAAAAGCCGATAAATATCTCGACCTTGTAACCGTTGCTACCATTGCCGACAGCATGCCTTTAACAAGCGAAAACCGCGACATCGTTGCCGAAGGTTTAAAACTTATAAAAACTTCGCCGTGCACGCCATTAAAAACGCTTATAAGGTTAAGCGGGCTTAAAGAAATTTCGGCTACGGGACTTGCTTTCACGCTTGCACCGCGCATAAACGCCGCCGGCAGAATGGGAAACGCGCACTGCGCGCTTGATTTAATGCTTTCCGACAGCGAAGACGAAGCGCGCGAAATTTGCGTTAAACTCAACGCATATAATGCGGCGCGGCAAACCGAATGCGAATCGCTTTTAAAAAGCGCAAAGCAAAAACTTGCGGGCAAACAAATTAAAAAAGTTATCGTTTTAAAAGACGACGGTTGGAACGGAGGTCTTGTGGGCATAGTCGCGGCAAAGCTCGTCGAAGAATATAATCGCCCCACGGTTTTGTTTACGTTAAGCGGCGGGGTTTATCACGGTTCGGCGCGCAGCGTGGGCGACGTAAACGTTTTTCAGGCGGTTAACGCGTGCAAAGACCTGCTTATCGATTTCGGCGGACACTCGAACGCCGCCGGGGTAACCTTAAAGGGCGAAAACATAGAACCGTTCGAACAGCGTATTTGCGAATTCGTCGAACAAAATTACGGCGACGAAGCGTTTGAAAAGCGCATCGAAGCCGAAGGCGTTTTAACCGAAAAAATGACGGTCGAGTTTGCAGAAGAACTCGAACTTTTAGAACCCGTGGGCGCCGAAAACCGCAAGCCGCTTTACGTCGTTAAGGCTGATAACGTAAACGCAAGCCCTTTAAAAGAAGGCTCGCCGCACATATCGTTCAGAACCGAGTTTATCGATTTGCTATATTTTAACGGCGAAAACGAACTTGACGTTATCAATTTCCCCATCGAAAAGCAAATAGTTTTCGAGCCGAATATTTCGTATTTTAACGGCAAAAATTATTTAAAAGGATTGGTGCGCGTCGTAGAATACGACGTTGAAAATTCTTTTAAAAACGCCGATTTTTCGGAAAATATCAAAGCGGAAAAATCGCGCCTTGAATTAGAGTGTTTTAAAAATCATTTGCTTGGAAGCTTTGAGCGCGGAAAAGCGGACGAACTGCTCGATAACGGTGCTATAGCCGCACTTATCGAAGAAAATATAAATAAAAGCGGGGTAATTTTCGCTTGCGAAAACCCGCAGACTTTAAAAAAATATCCGAAGCTTAAAAAACTTAAAACGGGCGTGTTGCGCCCCAAAGAAAAGTGTGACGACAACGCCGCGGTAATATCTCTTAAATATTTCGAAAATTTCGGCTTTAATAAAATAATTTATCTCGACAATCCGATTTTCGGCTATCCTTTAATTAAGGGTGTTGAACATACGGTTTGTTCGGATAAAAAAGCGTTCGAAATAAATCTGGATACTTCGCGCGAAACGTTTGCAAAATGCTTTTCGCTTTTAAAATTTAACAAGTTTTACGGCAAAAGCAGCGTAGACGTAGCGCTTAACATAAAAAACGAATTTTTAAGCCCCGAACAGATTATTTTCTGCCTTGAAACCTTTATAGAACTAAAAATATTCTCGTTCGCTCAGGGAACGCTTAATTACGATAAAAACGTAAAAAGCGACCTTAATAGCTCGCGTTTGTACCGTGCCGTTTGCGAATATAACAAAACGACGGCTGAATAAAAACGCTTTATTTTAAAATTTCGCAGGTGAAAACATGCTCGAAATTCTTGAAAAAATATCAAACATATATAAAAAAGAAGAAGCCGAAGTGCTGGCAAAGGCCTATTATTTCGCAAAAGAAGCGCATAAAGGGCAAAAACGCGCTTCGGGCGAAGAATATTTTACGCACCCGTGCGCCGTTGCCGATATTTTAATAGAACTCGGCATGGATTATTATACTGTTGCGGCGGCTTTTCTGCACGACGTTATCGAAGATACGCCCGTAACCGAAGACGACATCAAGCGTGAATTCGGCGATACGGTTTTAACGCTCGTTAACGGCGTTACCAAACTCGACAAAATCGAATTCAAGTCGCACGAAGAAGAACAAGCCGAAAACTTTAAAAAGATTTTCGTTTCGATGGCGAAAGACATTCGCGTTATCATTATAAAACTTGCCGACCGCCTGCACAATATGCGTTCGCTCAACTTTTTATCGCAGGAAAGGCAGCTTCGCATGGCGCACGAAACGCTCGATATTTACGCGCCGCTTGCGGGCAGGCTGGGTATTTCGCAAATCAAGTGCGAACTCGAAGACTTGTGCCTTAAATATATCGATCCCGAAGCCTACGAATATCTTTCCGAAAACATTCACGCCAAACTCGAAGAACGCAAGGTTTTCGTAAGTTCTGTGGTTAAAGAAATAAAGGGTATACTTCAGGAATCGAACATTCACGGCGAAGTTATGGGGCGCCCCAAACATTTTTATTCGATTTATAAAAAAATGAAAAAGGGCAAAACGTTAGAGCAGATTTACGACCTTACCGCCGTGCGCGTTATAACCGACACCGTTGACGAATGTTACGAAATTTTAGGCAAAATCCACAAAAAATGGAAGCCTATTCCCGGGCGCATCAAAGATTATATCGCAATGCCCAAGCCCAACATGTATCAGAGTCTGCACACGACCGTTGTAACTAGTTTCGGACAGATTTTCGAAATTCAGATACGCACTTACGAAATGCACCGCACCGCCGAATTCGGTATCGCGGCGCACTGGAAGTATAAAGAAAAGGACTCGAAAACCGAAGAAACCGAGTTCGACCACAGGTTAGACTGGATCCGCGAAGCCATGGAATGGCAGGGCGGACTTAAAGACGGCACCGAGTTTTTGCAGACTTTAAAAGGAGATATTTACGACAGCGAATGTCTGGTATTCACACCCAAGGGAGAGGTGGTAAGCCTTGTGGCTTCGCCTACGCCCATCGACTTTGCATACCGTATTCACACGCAGGTGGGGGACCATTGCGTTGGCGCAAAGGTAAACGGCAAAATGGTGCCGCTCAACACTACGCTTTCTACGGGAGACGTGGTTGAAATCATAACAAACAAATCGTCGAAAGGTCCTTCGTGGGATTGGCTTAAAATAGCGAAATCACCCGGAGCGCGCGCAAAAATAAAGGCGTTTTTCAAAAAACAAATGGCCGATGAAAAAATTAAAATCGGCAAGTCGATGTTAGAAACCGAAAGCAAAAACAAAGGCTATAACTTCGGCAATTTGTTAAACCCCGTAAGTTTCGAAGCGCTGTCGAACAAACTCTCGGTTTCTACGGTAGACGAAATGTACGCGGCGGTAGGTTGCGGCGCTATTTCGGTTAATCAAGTGCTTTTAAAACTTATCGATTTTTATAAGCGCGACGTAGAACCCGTCGCCGCCGAAAACCAAAACCCCAACGACGTAAAAAAGGTTATTTACAAACACACTTCGCAGTCGAGCGGGGTTATAGTTAAAGGCACCGAAGGGCTGCTCGTTCGCTTTGCGGGCTGTTGTAATCCCGTTCCGGGCGATGAAATCATCGGTTTCGTTTCGCGCGGGCGCGGCGTTACCGTTCACCGCAAAGACTGCCCGAATATGCGCCACGAAGATCCCGCAAGGCTGCTCGAAGCGGTGTGGTCGGGCAAAGACGGCTCGTATATAGCAAGCATAAAAATAACCGCGCGGGAAAATGCGCCCGTTTTAACCATAGTTTCGGCAATAACTACACAACTGGGGCTTTTAATAACTGCAATCAACGGGCGAATCGACCAAAAAGCGCATCAGGCTAACGTAGATATAACCATAAAACTCAACAAAAAAGGCGATCTGGAAACGCTTATTTCAAAACTTAAAGAAAGTAAAGAAATTATCGACGTTTTCAGAACGATAATTTAAAACCGATCGACTTAAAAAACGATTTTTTGCGCCGAAATGAACGATTATCTTATAAAACAAACACCAAAATTCAATATTCTGCGTTTCAACGTGGGGCCGCTCGGCTCTAACTTATATGCGATAGAACCGATCGAAAAAGAATATTCATCCGACGCCTTTCTGATTGACGCGGGCGGCAACTTCGGCGAAGTAACCGCGGCCCTTTCGTTGCGCAAACGAACCGTTAAGGCGGTGCTTTTAACGCACGGACATTTCGATCACGTTATGGCGGCAAGCGAATTTCAGGCGACGGGCGCAAAAATTTATTTAAGCGAGGAAGACCAAAAACTTATTAGCGGCGACGGCAATCTCGCAAAATATTTCGGTATTCATTTAAACAAGTTTAGTGCCGATAACGGGCTTATAGGCGGACTTTTGCGAATTTGCGGACTTGAAATAAAAGTAATAGAAGCGCCGGGGCATACTGCGGGCGGCAGATGCTTTTTAATTGAAAATTCGCTTTTTACGGGCGATACCTTAATGAAGGATTCGTTCGGTAGATGCGACTTTATAACGGGTGATAAAAACGCGCTTATAAAATCGGTTAAGTCGCTTTTTGATATGAATAACGATTTTATCGTTTACCCGGGGCACGGCGAGCAAACTTCGCTTTTTTACGAGCGCGAAAACAATCCTATCAACAATTTAACCTAAAAAAACGTAAAATTTTGATTTTTATGCCAAAAGGCAGGAAAAATAATGGTAACTTGCGACGAAAAACTTCCCGAAAGCGAACTTAACGAACTTTTATGCGAATTTAAAGGCGGAGCGGCTTTGAGCGTTAAAATGACTTTTTGCGAAAAGACCGAGTCTCTTTTTTATACCGTCGAAGACGAAACGGGAAGGAAAAAAGAATACGAATATAATAAAACGTTCGGCGAAAGCGTGGGCGAAAAAGCAGGCGAAAATGACGGCAAGAATATCGGCGGCGATATCGTGCAAAAAATCGAAAAACCCGCCTATAAGCCCGTTAACGGCACTTTCGGCGGCGAATTAAACAAAAAATCGGTTGACGAAATAAGCAAAACAAACAAAAATAGCGAAGCCGAAAAAGCAAGGCTTTTCGCTTTAGAGAAAAAGCGGGTTATAAAAAGATTTGCAAAACTTTCGCTTTACGACTTTTTGTGCGAAAAATTTAAAACCGAACTGCCGTGGGGCGCGCTTACGGGCATACGCCCCACAAAACTATATTATCAGCAGCCGGAAAAAAAGCGCGAAGAGTTTTTAAAGGGGCAAATGCGCGTTTCGCAAAAAAAATTAGAAGTGCTCGAAAAAATCGCGACGGCGCAAAAAGACTATTACTGTCCCGACGAAAGCGCGTGCGCTTTTTACGTCGGAATTCCGTTCTGCCCCACAAGATGTCAGTATTGCTCGTTCATCTCGTGCGAAATTTCAAAGTGCGATTGTTTAAGCGAATACGTCGACGCGTTGTGCAAAGAGATAGAAGAAAGCAAAAAACTCGTAAAAAATCTGCGCAGCGTGTATATCGGGGGTGGCACTCCGTCGTCGATTCCGCTCGATTTGTTAGAAAAAGTTTTGAAGGCGGTAGGCGAGGTTTCATGCGAATATACGGTTGAAGCGGGGCGCGCCGACTGCATAAACGAAGAACTTTTAACCCTTTTAAAAAATTACGGCGTTAAGCGCGTGTGTGTAAACCCGCAGACTTTTTGCGACGATACGCTTAAACTTATGGGCAGAAATCACACCGCGGAGCAAGCGGAGCAGGCTTATCTTCTCGCTAAATCGATGGGTTTTTTAATAAACATGGATTTAATCGCGGGCTTGCCGCTCGAAACCTTCGAAACCTTTAAAAACACGATAGAAAAGGCGCTTTTTCTGCGCCCGGATAATTTAACGGTGCATACTTTGTGCTTGAAAAAAGGATCGAAATTAAAAGAACTTTGCGAAAGACTTCCCGAATGCGAAATAGAAAAAATGATAGACTATTCGTCTTTGCGTGCCGCCGAAGAAGGGTATAGCCCCTATTATTTGTATCGCCAAAAATATATGGCGGGCAATTTAGAAAACACGGGGTATTCGCTTAAAGGGCGCGAATGTGTTTATAATATCGACGTAATGGAAGAAATAACGCAGAACGTCGCGTGCGGGGCGAACGCGGTTTCGAAACGCGTAAGGTTTAACCAAAGTCGCATCGAACGTTACGGCGCACCCAAGGATATTCACACTTATATAAACAAAATCGACGAAATAATTAAAGAAAAACAAAAACTTTTTGCCGAAGATTAAGCCGAAAAATAAACCGAAAAAAACCGAAAATAAACAGAGAACTAAGTCGTAAATAAAAAGATTTTTCGCTTGCGGTTTTGTTTATAATATTATTGTTATAGCGCAATTTGCTAAAAAATTAAAATTCGGGGTTAAAACGGTTTACAAATCGCGGGCAAAATGTTATTATAAAAGGGTACTCTTGCAAGGAGACGCGAATACTCGACGCATCCCTTTGTTTGCAGCGCATATTAAATTCCATAGGAGAATAAACGAAATGGACAAGAAAGCAATAATCGACGCTTACAAAAAAAGCGAAAACGACACCGGTTCGGTTGAAGTTCAGGTTGCACTTTTAACCGACAGAATCAATCATCTCAACGCGCATCTCGCGGCTAATCCCAACGACAATCACTCTCGTCGCGGTCTTTTAAAAATGGTAGGTCGCCGCAAGGGCTTGCTCGATTATCTTAAACAAATCGACATCAACGGTTACAGAGATCTTATCGCTAAACTCGGACTTAGAAAGTAATACTAAAAGGGGCGCGTTTTTTTGCACCCCTTTTTTTAAACGTTTAATAAGTTTTTAAGTGGTTTTTAAGCGAAAGCCTGCCGAGTTAAGGCGGGTTTTAAAGCGGAAGGCGGCGCGTTTAACGCTACGTTAGTTGCTTTTGCGCGGATTAACCGAGCAAAATCGAATATATGAAAAGGGCGCGGCGTTTTACTTTTTCGTTTAACCGACAAAAAGCAAAATCGGTTAAAAATCGGTTAAAAAGTAAAAAACGGTTGCCGCAAATCAAATAAGGTTATCAACAGTCAGATATAGAACAGGTTAAAGGAGTAAAAGAGAAAAATGTTAGAAAATCACAAAGTATTCAAAACCGTAATCGGCGGCAGAGAAGTAACCGTCGACGTAGGCAAATACGCGCAGCAGGCAAACGGCTCGTGCGTTGTTCGCTGCGGCGACACCGTCGTTATGGTAAACGCTACCATGAGCGAATCTCCGCGCGAAGGGATGGATTTCTTCCCCTTAAGCGTAGACTACGAAGAAAAAATGTATGCCGTAGGCAAAATTCCCGGCGGCTTTAAAAAACGCGAAGGCAGGGCGAGCGACAAAGCCATTTTAACTTCGCGCTTAATCGACAGACCTATCCGCCCGCTTTTCCCCAAAGGGCTTTTTAACGACGTAACGGTTATCGCAACCGCGCTTTCGGTCGATACCAACATCGCGCCCGAACCGTTCGCTATGCTCGGTTCGTCTATCGCGCTTTCTATTTCGGATATACCTTTCGCAGGACCTACCGGTTCGGTTACCGTAGGACTTGTAGACGGCGAATATATCATCAACCCCGATTCGGCACAACGCGAAAAAAGCGTGTTGCACCTTAACCTTTCGGGCACCAAAGACGCCATTATGATGGTTGAAGCGGGCGCGAAAGAAATCGAAGACGAACAGATGATCGGCGCTATTTTATTCGGACACGAAGAAATCAAAAAACAATGCGCTTTTATCGAAGATATCGTTAAAGAAGCGGGCAAGCCCAAACGCGAAATGGATCTTTATCACGTTCCCGAAGATCTCGACGCGGCTGTTCGCGCTTACGCTTCCGAAAAACTCGACTATGCGCTCGATACTTTCGATCGTCAGGAACGTTCGGATCGTCAGGACGCCGTCGAAAAAGACTGCCTTGCGCACTTTGCGGATATTTACCCCGATATGGCGCGCGAAATTAAAGACAGCCTTTATTACATCACCAAAGAAAAAGTTCGCGCTAAAATTACCGAAACGGGTGTTCGTCCCGACGGCAGAGCGCTTACCGAAATTCGCCCCATCTGGTGCGAACACGGAATACTTCCGCGCGTTCACGGCTCGGCTGTGTTCACCCGCGGTCAAACTCAGGTTTTAACCACCTGCACTCTCGGCACGATGAGCGATATGCAAAAACTCGAAGGGCTCGACGACGAAACCGCAAAACGTTATATGCATCACTATAACATGCCCGGTTATGCTTCGGGCGAAGCACGCGGACTTAAAAGCCCCGGTCGCCGCGAAATAGGTCACGGCGCGCTTGCCGAAAGGGCGCTCGAACCCGTTATTCCGTCCGAGGAAGAATTCCCCTATTCTATAAGACTCGTTTCCGAAGTTTTAAGCTCGAACGGTTCTACTTCGCAGGCTTCGGTTTGCGGTTCAACCATGGCGTTAATGGACGCAGGCGTTCCCATCAAACGCCCCGTTGCCGGTATCGCTATGGGGCTTATTAAAGACGTAGCGAGCGGAAAAATCTCGGTTATGTCGGATATTCAGGGGCTCGAAGACTTCCTCGGCGATATGGACTTTAAGGTGGCGGGCACCGTTAAAGGTATAACCGCTATCCAGATGGATATCAAAATCAAGGGTATCGACGAAACCATTTTGCGCCAGGCTATAAAGCAGGCTAACGAAGGCAGACATTTCATTTTGAATAAAATGCTCGACTGCATTCCCGAACCCAGCAAAGAACTTTCGAAATACGCGCCCAAAATTATCACCTTTAACATCGATCCCGAAAAGATTAAAGACGTTATCGGCAGCGGCGGAAAAACCATCAACAAAATCATTGCCGAAACCGGCGTTAAAATCGATATCGACGACGACGGAAAAGTGTTCATCGCTACTTACGGCGAATCGCTTGAACAGGCGAACAAGGCGAAAGACATTATTATGGCTATCACACGCGATCTCGAAGTCGGCGATATGTTTATCTCGACCGTTGCAAGAATTATTTCGAGAACGGGCGCTTTCGTCGAACTTGCTCCCGGCAAAGACGGCATGATTCACATTTCGAAAATGAGCGATAAACGCATTAACTCGGTTGAAGAAGTTTTAAACATCGGCGACAAAGTTAAAGTCGAAATCATCAAGATAGGCGAAAAGGGCATCGACCTTAAACTCCTTGAAAAACTCGACTGATTTTAATTAAGGCGTTTTACATAGCGCTTTTGCGAAAATCGTTTCGCAGCGCAAAACAAAATAAAAAAACCGACCGTTTGATAGTTTTATCTGTCTATCGGTCGGTTTTTTGTTTGATAAACAACAATCGTTTTGTAAAATAATCGTAGGGGACATTCACGAACGTATCGCTGTCGGTATAACAGAAATGTCCGGACGGGCGATTCAAAGTCGCCTCTACGATTAAAAATTAGAAAAGATGAAAAAATAAGGCGGGCAGCCAATGGCAGCCCCTACGGTTGAAACTTATTGTTGCGACAACAAAACGTAGGGGAGACCATCGGTCTCCCGCAATTTTCGCAAAAACAAAATTCGTAAGTTGCGGCTTCCACGACGCCCCGCATAAACGACAAAAAGCCCGCCTATAGGTCGATTATCGGCATATTCGCGGGCTTTTTAATATTAAATTTCAGGGTGTTTGGCGGGCGGGGTTACCGTTTTTTCGGCAACCGAATCGTGCGCTAACTTGAATCCATCGCTTTTTGCGGCGTTTTTAAAATAACCTACTTCTAAATTGTCGGTTTCGCGGTCGCGCAGGGCGGGAATGGGATTTTCATCCGTTTCAAAACGATAATCTTTACCTTTTTTCTGCGTGTGCGCGGTAATAACCGTGTGCGAAGGATTTTCTTTAACCGGATCGTTAAACATTGCGTTGTATGCGAAAAATCTGTCGTCTTTTTCAAGCGTAGCAACGTTTTTATATTCGTGATTACGGCTTGTAAACTGCACGGTATCGTTTAAAATTTCGCGCACGTAATCGACGTTCGATTTTAATTCGATAGGTTCGGGAAACTCGGCGTTTAAAATAACTTCGTCGTAATCTTTTCCGCGATATTTTTTCAAAAGCCGCCTTGCCGCCGCCAGATGCGAAAGTTCCGCTTCGAAATAATATTCCCATATTTTTTTCATCCGGTCGTCGGTTTCGGTTTGATAATTCGACCAATAAACGTAACATTCGGTGTATTCGTGCCACAAATTGCACTCTAAAAGCCCCAAAGTATTGTCGATAAGCGAACCGTATTGCGTAACGTGTTCTTCTTCGACAAGGCAAATTTCCTGATAAAGTCTTTTGCCCGCTTCGTTTTTATAATAAGTTCCCGCGTTCATATAAAAGTTCATCGTTTGCTGTTCTGCCGCTGTTATAATAAGCGTGTTTAAAACGGTTTTTACGTCGTCTTTAAGGCTGTCGGTGGGCTTTCTTACGTTGTCGAGCGGGTGGCGATGATGTGCAAACGTCGGGCGCGCGGGCGTAATTTCGGTGTAGCCGCCCACAAGCATTTCGGCATGCACGCCGTAATCGCTGTCTAAAAGGTTGGCGTAGCGGTAAAGGTGGTCGAAGTCTTCTAAAAGCGCGAAGTCGAGCGCCTTTTTAACGTTGAAGTTTTTTTCGGTTTTAGCCATAGTCGCGGTTAAATCTACTGCCAACTGTTCGTAAGTTATAGTCGTTTCTAAAATATTTTCGCTTGCGGGCTTTAATTGCGAAAGTTTTTGCTGTTGCTGTTTTTCGATAAACCGCGTAAGCGCTAAATCTTTTCGCAAATCGCCGTCGGCAACGTGCCTTTGCATCTGGTGCGAGTGCCAGTTCGCTTCGAATTCGGCACCTGTGGCAAGCACTATGCGCGCTTTTGTATAGGGCTGCGTTTCGTTTTTGTCGTAAGGCTCGGGAAAAAGTTCTTTTAAACTTACCAGATATTCTTCGGGTTTGCGTGCTTTTTCGTTAAACGGATTCATTTTTGTTTTTTTCGCTCCTTGTTTTATACATAATATAGGTTTGCGCGCGGAATAGCGGCCGATAGCGGCAAGGTCAATCTGCGGCAAGTTATCAAAAAGTCGCCGCAAATCGGAAAAAGTCGCCTTAAATCGTGATATACGGCTGATTTTTTTGCCGCCGTTTACCTACGCGATATATTGATTATTACCTTTAAAAAATTCTTTTAAACGGCGCCGTAAAAACAAAAATAAAAAAATTTTTAAAAAGTTTGGTTTTTTCGTTGACAAACTTGTTGCAATCGAATATACTATAAACAGTTGAACAATTATTCAACCATTATACAAAAAACAAGCTGACCGAATTCAAAAAATAAGAAGAATTTGCAAAGCAATAGCAGAGTAAAAAGAACAAGTCGGATAAACCGAAACGAAAAAGCACTTTACAAATCTGCCGCAAGGAGCGAAAAATGAAAAAACAAACCGAAATACCTATGTGCGATTGCGACAAGCCGCACGACAAAGCGATTGAAAGGGTTAAAAAAGAGATGCCGTCGGACGACGCGCTTTACGATATGTCGGAACTGTTTAAAGTTTTCGGTGACAGCACGCGCACGGGCATACTTGCCGCGCTTATGTGCGAAGAACTTTGCGTTTGCGATATTTGCAATCTTTTAAAAATGACTAAATCGGCAATTTCGCATCAACTTCGCGTTCTGCGTCAGTCGAAACTGGTAAAGGCGCGCAAAAGCGGCAAAGAAGTTTATTATTCGCTTTCAGACGATCATATCGTTAAAATTATGAATATGGCGCTCGAACACGTCGAAGAATAAACCCAAGATAACCAAACCGTATAAAAACAAACGGAATAAGTTTTTGCCGAAGGGCAAAATTATTAAATAAAATTTATTAAACAAAACCATTAAAAAATCGAAAAACAAATTGAATTTTAGGGAAAACGTATTATGAACAAGGCTTTCAGATTTAAAAATTTAGACTGCGCCGATTGCGCCGCAAAACTCGAACGCAAACTTTCTTCGATCGACGGAATAAACAATATTCGCGTTGACTTTTTGTTCCAAAAAATCCTTTTAGACTACGACGAAACCAAAAAAGAACAGGTTTTTGCCGATATGAAAAAAAACATTGCCGATTTCGAACCGGATATGGTCGTTTTAGGGCTTTAATAGATTTTAGAACTTTAATAATCGTTAATTTCGGCGGCGTTGCTTTTTGTGCGGCGGCGCCGATTAAAAACTCAAAAGTGAAACTATTATGAAAAAAAAGTTAAACGATTTGCAGATTAGGCTTATCCGTATAATAGTAAGCGCGGTTATGCTTGCCGCGGCTGTTATCGTCGATAAAGTTATCGTAAATGACATGCCGATTTACAGCCGGATTTTAATGTATATTGCGGTATATGCGGTAATCGGCTACGACGTCGTGTTTCGCGCCGTTAAAAACGTTGCCCGCGGCAAAGTGCTCGACGAAAACTTTTTGATGTGCGTCGCTACGATAGGCGCGTTTATCATCGGCGAATATCTCGAAGCGGTTGCCGTTATGCTTTTTTATCAAACGGGCGAACTGTTCCAAAGTTATGCGGTGGGCAAATCTCGTCAGGGGGTAACCGAGCTTATGTCGATGGCGCCCGAAGAAGCGGTCGTTATCCGTAACGGCGAAGAACAAACCGTTATGCCCGAAGAAGTTGCCTTGGGCGAAACGATTATCGTTCGCGCGGGCGAAAAAGTTGCTATCGACGGCACGGTTATCCGCGGCGAAACCGAACTTAACACGGCGGCTTTAACGGGCGAAAGTTTGCCTCGTCACGTCGGAGTGGGCGACGAAGTTTTAAGCGGCAGCATCAACGCGGGCGGGGTTATTTACGTTAAAACCGAGCGCGAATACAGCGATTCGACAGTAGCGCGTATTCTCGATATGGTCGAAAATGCGTCGATGAAAAAAGCCAAAGCCGAAAACTTTATAACCAAATTTTCGCGTTATTACACACCCGCGGTGTGCGGAATAGCACTTTTAATGGCGTTCGTACCGTCGATAGTAACGTGGAACTGGTCGCAGGAATTTTTGGTAAGCTGGATTTTTAAAGCGCTTTCGATTCTGGTTATAAGTTGCCCGTGCGCGTTGGTTATAAGCGTGCCTATGGGATTTTTCGGCGGCATAGGCAGCGCTTCGAAAAACGGTATTCTGGTTAAGGGCGGCGGAACGCTCGAGCTTTTGCGCGACGTAAACGCCTTCGTTTTCGATAAAACCGGCACCATAACAAAAGGCGAATTTGCCGTAACGAAAATTTACCCCGAAGAAAAAAGCGACTACCTTTTAAAAACCGCGGCTATTGCCGAAAAAGATTCGTTGCACCCGGTGGCTGCGGCTGTCGTTAACGAAGCGAAAAAACGCGCTTTGTTATCGCAGGGCGAAAAAGGCGCCGAGTTCGAAATTACCGAAGTTGCGGGGCACGGCGTGGTTGCAAAATCTGCCGAAAAAATTATTTTGTGCGGCAACGCCAAACTTTTAGATAAAAACGGAATTGCGAAATACGATAAATACGACGATGCGGGTAGTGTGATTTACGTTGCCGAAAACGGCGAATTCAAAGGTTATATCGTGGTTTCCGACGTTATTAAAGAAGGCTCGAAATCGGCTATTGCCGAACTTAAAAAGCAGGGCGCAAAAACGTATATGCTTACCGGCGACAGCGAGGCCAACGCAAAGATAATTGCCGACGAATGTGGCGTTAACGGATATATAGCGGGACTTTTGCCCGACGAAAAGGTTTCGTCGCTCGAAAAAATCATTGCCGAAAACACGGCTGAAAACAAACACGGAAAGGTTTGTTTCGTGGGCGACGGAATTAACGACGCACCCGTTATAATGCGCGCCGACGTAGGCGTTGCGATGGGCGGCGTCGGCAGCGACAGCGCTATCGAAGCCGCCGATATGGTTTTAATGAACGACGACCTTAACTCGATAATAACCGCGCGCAAAATTTCTAAAAAAACTTTGCGCATAGTTAAACAAAACATAGTTTTCGCCTTGGCTGTTAAGTTTGCCATTTTGGTTTTGGCTATGTTCGATATCCCCGCAATAATGTGGTTTGCCGTGTTTGCCGACGTAGGCGTTTCGGTTTTGGCAATTTTAAACTCGATGCGTTGCTTAAAACTTAAAAAAGCCGATAAATAAATTTAAAACAAAAACCTGTCCATGTGCCGATAATCGACCTATATGCCGGATACGAAGCGGATACGGGAGAGCCTTCGTTGCAAACCGCAGTAAAAATCGCACGATTATACGGTGTTGCAACCGATTATTTATTAGGCTTTACGATTTCTGAAAATATTTTTTTTCTTATTCCCGATCGGCTGATAATCAAAAATAAAATAAAAATAATAAACTCATAAACAAACCCCTTGCGGCGTATAATGCTGTAGGGGGGTTTATAATTCCCGCTGATCGTCGCGCGGTTTAAACGTGCGCTTGCTCTTACAAAAAGCCGCGTCGTTAAATAAAAATGCCGACGATTAAAAACAAAATAAGGTAAAAAATAATTTATGCTTATCGATTTACATAACGATTTGTTTACTTGCGGAAAAAGTAACGCCGAAATTATAAATTGCGTTAATTCGGCGAAAAATGCGGGCGCGCTGGTTTTATATGCCGTTTATAACGACGGCGAAAAAGATCTTGATTTTTTAGCCGAAAGGGCGGCGTTTATAAAACGAGAAAGCGGGGTAAATTGCACGCTCGAAAATGCGTGCTATGTGGGCAAAAGTGTCGATAACGGGCTTATAGACCGACTTTTCGATTTAATAATTAAAATAAAACCGCTGTTCGTTTCGCTTTGCTGGAATAACAAAAACGCTTTTGCTTGCGGCTGTGCGTGCGGCGAAAAGGGCGGAATAACGCCGCTCGGAAAAACTTTCATAAAGTTCTTAAACGAGCAAAAAATCCCGCTCGACTTGTCGCATATCAACGAACAAGGGTTTTACGAAGGGGCGGAACTTTCGTTTAAGCCGCTTTGTTCGCATTCGGCGCTTTTTTCGCTGTGCAATCACCGCCGCAATTTAAAGGACGAGCAGATTAAAACTTTGCTTGAAAAGGGCGGAGTTTTTGGCTTGATAGGCGTAAATCATTTTTTACACGTTAAAAATTTAAACGGCGAAGGTGCGTTTAACGAACATATAGACGGGTTTTTGCAAAAATTCGGCGTGCGCGGACTGTGCTTTGGCAGCGACTTTTTCGGCAGCGACGCTCCCGCAATATCCGACGGCGATTACGGCGCTTTTTCTCGCACGAAAGCTGCGCTTAAAAAACTCGGTTTAACGGACGACGATATACGAAGAATCTTTTATAAAAACGCCGCCGAATTTTTAGTTTTTAACTTGTGCGATAACGACGGCGGCGCGCTTTAACGTGAGTTTCAGCCGACCGATTGCAACCTGCAGCAAACAAAACCGACAAAACTACCAAACTAACGAAACTAATATGTAAAAATATTCAAATAAAAACGCGACGCAACCGCAAAAAACGCCGATATGTGAAAACGGGGTGAATTTTTACCCGCATTAAGCAATAATTATTCAAATGTTTTTTATGGGGTTTGACAAAGCCGCCGCCGAAATATATAATTGTTATAGTCGCTCTTTAAAGGGCGCAAGGATTTTTGCGAACTTTATTGTGTTTGCAAACTTTATTGCAGCGGTTAATAGGAGATAACAGATGGATTATAAAATAGCTTACGATAATTGGATTTCTGAAAAGACTTTATGCGCCGAAGCGTTTAAAGAATTAAGCGACATATCCGATAACGAACAGGAAAAAGAATACCGTTTCGGTGCTGAACTTGCGTTCGGCACGGCGGGAATGCGCGGAATAATGGGCTACGGCACGAATATGATGAACGTTTATACCGTTCGCCGCGCCACAAAAGGACTTGCCGATTACATTCATTCGCTTGGCAAAAGCGCCGCTCTTAAAGGGGTTGCGCTTTCATACGATACCCGCAACAACTCGAAAACTTTCGCGCTGGCGGCGGCGGGCGTTTTAATTAAAGAAGGCATTCAGGTTTATATGTATTCAGAGCCGCGCCCCGTTCCTATGCTCAGTTACGCGGTGCGCAAGCTTAAAACGGTTGCCGGAATTATGATTACCGCAAGCCACAATCCCAAAGAATACAACGGCTATAAGGTTTACGGCGAAGACGGCGCGCAGATGTCGCCCGAAGCAACCGCCGCGGTGGTTGAAAACATTAAAAAAATTACCGATTATTTCTCGGTCGAAACGGTCGACGTAAATTCTTCGTCGCAGATGCGCAACCTTATTTATATAAGCAAGCGCTTCGAACGCGGATATTACAAAACCGTTATTAAACTCGGCTTATCAAAAAAAGCCGTTAAAAAAGAAGGCAAAAACGTAAAAATCGTTTACACGCCGCTCAACGGCAGCGGTTATATCCCCGTAACCAAGGTTCTCGATAAAATGGGCATCGACGTTACGGTGGTTAAAGAACAAACCGAATACGACGGGAATTTCCCCACGGTGGAAGTTCCCAACCCGGAAAACAAGGCTTCGCTTAAAATGGCGATCGACATTGCCGATAAAATCAACGCCGACGCCGTGTTCGGCACCGATCCCGACTGCGACCGTTTAGGCGTTGCCGTGCGTAACGATAACGGCGACTTTATCGGGCTTACGGGCAATCAGGTGGGCGCGCTTCTTCTCGAATACGTTTTAATGCGCCTTAAAGCCGAAAACAAACTCCCCGCAAACGCGGTCGCGGTTAAAAGTTTCGTTTCGACCAACCTTGCAAAGTCTATTTGCGACAGTTACGGCGTAGAACTCGTCGAAACGCCCGTCGGGTTTAAGTTTATAGGCGAAAAAATCAAAGAATACGAAGCAAACAAAAGCAAAACTTTCGTGTTCGGTTTCGAAGAATCGTGCGGGTATCTGCGCGGAACGCACGCCCGCGATAAAGATGCGGTCGTTGCAAGTATGCTTTTTGCCGAACTCGCGTGCTACCTGACGTTCAAGGGCAAATCGGTTTATTCGATGCTTTGCGACATTTATAGCCGCCTGGGCTACGTTTACGACAAAACCGTAAGCGTCGCCTATAAAGGGCTTGCCGCGATGGATGAAATGAACGCCGTCGTTGACAAAATGCGCCAAAGCAAAGTCGAAAAAATAAATATTTATAACGTTACCGCCACACGCGACTATCTTTCGGGCGTTAAAACTTTTGCCGACGGAACGCAGGAAAAACTTGAATATTCGGGCATTAACTGCTTATATTACGAGCTTGAAAGCGGCGGATTCGTTTGTTTGCGCCCCAGCGGCACCGAACCCAAACTTAAAATTTATTATTCGATAAGCGGCAAAAACGAAGAAGGTTGCAAAAAAATATACGAAGCATTATCTTCTGACTTCGAAAAACTTCTTGCAAAATAATCGGCTTTTATCGCCTTATATATTATATAATATTGATATAAAGCGACCGTTGAAGATCGGAGACGGAGCGGTTGGCTGCAAAAATCGAAAAATAAAAAATCAAATAATAAAATCTGCGCTTAAAAGGGGTTTTACCGCTTAAAAGCGCAGTTTTTTATAAAAATAAAAACGTAAAATCTGTCGAAACTCGCCGAAAAAACAAAATGATAAAAAAAATTTAAAAAAATTTAAAATATTTTAGAAAAACGCTTGACTTACAAAAGAGGAAATGTTATTATAGGTAGGCTGTCACAAAGACAGACGCAACCGCCGGTTGCGATTTGAAGATTGACAACTGCATAGAGAGCGCGTAAATAGAGATATTTACGTGCGACATAAGATTAGCTTAAAAGCGTGAAGCGGAGCGAAAGCGAGGCAAGCGCGAAGAAGATAATCGAGTGTAACAAATAAAGTACAGAAGGCAAAAGAAAAAAATAATCCTAAAAAGAATATGGTTAATGTGGAAACACAAAACTATAGTCAAAAGAATTTTCGAAAACTAAAAAGGTAAAAGAAATAATTCGACGGATTAAGCGAAAATGCTTAAAGAGAAGAATAAGCTACAAAGAGCGTATGGAGGATGCCTTGGTAC
>JAXEDY010000019.1:0-141267 GCA_034104345.1 Christensenellaceae bacterium | reverse complement strand
AGACAAACTCAATATCGTAAAACTTACCTTTACCAGCGGCGTCAACGCGGCTTCGGAAGAATTTCCTTCGCGCCTGAGTTTAAGCCGTTGCCCGCTCTGCGGAATCACGCTCGACGAAAACGGCGTTTGCCCCAAATGCGGCTATAAAAAACCGTAAGTCGTGTGAAAACAGTTTAATATGACCTGTAAAAAGGTGGCGGAAGTCGGAGAATCCTACTTCCGCCGTTTTTTTATTTTGCCGCAACCTTTCCTTTTTTTAAAATAAAGCAAAGTAGACCGATATGGAAAAATCATTGGATACTTTTTCGTTCGACACACTCTCAAAAATCGCCCCCAAAACGAGATTTTTCGTACACACGCAAGCGTGATGGTCTGTAAGGTTTTTTTACAGACCGTTTTTTTGTAAATACGATTGCCTCATGAAAGCGTGAGCGGGAACGAGTTTTCCGAGCAACTAAAAGTATGTGCGCTATATAAGTGTAGGGTAGCGACGACATAAAAAAATCTGTTGATAACGATTAAAAATTCAGTAAAACAAAAACCCGCGAATGTGCCGTTAATCGACATATAGGCGGGTTTTTAATATTTTAATAATACTTTTTAAATGTTTTTATTCTGCGCGGGCGTTTAAAAGTTCGTCGGCGGCAAGTTGCTTTTTGCGTTTTTTATAAAGGAGCGCAAACGCCAGACTGCCGGCAAGGGCGGTTATAACCCAACTTATGGGATAAGAAAGATAAATGCTCGTAACGACCGGATCGAGAGGGAAAATGCAATAAATCCAGATAAGTCTGAAAACGCAGGTCCCAACGAGAACGATAATCATCGGCGTAAACGAATAACCTATCCCGCGGATTGCGCAGTTTACAACGTTCATAATTCCGCAAGTGAAATATGGAACTATTATAATAACAAGCCGCTCGAAAGCCATTTTTGCCTGTTCGTCGGTTTTAACGTAAAGCGAAATAAGTTGATTGTGGAAAATAAGTTCTATGCCCACGGCAACAGAACTTGCGGCTGTTGCAAAAAGACAACAATAAATAACGGTTTTTTTAATTCGCTCGTATTTTTGCGCGCCGTAGTTCTGCCCTACGGCTGTAACGGCAGCGCTCGCCACGGCGTCCATAACGGTGTAAACAAATCCTTCGAGTTGGCTTGCAGCGGTGCAGGCGGCAACCGTGTCTTTACCGAAATCGTTTATGGTCGATTGAATTATTACGTTCGATATAGAAAACAGCGAAGTCTGAATACCGCTCGGAATGCCGAATCGCAAAATTTCAAGCAAAACGTTTTTATGAACACGAGCTTTTTTAAACTCAAATCGGGCATAGCCTTTGTTTTTGCTAAGCGTTATCATAACTAAAATCGCCGAAACCGCCTGCGAAGAGATTGTGGCGTAAGCAACGCCCGCAACGCCCATTTTGAAAACCAGAACGGCTATAAGGTTTACGATAACGTTTAAAGTTCCTGCAAGAAAAAGGTATAAAAGGGGGCGCACGGTATCACCGGTTGCGCGGAGTATCGACGCCCCGAAGTTATAAACAAGGTTAAAAGGCGCACCTAAAAAATAAATGAATAAATACTCGGTGGCAAGAGGCAAACATTCGTCGACCGTTTTCATTAAAACCAGCATATCGCGCGAGAAAACGCAACCGATAATCGCAATTATAATGCCCGAAACAAGCCCTACGATCATTGCCGTGTGCAGTGTTTTTGAAGAGTTTTCTTTATCTTTCGCGCCGAAATATTTAGCCATTACAACGCCCGCGCCTACAGATAAGCCGATAAACAGGTTTACGATAAGGTTTACGAGGCTACCCGTCGAACCGACTGCCGCAAGGGCGGTATCCGAAAGTAACGAGCCGACTACGATCATGTCCGCGGTGTTAAAAAGCAGTTGCAAAATGCCCGTAAGCATAAGCGGCACCGAAAATATAACGATTTTCGGGAACAACTTGCCTTCGGTCATGTCGATTTCGCGGTTTTTAAAATGGTTTAAAAGCGGAACGTTCATAAGTTTAATTACAAGTTAATTTTTTTTGTTTTTTTAATGCGTTTAAAATGTGTTTTGGCGGTATTGAATCGTTAGAAAAAGTTAATAAAGAGGTAATTTAAAAAAGTTTTAAAGGGGATATTAAAGCGGCAAGTTCAACTTATGTTTTTGCCGAAAGTGCCGCTAACGGGCTTATAGCCCTGTTTTTTATTTTATTTTTGCGTTTTTACAGGTAGGGGCGACTTTGAATCGCCCGCCGTTTTTTACACAATTTTTTTCGCCGTTATTTAGTATAAACTTCGGGTTTTAAAACGCCTATTTCGGGCAAATTGCGATATTTCTGCGCATAGTCGAGCCCATAACCCACAACGAAATAATCATCGATTTCAAAGCCGCAATAGTCGGGTTCGAGCGGAACTTCGCGGCGGCTTTTTTTGTCGAGCAAAGTGCAGATTTTTATCGAAGCGGGTCTGCGCGACGATAAAAGTTTTTTAAGATAGGTAAGGGTGTAACCGCTGTCGACGATGTCTTCTATAAGCAAAACGTGGCGATTTTCGATTAAGTTATCCAAATCCTTAATCATTTTAACTTCGCCCGACGATTTGGTTTTGTTTCCGTAACTCGAAATCGATAAAAAGTCGAACTCTACGGGAATTTTCATTTCGCGCACCAAATCCGCAAAAAACAGCGTGCTTCCTTTTAATATGCAAACGACTATGGGGTTTTTGCCCTTATAATCTTCGTCTAACGTTTTTGCAAGTTCTTTAACGCGCAAGGCAAGTTCTTCGCGCGTGATAAGGATTTTTTCAAGGTCATTATACATGGGGTTAATCGTTCTCCTTTGTTGTGCATTTAAATTTTACTATATTTCGGGTGCTTTCGTCAATCTTTAAAAGGGCACTAACGTCAACTTTGGCAACTAAAAAAACGTTTTTGCCCTTTGCGATAAGCGGAAGCCCGTTCGATATGCGCGCGCTTATCTTTTTATCGTTTAAATACTTTTTAAGGCTTTTAATTTTGCCGCCGAAAGTTACTATCTCGTCGCCCGTTTCGCGCGTTCTTACCTCTATTTGGTCGGGCAATTTGTCAAAATCGAAATAAATTTCGTTGTTCGGTATAAATTCGCCCTTACTTTTACTTTTTGAGTCGTTTTCTATTTCGTCCGCTTTGTTAAAACGCGGTTTGTTTTTAATCGGCAAAAGCGATATTTTATAATCGCCGAAGTAAATTCCGTCGCTTGCGTCGTTTTTTAAAAATTCGGCTTTATAAACGGTTTTAGCGTCGGTTTTGTTGCCCGTGTTATCGGTTTCTTTTTTGCCCGATTCATTGGCTGAAAGTGCCGATAACAGGCTTATAGCCCCGCATTTGTGGTTTTCTTTGCAAAAAATTATACGGCCGTGTTCCTTAAAAGCCTTAATGCCGTTTTTCATATTTACGCTTGAGCCCGTTTGCAAAAAGCACAGATTATAAAGCGCGTCGAGATGCGCCGAAGTATAGTCGGCAACAAAGCCGAGCCGCTTAAAAGCGATTACGCAGGCGCGCATAAAAATCGCCCTTTCGTTTTCGCCGCAAATTTTAACAGAAATCTCGTTTTCTTTGTTTTCGGTGGGAGAGTATTGCGGTAAAATAAGTTTTTGCGCGTAATAATCGAGCGTTTGGTCGTCGGATTCTATGTTTTTGCACATTCGTGCCGCCGCGCGCTCGAAATGCGGAAATTTTCGTTTTATTAAGGGAATAACTTCGTTTCTTAAATAATTGCGCGAAAAATCCGGCAAAAAGTTGGTTTCGTCGACAACGTATTCAAGGTTGTTTTTTAAGGCGTATTCATCGAGTTCTTCGCGCGAAACGCTTAAAAGCGGGCGGATAATCTGCCCGCTTAAAGCGGTTTTTTTAATGCCGCAAAGCCCTTTAAGCGACGTTCCGCGCAAAAGGTTTAAAAGCACCGTTTCGGCGTTGTCGCTTTGGTGGTGAGCGGTGGCAATAAAGTCGCAAAATCCGCTCGAAATCGCTTTTTTAAAGCAGTCGTAGCGTAAAAATCGGGCAGCTTGCTCTAAACTTTCGCCGGTTTGTTCTGCGCGGGCGGGCGAATCCACGGCAAAGCACAAAAGCGGTACGTTTTTGCTTTCGCACAGTTTTTTAACGAAAGCCGTATCGCGCAGCGAATTTTCGCCGCGGATCCCGTGCTCTACGTTAATCGCCTTAACGGTTATTCCGAGAGATGCGGCTTTTTCTAAAAGCATATTTATAAGGCAAACCGAATCTTTTCCGCCCGAAAGGGCAACGGCAACCGTGCTTTGTTTTTTAAAAAGCGAAGTGTTAAGCATAAAAAAATTATAACATAAAATTGTTTTAAAGCAAATTAAAATGCAGAAAAAGCGTGGAAAAGTGCAGAAAAAAACGGCTATAAAACGAGCGCGAAAATAAAAAACGGATATTTTATAAAAACGGTGTAAAAACAGTTGACAAAGTTTTTAATTTAATATAGAATAGACAAGCATTGAAATTCGACGCGGAGTGGAGCAGTTGGTAGCTCGTCGGGCTCATAACCCGAAGGTCGTGTGGTTCGAGTCCCGCCTCCGCAACCAAACGTTTTCTCTTTCTTTTTCGGCAAAAAGGAAGAAAGTATGGCGGCGTAGCTTAGTTGGTTATAGCGGCCGGTTCATACCCGGCAGGTCGTTGGTTCGAATCTGACCGCCGCTACCACAATCGGTATGAACGCACTAATAACAAATTGCGGCTTATGCCGATAAACACGGCCCCTTGGTCAAGCGGTCTAAGACATCGCCCTTTCACGGCGGTAACACGAGTTCGAGTCTCGTAGGGGTCACCAGACAAGTTAAAGGCGAACCCGTTTCCGTTAGGAGACGGGTTCGCCTTTATCATATACTTTAAGTCTTAACGTCAAATGTTGGGGTGTGCGCGATAGAAAATAGTTTAATGGCGGCGGTAATTTTTTTAAGTTGCCGCCGTTTTTTTGCAAAAAATTATCTTTTAAGCGGCAAGCAATATACGTTTTTTGTAGTTATCAAAGTTTCTGAAACCGATGCGTTACGTTTTAATATCTTTATCTTGTTGTTTTTCCTTCTGTAAAGCCGTTAGAATACGGTGCTCTGAATTATTCCGTTATTCCCCAAAACCAACGACGATAGGCTTTCGTGCGATCTTCGAATTTCGGTATTTCTAAACTTTCTACAAATTCATTCCATTGCGTAAAACGCCGAACTCCTTCGTCATAATCGGTTAACTGTGCTACAACGGGGTGGCAAAAGGCAAAAAAACGGAGCGGTATCTTTATTGTTATGTTTATTGAAAAAACTGTTATACCGTCTTTCATAGCAAGCACATGTTTTTGAGTATAGAAAAAGCCGAGCATTATTCGCTCGGCTGAATTTTCTTTTTGCCGTTCAAATCGACTTTTATGCCGAAATATTCGTTAGAAAAGAATTTAACCAGCCTATAAGTCGATTATCAGGTACTTTAAAACCCTTTCGAAATAGATGTGACAAGGGAATTCAATTGTTCCGCATACCCGATTTTCCCCACAGAAAACTTTCCGCCGGCAAAAAACAGCTCCGTTACGGATGCGTTTTTGACCCACGGAATATTTTTCATTTCGGACAGAGGCAAACCTTTATAATAACATTCCGCCGCGCGAATAAAGCAGGCGTGGGTGAACACGGCAACTGTTTTCCCTTCGTTTTCGAAAGCAATTCGTTCGATTTCCGACACGGCACGAACCTGAACTTCTTTCACGCTTTCTCCGCCTGTCGGGCAACTATTCCCGATGTCGTTTTTCCACCTTTCGTAATCGGCGGGATAAAGAGAAGAAATTTCTTCTGCTCTTTTCCCTTCCCATTTTCCGCCGTAAATTTCTCGAAGTCCTTTTTCTTTCAGAATCGGGAGTTTCGTCAATTCCGATAACGGCTTTGCCGTCTGAACGGTTCGGATAAGATCTCCGGACAAAATTTTATCCACTTGATAATTATCTGCAAGATAACGCGCCGTAAGTTCCGCCTGCCTGAATCCTTCTTCCGTCAAGGGGACGTCCGTCTGACCGGTAAACGTTCCGCTTTGGTTCGACAGGCTGTAACCGTGGCGCACCATTAAAAGAGTTGTCATGATTTCTCCGCGATACATTCTTCCCGCATTATACGACACAACGAAAGAAATGTCAACCCTTTTACCGTTTTATACCAAACCGAGTATTCGACCTCGATATCTCTGCCTTCGTATTCGTAATACATAGTCACGTAACCTTTGTATTCGTTTTCTTTTCCGAATACAGGAAAGCAATGCTTATCAACGTCATCGAAAGCGCGGGTGTATCGTCAGCCGTTGTTATAAAAATAGAGCCTGCATCGTAAAGATACAGGCTCGTAAACACGATAAAAACATTTGCTTGATTTCAAATTCTCTTTTTATTGAAATCTTAACACGGCGCCGTTATCAGCCTTTTTATAATTTCGTGCCACATTTCGGACAGAACGCGCCACCATTTGATTTTGTTCCGCAGTTGGGACAGAAATTTGCATGTACAGTCTGAGAATTTGACGGTGCTACGGGACGTGCAGATACGTCTTCTGCGGTATCCGTATTTTCAACTTCTGTAACGGATATCACTTCTTCGTCAGATTTAACCGCAATATTTTCTTCTATTGTTATCTCATTCGTTTTTTCTTTAAGATTTACTTCCATAAACAAGAGAATATAACCGAACATAAGAGCAGGCAATACCAAAATATCCGAAATAATTCTCATTATTTCATACCACGGAACGGCTATGCCCCAAGCATTGGCAAATTGCCCATAAACACCGAATTCCAAACTACGCGCAACTAACGTGCAGAACAGAAAACCTGCGAGACAACTCAATTGTATGATATTAATCGTTTTATTATTTCTCAACTTTTCAATAGTTGTTTTTAGTATGATAAAACAGAAATTAGCCATAACGAACAACGTCGCAAGAATATCGAATACAAACATTGCAGTAGAAACGCCGGAATCGGTTCGCTTGCCGTTTAATAAACCGTAAAGCGATTGAAGAAATATAAAAGAAAAGAATATATAGCCTATCATCTTTGATACTTTTTCGTTTTTCTTGATTAAAGCAAAAAACAATATTATAACCAATCCGACAAAGAAAAGCAGAAAGAATAAGCCGCCGAAAATGAGGTCGGTTCCTCCTTGGCTCATTATACCGATTGCATACAGTAATTCAAATAATGCGTATGCACCCGCAAATATCAAAATAAATAATTTTGCCGGCTTGCGTAAGTTAGAAATAAATTCGTTCATAACAGATTTCTCCTTAAAAATTTTCGCTTTTGCACACAACAGTGTATAAAACAATTATACATAATGATAGCGGACAAGTATATTGTTTTCAGTAATTGCCATAAATTTGTCAATGACAAAATTTTTGGCAATACTTTACTTGTAATTGATTTTGTGCTATACTGTAAAAAAAATCGTTAGGAGGATGGATATGTTTACCGAAAAAATCAATCGCATTTTCAAAGTGCTTAAAGCGTCATCTGCCGATATTGCGCGCTTTTCAAAATGCGATTATTCAAATATCAGCAGAATTTCAAGCGGAGCACGAATACCCAAGGCGGGAGGGAAGGCGGCGGAAAGACTTATTGACGGTATATATTTTTTCGCCGACGAAAACGGAAAGATAGATGAGCTTTGCGATATTATAGCGTGTGAAAATGCTGACTCCGCCGATATGGTCAAAACAAAAATGATGACTTGGCTTTACGATGGCACGGACGAAATAAAAAAGAAGACAGAACCTTCCAAGGAGCGAACGCCGTTCCGCTCGTTCGGGAGAAAACTCGATTCCGTAATGAACCTTGCGGAAATTTCAAATGTTCATTTCGGAAAAATGATAAACACGGACGCTTCGTATATCAGTCGTTTTCGGAGCGGGATACGTTCTCCGAAATCTAATCCGCAGATAATGGACGCAATCTGTTCAGCACTTCTTGAAAGGATAAATTCACAAGATAAAACAGCAAGGCTCGCTGTTCTTATCGGCGTGTCTGCCGAAGCGCTATCCGATAAAGACGCTGCCTACGCTTTACTTTACGAGTGGCTGTATGATATTGAAAGAGATAACCACACGACGATGGTTGAGCGGCTTATTGAAAATATCGACACTTTTTCGATAAACATAAAAATGCCGCTCCCTTCGCTTGAAGAGACGGCAAGCAACGATATTCTGTATTCTGAAAAAACAACGTATTTCGGAACGGATGGACTTCGCGAAGTTGTTATACGCTTTTTAAGAAACGTGATAAATTGCGGCGGACGAGAACTTTGGTTGTATTCTGACCAAAGTATGGACTGGCTGACAGGCGACCGAACGTTTTTCTCAATATGGGCGTCGCTTATGTTTCATTGCGTCAAAAACGGTGTGAAAATAAGGATAATCCATAATGTCGACAGAGACGTGTCGGAAATTTCGGACGCGATAACAAGTTGGCTTCCGCTTTATATGTCGGGAATGATAGAGTCTTTTTACAGCAAAAAGCAGAAAAACGCACGGTTTTCCAATACGTTATTTATCTGTCCGGGATATGCGTGTGTCGAGGGAGGCAATGTCATCGGAACGGAGGAGCATGGCGGAATATATCGATATCACACCGACAAAAACGTGCTTGATGCGTATAAAACCGCATATAACATTCTTCTTTCAAATGCCAAACCGCTTGTTAAGTTATATAAAAATGTTGAATCGCCGGAGATTATAAACGAAGGCGGCGTAACCGTCATCGGAACGACGCTGTCGCTTGCTACTATGCCGAAAAGTACGCTTGCGTCGATGCTTGAACGCTGTGAAACGGATGAAAACACACAAAACGCCGTTCTATCCTTGTGGGAGAACAGACGTCGCATATTTATTCAAGCCCTTGAAAAAGGAGCCGTATACGAGTGTGTTCCTACGGCAGACGACAATAAATTATTTGCAGGAGAGGTGTCGGCGGATATTCCGAATTTATCTCTGTATTATACACCTCGCGAATATGCCGAGCATATAAAAAACATCATCGCTTTATCTGACAAGTATTTGAATTATCGTTTTTGCGCGCTTCCCGACGCACCGTTTGAGCATACACAAATAGCAGTTATGGAAAAATCGGTGGACGTAATGAGAATCAAAGAACCGCGCGTTACGTTCAACATATCTCACCCCGCATTGTGCAAGGCGTTCGTCTCGTACGTCGCAGAAATAAAAGAGCGGTATGGCATGGATAAACTTACCGCAAAACATCTACTTGCAAAATATTTGTAAATAATATCCGCACTCCGCTTGTCTTTCGCAAAATAGTTCGTTATTGTGTGTCTTTAAAGGCAGAAATATCTTGATATCATAAAGTTATATGAACTCTTTTTTTCTATTAAGAGTTGCACCTAATAGTATATTTATTCAATTATAGATTAACGGCAAAACCTTTCGTTTTGCCGCCTTTTTTATAACAAAAATCCCGCGATAGTCGCGGGGGGGGGGAAAAGAGGCTATTGTCGATGAGGACATTATCAATAAGTCGCACGGTGGGGCGCGCGCGCAAAGCCTTAACGTAATCGAACGTGCAGCGGAAATAAAAACGGAAACGTTGCGCTATCACGTTCTAACGTTAAAATAAAGGCGTAGCCTTGCATATCATCAAAACGAAGTTTTGTATATCATCAAGTCGCAGAAAGATACACGCTGATGCGTGATGATATACAGCCCAAGGGGCTGATGATATCCACCACACCTCGTGCGGTGATGATATACCAAGTCTGCGACTTGGATAAAAAAATACTGCAGAAAACGTATCCTTTTCTGCAGTATTTTTTGGCGGAGAAAAAGGGATTTGAACCCTTGGTACGCTTATGGCGTACACACGATTTCCAATCGTGCGCCTTCGACCACTCAGCCATTTCTCCGTGCTCTACAAATGCCGTTAAATTTTTACGACTGTGATATTATATAAAAATATCAGAAAAAAGTCAACGGTTTTTACAAGGTCTTTAAATCTTTAAATAGTTTTTAACCCATGCGTTTGGGCGCGCGCTTAATCCTAATCTGTTTTTGGGCAGGTTCGGCACTCGTTTTGCATAAGTTTTGCGCCGAATCCGCCCGCTTTTATGCGCCTATTCCATACGCCTTTTTCACACCTATTTAACGGTGTGTTTTTTTATGTATCTTTCGATAAGATAGTAAAGAACGCCGCCGAAAACATACACCGAAGCGGCTTCGCAAAGGGCGATATTTATAGCCGCGGCGTAATAGGCTTCCCACGAAAAAGTTTCGATTAAAAAGGCAATCGGCACCAAAAGCCCGTTAAAAATCGTAGGGCTTAAGCACCCAAAAAAGAAACTCAATTTGCGTTTTTTGATGAACGTTGCCGCGGCAAAGGTTAAAAGCGACGAAATTGCCGTTGCGATAGTGCCGAACAGAGCGTCGAGAGGGGTCGAATAGAGAATGTTCGATAAAAAGCACCCCACCGTAAGCCCGACCGCCGTTTCGGGGAAAATCATCGGCAAAACGCACAGACATTCGGATAATCTGAACTGAATAAACCCGAACGAGATAGGCGAAAGCGCCGTTGTAAGGGTGAAGTAAATACCCGCGACTATTCCGGCGCGGGCAAGACTTAAGCCGACCAACTCTGACTTTTCTGACATATTAAAATACCTCGGTTTTTTTATTGCCGCAATCTTCGCGTAGTAAATTTCGCATAGAAAAACGTAAAAATTAAAACGCACGCGATTTTGCGGTTGCAAGAAGTGTTTTCCGAAAACCTTCTCGCCTTTAATAATAAACCTAAAACAAGAAAAAGGCAACGTTTTGTCGGCTAAAAAGCATAAAAAATGCAAAAAAAACGCAAGGTAAATATGTTTAAGTTGAATAATTGCTCGAATTTTATCGAAAATAAAAAAACAGCGATAAAATTCGCAAACATAATCGGGTTTAGTGGGGTGGCGGCTTTTGCTCTTAAAAATGAATTAAAAGAGCGTAAAACACGCGATTAAAATAACAAAATAACGGATAAGTGTCGACAATTTAAACCAAAAGCAAAAACGCGTGGTATATTAAATAAAAAAGACCGAAAGCAAAGGGTGAAAAATGAAATATACCGAATGGTTGAATTTGTGGCTTAATAATTACATAAAGACTTCGAACAAACGGCGAACGTTAAAGCAATATTTAAAAGCGGCAAAATTGCATATTCTGCCAAATTTAGGCGACTTCGAACTTGCCGATATAACGCCGTTTGCGTTGCAAAAATTAGTTACCGAATTAACTATAAGCGGCAACAGGCGCACGGGCGGGGGATTATCGCCGAATTTTATAAAAACGATAATATCGATGGTGCAAAACTCGCTTAAAACGGCGCACTTGGCGGGACTTTTGCAAAAATATCCGGCGGGCAAAATAAAAAGCCCCAAAATTATCGAAAAGCAGGTCGAGTGTTTTACGGCGGCTGAACAAAAAACAATCGAAGCCGCCGCGTTGTCTGCGAAAAAGGATAAATATCGCGGAATCGTGTTGAGCCTTTACACGGGGCTTCGCATAGGCGAACTGCTTGCCTTAACGTGGGGCGATATAAGTTTTGAAAAGGGCGTGCTGTCGGTTACCAAAACTTGTTACGACGGCACCGAAAACGGCAAACACATACGAATTATCGATACGCCCAAAACCGAAAATTCGCGGCGGCAAATTCCGCTTTCAAAAGCGATTTTAAAAATTTTAAAAGAAATTAAAGCGAAAAGCAAGTGCGAATTTATTATTGCCGACGGCGAAAAACCAGTTTTTATCCGCAGTTATCAGCGAACGTTCGAATTATTACTTAAAAAACTCAAACTGCCGCATAAAGGGTTTCATTCGCTAAGGCATACGTTTGCCACGCGCGCCTTAGAATGCGGAATGGGCGTTAAAACTTTATCCGAAATTTTGGGGCATAAAAACGCAACCATAACGTTAAACCGCTATGCCCATTCGCTGTGGGAGCATAAAGCCGAAATGATGAACAAATTATCGAAAATGCTTTAAGTCGGCAAGGCGTTTTTTACGTTGCCGAAATTTTTATGTTTCGATTAGCGTTGTTTTGCGTTCGATTAAACGATAAAAATGCGAAAAAATAAAAAAGTCCGCCTATAAGCCCGTTAACGGCACTTTCGACGGCAAAAAAGTAAAATAAAACTATCAAAAAAACGTGCATCTATTATTCAGATAGATGCACATTTTTCTACTGAATTGTAGCAAATAATACAAAAATTGTCAAGTTTTTAAGTTAAATAATCGCGTAAAGATAATAATTATAAATTTTTTAATGCACATTTTTTATTGCTTTTGTTTAAGTTGTGCATCTATCTGAATATTCAATGCACAAACCAAGCGAAAAAAATACGTTAAAAATTAACAGGAGAAAAAAATGGAGATTGCCAAAGTTATAAAATATGAAGGCGATAACACCACCTTTATATGGAAGCACCCGTGCGAAGATTTTAATTCGCTGACGCAACTTATCGTTCACGAATCGCAAGAAGCGATTTTCTTTTTAAACGGTCAGGCGCTCGATTTGTTCGGGGCGGGCAGATACACGCTCGAAACGCAGAACATACCAAAACTCGGCAAAATTTTAAACCGCGTTACGGGCGACCAAACGCCCTTTCATTGCGAAGTTTATTTTATAAACAAAACCGAGCAACTTGCCGTTAAGTGGGGAACCGACAGCAAGGTGCAGTTTATCGAACCGACTTACGGTTTTCCCGTTTCGATAGGCGCAAGCGGCGAAATGTCGCTCCGCGCCGACGATTCGCGCAAATTGCTGTTAAAACTTGTAGGCACCGAAAATTATTTGTCGCAGGCGAAACTCGTGCAATATTTCCGCGCCTTTTTAATGACGCGTGTAAAAACCTACATTGCGCAGGTTATAAAGGCAAACGCCATTAACATTTTCGAAATCGACGAAAATTTAGCCGCTTTTTCCGAAAGCATACATAAACTTCTTATCCCGGATTTTGCAAATTACGGCATATCGCTCGAACAATTTTTCGTTACAAATATCGTTAAGCCCGACGGCGACAGACAATATGAAAAATTCAAAGAACTGCATTTCCGCCAATATGCGGATATTGCCGAAGCAAAACTCCGCCAGCAAACCGACATAATAAACGCCCAAACGCAAGCGCAAAAGGTTATAATCGATTCGCAGGCGCAGGCGACCAAGCGCGCGCAGGAAGGCTATACCTATCAGCAAGAACGCGGGTTCGACGTAGCCGAAATGGTAGCGCAAAACGAAGCCGTGGGGCAGTTTACGAACATCGGAGTGGGTTTAGGAACCATGGCAGGCATAGGCGGCGCCGTGGGCGGAGTAGTCGGCGGGGCGGTGAATAACGCCATAAATTCGGCAACCAATCCCGAACAACCCGCTTTTGCTAAGCAACAAACGCAGCAACCGCAACAACAATCGCAACAATCGGAGCAAGCCGCTCCTCAAGCCGCTTCAAACGGAAACGCTTCGGCAAAGCCCGTCGACGATATGGCAGCTTTCAAAGTGAAAATCGAAAAACTTACGCTTATGAAGCAAGCGGGGCTTATAACCGAAGAAGAATTTAACAACGTAAAAGCACAACTTTTAAAAAGCATTTTATAATTTATAAAAAAGGCAGCCAAGCGGGGTTCAAATTCCTCTCGGCAAAGGAGATAGAAAATGAAAAAGAGTTTTAAATTATATGCGGCGTGCTGGGCTATTTTGCTTGCTCTGTTTAACGTTATATGTTTCGTAACGCCGGACAGCGCCGCGGGTATGAATAAATTCGGCGGCGCGTTCTGGGCGGGTTACGCTTTTATAACCGCCGCGTTCATAGGGCAGCTTGTTTGCGCGTATATCGCGCTTAAAGGCGAAAACTTGGCAAAAACTTTTTTAAACTTGCCGCTTATAACCATAAGTTATTCGGCGACCGTTTTAACCGTGATAGTCGGCGCTCTTTGCATGGCAATACCCGACTTGCCTGATTGGGTTGCAATAATCGTTTGCGCATGCATACTCGGTTTCAGCGCAATATCTTTAATAAAGGCAAGCGGAGCGGCTCAGGCGGTTGCAGACGTAGACGAAAAGATTAAAGCCAAAACGGCGTTTATAAAAATCGCCGCGAAAGAAGCCGAAAATATTTTTGCGCGCGCCCAAACTTTGCAGGCGGCAAACGCTTTGCAAATTAAAGAAGAATGTAAAAAGGTATGCGAAGCGTTAAAATACGGCGATCCTATGTCTGCCCCCGCACTTGAAGAAATCGAACGGGAAATAGATAACGGCTTAAAACAGTTAAAACAAGCGGTTATTGCAAGCGACGGCGAAAAGGTTGCCGCCGTTTCGACAGAGTTGTTGCTTAACGTAAAAGAACGCAACGGCAAGTGCAAAGCGTTAAAATAAACTAAAACGTCGGGCGGGCGGGGCTTAAATTCGCTTATTTTTGCGGGTTTTTGTTCCGCTCGGCTGAATTACGAAAGCATAGGTTTAAAAAGGGATAAAACGATGGCAATTTTCAAATGTAAAATGTGCGGCGGCTCGCTTAACGTCGAACCGAACGCAAGCGTAGTAGAATGTGAATATTGCGGCACAAAGCAAACGGTGCCCAAACTCGACGACGATAAGCGCGCAAATCTTTACGACCGCGCAAACCATTTCCGCCGTAGCAACGATTACGACAAGGCGATGGCGATATACGAACAAATTTTAAACGAAGAACCCTCCGACGCCGAAGCCTATTGGTCGTTGGTTTTGTGCCGTTACGGCATAGAATACGTTGAAGATCCGCTTACGCATAAGCGCGTGCCTACCGTAAACAGGGCGCAGTTCACTTCGGTTTATTCCGACGAAGACTATAAATCGGCGTTAAAATATGCCGACGGTTCGCAGCGCATAGTTTACGAAGACGAAGCAAAAGCAATCGACGATATTCAGAAAGGGATTCTTGAAATTTCGCAAAAAGAAAGCCCTTTCGACGTGTTTATTTGTTATAAAGAAACCGACAGTAACGGCAGGCGCACGCAAGATTCGGTTTTGGCAAACGATTTATATCATCAACTTACGCAAGAAGGCTTTAAGGTGTTTTTTGCGCGCATCACTCTCGAAGATAAACTCGGCTCTGCCTACGAACCTTATATTTTTGCCGCGTTAAATTCGGCAAAAGTTATGGTTGTGCTTGGCACAAAGCCCGAATATTTTAACGCCGTGTGGGTTAAAAACGAGTGGAGCAGGTATCTGGCGCTGATAAAAAAGGGCGCTAAAAAAATGCTTATCCCCGCCTATCGCGATATGGATCCTTACGATCTGCCCGAAGAATTTTCGCACTTGCAGGCGCAGGATATGGGCAAACTCGGCTTTATGCAGGATTTAATAAGGGGCATAAAAAAAATCGTTGCTAAATCCGAACCAAAGCAAACCGCAAAAGAAACCTTTGTTTTAAGCGGCGGCGCGAACGTCGCTCCGCTTTTAAAGCGCGCGTTCATCTTTTTAGAAGACGGAAACTGGGCTGAAGCCGACGAATATTGCGAAAAGGTTTTAGACCAGGATCCCGAAAACGCTCAAGCCTATCTCGGCAAACTTATGGCAGAAATGCGGGTAAGCACGCAAGAAAAACTTGCCGATTGCAAAACCCCGTTCGATAACAGCAATAATTTTCATAAAGCGGTAAAATACGGCGGCGAAAATTTAGCCGCAACGCTTAACGGATACGTTTCGGGCATAAAAGAGCGCAACGAACAAGCGCGTTTAAATTCGGTTTATAACGGCGCAATGCAAAAAATGGGGCAGGCTTGTTCCGAAAAGGATTTTAACGCCGCCGCCCAGCAATTCAAATCTATTTCGAATTTTAAAAACAGCGCCGCCCTTGCCGAAGAATGTTTTAACAAAGCGGAAGAATGTCGTAAGAATGAGATTTACGATTCGGCAAAAAAGCAAATGCACAAAATAGCCGTATACGATACGATGTCGGGCAAAAAGGCTATTGAACTTTTTAAATCTATTCCGGGGTGGAAGGATGCGGATAAGCAAGCCGAAGATTGTGAAAGAATTATAAAAGAGATGGTAGAGCAACACGAAGCCAATCGTATTGCTTTTGAAGCCGAAGAAAAAAGAAAAAATAAAATAACGGCGATAATTGCCGCGTCGCTTATTGTCGGTGTGATTTTCATTGTTCTACTCACGACAGTAATTATTCCTACGATAAACAACAATAAAATTTATGATGCGGGCGTATATCTTTATCAAAACGGTCGTTACGACGAAGCAATCGAAACGTTCGAATCGTTAAACGGATATAAGGACAGCGAATCAAAAATAATCGATTGCAAATATGATAAAGCAGTATCTTTATATAATACAGGTAATTACGATCGAGAAATAGAAGCATACGACGAAGCAATCGAAATATTTGAATCGTTAAACGGATATAAGGACAGCGAGTCAAAAATAACCGATTGCAAGTATGGTAAAGCCATATCTTTATATTACAAGGGCAATTACGACGAAGCAATCAAAGCATTTAAATCGTTAAACGGCTATAAAGACAGCGAATCGAAAATAGTCGATTGTAAATATAGCAAAGCCGTGTATTTGTTCAACACGGGAAATTACGCTGATGCTTACAATATTTTTAAGGGTTTAAATGGCGAAAAAGAAAGCAATTTATATACTATCAGATGTTATACTTACCTGAAAAATAAAATGAATACTGCCGCCGTAGGCGATAGTGTTTATTTCGGCTCGTATGAACAAGATAACGATTTATCAAACGGGAAAGAAATTGTTGAATGGACAGTTCTTGAAAAAAAAGGTAATTCGTTGTTTATAATAAGCAAATATGCTTTAGATTGTAAAAAATACGATAATTCTTATACAAGCGTTACCTGGGAAACTTGTTCGTTAAGGACTTGGCTAAACAACGAATTTTATAACGCCGTTTTTAGCGAACAAGAAAAATCAAAAATAAAAATAACTTTTGTAACGGCAGATAAAAACCCTGAATACGATACTAATCCCGGCAATGCAACTAATGACAAAGTTTTTTTGCTAAGCATACCGGAAGTTAACAAATATTTTTCGTCGGATGATGAAAGGGAATGTAAAGCAACTGTTTATGCTGAAGAAAACGGGGTATATACCTATAGTGGTTGGCGTTGCGATTGGTGGCTCCGTTCTCCTGGACGTAAGGCTTCATACAGCTTGGAAGATGATAAAGTTGCCTATGTCGAATTTTATGGTGAGGTGCGTAATTATGGAGACTGGGCTTACGAAGATAACAACGGTGTTCGGCCTGCGTTATGGATAACTCTGTAATCTTAAATCTTTTAATCAAAAAAATAAAAAACCGCCGCGGAAAAGCGACGGTTTTTTGCTGTGAATTTTTGCTTTGACTTTTTTATATAATTTTTGTTGCGCGTCGTCGTTTCAAATTTTTAATCAGTTAAGTTCTTTAAACGGGCGATAGGCGAATATAAAATAAATCATAAACAGCCCCGCCAAGCCAACGGCGCAATAAATAATGCGCGAAACAACGCTTAACGAGCCGAATATAAGCGCAACAACGTCTACGGCGAAAATGCCTACGCCAAGCCAAACGAGCGCGCCCACAATTACCAGAATAAATGCGATTATACTTGTTATTTTCATGAAAAAAACTCCTTATGCGGTTAGTTTGGCGAAATTAAGTTCCGCTATACTAATGCCGCTAAAAGAAGTTTTTGTGTTTATTAAATTTTTATGCAGGTTTTTGCTAATTTAATTCGTTTTGCTTGTTTTTTTTGCGTTTTTAGTTCGCGCCTTTTACGTTTTGCGCGTTTTCGTGCCGTTTGCTTGCGCTTTATTTGTTTTGTGCGTTGGTTATTCGCGCTTTATTTGTTTACGTTTTCAATAACCAAATAGTCGAAGTCTACGCTTTCAATAAAATCGCTTTTTAAAAAACGAACAAAGTTGAATTTTGCAAAGTTAAACAAATGCGTTTTTGTAATAACCGGCGTAGATAAATCCATTTCGTGGCAGATTTCGCGCACGTAACCGTAAAATGCCGCCCATTCCATTTGCTCGTCGCGCTTAAAATCGCATTGCTTTATCGTTTTATGATCTTTTATCGTGCGCGCCCAAAGTTTAACCATCGTTTTCTCCGAAAGTAAAGCGGCTTTTGGCGTAAGCGCCTTATTTTGCCGCTCGTTCGTATAATTATAACTTGTATTTTATAAAGCCATGTTAGCATAAAACTTTAAAAAAATCAAATTATTTTAGGGTTTTTCGGTTTTTGCCGCGCTTATGTTATATATGCTGTTTTATCAAAACATAAGGCTCCACCACTCGGGGGAACTGACGGTTACATTGACAACCGACCGAAGGGGACGTTTCGCTTCGCTTGATTTTTCGGCTAACGCTTAGAATGACTTGTGGAATACGATTTATTGCATTCCGTAAAAAGGCGGAAGACCAATGGTCTCCCCTACGTTTTTGGTGCAATGTAACAATTGCTTTTTATAGTAGGGGCGATTCACGAATCGCCCGCCGTTTTTTATCATATAAATCGCTCTTTTTACAATCAAAACACAGTAGGGGCGATTCACGAATCGCCCGCCGTTTCACGTCATGTTGAGCGAATCAAAATCGTCAAGCCGCAATGCAAAATTATTTTTCGGTTCTGCCGGTTTTTGCGCTTTGAAGCATACACCAATAGCCGTCGTCGGTTAAAGAATATTGCGAAGCGGGCAAAAACAGAGAATAATCGCGCATTTTTTCGGGGCGCAACTTGCGGTTGCCTTCGATGCCGTAAGCAATGTGCGCGGGCGTGCCGTTAAAATTTATAACGCCCACAACGTAATGCTTGCCGTTGCCGTAATTTATTTTAACCCAACGGCTGTTCGGCACAAGTTCATTAAGCGCGGGTTCGGGCGGATATTTTTCGAAAAGTCCTTCGATTTCTTCTTTCATCGTATCGTAGAAACACGCGCTTTCGTTTTTGCCATTAAAAGCCCCGTTTTCAAACGAGTTAATTCCGCTTTGCGCTGCTTTTTCTGTTTGGCTTTGCGCATCGCTATTAAAAGTTCGCGCATTTTCGTAATTTTGTAGGTCATCTTCTTTTTTCTCCTTGTAGTTTTCGTTTTTATCGTTTTCGTTTTCGGCGTCGTTTATATCGCCTAAATTAAAATCGTTTAAACTAAAATTGCCTTTTTTTAAGTCGTCTGAACTATCCAAAGTGCCGATAACGGGCTTATAGCCCGACTTTTGTGCGTTTAAATCGTAATAGTTTTCGGTTGCTACCGCTTCGTCGTCGTATTCGATTGCGCCGGCTTTTCTTTCGGCGTAAGTTCGGTTTGCGTCGTTTGCTTCGTCGATATTTCGGTCGATTTTTTCTTGGCGAAAAACGCCCGCTTCGTTTTCAGCGACGCGTTCGCCGTTTGTTTTATAATTCTTCTCATAAAAGTTTTTAAGCTCCTTAAACTCGCTAAGTTCGGCGTTATATCCGTTATATCCGTCGGCTATGGTAAACCCGCTTTTTAAAGAACAGGCGAAAAATCGCGGCTCGCCGTCGCAAAGTATAAGGGCAGAAATCAAGTTTTTTGCCGAATTATATCTTTCGGCGGCGTTACTTAACTTAAATTCGGCACTAAAAACCGATTCGCCGTTTTTATTAAGTTTAAACGCGCCTTTAAAATCGTTAAAGCGCAAAACGAGCGTTACGCCGCCCGAAAAATCAAATTTTTTTATAAACGTGATTTTTGCTTCGGCTTTTTCGCCCGTAAGCGAAAAGTTTAAAAACGCGCCGTTTTCGCCGAAAAATTTGTTGCTTTCGGGCCCTTGCCGTGCTTTATCGCAAGTTTTTAAAATTAGGGTTTGTCTTGTTACAACGCTCATAAAAATATTTTTTTAAAAACCGTTACTACATTATATTACGCCGAGCGTCAAAATATTTTGGTAGGTTTTAGGTTTTTTTGACGAATTTTGCCGTTTTGAGCTTTTTGTTTGTTGTTTTATTTGTCTGCGCGCTTATAAACGTTTACAAAACGGGCTGTTTGTGTTAAAATTTTAAAGAAAAAGGGCAAATAACGTATGCTCCGACGTCAAACGTAACGGCAAATAAAGGGAAAGTAAAGGGTGTGTTTATGCAAAAACTTATAATCGCAACGGGAAACGCAGGCAAACTTAAAGAATTTAAAGACATGCTTTCGGGTAAATTCGAAGTTTTAGGGCTTAAAGACGTCGGTTACAGTCCTAAATGCATAGAAAACGGCAAAACTTTTGAAGAAAACGCGTTTATAAAAGCCGACGAAATTTATAAAATTACGGGCGAAAACGTGCTTGCCGACGACAGCGGGCTTTGCGTAAACGCTCTTTTTGGCGCCCCGGGCATTTACAGCGCGCGCTATGCGGGCGAAAACGCAACCGCCGCACAATGCAACGCTTTGCTTTTGAAAAATTTACAAGGAGTTGCCGACCGAAGCGCGTATTTCGAATGTTGCCTGGCGTTAATTAAAAAAAGCGGCGAAAGGCTTGCCGTTTACGGCAGAACCTACGGCGAAATTTTAACCGAGCCGCTGGGAACGGCGGGCTTCGGCTACGATCCGTTGTTTTATTCGCTCGATTTAAAAAAGTCGTTCGGAGTTGCAACCGAGCAAGAAAAAAACGCCGTAAGCCACAGGGGCAGGGCGCTTGAAAGACTTGTTGCCATTATTTAAAAATAATTAACGAGCAGTTGATTTTTTGGGCTTTGAAAATCGGTTTAAAAAATTAAAAAGTGGGGCTATAAGCCCGTTATCGGCACTTTCGCGCGATTTTTGCTATTCGATAAATAAAGCAGCTTTTGAATAAGCGGCGGTGTAACGTAGCGTAAATCTGACTAATATAAAAGGGTAAAATGAAAAGTTTTATAGTATTTTCGGATATACACGGAAACAGAGAAGCGTTTAACAAACTGCTTCCTTTAATAAACGAAAACGACGGGGCGATTTTTGCGGGCGACGGCGTTACGACGTTTCGGCGCAACGAAATAAGCGGCGAGTTTTACGCTGTGCGCGGCAACAACGATTATTCGGTTTATCCCGCCGAGCAGATTGCCGAAATCGAAGGGCACCGTATTTTTATTGCTCACGGCGACGCTTACGGCGTGCGTTCGGGGCTTACGCGGCTTAAACTTCGCGCCGAAGAACGTAATTGCGACGCTGTTATTTTCGGGCATACGCACTTGCCCGAAATAGTAGAAGAAAACGGAATTATTTTTATAAACCCCGGCTCTTGCGAGCGATTTGCGAGCGTAAAAACCTTTGCTTACGTCGTGTTCGAAAAAGATAAAAAGGTTTCGGCATTCATTAACGAAAAAACTTTGAATTTTTAATCTGAAAGGCGAAAAAGTAAAAAAACAAGGGTGAAAGAGCCGAACGGCAAAATCACCCTTTTTCTTTTTTCAAAAATTTTTTCACGAAAATGCGAAAATCTTTGCTCGAAGCAACCGCGCCGATGATTGGCGCGACAGAAATTCCGATAGAGATAAATCCGTTTGCAAGAAGGTCGAGCCATCTGTTTTCTAACGTAACCGAACAAAAATTCAAGGCAACCAGCGCAACGATAAAAGCCGCTATGCATAAATAGTTGCGCAAAAAGAATTGTTTGGTCGAAACATGAAACGCGTGTTTGTGCAAAACGTGCGGTTCTACGATGTGGCAGATAAACAGGTTTGTAATAATCGTGGCTACGATAACGCCCACCACCGCTAAGTCGTCGTTGAAAAAATGCCGGAACAATAAAACGAACGCAATCGATAAAACCAGATTCGAAAGACCTTCGGCAATGGGTTTGAAACGGTCGTAATAAAAAGTGCCCGAAGCGTTTCGGAATAGCAGCGTTGCCTGCCGCATAAACTGAATGAAATAATTTACGGTTATAACGAACGAAATCGATTTTTCAAAGTTTAATCCCTCACCGAAAAACAGAGTTATAAGGTCGTCGATAACGGCGTAATACCCTAAAAAGAATACGCAGCCCAAGCAAAAGTTAAGGGTAAAGAAAAATCCGAAATACTTTTTGAACGTTTCGACGTCTTTAACGAACAAATGCCCGATAGTTGCCGTTAGCGGTGTGAAGAACAGGGCTATGGTGCCTATCATCGCGTTCATAATCAAAACGTAGTTCGAATATTTGCCTAAAACGGTTACGCCGATAAATGCCGAAATAATAATACTGTCGATAGTGTTTACCAGAACGCGGCCAATGTTGTGCATAAACATGGCTTTAACGTTTTTGGTAATTTCTTTTTTGGTTTCGTCGTCGATTTTTTCGGGTTTTACGGCAAAAACCGACGGATAACGTTTTTTAACGATAATTTCGCTTAACGCCCACTGCGCCACCGCCGAAATAACTCGACAGATCAAATACCATTCGAACGATTTAAGCGTGAATAAAACGACAAGTTGCAAAACGTTTTGCAAAATCCGCCCGAACGATGTAACGGTGGTTGCAACGTAGGTATCTTCGTAGGCGTTCATCAGCGACGTTTGCGCGCTGAAAAAATAAGTTGCCACAACAGATAAAAGCATTAGTCCGAACGTTATATAAAGGTTTACGTTCGCTTTTTCATAGCCTTTTGCAAGATACGGCAGGGCGGGCATCAACGCGCAACCGGCAACCGCAATAATTATGCCGATAATCAAGTAGATTTGTTTAAAAAGTTTGTAAAGAGATAAAACCTTTTGCGTGTTGCCGTCTACAATGGGCTTATACATGCAATAGGTAATGGCGCTACCGACGCCGAGTTCGGCAACCGATAAGAAGTCTAAAATCGAAAGATAAAGAGAATTAAGTCCGTTGACGTCGTTGCCGATATATTTAATTAAATATCTTCTTACCAGAACGTTGGCGATAAGAAGAACAATCCTGAACGCTATCGAAACGCCAACGTTCAAAAGTCCCCTTTTTTTGTTCATTTACGTTGACCTAAAATAAAAATAAACGAAATTTTCGCTTGCGGATAAGTTAAAAAAATTAAACGTTAAAGAAGTTTAAGCAAAAGCCCGAAAGCCGAGTGTTTTAAAAGCAAAATGGCAAAATATCTCTTGAACGAAATGTAGTTTTTTGCTTTTTTCGTGTCGTAAGAAACAATAAGTTCGTGGTTTTTAAGAGTGTTAAAAAACTCTTTCTTTTGTGTTGTATTTGCGGGCGACTCTTTGATTTTTCGCAACAGCCACAAAATGTAATAACTTAAATTATTGAAGTAAAAAAAGTCGGTTAAATATCCCTTGTCTTTAAGCAGAACTTTTTCGCCGTCGACAAGGTTTTGTATGTTGTCGATTTGCGATTTGCCGAAATTTACGGTCGTTATGCTTTCGCTTCGTATGCGATAAACGTATAATTCTTCGTGACTGTAATAAATTCGGTTGCTGTCGTATATAGCCGAAGCGCAAATGCAAACGTCGTCGCCGAACGAAACGTCGTCGCGGCTGTATTTTAAGTTGTTTAAAACTACGTCGCGTTTAAAAAGTTTATTCCATTTTGCAAAAAAGAATATCGAATTTTTATTTGATTTATTGCCGAATAAATTTTTTTTTATTTGTTCAAGTTTTTCGCCTTCATATAATCCAAAAGGCAGTGACCAGCGGTCTGCTGGCATAGAACTTTTTTTTCCGTTTTCTAACCGCGTAATTCCGGTAATAACAAGGTCGGCGTTATACTCGGTTATAAGGCGATATTGCGTTTCGAGCGCGTTAGGTGCCAGAACGTCATCGGGGTCGGCGAAAGCCAGAAGTTCGCCTTTCGATTCGTAAACCCCCTTTTTCCAAGCGCTTACAACGCCGCCGTTTTCTTTATGTATAACCTTTAAAAAGTCGTGTTTTTCGGCGTATTCGTCTAATATAAACTGCGTTCCGTCGGTTGAACCGTCGTCTACGAGCAGAACTTCGAAATCGGTAAACGTTTGTGCGATAACCGAGTTTAAAAACTCGTTAATATAAGGTTTTACGTTATAAACGGGAACGATCAGACTTATCATATCAAAGAATCCTTTAAATTCGATTTAAAAAAGTCGAAATAGGGTAGGGCGATAATTACCCAATGAATTAAACCTATGCCCGAACGCGGTTTTGTTAAAACTATGCCTACGGCGTTATAAAAAATTATTATAAACGCGCTTATCATAATTAAAATATTTAATCGTGAGTTGTTATATTTTCCTTTTTCGTGTAAAACGGTTGTAAGCAAAACTATAAAAAAGAACAACCCGGATAATCCGTTTTTTAAATAAACGTCGAAAAAAACGCTGTGCGGTGTTTTGGTCCAATATACGAAATCCGAAAGTTCGGCATAGTTGCCCCGGCCTATAAACCAACGCTCGCCTACCGCTTCTACCGCAAAATTCCACAAGTCGGGTCTGCCGGAATCGAAATTCTTGCGGAATATCTTTTGCGATATTTCGTTTAAAATATCATATAAACCGTTGCGTTTTATGTTGAAATAAAAAATTATAAACAACACCATAGCAGAAACGGTTATTAAAAAGAACAACTCGGGGTTTATTTTTTTTATCTTCGTAAAACTTATGATCACGCAGAGCGCCACGGTTATGACGAGCAAAAACATGGCTGTTCTCGTGTTACTAAAAACTACCATTGCGGCAAGCCCGAACATAAAGACCATGCTAAGAAAACTTTTTGTTTTTAAATGCAAAAAATAATTTATTATAAAGAAAGTGAAAAACAACACGCCTACGGTGTTTAAATTGCCGAAATAGGCGTTGCCGTTTTCTTGTTCGGGTAATAAAAACGAAACAAATCCCGCAACGATAACCATTGCCGATAAAATGTAAAGCGCGCGGCATTTATATTCGTCTAACTTTAAATGCCTTATATAAATTACGGCAGCCAGCGCCGAAAAACTGCGGTATATGGGGGTAAGGCTTTTGTAAAAAGAATTAAAACTTATGCCGCAAAGTTGAAAAATTATAAATATGGCAAAAGCGGCGATTATTTTTATATCGCTTATATCAATGGTGATCCTGTTTAATATAAACTCGACTGCAATTACTATTGGTATACAAAATATTGAGCCAAAGGCGATTAGGGGGATGCCTTTTAACATTGACTCTTCGAAAAACGAAAAAAACAAAAGCAGCAGAATAAGGCTGAAAGTTATTAAGTTGTTTTTCGGTTTTGTGAATATGGCTGATTTAATCATAAACTTAAATAGAAACTCTGCAATTTTTCGGCTTCGGTTTTTATGTCGTATCCCGCATGCGTTAAAACATCGGAATTGTTTTGCCTTTTAATATCGCCGTTTTTAACCGACGTTAAAGCGCTTGCCCAAGCCTTATAATTTTCGCTTGTTTCGCTTATAGGCAAAAAAATAAAATTTTCGGATATTTTGTGTTCTTTTGAAAGCGTGTCCGAAGCGAAAACAGGCAGTCCGTTTGCCTGTGCTTCAATTAAAACCATGCTTAACCCTTCGAAAAGAGACGGAAAGGCTAAAACGTCGAACAAACTATAATATTTATATACTTCGTTCCCCACGTTTCCCGTAAAAATAACCTTTTTCGATATGCCAAATCGTTCGGCAAGGTTGCGCAGGTTATTCTTTTCCGGCCCGTCACCTACGATTAAAAGGACAGCGTTTGCATCGCTTTTACAAAACTCGTTAAAAACGTTTAATAAAAACTTTTGGTTTTTAACTTCGGTAAGTCTGCCTACGTTGCCTATAACGAATTTGCCTTTTAAATTATATTTATCGCAAAGTTCTTGCCGAGAAGTTTCGTTAAAAGCAAAGCGATTAAGGTCAATGGCGTTTTTAATCACGGTGAAATCGCCGTTATACATATATTTTCCCGCCGCTTTCGAGCAGGCGAATTTATAATCGCACCACTTGTTCAACTTGGGTTTTAAAAGTTTGTGCAGAAGTAAGTGCTTTTCACTCGATGAACTGTGCGAGTGATATATTACCTTTTTAACGCCGCTTTTTTTTGCGGCTTTTGCAACGCGGTATCGCAGGGAGGACATTGCGTGAATATGCACCGCGTCGTAATTATTATTTTTAAAAAATTCGCTGAGTTCTTTGCCGTGCGCAAAAAAATCGGTGGGGGGGTGCTTCATTCTGAATATCTTACAACCTTTCGAAATCAGGTAATCGTCGTAGAATTTTTTGCTGTTTCCCCATATAACGAGAAAATCAAAGGATATATTTGCATCGGAAATATTATTTAAATAGTTTAAAACCACCGCTTCGGTTCCGCCTTGACTAAGCGACGATATTACTTGTAAAATTCGTTTCATGGCTATATATCTCCGCTTAGTGGGTTAAAACCGCGTTGTAAATTCTTTCGCAGTTTTTGTCGTCGTAAATTTCGAAAAACTCGCTTGTTCTATCGTTTTGCGGGCAGCCGCGTTCAAGTTGATTTTTTAACAAATTCAAACACTCGTCCGTTTTGCCGCACCAACTTCCTATCGGGTTTGCGTGGTAATCGAAATAACCTTTTTCATATTGATTAGCGCGGAATTCTTCTTCGTCGAATTGATAGAATATAACGGGTTTTTTCATATATGCGAAATCGAAAAACACGCTTGAATAATCCGTTATTAAACAAGCCGATTGCATAAGCGCTTGCTGCACGGTAAGGTCGCTCGGGTTTGCTATCGAAACGCCGCTTGCCAAGGGTAAATTTTTAAAAAAGTTTAAATATTTTTGCATGTTGCGGTGCGGATAAAACAGCAGGGTATAGCCGGTTTCGGCAAGCATTTCGGATAACCGATTATCGCAGATAAATTCAGCCCACTTTTTAAAAAACGCCGATTCTGTAAAATGATTTTTTAGGTCTTTTTGCGTAGTGGCACCATGGGCGTGCGCAAGATATTTGCGCCAAGTGGGCATAACCAAAATCTGTTTTTTAATCTCGTGCGGTTTATGCAGTTCGTCGAATCGGGCAAGCCCCGTACATTCGATAATGCCGCTCGGATAGCCGAAATTTGCCGAAACGTAATCGTATTCGGGCTTTGCGCTTACGCAAAACAGTTTAAAATAGCATTTATCGTAATAAAGCCAGTCTAAATTGTCTTTTATAACGCCGTGTTGCAAAAAATAGCGGTTATTGCGCCATAAGCGCAATTTCGTTTCGAATAAATAACAGGCGGCGGCGTTCGGTTTGCATCCTTTTTGCGAACTGATGTTTTTTTTCGCAACCAAATACCAGAACCAGTGCGCCAATCCGCCCCAATTAACTATTTTGCCTAAGTTTTTTACCTTTTGATAATCCGCGCTTTTTTTGTTTATAACGTAAGCGATTTTTTGTTCGGAATGATTTTCGCGCACCCACTTGAAAAACCAATACCCGTTATCGCGCGCTTCGTTCTCGTCTTCGCCCACAAGCCAGAAATCGCGGATGAAAATTTTCGCTATTAAAGCCGCCGGCAAAACAAAAATAAAAACAAGGCAAGCAAAAACGTCTTTAATTCTTACGTATTGAATTCGTGAAACGCTTTTTTTTGCCATGTTCGTTCCTTTTTTGTTTTTTTAGTTTTTAGGTTGCGGCGTTTGGTTCATATCCTGCCGTCGAAATATTTATTACGGTGGGCGATAGCCGCCGATTTTTTTGCTTTTTGTTTCGGTAATTTAGTTCAGTGATATTTGAATATCCCCGAAATTGCCCAGTTAAGCATGTAATAAACCGATTTGAAAAACGAAAGTTTTTCTACGTTTCGGTATACGTTCCATTGATATTTAATCATTTTGCTTTTGCATGCCGAAACCGAATCGGAATGTATTATGTATTTCGCAAGATATTCGTGCAGGCAATGCGCCTTAACGCCTTTTTTCAAAATTGCAAGCCAGCACGCGAAATCTTCGCGCTTAACGGCCTGTTCGGGCATAAAGTTTTTTCCGAGTTTTTCGGCGTTGTAAACGGCGGTTAAGCAACCTATTAGGTTGTGTTTTAAAACGTCGCCGTAATCGCAAAAGTCTTTGGGCGAACGGTATAAAACGGTTTTTCCGCCGTTTTTGGTAACGACTTTATAATCGGTAAACGAAAACGGAAAGTCGTTTTTTTCCATAAAAGAAATTTGTTTTTGCAACTTGTCGGGCATCCACAAATCGTCGCTGTCTAAAAACGCGATATATTTGCCCGCCGCGTTTTCGATGGCAAGGTTTCTTGCGGCCGCCGCGCCCAGATTTTTCGGGGTAGAGTATATTTTAATGCGGTCGTCGGCAAACGATTTAATTATATTCAGCGAATTATCGGAAGAACAGTCGTCAACGAATAAAAGTTCCCAGTTACCATACGTTTGATTAAGAACGCTTTTTACGCTTGCTTCGATAAAGTTTTCGGCGTTGTAATTCGGCATAACTATCGAAACCAAGCCGTAATCTATTTTATTTTTTTCAGCCGATTCGTTAATAGTTTCCATTTGCGCTCCGAGATCTTCGTTTTTAGGTGGCGGGGTATGTTATGTGTGAAATCGCGGTTTAACTAAACCACTTCTTTTTGTTGTTCTTGCCGAGCGCAGCAATCGATTACCGAACCCGATTCGGGTTTTTCGGGAGCAAGGCATTGCGCTTTTGCATAAAAAACGTTTTCTTTTTTGTCGAAACCAACGCTTTTTTCGGCTTTTTTATCGTCGGCTTTTTGGGCGGTTTTTTCTTTGCTTATAACGCCTTCTTCAACGTCGTCGCCTTTAAACACCTTTTTAATTGTCAAAAAAAAGATTTTTACGTCGAGTAAAAAGGAAAAATGTTCTAAATAATAGTTATCGAATCCGGCTTTTTTTGTGGGGTTTGCGGCTAATATATCCCGCCCGTTTACCTGCGCCCAACCCGTTATTCCCGGGCGAATCTGATACATATCGTATTCTTCGCGCGCGTCGTTAAGTTCGTTTTCGTTTTCTTGCGACGGACGATAGCCGATTAAACTCATTTTAAAGGTGAGCATGTTAAAAAGTTGGGGCAGTTCGTCAATCGAATATTTGCGCAAAAACGCACCCACTTTGGTGATATACGCGCTTGCTTCGGCGTATTCGTAGCCTGCAACGTCGTGCCGCGCGTTCTGCGCCATGCTCCTGAATTTTATGCAGTTAAAAAGTTTGCCGTTTTTACCTATCCGCTTTTGCGAAAAGAAAACGGGACCTTTCGAATCGGCTTTTATCGCAATAGCCACGATTATAAACAACGGCGATAAAATTATCAAAGATATTAGCGCGATAAAAAAATCCGCTATCGCTTTAAATCCGCGATAAAATTTTTGCCGCGCAGTTAATTTATGGGGTTTTTCCATAATGCACCTTTCTTGGTTGCTCGTTTAAAAACGGTAACCGCATATAGTCGGTAAAAACGCTTTTTTGCACATATTGTTTTAAAAAATTGTGTATAAGTGCGTTTTTTCAGGCTTTTGCTGTAATAAAAATGTCGTGCAATTGCATTATTCACATGTTTTTCACGATATTGCAATAAATATATTAACACGCAAACGAATATATGTCAAGCACTTTAAGTCGAGTTTGAACTTTTATCGTCGTCATATAAAGGATATATACGCGGGTGCGTGTACGCATGCGGAAAATACTTTTGCGTTTATGTTGCGGATTTTAAATAGTAAAGGCGTTTTTTGCAAAATTAAAGAGTATAAAAAACGGGTTAAGCGCGATTTTTGCTTATAACCCGTTTTTTGTCGTTTTTAAATTGAAATATGCGATAATCGATCTATAGCCCGACTTTTTTGTTTTTTCGTTCGTTTTTGATTTGAGCGTGAAAATTTACCTGAACTGCCTGATAATCGACCTATAGCTGCACTTTTACAGCTTTTCTATCGTGCATAAGGCGGTTGCGGCAATTCCTTCTTCGCGCCCGACTGTTCCCAAGCCTTCGAGGGTGGTGCATCCCACGCCGACCATATCGAGAGATAAACCGAGTTCTTTGGCAAGGTTTTCGCGGATTTTGTTTATAAACGGCGAAAGTTTGGGTTTTTGCGCCTGAATAACAGCCGAAACGTTATGCGGCTTGAAACCCGCAGATTTAAGCAGTTTTAAAACTTCTTTCAAAAGGGTAATGCTGTAAATATCTTTATATTTTTCGTCTTTATCGCTGAAATAAAAGCCTATGTCGCGCAGAGCCGCCGCCGATAAAAGCGCGTCCATAACGGCGTGGGTTAAAACGTCGGCGTCGCTGTGACCGAGCAGACCTTTGTCATGCGGAATTTCTACCCCGCCCAAAATAAGTTTTCTGCCCGCAACGAGCCTGTGCAAATCAACGCCCACGCCCCCGCGCAGGTTTTCGCCTGCCGAAAATCCGCCCTTAAACGCGCCGAAAAGTTCGTTTAATTCTGTTTTTTGTCGTAAATTTTCGTCCGGGAACTCGCTCGTAAGCGTTAAAAGTCGCTCTTTTGTTGCCGCAAGTTCTTTAATTATTTCTTTTGCGCGCACAAAATCTTGCGGATAGGTTAGTTTTATGTTACGCTCGTCGCCGTCGACGGGGTGAACGGGGCGGATAAATTCGGAATAAACGCCCGATTCGTCGGTGTAAAATTCTTTTTTGTTCGAGTTTGCGTTTGCCGAAAAGGCGAGCGAATACGCTTTTAAAATATCTTGCGTGAAAAATCCCTGCGGCGTCTGAACCGAAAGTTTACGCGCGCGCGAACATTTTATAATATTGCCGTCGTTGTTTAAATCGGCTATCGAGTTTACGCAAGGCACGCACGCCGCCGCGCTGCCGAAATTCAAAACGCCTTCGATGCAGTCGTTGATTATTTTTGAAGTTACGAAAGGGCGCGCCCCGTCGTGAATCAAAACCACGTCGCCGCTTGCTTTTTCAAGCGCCGCCATTACCGAAAGCGAGCGTGTGTCGCCGCCCAAAACCGTGAACGACGGCGTTTTTTGTTTTTTTGCTATTTTTTCTATTTCGCAAAAATCTTCGCGTGACGAAGTAAAAATTATTTCGGTTATACGTTCGTTTTCGTCGAAAGGTTCGGCGCATATTTCAAGCGCTGTTTTTTCGCCGCAAAGCGGGTATAAAACTTTGTTTTTATTAAGTTCGGCGCGTTCGCTTTTGCCTGCCGCCGTGATAATCGCGGTTATTTTAAGCGGAAAGTTTGCGAATTTTGCCGCGTCGTTCGTTTTTTCGGAATTGGTCGGATTGGTGTTTTTCATTTTTTTGCCCATTAAATGTTTTTTTGCGAAGCGGGCGACCTGTGGTCGCTCCTACGATTTTTGCATAAAAGAACGCGTTGCAAAATATCCGCGCCCGCCGCTCTTGCGGAGAGGCGAGCAGGCATGCGCCGTTATTTTTACATGATATGAAAGCCCTATTCTACGATTTCATACATTAAAGAGGCTTCGTCTTTTTTAACCGTTTCTTTAAGCATTTTAACTTTGAATTTAACTGTGCCGCCGCCCACGCGCAACTCTACCACGTCGCCTTCTTTTAAGTTATACGAAGGCTTAACGTCTTTGCCGTTTACCGAAACTCTGCCGCCGTTGCAGGCGTCGTTTGCCACGGTGCGGCGTTTTAATATGCGCGAAACTTTTAAAAATTTGTCTATTCTCATTTTTTTTACCGATTTTCAAGTTAACTAACGTTTTCGGTGCGGCAAGGCGTATGCCGAGCGAGCTTAATAAATAAAAAAATATATTAAAAACACACCGAAAACGTTTGACTTATTGTTTACTTTACTTTATAATAGTAAAATGCTAAAATTTCATAATTGTCGCTTTATGCCTTCAAGGTAGGTTTTTAAGCCGAAAAACGCAGACAATTAAAAGAATATCAACGTTGAACCATATTGTATTATACACTAACTGCGCGACAAAAGCAATCGCGCGCGAGCGTATTTTTACATTTTTAAAAAAAAGGAGTGTATTTAATGACACGCAATTTGCGAACGGAAAAATTTGGCAGGGTTGAGAGAAAGACTTTTTCGAGAATCAAGGAAGTGCAACCTATTCCCGACCTTATCGAAATCCAAAAAGACTCGTATGACGCGTTCATAAACGAAGGGATTCAGGAAGTTTTCGAAGACTTTTCTCCGATAACCGACTTTTCCGATCACTTCGAACTGTATTTTCTTAATCATACGCTCGGCACCGAACCTAAATACAGCGAGAAAGAATGCCGCGACCGCGACGTAAACTACGCAGTTAAGTTAAGCGTTAAAGTCCGTCTCGTCAACAAGGTGACAGGTGAAATCATCGACCGCGACGTGTTTATGGGCGAACTGCCCAAAATGACCGAAACCGGTTCGTTTATCATCAACGGAGCCGAAAGGGTAGTCGTTTCGCAGCTCGTTCGAAGCCCCGGCGTTTATAACGGCGTACGTCTCGATCGTTCGGGCAAAAAACTTTTCGACACCACCGTTATACCTAACCGCGGCGCGTGGCTCGAATACGAACAAGATTCGCAAAACGTGCTTTGGGTTCACGTTGACAGAACCCGTAAAATAACCGCCACCGTGCTTCTTCGCGCGCTCGGCTTCGGATCGGACAGAATGCTCGACGAACTTTTCGCTGGCGATCCGATGATTGCCGCTACAATGGAAAAAGACGTGGCTAAAAGCGAAAACGAAGGTTTGTTTGAACTTTACAGAAGGTTGCGTCCCGGCGAAGTTCCCACCGACGAAGCGGTTAAACAACACCTTAAAAACCTTTTCTTCGACTGCAAGCGTTACGATCTCGCCAAAGTAGGCAGATATAAATATGATAAAAGACTTAACATGGGCGTTCGTCTTATCGGGCTTACCGCCTATGAAAACATCGTAAACGACGACGGCGAACTTCTGGTTGCGAAGGGCGAAGTTTTCACTTACGAAAGCGCGAAAAAGGTTCAGAACAGCGGCATAAACGAAGTATTCGTTTCGGTAAACGGCAAGCCGCACAAAATAATAGCGAATAACTCCGTCGATTTCGACGCGGTAACGGGCATCAACCCCAGACCGTTCGGGCTTATCCGAACGGTACATTATCCCGTGCTTAAGTTTTCGAAACTCGTGCGCGAATATGCGGATAAAGCGGGCGCAGAAGAAGCGGCGGACCACTTCATAAACGAAATCAACGATTTATATTATACGCAGGAAACCATCACTCCCGAAGGAGCGGAAGAAAAGCAGGAAGACAGAAAGAACGCCGAAAAAAGAAAAATTCAGCGCAATCGTTTCGTTGAAGCCTGCCAGACTTTCTGGGAAATTATGGACGAAATGGCTGCCACCGGCAAGCAGGATCGCCTTACTTTCGAGCAGAAAAAACTCGTTCGTCCGCTTTTGGACAAGTTAAATCACAAGCACATCACCGTAGACGATATAGTGGCTACCGTTTCGATAAACATCGACCTTAACTACGGCATCGGCACCACGGATAACATAGACCACCTTGGCAACCGCCGCGTGCGTTCGGTGGGCGAACTTTTGCAAAACCAATTCCGCATAGGCGTTGCTCGTCTCGAAAGGGTTATTAAGGAAAGAATGTCTACCCAAGATCCCAAAGAGATTACCCCCGAAGCGCTTATCAACGTCCGTCCCGTAAGTTCGGCGATCAAAGAATTCTTCGGTTCGTCGCAACTTTCGCAATTTATGGATCAGACCAACCCCATTTCGGAACTTACGCACAAGCGTAAACTTTCGGCGCTCGGCCCCGGCGGGTTAAACCGCGAACGCGCAACTTTCGAAGTCCGCGACGTTCACTACACCCACTACGGCAGAATGTGCCCGATAGAAACCCCCGAAGGTCAAAACATCGGTCTTATCTCGTCGCTTTCGACTTTTGCCAAAGTAAACGAATACGGCTTTATCGAATCGGCTTACAGAAAAGTAGACAAAGCGACCGGCGTAGTTACCGATCACGTCGATTATCTTACCGCCGACGAAGAAGACGCGTTCATCGTTGCTCAGGCCAACGAACCGCTCGACGAAGAAGGGCATTTCGTCAACGCGCGCGTGTCGTGCCGTCGCCGCGAAGAAATAACCGAAGTTCCGCGCGAACAAATCGACTATATGGACGTATCGCCCAAACAACTCGTTTCGGTTGCTACCGCGCTTATCCCGTTCCTTGAAAACGACGATACCAACCGTGCTCTTATGGGCTCGAACATGCAACGTCAGGCAGTTCCGCTTTTAAAACCCGAAAACGCAATCGTCGCAACCGGCGTCGAAGCCAAAATCGCTTACGACTCGGGCGTTATGATAATAGCCAAAGAAAGCGGCGTTATCAAAACGGCAAGCGGCGATAAGATTATAAACGTCGACGAAAACGGCGCAGAACACGTTTACACCCTTAAAAAATTCGAACGTTCGAACCAAGGCACCTGCCTTAACCAAAGACCTATCGTCTTTGCGGGCGACAAGGTTGAAAAAGGCGACATAATCGCCGACGGTCACGCTACTTCGAACGGCGAACTCGCGCTCGGCAGAAACATTCTCATCGCATTCATGACGTGGGAAGGTTATAACTACGAAGACGCGATACTTCTTTCCGAAACTCTCGTTCAGAACGACGTGTTCACGTCGATTCACATCGAAGAATACGACACCGAAGCGCGCGAAACCAAACTCGGCGCCGAAGAAATCACGCGCGACATTACCAACGTAGGCGAAGACGCGCTTAAAGATCTCGATTCCGACGGTATCGTCCGCATAGGCGCGGAAGTCCGTTCGGGCGACATTCTGGTAGGTAAAGTCACGCCTAAGGGCGAAGCAGACCTTACCCCCGAAGAAAGACTTTTACGCGCGATATTCGGCGAAAAATCGAAAGACGCGCGCGACACTTCGCTCCGCGTTCCGCACGGCGAAGGCGGTATTGTTGTGGATATTAAGATATTCACCCGCGAAAATAAAGACGAACTTGCCCCCGGTGTTAATAAACTCGTCCGCGTATCCATTGCGCAGAAGAGAAAGATTTCGGTCGGCGACAAAATGGCGGGGCGCCACGGTAACAAGGGCGTTATCTCGCGCATACTTCCCGTATGCGATATGCCGTTTATGGCAGACGGAACTCCGCTTCAGATAGTTCTTAACCCGTTGGGCGTTCCTTCGCGAATGAACATCGGTCAGGTTCTCGAAGTTCACTTGGGGCTTGTCTGCAAAGAACTCGGATGGAAAATAGCCACCCCCGTATTCGACGGCGCCAACGAAAAAGATATTAAAGAATTGCTTGCCGAAAACCATTTCGTAAACCCCTACGGCGAAGTTGACGGAAAAATTCAGCTTTACGACGGCAGAACGGGCGAACCTTTCGAAAACCGCGTTACCGTCGGGCAAATGTATATGATTAAGCTCCACCACCTTGTCGACGATAAGATTCACGCAAGAAGCACCGGTCCTTACTCGCTCGTAACGCAGCAGCCGCTCGGCGGCAAGGCGCAATTCGGCGGGCAACGTTTCGGCGAAATGGAAGTATGGGCGCTCGAAGCTTACGGCGCGGCCCACATTCTGCAAGAAATTCTTACCGTTAAATCGGACGACGTGGTAGGGCGCGTTAAGACCTACGAGTCGATAGTAAAAGGCAACGACATAAGCGAACCGGGAATCCCCGAATCGTTTAAAGTATTGCTTAAAGAACTCCAGAGTTTAGCGCTCGATATGAAAGTGCTTAACGAAAACAACGAAGAAATTTCGCTTAAAAGCCTTACCGACGACGATTCAGACGTCGTTCCGCACGCACCCGCTCCGGTCGAAAAAGATTCGTTCGACGACGTTGAATATGCAGACGTATTCGGCGACGAAGACGAAACCGCGGGCGATGACGAAGCGGACACCGCCAACATCTTCGACGATATGGATCAATTCGACGACGACGATAAGTTCACGTTTAAATCCGGCGACTTGTTCGACGATTACGACGACGACGGCTTCGACGACGATAAAGACTGATTATAAGGGAAGGTATTTAAATGTTTGAACTTAACAATTTCGATTCAATACAGATAGGCGTCGCTTCTCCCGAAAAAATAAGAGAGTGGTCTTACGGCGAAGTAACTAAACCCGAAACCATTAACTACAGAACGCAAAAGCCCGAACGCGACGGCTTGTTCTGCGAAAAAATCTTCGGACCTACAAAAGACTGGGAATGCCACTGCGGCAAATACAAAAGAATAAGATATAAAGGCGTAATTTGCGACAAGTGCGGCGTAGAAGTAACCAAATCGAAAGTTCGCCGCGAAAGAATGGGGCATATCGAACTTGCCGCCCCCGTTTCGCATATCTGGTATTTCAAGGGCGTTCCTTCGCGTATCGGCTTAATGCTCGACATGAGCCCCAAAGCGCTCGAACAGGTATTGTATTTCGCCTGCTACGTCGTTCTGGATCCGGGCAGCACCACGCTTTGCTATAAACAGGTTCTGCACGAGAAAGAATACCGCGAATCGCTCGAACAGTTCGGCGAAGGCTCGTTCAAAGTGGGAATGGGCGCCGAAGCGATAAAAGAACTTTTAATGGCCATCGACCTCGAAAAAGAAAGCGCAGCCGTTAAAAAGATCATAGAAGAAACTCCCGGCGGGCAAAAACGCGTTAAAGCGGTTAAACGTATCGAGATAATCGAAGCGTTCAGAAAGAGCGGCAACCGCCCGGAATGGATGATTCTTGACGTTATCCCCGTAATTCCGCCCGAACTGCGCCCGATGGTTCAGCTCGACGGCGGCAGATACGCCACCTCCGACCTTAACGACCTTTACAGAAAGGTTATAAACCGTAACAACCGTCTTAAAAAATTGATGGAACTCGGCACGCCCGACATCATTATCCGCAACGAAAAGCGTATGCTTCAGGAAGCGGTAGACGCGCTTATAGATAACGGCCGCCGCGGCAAAGCGGTAAGCGGCCCCGGCAACAGAGATTTAAAATCGCTTTCGGGTATGCTCCGCGGCAAACAAGGTCGTTTCCGTCAGAACCTGCTCGGCAAACGCGTCGACTATTCGGGCCGTTCGGTTATCGTTGTAGGGCCCGAACTTAAAATTTATCAATGCGGTCTGCCCAAAGAAATGGCAATCGAACTTTTTAAGCCGTTCGTTATGAAAAAACTCGTAGAGTCGGGTAAAAGTCATAATATAAAGAGCGCGAAAAGAACGGTAGAACGCATGAATCCCGTAGTTTGGGATATTTTGGAAGACGTAATTAAAGATCACCCCGTAATGCTCAACCGTGCGCCTACGCTTCACAGGCTTTCGATTCAGGCGTTCGAACCGGTTTTAATCGACGGCAGGGCTATCAAACTTCACCCGCTCGTTTGCGGTGCGTTCAACGCCGACTTCGACGGCGACCAGATGGCGGTTCACGTTCCGCTTTCGGTAGAAGCGCAAGCCGAAGCAAGATTTTTAATGCTCGCTTCGAACAACATTTTAAAACTTTCCGACGGTAAGCCGGTTATGTCGCCCACGCAGGACATGGTATTGGGTTGTTATTACCTTACCATCGTTCGCCGCCGCGACGGAAAGAGATATAAAGACAGACTTAAAGAAGCGGCGAAAGCGAGAGGCGAAGAGTTTAAAAACAATCTCGATTGCTACACCTACGACGACAGATACGTCGAAGACGAAAACGGCGAACTTTACACCGCCGGCATCTATTCGAACGTAGACGAAGCGATAATGGCTTATCAGACAAAAACCATTTCGATGCAGGACGAAATTTACGTTCGCAGAACGGTTAGCGATACTCCGTTCGGAACGGTTTCGGGCGTTATAAAAACCACCGTAGGTAAACTTATTTTCAACGGCATCGTTCCGCAGGATCTCGGCTTTGTCGAAAGAAAAGAACCCAAGGACTACGTCAGGCTCGAAATCGACGGGTTGGTCGGCAAAAGTCAACTTAAAAAGATCGTCGATGCGTGCTTCAGAAAGAAGGGCAGCGTTTGTGCGGCAGACACGCTCGACAATATCAAAAATCTCGGTTATAAATATTCGACCGTAGGTTCGATAACCACCAGCGTATTCGACATGAACATACCTAACTCGAAAAAGGCTTACGTCGAAGAAGCGGGCAAAGAAGTTATCGAAATAGAAGAACTGTTTAAAGAAGGCTTTATTACCGACGAAGAAAGATATAAATCGGTAGTAGGCATCTGGTCTAACGTAACCGCAAAGGTTACCGAATTGTTGAAAGCCAATCTCGACGAATTCAATCCCATCTGGATGATGGCGAACTCGGGCGCGCGTGGTTCTATCGACCAGATCAAACAGCTTGCCGGTATGCGCGGTCTTATGACCAACCCTAACGGTAAAGTTATCGAAATTCCTGTTAAATCGTCATTCCGTGAAGGTCTTTCCGTTCTTGAATACTTCATTTCGTCGCACGGCGGACGTAAAGGTCTTGCCGATACCGCGCTTAAAACGGCAGACTCGGGTTATCTTACCCGTCGTCTTGTCGACGTAGCGCACCACGTTATCGTCCGCGACGAAGACTGTTTCGCTTCGCTCGGCGAAAAACCCAAGGGAATGCTCGTTTCGGCAATCAAGGGTTTAAAGGGTGAAATTATCGAAAAACTCGAAGACAGAATCGTCGGCAGATACACCATCGACGAAGTCGTCAACCCGCAGACGGGCGAAGTTATCGTTCCCGCCGACAGCATGATAAATGACGATCAGGCTAAAAAGATAGTCGACGCGGGCATCGAGTCCGTTCTTATCCGCAGCATATTTACCTGCCGCGCCAAAGACGGCGTTTGCGCTAAGTGCTATGGCAAGAACATGAGCACCAACAACAAAAAAGTCAACATCGGCGAAGCGGTCGGTATCATAGCCGCCCAGTCGATCGGCGAACCGGGCACGCAGCTCACCATGAGAACTTTCCATACGGGCGGTATTGCGTCGACCGGCGATATTACCCAAGGTCTTCCCCGCGTAGAAGAACTTTTCGAAGCGAGAAAACCCAAGGGGCAGGCTACCGTATGCGAAGTTTCGGGCTACGTCAGCATCGAAGACAGAGATAATCTCCGCCATGTCGTGGTTAAGGCTTCCGACGGAACGAGCAAAGACTATGCCATTCCGTTCAGCGCCGAACTCCGCGTTAAAAACGGCGAATTCGTCGAAGTAGGTAAAGTTCTTACCAGCGGTTCGGTTTACCCGCAGGATATTTTAAAAACCAGCGGTCCAAACCCCGTTCAGGATTATATCTTACGCGAAGTTCAGTCGGTTTACCGTTCGCAAGGCGTTGATATTAACGATAAGCACGTCGAAGTAATCGTTCGTCAGATGCTCAGAAAGGTCCGCGTAGAAAACTGCGGCGATACCGATCTGCTCCCCGGCGAATACGTCGATATTTTCCACTTCGAAGAAGCCAACAAAAAAGCGCTTGAAAACGGCGGCAAGCCCGCCAACGCGAAACGCGTGCTTTTAGGTATAACCAAAGCCGCGCTCGCTACCGAAAGTTTCTTGTCGGCTGCTTCGTTCCAGGAAACGGCAAAAGTTCTTACCGAAGCGGCTATCAAGAACAAAGTCGATCCGCTCGTAGGTCTTAAAGAAAACGTAATTATCGGTAAACTTATCCCCGCAGGAACGGGCGTGCGCGATTATAAAACGCTTAATCCGCAACTTATAGCCGCCGGCGAAGAAGTTAAACCCGAAGCGGCAGAAATAGAAGAAGACGAAGAATCGTTATAACGGCGCGGTCGGTCGCGGGGTTAAGCCGCGTATAAAACATATTTGCGCGGGCGTGTAAAAACGATTGACTTAACGCAAAAAAAATGTTAAAATTACTAAGTTATATGGCGAAAAAGTGGTTAAAAGCGAAAAAACTTGTTTTTAACGCCCGAATTTACGCCCGTATAGCATAATTTAAGGTTTTAAAGATAAAAATCTTAAATAAAAAAACGCCGCAAAAATTTTAAACGCGGCAAAAAGTTGCTTCTTTAAACGACGGGAAGTCCCGAGCGTTAAAGATATTCCGAATAAAAAAAGGAGGTAAAAAAATGCCAACGATTAACCAACTCATTAAACAAGGCAGAACTACGGCGGTCAAAAAGAGCAAAGCTCCTATTTTGAACGAATGCCCGCAACGTCGCGGGGTATGTTTGTCGGTAACCACTACCGCTCCCAAAAAGCCTAACTCGGCTCTTCGTAAAATTGCCAGAGTCCGTTTAACGAACAAGCAAGAAGGTACCGTTTATATTCCCGGCGAAGGTCACAATCTTCAGGAACACAGTTCGGTGCTTATCCGCGGCGGCAGGGTAAGAGATCTCCCCGGTGTAAGATATCACATCATCCGCGGAACTTTGGATACTGCCGGCGTTGCAAAACGCAGACAAGCCCGCAGCAAATACGGCGCTAAACGTCCTAAGTAATTTTAAAATTCACCCCTACTTATTCGGAATATTATTTTAAACGCCCGATTAAAGTAGGCAGTATGCCGCAAGGCAGAAGGTTCGCCGCTTAAATTCGATATTTAATAAGCGCGCGATAGCTGTACTGAAAGGGCTTAGCCCTAAAAATTTAAAGGAGGATCATCAACATGCCAAGAAGAGGCGGCGTTCCCAAAAGGGACGTATTACCCGATCCTATTTACGGCAGCAAGGTTGTTACCAAACTTATCAACCAAGTTATGCTCGACGGTAAAAAAGGAACGGCGCAAAGTATCGTTTACGATGCTTTCGATATAATGAAAGAAAAACTCGGTCAGGAACCCATGGATATTTTCAATCAGGCCATTGAAAACGTTAAGCCTTTGCTCGAAGTAAAGGCAAGACGCGTAGGCGGTTCGAACTATCAGGTTCCTATCGAAATCAGACCGGAAAGACGTCAGACTCTTGCCATCCGCTGGATAGTAAGCTATGCAAGGACCAGAAACGACAGAGATATGTCGGTTCGCCTTGCAAACGAACTTATCGACGCGTATAACAACGCGGGCGGCGCGGTTAAGAAAAAAGAAGACGTTCACAGAATGGCGGAAGCAAACAAAGCGTTTGCACATTTCCGTTGGTAATTTAAGGAGTTACAATGCCCAGAGAATTTGCATTAGAAAATACCAGAAATATCGGCATTATGGCTCATATCGACGCGGGCAAAACCACCACGACCGAACGTATTTTGTTCTATACGGGCAAAACGCATAAAATCGGCGAAACGCACGACGGCGCCGCAACCATGGATTACATGGTGCAGGAGCAGGAACGCGGTATCACGATAACCAGCGCTTGCACCACCTGCCAATGGAAAGGTAACCGTATAAACATTATCGATACGCCGGGCCACGTCGACTTCACCGTTGAAGTTGAACGTTCGCTTCGCGTTCTCGACGGAGCAGTCGCCACGTTCTGCGCCAAAGGCGGCGTTGAACCCCAAAGCGAAACCGTTTGGAGACAAGCGGACAAGTATCACGTTCCCCGCATCGCTTACGTTAACAAAATGGACATCAACGGCGCTAACTTCTACGGTGCCGTTCAAATGATGAAAGACAGATTGCACACCAATGCAATCCCCGCGACTATGCCTATCGGTAAAGAAGACACTTTCCGCGGCATAATCGATCTCGTTGCGTTCGACGCGATTTTGTATCTCGACGATCTGGGAACTAAAACTCAGGTTATCGATATTCCCGAAGAATATAAAGAAGAAGCCGAACTTTACAGAACCCAGCTTATAGAAGTAGCCGCCGAACAAGACGACGAACTTATGGCTAAATATCTCGACGGAGGCGAACTTACCGTCGACGAAATCAAAAAAGGTTTGCGTAAAGCCACCATTTCGATGGCCGTTACCCTTGTATTCTGCGGATCGAGTTATCGTAACAAAGGCGTTCAGCACCTGCTCGACGCTATCGTAGATTATCTGCCTTCGCCTATCGACGTAGACCACGTTCAGGGTGTTAACTCGAAGGGCGAAACCGAAATAAGAAAAACCGACGACGACGAACCGTTTTCGGGTTTGGCGTTCAAGATCGTAGCCGATCCGTTCGTAGGAAAACTCGCGTTTTTCCGCGTTTATTCGGGCAAACTTACTTCCGGCTCTTACGTTTATAACAGCACCAAGGGCAAAAAAGAAAGGGTAGGTCGTCTGCTTCGTATGCACGCCAACCACCGCGAAGAAATCGACGAAATTTATTCGGGCGATATCTGCGCTATCGTCGGTCTTAAAGAAACTACCACGGGCGATACGCTCTGTGCCGAAAACGCACCCATCATTCTCGAACAAATGGTATTCCCCGAACCGGTTATCCGCGTAGCCATCGAACCCAAGACCAAAGCCGGTCAGGAAAAAATGACTCTCGCGCTTATCAAGCTCGCCGAAGAAGATCCTACGTTCAAAACTTATACCGATAAAGAAACGGGGCAAACCATCATCGCCGGTATGGGCGAGTTGCACCTTGAAATTATCGTTGACCGTCTGCTCCGCGAATTTAAAGTTGAGGCAACGGTCGGTAAGCCTCAGGTCGCTTACAGAGAAACCTTCTTACAACCCGTCGATGCCGAAGGTATGTATAAACGTCAGTCGGGTGGTAAAGGTCAATACGGTCACTGCAAAATCAGGCTCGAACCTTTGGCTCCGGGCAGCGGCTTCCAGTTCGAAGACGAAACCGTCGGCGGTTCTATTCCCAAGGAATATATCGAACCTGTTCGCAAAGGTATCGAAGAAGCGGCTAAAAACGGTATTTTGGCAGGTTACGAAGTCGTTGACTTTAAAGCCACCGTTTACGACGGTAGTTATCACGAAGTCGACTCGTCGGAAATCGCGTTCAAAATCGCCGGCAGCATGGCTTTCAAAGACGGCGCTTCGCGTGCGAAACCCGTAATTTTGGAACCTATCATGAAAGTCGAAATCGTTCTCCCCGAAGATTACTTCGGCGATATTATGGGTAACGTCACCGCTCGCCGCGGCACCATTACCGGAACGGACGACAGAAACGGTTCGAAAGTTATCGACGCCGAAATCCCGCTTTCCGAAATGTTCGGTTATGCAACCGACCTTCGTTCGAGAACCCAGGGCCGCGGCAACTACACTATGCAGTTCGACCACTACGCTCAGGTTCCGAAGAGCGTTGCCGAAAAAATCATCGGCGACCGTGCCGCTACGGATGCGGACAAAAAATAAGTTTTTTAAACGAGCGTTTTGCTGCGGATTAAATTAAACGCCGTAGCAAAAGCGAGCGTATAAAAATACAAAAAATAAAAAATTAAAAACAAACAAAAACAATTTGGAGGAAACAATTACTATGGCAAAGGCAAAATTCGACAGAAGTAAGCCCCACGTTAACATTGGTACTATCGGTCACGTTGACCACGGCAAAACCACTCTTACCGCTGCTATAACTATGGTTATGTCTTGCAAAGGTGGCGCTGCTAAAATGCGTTACGACGAAATCGACAAAGCTCCCGAAGAAAAAGCAAGAGGTATTACGATAAATACCGCTCACGTTGAGTATCAGACCGACGCTCGTCACTATGCTCACGTTGACTGCCCGGGGCACGCCGACTACGTTAAGAACATGATCACCGGCGCTGCTCAGATGGACGGCGCGATTCTCGTTGTTGCCGCTACCGACGGTCCGATGCCCCAAACCCGCGAACACATCCTTCTCGCTCGTCAGGTTGGCGTTCCTTACATCATCGTATTCCTTAACAAGTGCGACCAGGTAGACGATCCCGAACTTCTCGACCTCGTTGAAGAAGAAGTCCGCGACCTTCTTACCGAATACGGCTTCCCCGGCGACAAAACCCCGATTATTCGCGGTTCGGCTCTTAAAGCTTTGGAAAAAGCTTCGAGCGGTTGCTCCGATGCCGAAGTTCTTGCGGCTCCCGAATGCAAATGCATTCTCGACCTTATGGACGCTATCGACTCTTATATTCCTACCCCCGAACGTGAAGACAGCAAGCCCTTCTTGCTCCCCGTCGAAGACGTATTCACCATCAGCGGTCGTGGTACCGTTGCTACGGGCCGTGTTGAAAGAGGCGTTGCTAAAGTCGGCGATCCCGCAGAAATCGTTGGTCTTAAAGAAGAAAAAACCAACACCGTTATCACCGGTCTCGAAATGTTCCGTAAAATTCTCGATGAAGCGCAAGCAGGCGACAACGTCGGCGCACTTCTCCGCGGCGTAGACAGAAAGACCGTTGAACGTGGTCAAGTTATCGCTAAACCCGGTTCGATTCATCCTCATACCGAATTCACCGGTCAGGTTTACGTTTTGACCAAAGAAGAAGGCGGCCGTCATACTGCATTCTTCAACAACTATCGTCCTCAGTTCTATTTCAGAACCACCGACGTTACCGGCTCGATCACTCTTCCCGAGGGCGTTGAAATGGTAATGCCCGGCGACCACGTAACCATCACCGTTAAGCTCATCACCCCGATCGCTATCGAAGAAGGTCTTCGTTTCGCTATCCGTGAAGGCGGCAGAACCGTTGGTTCGGGCGTAGTTGCTGCCATCATTAAGTAATTTATTATTTAACGATAAACTTAAAAAACTCCCTTTGCTTTGGCATCGGGAGTTTTTTTATTGCATTTTTAATGCTCTTTGGGGTTCATATCGTTTTTTGCCTTTTTAGCAGCAAAAAATTTGCACAATAAAAAAAAATTTTGCGTTTTTTCGGGCATGCGGTTACGGTAAAACCCGCTTAAAATTAAAAATCGGGTTATGCGCTTGACGGGGCAGCGTTTTTTGTGTTAAAATATAAAGATAGAGTAAAACGTTAGAATGCGGTGATTTTTAAAAATTTTAATAAATCGCGCGCGTTTGGTCGCTTTTTCGGCAAATTGATTTTTGCGGCTTTTAAAAGAATTGATTTTTTGTCGCGATTTTTATCGGTTTTCGGCGCTTTTTCGCCGTCGTTTTGCGCACACTATTTACTGTAAACATGAATTTCAACGTTTTTAAAAAAGAAAAAACGAATAAAAAATTAGGGCTTGCTCTCGGTAGCGGCGGCGCAAAGGGTATGGCGCATATCGGAATATTGCGCGCGTTTGAAGAAGAAGATATAAACTTCGATATAGTAACGGGGTGCAGCATCGGTTCGATAGTGGGCGGGCTTTATGCGCGCGGGTTTTCAACCGCGAACATGCTTAACTCTCTTAAAGAGCTTAAACTTTACGATCCGCAAAGCGTGGTTTATTATAAATTGCAGGGCTTTTCTGTAAAAAAATTGCTCAACTATATGCTCGGCGGGGTAGATTTCGATGAACTTATTCTGCCGTTTGCGGCGGTCGCTTCGGATATAGATAACGGCGAACAGGTAATTTTAAACGAAGGCAACGTTGCGGCGGCAATGGCGGCAAGTTCTGCAATTCCGCCCGTGTTCCGTGCGGTAGAAATAAACGGAAAACGGCTGGTTGACGGGGCGTATTTCAACAACGTTCCCGCCGACGTTTGCAAAAATATGGGTGCGGGCACGGTTATAGGCGTTGCGTTAAGCACCGATACGCCCAAAAACGACAAAATTAAGCCCGCTCTCGACGCGCTTTATCGAGGCAATAAAATTCCCGTTTGCGATAGGGCATCGGCGGGCAAACAAAATTCGGACATTTATCTTGCGCCCGATTTATCGGCATACACTTCGTCGTCGTATAAGGGTTTAGACGATATGTATGAAATCGGCTATGAATACGCAAAAGCAAAAATGCCCGAAATTAAGGCGTTTTTAAGGTCAAAAAAAATAATAAAATAACGGCATAAACCAATTTTAACGGTAGCGTAAAATGAAACTTACCATAGCGGGCGAATCGCACGGCAAAGCGATTTGCGGCATTTTAACAAACGTTCCGTCGGGAATAGTGCTCGACGAAAACTTTATAAACGGCGTTTTATCCGAGCGTTGCGGCGCTTACGGCAGAAGCGAGCGTCAGAAGTTCGAAAACGATAAAATAGAAATTATATCGGGCGTGCGCGGCGGCTATACTTTGGGAAACAACGTTTCGTTTTTAATAAACAACGCGGCGCATGCCGAGCATTTAAAAGATATGCGCGCTTTCGGCAATATCGAAAAGCCCTTAAAAACCGCGCCGCGGGCGGGGCATGCCGATTTAAACGGACTTTTAAAGTTCGGTTTTAACGATATAACCGACGTATCAGAAGGCGCTTCGGCGCGCTATACCTGCGCCGTTACCGCGGGCGGGGCAATAGCGCTTAGTTTTTTAAACGCGCTCGGTATAAAAATTTCGGCGGCGGTATGCGGTATCGGCGATTATTCCGAAACAAAAACGCCGGATTTCGAAGCGGTAGATAAGGCGAAACCGCCTATGTATCTTGTTGATAACGCGAACGAAAAACGCGTTGAAACTTGCATTGAAAACGCATTGAAAATCGGCGATACTTTGGGCGGCAAAGTCGTGCTGGCGGCAAAATACCTTAAAGCGGGCTTTGGAAGTTATGTTTACGAAAAGCGCGTTAACGGGCTTATAGGCGGACTTTTGATGCAAATACCTGCCGTTAAGGGCGTGTATTTCGGCGATAATCCGTTTGAAAATTCGTGCGGAAGCGGCGCGGCAGACGAAATTTGTTATAACGAAAAAACGGGCAAATTTTTCAGAAAAACCAACCGTTCGGGCGGCATAGAAGGCGGAATGACGAACGGCGAAGAAATTATAATAACCGCCGCCGTAAAACCCGTTCCCACTTTAAGGCGCGAAAACAAAACGATCGATTACGTCACGAAAAGCGAAACGGCAGCGTTTTCGCCGCGAAGCGACGTTACCGCGGTTTTCGCTTTATGTCCCATTTTAAAATGCGTGCTTGCACTTGCTTTAAGCGAAGTCGTTTGCGAGCGTTTGGGGTTCGATAATTTCGGAGATATTAAAGAAAGATACGAAAAACTGCCTTAATTTTTATTTTTGTGCGGCTTTAAAGTTAAAAAAAGCGGAACAAATATGTTGAAAGTTGAAAAATTACGCAATTATTATGCGAATTTAAGCGTAGACGGCGACAAATCGGTAACCATTCGCGCAATTATTTTAGGCGCGCTTGCAAGCGGCGAAACGGTTGTAAAAAATCCGCTTATTTGCGCCGATACGTTAGCGACTGTTTCTTGCGTTAAAACGATGGGGGCAACGGTTTTAAACGATGAAAAAAACAATCGTCTTGTTATAACGGGCGCTCGAAAAATAAAAGACGGCGGCGTTTACGATTGTAAAAACAGCGGAACAACCGCTCGGCTTTTAATCGGCGCGCTTGCGGGGCTTAACGTTACGGCAACGGTTATCGGCGATAAAAGTTTAAGCCTCCGCCCGATGAACAGAATAATACTTCCGCTTATAAGTCGCGGCGCGAAAATCGAAAGCGAAAACGGGTGTCTGCCCGTAAAAATTCACCCCGCTGCGTTATCCGATTTTTCTTACGAAATGCCGATCGACAGCGCGCAGGTAAAAAGCGGCATTTTATTTTCAGGCGTAACTTCGGGAAAAGCCACGGTTATAACCGAAAACAACAAAACCCGCCCGCACACCGAAGACCTTTTAAAACTTTTCGGGGCGGGGATAGAAATAGACGGCAAAACGATTATTTTAAACGGGGATTGCGCGGGAGAAAATGGAGAAAATCGGTTAAACGCGCACGAGCTTAACGCCTGCGAAATTACCGTTCCGTCCGATCCGTCGTCGGCTGCGTTTTACGTTGCTTTGGGACTTTTGTGCGGCGAAGTTACCGTGCCGAAAGTGCCGTTAATCGACACCCGCGCGGGTTTTTATAAAATTTTACAAAAAGCGGGCGCGCAATTATTTTGCGAAAACGAACGCTTAATCGGCGGCTTAAAAACCTACGATATTATCGCACGAAAAAGTAAAATAAATTATTTCGAAATAGAGCATAACGAACTGCCCGCTCTTATAGACGAATTGCCGTTGATAGCGGCGATAGCGGCGTTAAGCGGCGGCTGCGTTATAAAAGGCGCGGGCGAACTTAAAGTTAAAGAAAGCGACCGCTTAAACGGCGTTTGCGACCTTATAAACAAGGCGGGCGGCAATGCGACCGTAAACGGCGACGATCTGACGGTTTTGCCGAAATTTACCCCTAAATATTTCGAATATTCGTCCGACGACCACCGCATGATTATGACGGCGTTCGTTCTGATGAGCGCGGGGCTTGGCGGAACTCTTTACGGCGAAGAATGCGTAGCCGTTTCGTTCCCGAAATTTTTTAAAAACTTAAATAATTTTAGGTGCGCGCTGTTCGGCGAAAACGTGGAAAAATCGTTTTCGGGCGCGATACATAAATTTGTTTTAGGCGCGTTCGGATTTGAAAATTTTTGCTACGAGCAGATTTCGTGCGGGGGCGAAGAATTTAAAAATCAACTTAAAAAACCCGCCTATAGGTTGATTAACGCCACTTATCCGTTTAAAGGCGAACTGTTTTTAAACGCGAAAAACAAGCAAAAAAACGTTGAACTTATAAAAAACGCCAACTTTATGCTCGGCGATGCCGCTTATTCGACCGATGGCGACGGGCTGGTTTACGCGCTTTTAAACGGCGGCTTTAACCCGAAAAATCAAAACGCGCTTATAATAGGCGCGGGCGGCGCGGGTAAAAGTATTTGCGTGGCGCTTGCAAAAGCAGGCGCAAACGTTTACGTTTTTAACAGAACCGCCGAAAAAGCGAAATTATTTTCTGCCGAATGTTTAAAACAGGGGCTTAACGTTTTGCCTTATGCGGCAAGAGAAAGCTATGATGAAAGCGATAAAAGCGTAAAAAGCAAAAACATAAAATTCGGTGTTGTAATAAACGCCACGCCTTACGGAAATCCGCAAGGTATATTTGACGATATTTTTAAAGACGCAGTCGTTGCTGTAGACATTAACTATAAAAAACCTTCGGAATTTTTAGAAAAAGCGAAAAATTGCGGCGCCGAAATTTTTGACGGCGAAAGCATGCTGTTTTATCAGGGCTATCTGTTCGATTGCGTAATTTGCAAAAAAACGCCTGATTTAGCAGAATCAAAGCGGCTTTTCGACCTTTTTAAACGAAAATACGCGCGCTTATTTAACACACCTGTTAGGGAGTAAAAATGGAAAAATTAAAAATCGCCGTGGTAAACGGCGTTAACTTAAATATGCTCGGCACGCGCGAAAAAAGCGTTTACGGCGAAAAGACTTTAGAGCAGATAAACGCAAAAATAAAAGATTTCTGCGATAAACAAGGTGTTGAAGCCGAGTTTTTTCAAAGTAATATCGAAGGCGAACTTTGCGAATATATTCAAAAAACCAACGCTTGCGGCGTGGTTTTAAACGCGGGGGCATACACGCATTACAGCATTGCTCTGCGCGACGCAATTTCTTCGCGCGGCGACTTAAAGGTCGTGGAAGTTCATATATCCAACGTTTTCGCGCGCGAAGAATTCCGCCAAAAAAGCGTTATCGCGCCCGTGTGCGCGGGCTCGGTTATAGGGTTCGGCGAAAAAGGGTATATATTGGCGATTCAAAGTTTTTTAATTTAGCAAACTTATCGGCGATAATTTATCGGCCAATCGAATTTCGCAAAAAAAAGAGCAAAAGGCGAAAAACAAAAACGACAGATAGCGGCTGACGGCAGTCGAAAGGCGGAAAAAATGAATCTGGTTTTTATAGGGATGAGCGGCAGCGGAAAAAGCGTTTTCGCAAAATATTGCGCCGAACTTCTTGACATGTCTTTAACGGATACCGACGAAGAAATCGAGAAAAAATTCGGTGATATAAACGGGCTTTTTTCAAGCGGAAACGAACCTTTTTTTCGGGCTTGCGAAGAAAAAGAACTGTTAGAAGCGGCAGAAAAAAGCAATTTTTGCATATCGACGGGCGGCGGCGCGGTTTTAAACGAAACAGCTATGCGCGCCCTGAAAAAAAGCGGGCTCGTGGTTTATTTAAAATGCAACGCCGAAACTCTTTATAAGCGGCTTTGCGATAAAAACTCCGCCGTGCGCCCCCTTTTAAACGGCGAAAACGCAGGCGGAAATTTAAGCGAAAACATAGAAAATATGCTTTCGGTGCGCGCCGAACTTTACGAGAACTATGCCGACATTATAATTTGCGAAGACGAGGTTTTAAAAAGCCGCGGAATTTTCGAAGAAGAATTAAGCGTGCAACTCGGCGCGCTTTACATCGAACTCGTGCACGCGCTCGAAAAAAAAGTTGACGACGACAGGAGAAAATATGCTCGAACTTAAAAACGTAACAAAAGAATATAAAACGAAAAAGTTGAGCGTAACCGCGCTTAAAGGCGTTTCGATAAAACTGAGAAAATGCGAATTCGTTTCGGTTTTAGGTCAGTCGGGCTGCGGGAAAACCACGCTTTTAAACGTTATAGGCGGGCTTGATAAATATACGAGCGGCGAATTTTATATAGGCGGCGTTTCGGCTGCCGACTTTACCGAATCCGATTGGGACGCTTATCGCAACGAGCGCGTGGGATTCGTTTTTCAAAGTTACAACCTTATTCCGCACCAGACCGCGCTCGAAAACGTAGAACTTGCGCTTACTTTGTCGGGCGAAACGGGCGAAAGCAAAAAACGCAGGGCGATGCTCGCGCTCGAAAAGGTGGGGCTTGCGGACCAACTTCATAAAAAGCCGAGCGAACTTTCGGGCGGCGAAGCGCAACGCGTGGCGATTGCCCGCGCTATCGTAAACGATCCCGATATTATTCTCGCCGACGAACCGACCGGCGCGTTAGACAGCAAAAACGGCGCGCAGGTTATGGATATTTTAAAAGAGATTTCTAAAACGCGGCTGGTTATAGCGGTAACACATAACGACGGGCTTGCAAACGCTTATTCAACCCGCATTATTAGGCTTAAAGACGGCGTCGTCGTATCCGATTCGAACCCTTATAAAGGTGACGATAAAGGCGATGATAAAAGCGACGAAGATTTGCAAAAGTCTGTCTATAAGCCCGTTAGCGGCACTTTCGATAAAAAACGAAGCGCTAAAAACACAAAAATAAAACAAAAAAACAAAGCCGAAAAATCTGCCGTAAACATAAAACGCAAAGGCAAAACGAAAATGAACTTTTTCGTGGCGATGGGGTTAAGTTTTAATAATCTTTTAACCAAAAAAGTGCGCACGGCGCTTACGGCGTTCGCGGGGTCGGTAGGAATAATCGGGCTTGCGTTGGTGCTTGCCTTAAACAACGGGCTTAACGTGTTTTTAGGCGGAGTGCAAACGGACGCGCTTTCGGCTTATCCCGTTACGGTGCAAGAAACCGAAACGGCGAATTACGAATCTTACGTTTCGATAATAACCGACGGCGCAAATTATCAAGGCGCGGGCGGCAAAGACAAGATTTTTATAAACCACCTTATAACGAAACTTATCGGCTCTACCGTTAAAAACAAGATAACGCCCGAATATATCGAATACGCAAAGGCGGCAAAAACCGCCGACTCGGTAAAGGGCGGCGTAAGCGACGTGATTTTCGATTACGGAACGCAACTCGATATTTATAAACGCTATGCAAGTTACGACCTTACCGAACTTAGAAAAACGACGGATATTCCGCAAAGTTTAGGCGACAGCATAACGCTCGAATACCCGAAAGTCGAAGCGGGACAATATTTTAAGCAGATTTTAGACGATAAAGAACTCGTTTTGTCGCAATACGACGTTGTGGCGGGCAAATATCCTACCGAAGCGAATGAATTATGCCTTGTTCTCGATAAAAACGGAAGTATATCCGACGCGTTGCTCGTGGCGTTTTTGGTTGACCTTAACGCCGCCGACAAAAGCGCTTCGGGCGAATTTTTAAAAAATTATTATACTTACGACGAGTTTTTGAAAGACGAAAAATACACTACGTTCACGCTTGTTTTAAACGACGGGCTTTATAAAAAGACTGCAAGTGCCGACGGCGATTATTTCAAAAAACAAACTCGTTCGGTCGAAAAACAACTTGCGGGCGGATTAAGCACGAACGGCAGCAATCTCGGAGAAACGGTGGCAAAAGCGGTAACCGCCGAACTTAACAAAATGAAAATTCCGCTTCCCGAATGTTATTACGGCAATAAAAATAACACGTTAGACCTTAAAATTTCGTGTATTTTGCGGCTTAAAGACGACCGGACGATGGGCTGTATGAGCGTTTACCCGATAGGTTATACTAAAGCGCTTGCCGAATTTGCAAGGCAAAACGCCGCTTCTTCGCAAATAGTTAAGGCGCAGAAAGAAGAAATAGAAAAGCCGAGCGGGGTTCAAAAACTGCCTTATCGCAATCTGCTTGCGCCAATAACCGCCGGAAACGCCTATTTTGCGACCGAATCAGAAGTTTACTCGTCGCTTAAAACAGTGGGTTACGGCGAAAAACCCGTTGCCGTAAGTTTTTACACCAACTCGCCGGGCGGAAAAACCGCTTTGAAAAAATATCTTGCCGCTTACAACGACGGCAAACAGGACGACGAAAAGATTTACGCGCAGGATTTGGTAGGCACCGTTTTCGACGTGTTGCAGACGTTTATAAATACAATAACCACCATTTTGCTTGTTTTAACCGCAATTTCTCTGTTCGTTGCGGCAATAATGACGGCGGTAATCACTTACGTTTCGGTAATCGAGCGAACCAAAGAAATAGGCGTGCTGCGGGCAGTGGGAGCAAGGCGCGTCGACGTTATGAGTGTGTTCAACGCCGAAAACGCAATTCTCGGCGTGTTTTCGGGTATTTTAGGCATACTTCTTGCGGTCGTTTTGCAATTTCCGCTTAATTCGGCGCTTTATTCTTACACGGGCGTAAGCGGGCTTGCGGTATTATCGCCTTTACATGCGCTGGCGCTGGTCGGCATAAGCATTTTGGTTAACCTTATATCGGGCTTTATTCCCGCGCTTGCCGCCGCCAAAAAAGATCCCGTTAAAGCTTTGCGCGCCGACGATTAAACCGGTTGATACCCGCCAAACGGCGTGCGTATCGAACGGGCGGGCTTCAGACGGGCGGGCTTTTAAAGTGAGCGCCGAAAAATAAAAATAAAAAAATCGAATAAAAAAGTATAAAAAAATCTTCGCGGGTTAATAATTATCGCGGAGGTTTTTTATTTATGGAACTTATAAAAAGCAAAACTTATAAAAACTTGGCGGCTTCGTATGCGGGCGAATGTCAGGCGCAGGTCCGTTATAAATTCATAGAATACGGTGCGCGAAACGAAGGTTATGAAGCGCTTGCCGAACTTGTGGCTACGGTTGCCTATAACGAGTTCAACCACGCGCGTATGTTTTACACCTACATTCAGAAAGCAAGCAAAAACACCATCGAAAACGTAGAAATTTCAAGCGGTTATCCCTTTAAAGAAAAGTGGAATTTAGTTGAAAATCTCGCATTTGCGGCAGAAGACGAAAAAAACGAATTCAAAAAGATTTATCCCGCTTTTGCAAAAACCGCGCGCGCCGAAGGGTTTGAAGATATAGCAAAACTTTACGAAAATATAATTCAGGTCGAAAGTTGTCACTTTAAACTTTTTTCCGATCTGCATAAACAGTTAAGCGACGGTTCGCTTTATAAAAAACCTAAAAAAACCAAGTGGAAATGCCTTGCATGCGGTTACGAAACCACCGACGAGCAAGCCCCCAAAACCTGTCCGCTGTGCGCTTCGCCGCAAGGCAAGTTTATGCTTAAAGTTAAAAGCGAATAGGGCAGGTTTATGTTTAAGGCTTACGAATAATAATAAATTTTTTCATCCTTCTCCTTTTAAAGAGCGCAAAAATCGACTTTTTTCGGTTTGTGCGCTCGTTTTTTTGTTTTTAAAAATAATAAAAATCGTTGATATTATTTTTAAAAGATGCTATAATCTTTTTACGTTTTATCTTCACTATTGAATAATGGGTGCTTGGGTTATGAAAAACGAAAAAAATATAAACGAAATAAACGCCGAACCCGCGGCGGGCGAAAAAACTTCTGAAAAGGGCGGAAGTAATATTGCAGATAACGCTATTGCTTCGTATAATGATAGCGATAACCTTGCCGATAAGGTCCGCAACGTTTTGTTTACGGTCGATAAAGGCTATTTGTCGCATTTAACGGTTACTTTGCGTTCGCTTATAAAAAGTAACGGCGATAAGTTTTTTAACGTTTATATAATGAGCGCCGACCTTTCCGAAGATCTGCTTGCTCCGCTAAAAACCGAGTTCGGCAACCGCGCCCGCTTTAAAATAATAGAAATGAACGACGGCGAGTTCGACGGATTTCCCACCGTAAAACGCTATCCCGTTGCTATTTATTACCGGATTTTTGCGCCGCTACTTATAACCGACGACATCGAACGCATTTTATATCTCGATTGCGACATTATCGTGCGCGGCGACATCGATCTTATCTATATGCAGGATTTTTGCGGTAATTTTTACATCGGTTGCACGCAGGTTCGCAACTTTTTGCGCCGCTTTAACACCGTGCGTTTGGGCGTTGAAAAAGATTACGTTTATCTTAACACCGGCGTTGTGGTTATGAACGTAAAGGCGCTTAAAAACGCGCTTAATATCGAAGAAATTAAAGAATTTACGCTTAAAAACAAGCATAAAATGATATTTTTCGATCAGGATATAATCTGCAAATTTTTCGGCGATAAAATTAAACTTGCCGACACAAAGCGCTTTAATCTTTCCGATCGCCGTATCCGCATCGAAAATTTATATTTGCCCGATGGGCAAAAAATCGACGAAAAGTGGATCGACGAAAACGCGGTTATTCTGCATTATCTGGGAAGAAACAAACCTTGGAAAAAGTCGTATCGCGGCGTGCTTTTAAAATATTACGACGAAGTTGCGGGTAAATCTGCCGATTTCGTTTCGCCTGCCGATCATGCCGAGTCTTTACAAAATAAAAAAGATAAATAAAAAGCCCTTTTAAGGTAATAGGCGGCGTATTTTTATAAAATAATCGCCTTAAAAAACACGCGGAAAAATAAAAATTGCCGATTTAAAAAAAAATTGCAAAAGCCATTAAAAATCGTTTGACATTATTCGCGCGTTTTGTTATAATCGATGAGCATTGTGTGAAGCGCGGGTGTAGTTCAATGGTAGAACACCAGCCTTCCAAGCTGGTTGCGTGGGTCCGATTCCCATCACCCGCTCCAATATGTTCGCCGGAGATGTCACACGCAAGCGCATGCGCCTGTAGCTCAGTTGGATAGAGCAACGGCCTTCTAAGCCGTGTGTCGGGGGTTCGACTCCCTCCAGGCGCGCCATTTATGGCGAGAGTAGCTCAATTGGTGGAGCGCCAGATTGTGGTCCTGGAGGTCGAGGGTTCAAAACCCTTCTCTCGCCCCATTAAGTTTTTGGGGTGTAGCCAAGCGGTAAGGCACCGGATTTTGATTCCGGCATTTCGTAGGTTCAAATCCTGCCACCCCAGCCAAACTTACTCTTATTCAGCGAAAGCTACCGTTGCAAACGCAAAAATATGGTCCATTAGCTCAGGCGGTAGAGCACATGACTTTTAATCATGGTGTCCGGAGTTCGAGTCTCCGATGGATCACCAAACGCGCCTTTAGCTCAGTTGGTAGAGCAACTGACTCTTAATCAGTGGGTCCGGGGTTCGAGTCCCCGAAGGCGCACCACTGATTAAACTTTAAGCACAAGTAATTGTGCTTTTTTGTTTGCTTTTTTCTAAAATCGGGTACTTGAACTCAGCGGGGTTCGCTTCTTCGGCGGCGCACTTTTATCGGCAGCGCCGACCTTTCCCCTGATAGGGGAATAGCCCCAAAGTTACATCATAGATTAAGCAACAAATCCGACAAATAAAATCGAAAAGCACACTTATCGAAAAAATGTGCAAATTAAAAAGCCGCAGATAGAAATACCCGCGGCTTTTATTTTTTTGTTTGTTCTCAGTCACTTAACGTTAAATATGCCGAAAATCGACTTATAGGCTGGCTTTTTGTTGTTTATGCGGAAGGTCGTAGGCGCCGCAACTTACGAGTTTTGTTTTGCGGACAAGTTATTCGTGTAAAAAATAAAAAATTACGATAAAGACCGGTATCTGCGGGCGTTTGAAAAAAAGCAAAAAGCCGAGCAAACGGAAATTGTAGAAAAAAATAAAAAACGCGCAAAAAAAGCACCTGTGCAAGCAGGTGCTTTAACGGATGCCCGAAACCAAAAAGGAGATAATAAAAATTGTGTTTCGGGCTAAAAGGAGGTTTGCAAAATTCGGTTTCGTTCCGATAACGTAGATAAGATAACGTAGATAATATAATATATTTTTCGGAAAATATTTATATTGCTTATCTTCGGATAATATTTTATCTTATTTCTTATTCGAAGTCGTCGGTGCCGCCGTCGTTGATATACAGAATTCCAAGGCAGTTTTCGCCGCAGTGGCTGGTTATCGTTGCGCCCGCTGTTGTAAGGGTAATATTTTTAAAGCCATGTTCTTTCAAAATTTCGGATACGAAAGAGTTCTGTTCATCGGATGGTGTGGTGGCGGTAATAAACACCTGACTTAAATCGGGGTTGTTAAAAACTTCCAGGGTATCGTTAACGTAATTTCTGATGCAGGCGTCCATATTGCCGCGATATTTTTTAGCGGGCGTCATTTTGCCGTCTTTAAGCAAAATCTGAACGCGGAGTTTTAAAAGGTTAGCCCCGAAAAGTTGCAGGGCGCTGCACCTGCCGCCTTTATAAAGATAGTCGAGACGAGCAAGCACGAAACTTACCTGAAGGTTTGGTATGCGTTTTTCGCATTTTTCAACTATTTCTTCGGGAGTCAAGCCTTTTTTTGCAAGCTTCGAAGCGTAAATGGCAAGAAGTGCGATACCTGTAGATAAGGTGCGGGTATCTATAACGTAAACGTTGCCGAGTTTTTTTGCAACCTCTTTGGCATTCTGGCACGCCGACGAAATTTCGCTCGAAAGCGAAAAGTGAATTACCGCGTCGTAATCTTTTAACAGATTGCCGAAGTGCTCTTCGAACTGATAGGCGTTTACCGCGCTGGTTTTAGGCAAAATTTTTGTTTTGTTAACATAGTCCACTATTTCTTGAACGCCTATCTCGCCGTCGAGTCGGCTTTGTTCGCCCAAAAGAACGGTAAACGGAACGGTGTGTATGTCGTATTGGTTTAAAATCTCTTTCGGAAGGTCGATAGTGCTTTCTGCGGATATTGCTATTCTCATATAACGCTCCTTTGCGGCCTTTTTTGGGCGAAAAATCAGGGCGAAAAAAGCCCGAACGCTTAACGCGCAGCCCGATAAGGCGCAAAACTTTGCTTAATAAGTTTAATAAAAACTTTTTACTATAAGAGTATATTTGTTAAGAACCAAAAAATCAAGCGTTTGTAAACGAAAGTTTGTCTACGATGTGAAAACCTGCGGTAGAATTGATTTTTAACCATTCTACCGAGAGTAGAGTGCCGATAACGGGCTTATAGCCGCGTTTTATGCGTTCAATAAGTCCATGCGGTTTTAAAGCGGGAACGTTTTCCGGCTCGCCGTCGTTTAAATAAAGCACGCCTAACGCGTTTTCACCCGCGTGGCTTGTGACCGCCCCGCCCGCTTCGGTTACGATGACTTCTTTAAATCCGCGTTTTAAAAGCGTGTTTTTAGCTTTTTCAATAATCGAAGCGTCGATGCTGGTGGCGGTTATAAACGCGCGCGAAAGGTCGGGGTTATTATATGTTTCGAGCGTGTCGTTTATATATTTCTCAACGCACGAATCCATGCTGCCGCGGTATTTTTTAGCGGGCGAAAGTTTTCCGTTTTTAACGACTATCTGTATGCGAAGTTTTAAAACGTTGGCACCGAAAAGTTGCAAGGCGCTGCATCTGCCGCCTTTGTAAAGATAGTCGAGCCGCGCGATTATCGTGCTTACCTGAAGTTTATCGATGCGGCTTTTGCATTTTTCGATTATTTGCGCGGGTAAAAAGTTTCGGCATGCAAGTTCGCGGGCGTAAATCGCAAGCAGGGCGATGCCCGTAGATAACGAGCGGGTGTCTACAACGTAAACGTTATTAAATTTTTTTGCCGCTTCGATTGCGTTTTTGCAAGCCGACGAAACTTCGCTCGACATCGAAAAATGAATAACCGCATCGTAATCGCTTAAAAGGTTTTTAAAATGTTCTTCAAACCTGTAAACGTTTATCGCGCCCGTTTTGGGCAAAGTTTTCGTTTTTGCAACGAAGTCGGTTATTTCCTTCGAAGCAACTTCGCCGTCGTAACGGTTATCGTTGCCAAGCAGAATTTCAAAAGGTATGGTGCGTATGTCGTAGCGGGTTAGGGTTTCTTTGTTTAAGTCGATTCCGCTATCTGATGAAATTGCTATATTCATGTCTTTCACCTGTTTTCGTTTTATTTTATTTTTTTGTGTTTACTTTTTAATAAATAACAAGTCGCGCGCTTGTCGCTTTTTGCGCTTTGGTTTTTATAAAGCGTAAAACTTATTATGCTTTCAGTATACGTTTTAAAACAAAAAAAGCAAGAAAAAACTCCGCTTTGTCGCTCCACACGTTTCCGCCTTTCGTCCACTAAAAATTTTTCTTCGGTAGAGCGTAATTTTAACGTTTCTACTGCGGGTAGAGTGCCGTTAACGGGCTTATAGGGGCACTTTTTAAAACGGGCGCGTAAAAAAATAAAAAATAAGCAAAAATTATAAAAACGAAAAAAATAAAAAAACTCGTCGAATTTTTATATCACGCTCTGCAAAAATGCTTTTTTCGGTAAAAATACGCTTGTTTTTTTTGTCTTCCTGTGTTAAAATAGCCTTATGGAACTTAAAGAAATCGTGGCGAAAAATATTTGCGATTTACGTAAAATTTATAAAATGACGCAAGCCGAACTCGCCGAAAAATTAAATTATTCGGATAAAGCGGTTTCTAAGTGGGAACGGGCGGAAGCGCTTCCCGACGTTGAAACCATAAAAAAAATTGCGGATATTTTCGACGTCGGCGTAGATTGTTTGCTTACCGAAAATACCGACATTAAAAAGAATATAAAAACCCGCCGTTTAACCGCCGCGCAGAAATTTTTGATTACGATAATTTCGGTCGTGTTGGTGTGGGTGGTGTCAACCGCCGTTTATGTGTTTTTAAGTTGGGCGGGGCTGCCCGCACAGGCGCTTACGCTTGCTTTTATTTACGCAATTCCCGTAACTTTTATAGTTTTAATCGTATTTAACGCCTTATGGGGCAAAATCTGGGCAACCCTTATTTTCGTAACGGGGCTTTTATGGACGATTGCTCTTTCTATATTTTTAACGCCGACCTTTTTGAATTTGGTATGGAGCGAAGCGTATTTAATTTTTATCGGCGCAGTTCCCGTTCAAATAGGGCTTACGTTGTTTTTCGGACTTAGAATTTTAAACGAAATGCAAAAGAAAAAAGCCGAAAAAGCGGTGCAGAACATCGACGGCGTAAAGAAAAAATTCGCTTTAAACGCCGCAAAAATCGAAAAAACCGATAAAACCGAAAAGATTGAAAAAACCGAAGCCGACGGAGCTGCAGGCGATTTTGAAAACCCGAAAATCGGGACCGAATAATAAAAACAGCGCCGAAAATAAGCAAAACCCAAATAAAAATAAAATATAAAAAACGGCGAAGCGAAAAATCGTTCCGTCGTTTTTGTTTTTTTAATTTTGCCTTATATTTGCCTTATAAATGTTTCGTAAAATCAATTTAAAGTAGTGGTTGTGGTCGTCGTTTGGGTGGTTGAATTCTGCGTTGAATTCTGTGAATTTCCGCGGCAAAGCGAATGGTAACTCGAAGCGCTTATAAGTGCAAGCAAAAGCAACAATTCAGTTGAATTTATTTCGCCGCCGGTGTATAGCAAGAACAAAAGTCCGATAAAAGCGAGATTAATATTCATAATTCACTCCTTATTTACATTTTATTGCGTAACAACCCAAAATATGACAAATTTTTTAAAGTGCAGGCGTTGACACTTGTGAAAACATAGTTTAAAATAGAATTATAAAAAAGGACGTTCGGTTTAAAAAATAAAATACGTTGCCGAACGAAAGGGGAGATGAAATTATGCAGATGCAAGCGGCTGTTAAAGAGCATAATTTTACTATGCTCGACAAGCGGACTTACGCGCTTTTAAACGATTACGCCATAGGAGACGACGTTTTAAGCGAACTTGAAGGGTTTTTTACGATTTTTTCGGACAAAACAAGGCTGAAAATCGTTTCGGCACTTGCCATATCCGAAATGTGCGTAAGCGATTTATCCAACGTTTTAAAGGTCAATCAAACTACTTTAAGCCACCAGTTAAGGCTTTTGAAAAATCTCGACGCGGTTGTTTCGCGCAGAGAAGGCAAAGTTATTTTCTATTCGCTTAAAGACGAACTTTTAAGCGACGTTATGCTTAAAGGCGTAGAATTTTTAGGGTTTTAACCTTTAAAAATCCGAGAATACATATTATATATAACGATATAGTAAAAAGATAAACGTAACAGGCAAACACACACGCAAAAACGCGTTTGCAAAAAAAATAGAAGGGGATAAAAAACGGCGGTTAAGACTTTTGGTCTTAGCCGCTTGTTTTTTAAAAAGCGCGAAAGTGCCGTTAACGGGCTTATAGCGCGACTTTTTATTTAAATTAAAATTTTAACGTTAAAGTTTTTCGAGCTCGGTTTTGCAAACAGCGCAAATTTTTCATTCGCTTTTTCGCGGCTTCTTGCCGTTACGTTATTATTTTATGCCGTAACGAGCGCAAAGGTTAAGCAAATTTTTATAAAAAACTTGCAAAATCGCTTTGGTAAGTTCAGGCAAGGTGGCAGGGTAAATCGTTTATGGCATAAATAAATTCGTCGAGTTCGGCGTTTGTGTTTGCTTCTGAAAAACTTACGCGAACAAGCCCGTTTTCGTCGGTGTGCAAAAACTTGTGCGTAAGCGGGGCGCAATGATAACCGCCGCGTACGGCGATGTCGTAATAATCGGATAAAACGCCCGCTATTTCCTGCGACGAATGTCCGTTATAGGCAAACGACACTATGCCCGCGGGGTTTTGACGCGAATAAAGGGTAACGTTTTTGTTTTTGCTCAAATTTTCGCAAAGGCGTTTGGTAAGCGAAAGCAGAATCTGTTGTTTATACGCCATGTTTTCGGCATTGTATAAAACGCCTTCGTAAAGCGAAAAAATCGCGGGCAGATTAAGCGTTCCGCATTCTAAAAGTTCCGGGTAACCCGACGGCCTTTCTGCAAAAGTTTCGGTGCCGCTTCCGCCGAAAAACGTGGGCGAAATATTTACGTTTTTATCGAAAAGCAAACAACCCGAACCTTGAATCGCGTCAAGCCCCTTATGCCCCGCCGCGCACAAAGCGTTTATGTTTTGTTTTTGCATGTCTATGTAAGTGTGACCGGCGGCTTGCGCGGCGTCGAGCAGAAAAATAATGTTTTTGTCTTTAAGCAACGCGCCTATGCCTTCGTAATCGTTTATAACGCCCGTCACGTTCGAAGCGCCGCTTAAACAAACCATATAGGTATTGCTTTTTATCGCGCGTTCTATATCCGACGCGAGTATCGCGCCCGAATCGCTTGCGGGCGTTGCCACGGTAATGGTGATAATTCCGCGGTCGCGCAGATAATAAAGGGGGCGCAGAACGCTGTTGTGTTCGTAAACGCTTACGATAACGTTTCCTCCTTTTTTCGCCGTGCCCAAAATGGCAAGGTTTAACGCTTCGGTGCAGTTTTTCGTAAAAATAACGCGCTCTACGGCGCTCGCGCCGAAAAAACTTGCCAGAAGTTTGCGCGTTTTATAAACCTGATTTTCGGCGTGCATCGCAAGCCTGTGTCCGCTGTGCCCCGCGTTCACGTTAAGATATTTCATGCAGGTAACCGCACTTTCGTAAACCTGCGACGGCTTGTATCCGCCCGTTGCTGCGTTATCGAAATATATCATCTTTCACCTTTTCGTTTCGGTAATAATATATTATATATTAAGCGGGATTATGTTAAAAACATGGCAAAATTCCGCCTTGCCGATTTGTTGCGGGCTTCGGCTCCGCTTCGTTTTACGAAGGAGAAAACATGACGATAGTTGCTTTTAAATCAAAAACCGAAGTTTTCGAATTTGCCGAGAATTGTTCTCTTTCGGGGTTTGGCGGCAGAGTTGTCGCTACGCCTAAAGAAATAAAACTCGGTTGCGGGTTTTCGGTAAGCATTAACGACCGCTACGCTTATAACGCATACGCGCTTGTAAAACGAGGGTATTATCCCACTTTTCACGGCGTTTATCGCATAAAAAAGGACGGAGGCAGAGTAAGCCTTTCGCGCCTTGCCTGATAAGCGACTTATAAATTTTAAAAAAAACTTTTTAACGAAAGTCGTTTTTGTTTTTTTAAACGCCTTTACGCGCCGAGCAGTTTTGTTTCGGCGCGTAAAGGCGCGTTTTTTGCCGCGTTTTGCGTCCGGGCGCGCCTGTTTATATGATAAAACCTATTAAAAGGTTGACATCTGCGCGGCGGTATGGTAAAATTCGGGGTATGAAAAAACATTTTTTCGAAAAGGGTTGTAACGACGCAAATTCTGCGGGCGCGGCTTTAACTTCGCAGTCTGTAGAAAACGCAAAAAAGCGTTATAGTTCGGTCGATTTGGCAAAAGACGCCGCCGTAATAGCGCTGTTTTGTGCGGTTATGATAGTGTTTACGTTGTTCGTTTCAATCCCGTTTTATCCCGTTCCTCTTACCTTTCAAACCACAATCTGCGTGCTTTGCGGGCTTATTTTAGGCGCAAAAAAAGGTTCGGCGGCTATGGGCGTTTACTTTTTTATGGGGTTTATGTGCCATTTGCCCGTTTTTTCGGGCGGAGCGGGCGGTTTTTCAGCCGCGGTGCGCCCCACGTTCGGGTATATTTTAGGCTTTATTTTAGCGGCTTTTATTTCGGGCGTTATCGCCGGAAATAAAGAAGCGTCGTTTAAACGTTGTTGCGTTGCCGCGCTTTCGGGCGTCGTTGCCGATTACGCTTTGGGTATTCCGTATTTTCTTTTGATATGGAATTTGTATATGGGCAGAACCGACGTTTGGCACGCCGCGGTTTATTATAACCTGTTGTATTTGCCGAAAGACTTGGTGCTTGCGGTTTTTGCAGCGGTGCTTGCGTTCAGGCTTAAAAAGGCGCTTAAAAAATAGAAGCGGAAATTTTTAACTATGCCAGACAAGAGTAAGCCGAACCCCGCCAAAACGCCGATATTTACGCTCTTTTTGCTAAACACTCACTTGAAGTACGTTAAGTACGTCGGCGTTCGTCTTTAACAAAAATCATCGAAAATAGCGGTGTTTTGGTTGCATGCAAGTCCTGCGCCCATGTTTTTAGATAAGACAAGGCGCGTGAGCGCGTTAATACTTGACGTATAACACGCGAACGCAACGACGTATTAGCAAAAACACGGTCGCAAGACCGCGGTTCGTTTTAATCTTGTCTGGCATGGTGCGGACCACGCCGAAAAGTCGGCGCAAAAGCACGCTTTAAATTTAAGCGAAAAGTTGAGTGCAAACACGGCGCACAAGCGTTGCGCAAAAAAACAAAAAAGTCGGGCTATAAGCCCGTTATCGACATATTCGGATAAAAATATATGGATAAAAACGACGTAAACGAGCTTATAGAATATTTTGAAAAAAGGTATCCAAACCCCGTTCCTAAATTAAAATTCGAAAGCGAATACGAACTATTGATTGCGGTAATGCTTTCGGCGCAATGCACCGACGAACGCGTGAACAAGGTTACGGCGGTGTTGTTCAAAGATTATAATACGCCGCAAAAAATGCTTACGCTAAGTAGATCCGAACTTGAAAAATATATATTTTCGTGCGGACTTTATCGGTCGAAAGCCGAACATATTTTGTCGGCAAGCCGCGACGTAGTGCAAAAATTCGGCGGAAAAGTGCCGAGCGATTTTAACGATCTTTGCTCGCTTGCGGGCGTTGGCAGAAAAACCGCCAACGTGGTATCGGCGGTTGCGTTTTCGAAGCAGGCGATCGCGGTGGACACTCACGTTTTTCGGGTTGCAAACAGGCTTGGACTTGCAAAAGCAAAAGATACGCTTAACACCGAAAAACAGTTAAAAGCCGTTTTGCCCAAAGAAAAATGGTCGAATTTTCACCACTATCTTATTTTTTACGGGCGCGAAGTGTGCAAAGCGCGCGGGCAAAAATGCGAAGTTTGCGAAATAAACAAATTTTGCGATTATTACAAAACTTTTAAATCGCAGACGGCAGAGAAATAATTTAAACGGAAATAACACATAAAGATATAAAAGAGAAGAAAAATGTTCGTTGATAAAGAGAGTATTATAATCAAGGCGGGCGACGGCGGCGACGGCGCCACTTCGTTTATCCGCTATAAGGGCGTTGCTTACGGCGGGCCCGACGGCGGCGACGGCGGAAAGGGCGGCGACGTTGTTTTTGTAGGAGATAAAAACAAAACGAGCCTTATCGATTTTCAATTCAAACACAAATATTTTGCCGAAAACGGAGCTAAGGGCGACACGAAAAACTGCACCGGTCGTTGCGGCGAAGATATAGTTATTCCGCTTCCGCTCGGCACCGTTATTAAAGACAGCGAAACGGGCAATATTATCTGCGACGTGTTCTATCACGGTCAGCGCATTACGGTTTTGCAAGGCGGATTCGGTGGCAAGGGCAACAAAAAATTCTGCACCAGCCGCAGGCACGCCCCGCATTTTTCGCAGAAAGGCGAAAAGACCGAGATAAAACGCGTGGTTTTAGAACTTAAAATGATTGCCGACGTTGGGCTTTTAGGCTTTCCGAACGTGGGAAAATCCACGCTTCTTTCTAAAATTTCGGGTGCGAAGCCAAAAATTGCGAACTATCATTTTACAACGCTTTCGCCCAATCTCGGCGTTGTGCGCCACGGCGAAGAAGACTTTGTGGTTGCCGATATCCCCGGGCTTATCGAAGGCGCGGCGCAGGGCGCAGGGCTGGGGCATGAGTTTTTGCGGCATGTAGAACGCACGCGCATGCTCGTGCATGTGGTTGATATTTCGGGCGTCGAAGGGCGCGATCCGCTTGAAGATTTTAAGCAGATAAATTCGGAACTTAAAGATTACAGCGAAAAACTCGCTTCGGTTTTGCAGATAGTCGCTTTAAATAAGGCGGATATTGCGGGTGCAGACGAAAATATCGCTCGTTTTACCAAAAAATACGGCAAAAAGTATGAAATCGTAAAAATTTCGGCGTTAAGCGGCGACGGAGTTAAAGAACTTCTGGATAAAGTAAGCGGCGTTTTGAAAACTTTACCCAAACTTAAACCAATCGAGTTCGAGCCTTTCGTTTACGAAAAGAAAAACACCGACGAATTCGAAGTCGTGCACGACGACGAAGGATATTTTGCGGTTATCGGTCCGCTCGTCGATCTGCTTAGCCGCAACGTCGTGTTGGACGATCAGGATTCTATTGCTTATTTTCAAAAAACGCTCCGCGATAAAGGGGTTATATCCGCTTTAAGGTCGAAAGGCGCGAAAGACGGCGATACCGTCGTAATCGGCGAAATCGAATTCGACTTCGTAGAGTAATTTTTGCAAACAATATACAACGAAAAACATAAAAAAGTCCGCCTATAAGTCGATTAACGGCACTTTCGTGGTTGCGTTCGGCTTGCCTGTGGAAATAAAAACAATAAAATAACGGAAGTATATAAAGATGTTCACTTCGAAACAAAGAAGCAATTTGCGCTCGCTTGCGCAAAACATAGCGCCTGTAACTCAGGTGGGTAAGGGCGGTATAAGCGAAAACCTTATAAAAAGTTTATCCGACGCGCTCGACGCACGCGAACTTATAAAAATCAGCGTTTTAAACAACGCCGAAAGCGACGCGCGCGAAATAGCCGAAGAACTTGCCGCCGCATTAAACGCCGAAACGGTTGAAGTAATAGGCAAAAAAGTCGTGCTGTATCGCAAAAGCGCCCGCAAGGACGTAAAACATATCAAATTTTAATTTTTTTAGTGATTTGCGGCGCAGTTTTGCAATGTAAAAAAACCTTTACGTTTTACGCCGATTTTTTAAGCGGCAGTTCGCGCGACGATTCGGGTTCGTTTTTGCCGAAAACAAGGCACGCCGCGGCAATTAAAAAACAGCAAATCGCATAAATCAGATAATATTTTTTAAAAAACGTAAAAGGCGAAAAAACCAGCGTGACTAAACCCAAAAGGGTAAAAACAGCCGCGCGTTTTTTTGTAAAATTTAACTTTAAAACGCTTTTTATTCTTTCTTTAAGCGCCGCTTTTTTTCTGAAAAGTAAAATTTTAGGCTCGTAAAAAAAGTCGGCGGTTTTCATAAGTTCGTAAAGGCTGTCGGGCTCGGCAATAAAAAAGTTGCCCGAAAAAGGTTTTAAAAGCGCGCGCGCTTCATCCGAAATTCCCGCGCAAAACAAAACGATTTTTTCGGTTTTTTTGCATTTTTTTAAAACGTCGGCTACGTTTTCGCGCGTTAGTTTTGCCGAAAAATTAAAAAAACAATTGCAACCGCTTTCGGTAATAAGGCGGTCTTTTTTTATTTCGGGCGATAAATCGAGCGCCTTAAATAATTCGAAAAACCAGCCTATAAGTTCGTTATCGGGCATTATTTCGAATTCGTCAAGAATATTTTCAAGCCTTTTGCGCTCGTCGTTTTTTATAAAAAGGCGCTTGTTTTTTTTAATTTTTAAAAAGGTTAAAACCGCAGAACAAGCAAGCGCGGCGACTATCGACAAGCACAGCGAAAGAGCGTTGCCGACGCTTAAAAACGATAACGCGGCGCGAAAAATCAAAAAAGATAAGAAGGCAGAAAGCACGCCGTCGATTGCGGTTGATAGAACGTAATTTTTCATACCGTTATTTTCGACGCGTTTTTTAATTTTTAAACGTTTATTTTTTAACGCTTATTTTTAATCGCTTGCTTTTTTGTCAGTGTGAAGACGCGTTAAAACGAGATTTATTCGGCATAGCCTTAAAACAAATCGCGGTAAAAAACTTGTAATTAGATAAAACTTGTGGTAGAATATAGTTATGAAAAGCAGTTTAAGCGGGCAAAACGCCGCGCAAACAACAAAAAACGCGGGTAAAATCGCCGAAAAACCTGAAAAAAGAATAGGGCTGTTCGGCGGTTCGTTCGATCCCGTGCATAAAGATCACGTTAAAATCTGCGATTTGTTTTTAAAAGCGTGCGCACTCGACTATATAATAATAATGCCCGCGTTTTTATCGCCGTTTAAAACCGAAAGCGGGGCAGACGCAGGCGAGCGGCTGAAAATGCTCGAAATTGCGTTTTCGTCGCTTATAAAACAGAAAAAAGCGATAATATCTAACGAAGAAATTCTGCGCGAAGGCAAAAGTTACACGTTCGAAACGGTTGAAAACATAAAAAGCAAGCTTAAAAATAACGGCGAAAACGCCGAACTTTATTTGCTTATAGGAGAAGACAGCGCGCTTACTTTCGATAAATGGAAAAACCCCGACGTTATTTTATCGCATGCGAAAATTACGATTGCGGGGCGCGCGGGCGGAAATTTAAGCAAAACGGGCGAATATTTCGAAAAGCAAAACGCCGCGTATCTTAAAGAAAAACCGACTTATATCCCGTTTGACGGCAACTGCGCTTCGAGTTTGATAAGGGAATATTTAAAACTGGGTTTAAGTGCCGAAAAATTTTTGCCGTGCGGCGTAAGCGAATATATAAAAAGTCGCAACCTTTATTGCGCGAACGATTTATATCACGAATTTATGCGCAAAAACAGCACCGAAAAGCGGCTTGAACACACGGCGGGCGTTGTTTATCTTGCCCGCAGATATGCAAAAAGGCTTGGCGTAAGCGAACAAAAAGCCGCTGTCGCCGCGCTTCTTCACGACTGCGCAAAATATTTGAATGCCGAAGGTTATTTTAATAGCGGTTTTACGCTTGAAAAAGAGGTTCCGCCGCCCGTAATTCACCAATTTTTGGGCGCGTTCGTTGCAAAAACCGTGCTTAACGTAACCGACGAAGAAATTTTGTCGGCGATAAGGTGGCACACCACGGGACGCGAAAACATGACGAAACTCGAAAAAATAATTTTCGTTGCCGATTTAATCGAGCCTTCGCGCGATTACGGCGAAGTAAATGAACTTCGCGCCGCGGTTGAAGAGAATTTCGAGCAGGGCTTTTTGCTTTGCGTAAAGCGCATTTATCGTTATTTAAAAAAGGATAACGAGCCGCTTTATATGACCGATAAAACCTATGCGTATTATATAAAAAACGCTTAACGCCGCAAAAAAGGCAAAAAACACGTTTTAACTTTTAACTTAGTTTAATGCGCGAAATACCAAACGAAAAATTAAAAACAAAAAAGATAAAGGAAATAAAAATGGAAAACATCGAATCGAAAAAACTGACCGACGAAATCTGCAAAATACTTGCCGATAAAAAGGCGCACGACATAGTTAAAATAAACGTATCCGAAAAAACTATCATTGCCGACTGGTTCGTTATTGCCAGCGGACGTTCGAGCACGCAGGTAAAAGCGCTTGCCGAATACGTCGACGACGGAATGAGCAAACTCGGCGTAGAACCCAAACGCCGCGAAGGCGACGAGGAAGGACGCTGGATAGTTTTGGATTACGGCGACGCGGTAGTGCATATTTTTAACGACGACAGCAGATTGTTTTATCATTTAGAGCGCCTTTGGGGCGACGAAAGTTCGATTACCAAAATAGAAACCGAAGAATAATTTTTATCGTTTGCTTTAGCCGAGCGGGATTTAAGCCCGCTCGGCTAACGGGTGACGACGCTAAAGTTGCGATAATCGACCTATAGCCGCACTTTCTTAAAATAACGCAGGCTTTTTTCGGGGCTAAAAAACAATTAAGGCGATAAAAAGCAATTAAAAAACACAAAAAAAATAAAAAGGCGGTTTTGCGTGTTTAAAAAGCGCGCAAGGCGTAAATAATTTTAGCAAGCAAATTTTGCATCGGAGTGATTTTTATATGCCTTTTGAACAATTAAAAGATTTCACGCGCGAAAAAAGCGACGCGCGAAGCGATGAAGAACAATTAAAAACTCTTTTCAAAAGCAGCGACGTTGACGACTTAAACGCCGAAGCCGGCGAAAACGCGCCGTCAAAAAATTCGGTTGCCGAAAGCACGCAAACCGAATATTCGGGCGGCTTCGGCGACGACGAATATTACGGCTTTAAAAAGGCTCTCGACGAGTTTAACGAAGAATTAAAAAACGAAATAAACGGGGCGACGGGCTCTCTTTACGCCGAAAATCAAAACGCCGATTCTTCTGAAAAGTCTGCCTATAAGCCCGTTAACGATACTTTCGCCGAGAATCTTGTTAAAAACGCCGAAACAGAAAACGAAGTAAAACCCGAAATAACCGCGGGCGAAAAATCTGCGGCAAACGATTTAACCGAAAAAACGAAAATCGAAAACAAAACGATTGAAACAAAAACAATCGAAACGAAAGCCGAAGAAAAAGCGGACGGCGAAAACGGGGTTGACAGGTCGCGTTATTTAAGCGAGTTTAACGAATTTAAGTATGCGCGGTATATGGGCGCAGTGGTTGCCGACATGCGAAAAGTTTACAGTCCCAAAGAAGTCGCCGCGGCGCTTAACGACTTCGAAAAAGATAAATTTTCGGCTTATTGCGTTAATTTAAGGCAGATAAAAGCCGTAAAAGAGTTTTTGGATAAAAACAAAAAACAGCAAACGGCTTTAAGCAAGCGTTCGGCAAAAGCCGTTGTAGGCGCGTCGGCTTACGTTAAAAAAACGGGCGACGCGGGCGGCTTCGGCGTTAGCGGCAGAGCGAAACTTTTCGGTGAAAAAGTTAAAGTAAATCAGCCTAAAATATGCGTTTTTGTAGGTGACGAAAGCGGGAGCAACGCGCTTTGTTTGGCCGTGCGCGAAGTTAAATACGCGCGCAAAAACGGGGCGAGCGAGATAGATATTTACGTTTCGCCCGAATCGGTGCTTGCGCCCGACCACAAAACGCTGAAAAACGAAATTAAGGCGTTAAAACGCGCGGCGGGCAAAGCCACGCTTAAAATAGGCGTTAATTTAAACGTTTTAACCGATTTGCAGGCAGAAACGCTTATGTCGGTATCGTCGTCGCTTAAAATTACTTCGTTTATAGTGTCCGGAAGCGGAGCCGCCGAAAAAATTAAGCGGCTTAAATCGTTCGTTCCGCATTGCAAAACCGAAATTACTTCAAGCCTTAAAACCACGGGCGAACTTAACGAAGCGCTCGATTTCGGCGCCGACCACGTGTATACGACCGAATTTATTCCGCTTGCCGTATGCGTTCGCCGCGACCTTGAAAAAGTGCAGATTAAATAACGGGTCGGTTGCGGTTTACGCGCAACATAGTTGTTTTTGTTGTGCGCAACTTAAACTAAACAGTGATAAATTAAAAAACGATATAAAAAAATCGGGGATAAGCAATTTGCCTGTCTCCGATTTTTTGTTGTTAATTTTTTTATAGCGAAATACTACCGTCAGAAATACTTAATATTTTGTTGTTTTCTGCCGCGGCTGTTGTAAAGCAATTTGTTCGTTTAACATGTAATACGTTGTTTTTTCCTTTTTTTTTAATATAGGGTAGGGTTGCCGCAATAGCACATACGAAAATAAAAATCAATCGTTAGCGCGTAAAATAATATATTCGCACAAAAAAACGTAAGCGCGAAAAGTCAATGATAGAAAAACGCGATCGGCAAAAAATAAAAAATTTTGCCGAAAAATATAAAAAATCACAAAAAATTCACCGAAAATTAACTTAAAAAATGCTATAATTATAAAAAAATAAATGAAATGAGTGTGTTATATGAAAAACGACAAGTTTTTAACCGCAATTCTATCTATAGTGCTTTCGTTAACTCTGGCGTTCGGGGCGGCTGCCTGCGGCGATTCGTCATCGTCGGGGAGCGGTAGCGGATCGACCGGCTCGTCGCCCGCAAAACCTGATAAACCCGTTAAAATCGACTCGGTAAACGTAGACGAAACCGTTCGCGCCAATTTAGACGGCATTACCGACGCCGACATTCAGGCTATTTTAGACGGCGACAAAAACTTCTTTGCACTCGCGTATAAGGGCGTTACGGTGGGCGACGCGTTCGTCGAATTCGTAAACGAACTTGATAAAGCCATTAAAAACGGCGAAATCGACGGCGATATCTCTGCCGACGATTCGGCTTCTTCCGGCGACTCGCAGGACGTCATGCCCGATACTCTTTCCGCCCTCGTTTCGATGCTTAAATGCGGATATTACGACTATAACGGCGCCCAAAAATGGTGCTTGGAACGCGTAAGTACCGACGGCGAAACGGTTGTTGTAACCGATTTTTCCGACGCTTTTACAAACGCTCTTTTCAAATATTCGCTTTCGAGCGTGGGCAACGACAAAGAAAATATTCCGCTTAGCAGCTATTATCTTAAAAACGTAGCGGCAACAAAAATGGCGTTCGACAGCGTTATGGCGAACTTTATCGGCGGCGCGGTAAAAAGCGACGTTTTGGTTAAGTCGTTCAAAGAAAAATATCCCGTCGTCGACCCGACCGTGTTAGACTGGGCGGCTAAACTTACCGCCAAAGACGTTTACGACTTTTCGTGCGGAAATTTTTCGTGCGCGGGCGATATTACGTTCGGTCAGGTTATTAAATTCTTTAAAGACGTAGAAAACGCGGCAAAAGCGGGCGGCGATACCCCCGCCGAACTCGACGCTTACGATTTAACTTCGCTATACGGCGAACTCGATAAACTTATAGGCAACGTTAAACTTGCCGAATTTAAAACCGAACTTAAAAAGATTTCGCTTTATTCGGCGGTCGACGCGGTCGCTACAGTTGCGGTAAGCAGTTTTAATGCCGCTCAAGCCGACGCCGACGCGTTCAAAGCCTATCTGAAAGACGTTTACGATTCTTCTTCTACGATGGGAGCGCTTAAAATCAAAGACGGTAAAACCGTTGATTTCAAACAGATTGCCGACCTTTTCAAAAAACTCGTTCCCGAAGCGAAAAACGACAAAAAAGCCGCGGCTTAAACTTAAAAGTGCGGCTTGAAAACGCCGATTAGATTAAAAAAGCAGGTAAACAAGTTAAAATGAGTTTAAAACTTAACAAAATAAACGCCTCCGAATTTTTGAAGGCGTTTAACATTATGCAAAAAAGTTTCCCGCGCGACGAATATCGAAGCGAAGAAAAGCAGCGCGCTTTATTTTCGGATCCGCGCTATACCGTGCTTACTTACGAACAGGGCGACAAAACGATAGGTTTTTTGGCAATGTGGAAACTTGAGGACATAGGATTTATCGAGCATTTTGCCGTTCTGCCCGAAATGCGCGGCTGCGGAATAGGTTCGCAAATGCTCGAAGCCGCCGTCGAGTATTTGGGCAAAACCGTTTGTTTGGAAGTTGAATTGCCCGAAACCGAAACGGCTAAAAGACGCATAGGTTTTTATTCGCGCAACGGGTTTTATTTAAACGATTACGATTACGTTCAGCCCGCTTTTTCAAGCGATAAAAACCCCGTTCCGCTGAAAATTATGACCACGGGCGGCAAAATAAACGAAAGCGAGTTTTTAAACATTAAAAACAGACTTTATAAAGACGTTTATAAGGTAGAAAAATAAAAAACGCGGCGCGCGAATGCGCCGTCGCTTACAAAAAAAGGCATATTCGGTGCATAATCGGGCTGTAAAATCGAAAAAAACGATTTTACCGAAATTTCACCTAAATATGCTTTTCTTTTTGCAAAAATAGTTGTATAATGGCATTAGTGGGAATTTGGGGTTTTGCTAAACGGACAAGGCTGCAAAAAGTTAAAGTTTGCAGTTTATGCATTGCGTAGGCAGGGTTTTAAAACCGAAAAGTCGCTTGATAAAAGCGAAACAAAAGCGCAATAACGTAACGTAAGCGGCAAAAAGTAAAAACCTTGCCGTGAATTTGTCTGATGAAAGGATAAAAACCGCATAAGGGCGCAAAACGCGAATAAAAATCGCAAAACCGCTCGCAAAAAGCAAGCCTTAAACCGCAAAACGAAAATAAAAACCTATAAACGAAAATAAATTTTTTGAGGTAAAAAGATATGAAAAAGATCGATTTAACCAAATACGGTATAACTGGCACTACCGAAGTCGTTTACAATCCTTCTTACGACGAACTTTTCGCCGAAGAAACCAAACCCGAACTTACGGGATATGAAAAAGGTCAGGTGAGCGAACTTGGCGCGGTTAACGTTATGACGGGCATTTACACCGGTCGTTCGCCCAAAGATAAATTCATCGTTATGGACGAAAATTCGAAAGACACCGTTTGGTGGACTTCGGACGAATATAAAAACGACAACCATCCCGCATCGAAAGAAGCGTGGAATTCGGTTAAAGAACTCGCCATTAAAGAACTTTCGAACAAACGCCTTTTCGTCGTAGACGCGTTCTGCGGCGCAAACAAAGATACCCGCATGGCTATCCGTTTCATCGTAGAAGTTGCTTGGCAGGCTCATTTCGTAACGAACATGTTCATTAAGCCCACCAAAGAAGAACTTGAAAACTTCGAACCCGATTTCGTCGTTTACAACGCTTCGAAAGCCAAAGTCGAAAACTATAAAGAACTCGGTCTTAATTCCGAAACCGCGGTTATGTTCAACATCACCGAACGCGAACAGATTATCGTTAATACCTGGTATGGCGGCGAAATGAAAAAGGGTATGTTCTCGATGATGAACTATTATCTGCCCCTTAAAGGCATCGCTTCGATGCACTGCTCGGCAAACACCGACTTAAACGGCGAAAACACCGCTGTTTTCTTCGGACTTTCGGGAACCGGCAAAACCACGCTTTCTACCGATCCCAAGCGTTTGCTCATCGGCGACGACGAACACGGCTGGGACGATAACGGCGTGTTCAACTTCGAAGGCGGCTGCTATGCTAAGGTTATCAATCTCGATAAAGATTCGGAACCCGACATTTACAACGCCATCAAACGCGACGCGCTTTTAGAAAACGTTACTTTGGATAAAGACGGCGTTATCGACTTCAACGACAAAAGCGTTACCGAAAACACCCGCGTTTCGTATCCTATCGACCACATTAAAAACATCGTTCGTCCTGTCTCGGCGGCTCCCGCGGCAAAAAGCGTTATCTTCCTTTCTGCCGACGCGTTCGGCGTTTTGCCCCCCGTTTCGATTTTAACCCCCGAACAAACTCAATATTATTTCCTTTCGGGCTTCACCGCTAAACTTGCGGGAACCGAACGCGGCATAACCGAACCCACTCCCACTTTCTCGGCTTGTTTCGGTCAGGCGTTTTTGGAACTTCATCCTACCAAATACGCTGCCGAACTCGTTAAAAAAATGGAACTTAGCGGCGCCAAGGCTTACCTTGTTAACACCGGCTGGAACGGAACGGGCAAACGTATTTCTATTAAAGATACCCGCGGCATTATCGACGCTATTTTAAGCGGTGCAATCGATAAAGCCCCCACCAAAACCATTCCTTACTTCAACTTCGAAGTTCCTACCGTTCTCGAAGGCGTCGATACCGGTATCTTAGACCCGCGCGACACTTATGCCGACGCAAAAGTCTGGGACGAAAAGGCTCACGATTTGGCAAGCAGATTTATTAAAAACTTCGCTAAATACGAAGGCAACGAAGCGGGTAAAGCGCTCGTTAAGGCGGGCCCCCGTATCGACTGATTTAAAACCGCCCGTTAAAAACGGCTTGTGCGATTTAGCGCGAAAACAAAAATAAAAAAGTGTGCGTTGTGTGAAAATTTTTTCATTCGGCGCACTTTTTTTTGTAAAAAGGTATTGACAAAAGAGTAGTTATCGAATATAATGATAGCATAAAAAATAATATTTTGTTGAAAGAAGCGAGTTTTATCATGAAAAAAAGCAGAATTTTCAAACTTATTGCCACCTTTACGGTAATTACTTTGTTTTGTTGTTTTTTCGGTTGCATGGGCGGTAATTATGCCGTCGGGCGTTATGGTTACGACGGCGCAAATTCGTATCTTCCTTATGAAGAAGGCAAAAATTACAACTATAACGACGTAATCGAAAACGACTTCTCGCTTACGAGCGAAAAAAACGAATCTACTTTTTCGCTCGACAGAAACACCGCTTCGTATTCGCTTATGCGCGCGCAGATAGAACGCGGACTTAAAATTTCGAAAAATTCGGTGCGCATCGAAGAATACGTCAACTATTTTAACTACGATTATAAAAAGCCCGAAAAGGGCGGCGACGCGCTTGCCGTAAGCGGCTCGCTTTTCGATTGCCCGTGGAACGAAGAAAATAAACTTTTAACCGTGGGCGTTGCCGCCGAAGAACTCGATTTTTCGGCTAAAAAAAATAACAATCTGGTGTTCTTGCTCGATATTTCGGGTTCGATGGACTTTCCCGATAAACTTCCGCTCGTTCAGCAGGCGTTTACGATGCTCACCGAAAATTTAAGCGACGATGATTTTATTTCTATCGTTACCTATGCGGGCGAAACGCGTTTGCGCGCCGACGGACTTCGCGGCTATGAAAAAGTGCGTATTTCGAACATTTTGCAGGATTTAACGGCAAGCGGATATACCGCGGGCGCGAGCGGAATAGATATGGCGTATAAGGCCGCCGAAAGGCATTTTATAAAGGGCGGCAACAACCGCGTTATTCTCGCTACCGACGGAGACTTCAACGTTGGCATTTCAAGCCAATCGGCGCTTGAAAAGTTTATTGCCGAAAGGCGCGACAAGGGCATTTATTTAAGCGTTATGGGCTTCGGTCTCGGCAACACGCGCGACGACGTAATGGAAACGCTTGCCAACAAAGGCAACGGCAACTACGGCTATATCGATACGCTTACCGAAGCGCGCAAAATGCTCGTCGAAGAAATGGGCGGAACGCTTAACGTCGTTGCAAAAGACGCGAAAATAAACGTTACTTTCAATAAAAATACCGTTGAAAAATACAGGCTTATCGGTTACGAAAACAAAATGATTTCGAAAGAAGAATTCGAAGACGCAAAAACCGACGCGGGCGAAATAGGTTCGGGGCATACCGTTACCGCCGTTTACGAATTAAAACTTAAAGACGGTGCAAACGGAGAAGTCGCAAATGCCGAAATCAGATATAAAGCCCCCGGGGTAACTTCCGAAACCGACGAAAACAAAAGCGTTAAAGCGGCGTTTACTACCGATATTTACACCAAAACTCCGTCTGACGATCAGGCTTTTATCGCATGCGTAACCGAATACGGCTTGCTGCTGAGAGAATCGGAATATAAATCGAACGCTTCGTTCGGCGCTGTAATTTCAAGGCTTCACGCAAACAAAACCGTTTTTGCCGATCCCGACGCGACCGAAGAACAAAAAGCGCTCGTCGATCCGTTCCGCGCGGAATTTTTGCAGATAGTTGAAAAAGCGGCTTACGCTTACGAAGAAACTCAAAAAGAAAAAGCATAAGGGTTTGCATTTTTAAATGTAAAAAATAATTTTTTTGGCGGGCGCGTTTTCGCGCTCGCTTATTTTTTGCAAAAACACGCTAAAGTGCCGATAATCGACCTATAGCCTGACTTTTATTCGTTTTTATCGTTGCGTTTTTATCGTGCGGGCGACCATTGGTATCCGCTACGTTGTGTTGTAATGCAACAAAAATTTTCAATAGTAGGGGCGGACATCGGCTGCCCGCCGGTTCAATTATTTATCGATTGGTAGGGGCTATTCCGTTGATAGTGAAAAAACGTAAAATAAAAACGCGGTTTCGGTCGATTTCGAAATCGCGTTTTTTGCGTTTGTTTGTTTATCGTTATTGACGATTAAAAATTATCTAAAATGTTTTTTTGCAACCAAATTACTTTAAGCAATCTTCGGCTTTGCCTGCGCAACCCAAAACGTTTATAAGTTTGTGGCGAACGAGTTCTTTAACGTTTGCTCTTGCGGGTTTAAGATATTCGCGCGGATCGAACTTGTCGGGATGTTCGGCGAAGAATTTTCTTACGGTGCCGGTCATTGCAAGGCGGATATCCGAGTCGATGTTTATTTTGCAAACCGAAAGTTTAGCCGCGTGGCGAAGTTCTTCTTCGGGAACGCCGATAGCGTCGGGCATTTTGCCGCCGAATTCGTTAACCATTTTAACGTATTCTTGCGGAACGGAAGACGAACCATGTAAAACGATGGGGAATCCGGGGAGTTTTTTAGAAACTTCTTCTAATATATCGAAGCGAAGTGCGGGGGGAACGAGAATGCCTTCTGCGTTGCGGGTGCATTGTTCGGGTTTGAACTTATATGCGCCGTGCGAAGTGCCTATTGCGATAGCAAGCGAATCGACGCCGGTTCTCTCAACGAATTCTTCAACTTCTTCGGGGCGGGTATACGATTCGGCGCCGTGGGCAACTTTAACGTCGTCTTCGATGCCGGCAAGGGTGCCGAGTTCGCCTTCGACCACTACGTCGTGAGCGTGAGCGTATTCAACTACTTTTTTGGTAAGTTCGATGTTTTCTTCAAACGAGAAGTGCGAACCGTCGATCATAACCGAAGTAAATCCGCCGTCGATACAAGCCTTGCAGGTTTCGAAATCGGGACCGTGGTCAAGGTGTAAAGCGATAGGAATTTCGGGGCATTCGATAACCGCCGCTTCAACGAGTTTTACGAGATAAGTGTGGTTTGCATAAGCGCGAGCGCCTTTAGATACCTGTAAAATTACGGGTGCTTTTTCTTCGCGGCACGCTTCGGTTATGCCCTGAACTATTTCCATGTTGTTCACGTTGAACGCGCCGACGGCGAAATTCTGTTCATAGGCAGTTTTAAACATCTTTTTGGTTGTTACCAGTGGCATTTATATTACCTCCGCCATTTTTATCTTTTCGATAAGAATTATAAACCATTTTTGCGTTTTTTGCAACTTATTTTACGGCGGCAAAGCATTTTAACGGGCGTTTTGCATTTTATAAAAATCCGCTTTTAAAATTCTCTTTTAAAAATCGTTTGACAATTTTTGCGTTTTATGTTAGAATATAATCGTAAAAATCAAATCACCCAACCGATGCGTTTTTTGCGCCGCGTTTACGACGGTTTCTGCAGTGCGTTTTGTATATTCGTTCGTCGTCGCGCAGCGTGAAATACCCAAAGGGTAAGCGACTTATTAAAAGCCACCTTAATTTCCGGCGTTTTTCCGGTTTTTAAGCGGGCGGTTTGTTTTTGCAAAATTTCGCTAAATTTTTTTCGAGATAAAATACGCGATAAAGAATAAGAAAAAAAACAGGCGGAAAATAAAAAAGCAAATAAAAATAAAAGGGCGTTTTGTTATGAAAATAGGAGTTATAGGAATAATTATCGAAGGCGAGCGCAAAATTTCGGCGGCGGTAAACGCGGTTCTTGCCGAATACGGCGATATTATAATAGGAAGAATGGGTATTCCCAATTTAGCCGAAAACGTTTACGTTATAAGCGTTGCGGTAAAGGCGCCCAACGAAAAGATTTCGGCGCTTACCGGAAGAATCGGCAGACTTGGCGGCGTAAAAGCGAAAGCCGCCGTTACCGACGCAAGCGTTTAAAGCTTCAATTGTTAAAAAAAGTTAATCAAAATAAATTTATAGGAGTTATAAAATGAAAAACTTAAAACACTTTTTAAAATCGGCGTTTATCGCCGCACTTTCGGTTTGCTTGGTTTTTGCCGCTTCGTGCGGAGAAAACTCAGATTCGGCAAGCGGCGGTTCAGACGCCACCGAAAAAGCGGCTTACACTTTCGTAATGCCCGACGGCGCTCCGTCGCTTTCTGTAGTTAAACTTATGAAGGATTACGGTGAAATCGACGGGCATAAAATCAACTATCGAATAGTTCCCGCCGCACAGATAGGAACCGTTTTTACAAAAGCTGAAACCGACATCGCTCTTATGCCCACCAACGCTTCTGCAAAACTTTACACAGCGAAAGGCGTTAAGCATAAACTTGCAACCGTAAACGTTTTCGGCGTGCTTTATATGGTAGCTACCAAGCCCGTTGAAAGTCTTGAAGACCTTAAAGGCGAAGTTATTTACAACATCGGGCAAGGCGGAACCCCCGACCTTATGCTTAAATATATTTTAGCGAAAAACAACGTTGAATACGAAGAAAACGCCGAAGCCGTTGCGGGAAAGGTTGCTCTTGCTTACGTTTCCGAAGCGACGAGCGCGGTTGCGGGGCTTAAACAGGGTAAATACAGTTTTGCGGTTTTAGGTCAGCCCGTTGCGGACAACGCGTTAAAAGCGGTAAGCGGCGCTTCGATCGCGCTCGATTTGCAAGCCGAATGGAAAAAACTCACCGGAATCGACGGTTATACCCAAGCGGGCGTAGTGGTTAAAGACGGCGTTGCCGCCGATGCTTCGTTTATGAACGCGCTTTATAACGCGTTAAACGAAAACTATTCGTTCATTTCGCAAAATCCCGCCGAAGTTAAAGGCATACTTGCGGATAACGGATCGAGTCTTACTTTCGATTTTACGAAAGAAGTTATCGACGCCTGCAACATCGACTGCAAAAAGGCAAGCGAAATCCGCGCGGAAGTTGAAAAATATTTCACCGAGATAGCCGTTTTCGATAAAACGTTTATCGGCGGAAAACTTCCTGACGACGATTATTATTATAAATGGTAAAGCAAAAAACAAACGCCCGCCTCTTTTTTATTATTGCGGCGGACTGAAATTAAAAGTGGGGCTATAAGCCCGTTAACGGCACTTTTGCCCCTAAGAAACGATAAGGGATTCCATTTGTCATCACTAATTACCGAAAAGGCGGCTTTTTAGCCCTTTTCCGCGACCGTTCACTCGTAGTATGTCAAATACAACTTCGTTCACGCTCGCAGAAAATCATCAAAAAATACGCTCTTTTCGGTGCTACGCATTTTTGCGGAGAAGAAATCGCCGCTTGCGGTGCGGTTTTTGCAAGGCAAACGACCGAAACAGTATGCTATACGTTGATGGCTTTGCAAAAACCGATTTGTTACCGCAAAAATAGTTAGTGATAATGATTGGAATCCCTAAACAAACGGCATAAAAAAACGCAAAAAAATATTGCGGAAACACGAAAAGATGAAATTCAAATTTTATAAAATCTGCCCGATAATTTCGGTAGCGTTATTTTTAATCGTGTGGGCGGTTTCGGCTTCGGCGCTTAACGTCGAGTTTTTGCTTCCTTCGCCTAAATCGGTTTTTACCGATATAATAAACGCTTTTTGCAATAAAAAATTTTATAGTTCGATTTTAATAACGCTTTGGCATACCTTTGCGGCGTATGCTTTGGCGTTTGTGTTTGCCGCGCTTTTTTCGGGGCTTGCGTCGTTTTTTAAAGCCGCCGAATACTTCTTTTATCCGCTTATAGTTATAATGCGCGTAATGCCCACGATAGCCGTGATATTTTTGTCAATCGTTTGGCTAAGCGGCAATAAAGCCCCGTTTTTAATTTGTTTTTTCGTGTGTTTTCCGCTTTTATATTCGCAGTTTTTAACAGCGATAAAGGGCGTGGATAAAGGGCTTTTGCAAATGGCAAAGGTTTATCGTTTAAAAAAATCGACCGTTATAACGCAAATTTACGTTCCCGAAATTTACGGGAAGGTGTTGGCGGGCGCGGCTTCGGTTTTATCGTTTTCGCTTAAAATTACGGTTGCGGGCGAAGCGGTTTCGCAAGCGGCGGGTTCGCTCGGCTTTATGATTTCAAGCGCCAACGCCAACTTGGAAACGGGGCTTTTAATCGCATACAGTCTGGTTGCCGTGCTTCTCGGTTTTTTACTCGAAGGGTTTGTTAAATTCGTGCCTTTCGTCGTGAAAAAGTTTAAAGAAAAAGTAAGAAGCAAAAAAATATTATCGGATGGCGAAAAAATATGATAAAACTTGAAAAGGTAACCAAAAAATACGGAGATCTAACCGTTTTTGATAATTTTTCGCTCGAATTTAGAACGGACGAGGTCACCGCCGTTTTAGGCGCTTCGGGCGTGGGCAAAACCACGATTTTGAATTTGCTTGCGGGTATAACCGATTATAGCGCGGGAAAGGTTTATACCGAAAACGCGGTTTCTTACGTTTTTCAGTCGCCTAATCTCGTTGAAAATTTAAGCGTGTATAAAAACGCCGAAATGGTTTTAAAAAGCGTTTGCCGCGATAAAGAAAAGCGTGAAAAAATTATCTGCGACCTTTTAAAAGCCGCGGACGTTCTCGATAAAAAAGATTCGCCCGTTTTCAGTCTTTCGGGAGGGCAGAAACAGCGCGCAGGTATTGTAAGGGCGTTTTGCTATCCTTCGAAACTGATGCTTATGGACGAGCCTTTTTCGTCGCTCGATATATCGTTGAAAGTGCGGTTAATCGACCTATACGCTCACTTATTGAGAGAAAACCCGCGCACGGTAATATTTGTTTCGCACTCTGAAAGCGAAGCGGTCGCGCTTGCCGATAGAATTATCGTTTTAGGAAATAACGAAATCAAAGCCGATTTTTACGTTGACGATTTAAGCGAAAATAACGAAGCAAACGGCGAAAATTTTAAGGCAAAAACGAAATGTTTAAAACCGCGCGACGAATCTTCGGAAAATTCGGTTTCGGCGCGCAAGAAAATTTTAAATTGTTTTAAAGGCTTATAGTTGCCGCAAGTTTTGTTGCCGCAAATATTGCCGCAAAAAAATTTAAACCGATGAATAAAAATCGCCTTTCGTGTAAATAATGTTTAAGGCGCGTTTATGGCGCGACGCGAATAAAATGATAACGGGGGCGGTTTTATTTTATGACCGAAGAATTTTATATAAAACGCGGCGAATTATATTATGCCGATTTAAGCCCCGTGGTAGGAAGCGAACAGGGCGGAGTGCGCCCGGTGCTCGTCGTGCAGAACGACGTAGGCAATCGTTTCAGCCCCACGGTGATAGCCGCCGCCGTAACCAGCAAGTTGGATAAGGCGCGACTGCCTACGCACATAGAACTAAGCGCTAAACTATACGGGCTCAGCAAAGACAGCGTCGTTCTGCTCGAACAAATCCGAACGATAGATAAACGCAGACTCAAAGAGCGCATAGGTGCGCTTTCGCCGCAAACGATGGCGCGCGTAGACGACGCGCTTTTAATAAGCCTCGGCTTTACCGCGGGGCTTGCCGCAAAAAAAGCGTAACGCCGATATAAAAACAAAAAAATAAAAGCCGAATATAGCGATAATCGACCTATAAGCGGCTTTTTTGTTTTTTACGCAAGAATTTTATGCAAGCGAAAAGTGCCAAAGTTGCATATTTTATAAAACAAAAAGTGCGAAAATAGCATATTCTGTAAAATGTAAAAGTGCAAAAATGGCATATTTAAAAGACAGAAAAAGTGCAAAAGTTGCATATTTTTAAAAAGCGCGAACGTGCAAAAACGGTATTTTTGTCGTCTGCGAAAACCCGGTTAAATGCATTAATCGCTTGCTTTTTTTCTGCCTTAGGTTAAAAAGCCTTGAAAATTATGCGCGCTTGTGATATACTATAAAAATAAACATATATAATTGTGGTCGCGGGCGCGTTATGAAGGCGGCGTTTAAACGTCGCCGCAAAACGGCGCGTTTTGGGCAAGGAGATAGAAAAAATGTATGCTAACGCAATAAAACTTTTCGGTTTTTTTCCTATTCATCTTTACGGTGTGATGATAGCGATAGGCATTTTGGCTTGCTTTTTCGTACTTTTTCAATACGGAAAATACTTGGGCTTTTCGGCGGACGATACCGACTTCGTGTTTTATAACGGCGTTGTAGCCATAGTCGTGGGCTTTTTCGGCGCGGCGGTGTGGCAGGGCGTTTATAACTATATCGACGATATAAAAAAAGGCATACCTAACCCGACCTTCAGCATAACGGGCGGCATAACCGTTATAGGCGGGCTTATAGCGGGCGCGGTGAGTTTTTTAATAGGCAATTATATTTTCAGAAAAAAGCATTATTATCTTGTAACCCGCCTGCTCGTGTATGCGCCTTGCTGCATAACCATAGCGCACGCTTTCGGCAGAATAGGTTGCTTTTTCGGCGGTTGCTGTTACGGAAAACCCGCCGAGGGCTTTTTCTCGTTTTTAGGCGTTTCGTTCAGACCGGGTTCGAGCGCATACTCTCAATACGGCAATACGCCGCTCTATCCCACTCAGCTTTTCGAAGCGGCGTTTTTGTTCGCGTTGTTCGGGGTGCTTTCGTATCTCGCGCTTAAAAAGCAATATAAATACAATATCGTAGTTTATATGGTTGCTTATTCGATATGGCGTTTCTTAATCGAATTTGTGCGCGCGGACTATCGCGGTTCGTTTTTAGGTTCGCTTTCTCCGTCGCAAACGCAGTCGATAATTCTGCTTTTCGCGTCGATAGGCGTCTACTTTATCGTAAGATATTACAACCGCAAAATGGACGCCGACCTTGCGGAAAAAGAAAGACTTTTAAAACTTGCCGCCGCCCGAAACGGCGAAGCGAGCGAAACCGTAGAAGCGGCGCAAGCGTCGGAAAATGCGGGAGAGGCGAACGGCGAACAATCGGTGAACAACGCCGAACCTTCGGATAAAACCGAAAAAATCGATAAACAAGACAAATAAAAACAAGGGTAAAAAATGAACGAATTTAAAAACAAAAAACAATCGGTTAATTTATCGCTTATCGGCGTGATAGTCGCAATAGTTTTAGGTTCGGCGGGCGCGATAATAACGCTTTGCAGCGTAAAGAACGCGTGGCCTTTGGCACTCGGCGTAGGTTTTACGTCGCTGTTTTTCGCCGTCGGCGTATACTTTGCCGTTTTCGGGGCGATAAAGCGCAGTCGCGGTTCGATAGCGGTTGCGTCCTGCTCTCTCGCGCTTGCCGTCGTGCTTTTGTTAGTGGTGTTAAACGTATATTGGGTTGTCGTTGTAATAACCGCAATCGCTTTGGTGGCGGTCGCGTTTTTGGGCTTGTTTATAATCTATTCGAACAAACTCACGTTGGTGTTCGATAACGAAAAAGAAGATTTCGTCGATTATAAAACCCGCAAAAAATTAAAAGACGAAGAAGAAAGCAAAAAACCCGAAGAAGAACTTCCCGAAATCAAGTCGTTTAAAGACTAAAAACGGGTAAATAAACAAACGTCCGCAATATCCGCAAACTGCATATCGGCATATCGTTACTAAAAAATCGATAAAAAGATATAGAAAATATAAAAAATTTCTGACTGGAACAAGGGCAAAATTATGCAAAAAAGAAATTTAACTCTGCTTACCGACCTTTATCAGCTTACAATGATGAACGGTTATTATTTAAAGGGCAGGCACGAACAAATTGCCGTGTTCGACGTGTTTTTTCGCCAAAACGATTTAATAACTTATTCGCTTGCGGCGGGGCTCGAACAGGTTGTAGATTACGTTTTAAACCTTAACTTCGGCGACGACGAAATAGAATATCTGCGTTCGCAAAAACTTTTCGACGAAGGATTTTTAAATTATCTTAAAAATCTTAAATTTACGGGCGACCTCTATTCGGTGCCCGAAGGAACGCCGGTATTCCCCGGCGAGCCCATTTTAACCGTTCGCGCTCCTATCGTGCAGGCGCAACTTATAGAAACGGCTATTTTGAACATGCTCAATCACCAAACGCTTATCGCAACAAAAGCCGCTAAAATTTGCCACGCGGCAAAGGGCGATTCGGTTATGGAATTCGGGCTTCGCCGCGCGCAAGGCCCCGACGCGGGCATTTACGGCGCGCGCGCCGCTATAATCGGCGGGTGCGGTTCTACTTCGAACGTGCTTGCGGGGCAGATGTTCAACGTTAAAATTTCGGGCACTCATTCGCACAGCTGGGTCATGAACTTCCCTTCGGAATACGAAGCGTTCAAGGCATACGCCGAAATTTATCCCGACGCGGCGCTTCTGCTCGTAGATACCTATAACACCTTAAAAAGCGGCGTTCCAAACGCAATAAAAGTGTTTAACGAACTTAAAGCGGCGGGCAAAAAGCCGCTGGGAATAAGGCTCGATTCGGGCGATCTTGCGTATCTTTCGAAAGAAGCGCGTAAAATGCTCGACGCGGCGGGGTTCGAAAACACGCTTATCTGCGCTTCGGGCGATTTAGACGAACATTCGATAAACTCGCTTAAACAGCAGGGCGCGAAAATCAATTTGTGGGGAGTAGGCACGAAACTTATAACCAGCGAAGAAATGCCCGCTCTCGGCGGCGTTTACAAACTTTCGGCGATGATCGACGAAAAGGGCGAAATCACGCCTAAAATCAAACTTTCGGATAACGGCGCGAAAATCACCAACCCGGGGTTTAAAAGCATTTATCGCGTGTTCGTAAACGGAATGGCCGAAGCCGACGTAATATTTTTGCGCGGCGAAAAGTTCGATGCTTCTAAGCCTTTAACTCTTTATCACCCGACCGAACGCTGGAAAAGCATAACTTTCGAAAATTACGAACTTAAAGAAATCACGCAAAAAATCATAGAAAACGGCAAACTCGTTTATAAACTGCCCGCGCTTAAAGAAATTGCCGCTTATTCGCAAAAGCAACTCGACGGCTTCTGGGAAGAATATAAGCGGCTCGACTATCCGCATATTTACAAGGTGGATTTGTCGGACGAACTTTACGCGCTTAAAACTTCGATGATTAAAAATATACGAGGAGAAAAAGTATAACGCGGGTTATCTGATTTGCCGAAAAACAACGCGAAAAAACTTCTACGATTAAAGATATACGCGAAAAGAAAGCGTAAAACGATGAAATATCGCCGAAATATAATCGAATAAAAACTGCGGCACGGAGCGAAAAATGGGCTTGTTTAACAAAAAATCGGCAAAGCAAACCGAACTCGAAAAACAAAACGCCGACCTTAAAGAACAACTTAATAAAATCCGCGCCGAAAACGCCGACCTAAAAGCCGAAAAACAAAAACTCGAAAAAGATTTTGCCGAAAAACAAAGTGCGTTAAACGCCGAAATTTACAGGCTTAATAAAAAATTTCTGAAATCGGGCAAGTTCGACGCGCGCGCGAAAACCGAAAAAACGGGCGATCCGGCAGAACCGACCGACGGCGAAAGCGCGGCAACCGAAGCGGCGGCATTGGCTGCCGTGTCGACCGTAACGGCGGCGGAAGCAACGGCTATAACGGTGGCGAAGACGCCGGAAGTTGTTGCGGCGACGGACGAAAAAGCCGAAAATTCGCCCAAAAATGCGGAAAAGCAAGCCGAAGAAAACGAAAAAGACCTTTTAAGCCTTGCGCCCGAAACGCAAGCCGAACTTAAAACTTTATACGTTCGTGAAATAAACAGACTAAAAACCTTTATCGCGCGGTGGGAAAAGGCGCTTGCTTTTGGCGATCCGCTTGCCGAAAAACGCAGAAAAGCGGCGCTTTCGGCGGCACTTAAACAAATTTTAAACTTTAACGAACAAGAACTCGGTTTAAGCGAACTTTCGAAAAAAGTAACGGAAATAACCGACCTTATTTCAGGCGGAAAACGCGAAGAAGGCGGCGGAATCGACCTTGACGAAATACTTAATCCGAGCGAAAATTTAGACCTTGAAACGCTTTGCCGTCAGCTTGGCACAATGGAGTAAAAATGAAAAAAAACAGGACCTTGCGTTACGTTATATACGTTTTGATTTTTGTTTTAACGCTTGCGCTCGACCAGATATCGAAAATATTAACCGATCACGGCGGACATGAAGGATCGTACGCGGTTATTCCGGGGGTTATAAACTTTATGTCGGTTTATAACGAAGGCGCTTCGTTTTCGTTGTTTGCCGGCAAGCCCTGGGCGCAAGACTTTTTTACGGTTTTAACCGCGATAGTTCTTGCGGCGGGCGCGGTTTACATAGTTTTTACCAAAAAACAAAGCAAGTGGCTGGGCGTAACCATATCCCTTTTGTTTTCGGGCACGATAGGCAATTTTATCGACAGGATATCCTTTAAATACGTGCGCGACTTTATAAGTTTCGCGTTTTTCAAGTTCCCCACGTTCAACGTTGCCGATTGCTGTCTGTGCGTAGGCGTGGCGATGCTCGTTATATATCTTTTGTTTATCGACGACGACGCGGTTTTCAAAAGTAAAGAAAATAAAATCGTTGCCGAAAATGCGGGCACGGTAAACGCCGCAAACGCTTCGAAATCAGACGGAGCCGCAAACGGCGCGGAGTTTGGCGGAACGTCGGCGGCGGACGACGATAAAAAACTTAAAGCAAAAAGCATTGCGTTCGTTATGCGCGCATCTTCCGAAAAAAAAGAAACGGGCGGCGCGGACGTAAAGACGAATGAAACCGAGCGATATGACTAATTTAAGCGACCGCAAAGAAGATTGTATTGCTATCGGCGAAAAAATCGATTTAAGCGATTGCCGAACCGATTGCTGCGGAGCAGGCAAAATTTGTAAAAGCGGACAAAATTCGCAAAGCGAAAAAATGCAGACGACGAGTTTTGTTTCGGGCGGCGGCGAGCGGTTAGACGTCGCTGCAAGCGAAAAAATAAACAAATCGCGTTCGCATGTAAAAAAACTTATCGAAAGCGGGCTTGTAAAAGTAAACGACGAAACGCAGAAATGCGGTTACGTTTTAAAAAATGGCGACCGGGTAGAAATAACCGAACCCGCACCCGAACCGCTTAACGTTAAACCCGTAAACATTCCCATTGAAGTAATATATCAGGACGACGATCTTGCGGTTATAAACAAGCCGCAGGGGCTTACCGTGCATGCGGGCAGCGGCACGGGCGACGATACGCTCGTAAACGCGCTTCTATACTCGCTCGATAAATTAAGCGGCATAAACGGAGTGCTTCGCCCGGGGATAGTTCACCGCATAGATAAAGACACTTCGGGGCTGCTTCTCGTTGCTAAAAACGACGAAGCGCATTTAAACTTGGCAAAGCAAATCGAACAAAAAACGTGCAAGCGTTATTATCTCGCGCTTCTACACGGAAAGGTAAAGCAAAACGAAGGGCGCATAGATAACTTTTTGGGGCGCGACTTAAAAGACAGAACCGCTTTCGCCGTAAGACCTTGCGGCAAACGCGCCATAACCGATTATAAGGTGCTGAAACGCTACGAAAACTATACTTTGTGCGAGTTTTCGCTGTGGACGGGCAGGACGCACCAGATAAGGGTTCATTCGAAATTTTTGGGTTGCCCCGTGGTGGGCGATAAAACTTACGGCCCTAAAAAATGCCCGTTCGATTTGAAAGGGCAACTGCTTCACGCTTATAAAATTACGTTTGCGCACCCCAAAACGGGTAAAGAAATGACTTTCGAATGCGAATTGCCCGATTATTTTAAAAACGTGCTTTCAAAACTTAAAGAAGTTTAAACTTGCTGAAAATTAACTAAACTTTACAAAACGAGAAAAGGATAAAAAAATGGAAGAAGGAAAGAATTTTATCGAAGACATCATAAACGAAGAACTTGCCGAAGGCAAAGTAACCGAAGTGCATACGCGCTTTCCGCCCGAACCCAACGGTTATCTGCACATAGGGCACGCAAAATCGCTTTGTCTTAACTTCGGCACGGCTAAAAAATACGACGGCAAGTGCAATTTGTTTTTCGACGACACCAACCCGTCGAAAGAAAAAACCGAATTCGTCGAAGCCATAAAGGCGGATATCAAATGGCTTGGCTTTAACTGGTTCGAAATTCATTACGCTTCGGACTTTTTCGACACCATTTACGAACTTGCGGTTAAACTTATAAAAGACGGCAAGGCTTACGTTTGCGATTTAACTGCCGACGAAATACGCGAAACGCGCGGAACTCTTACCGATCCCGGCAAAAACAGCCCTTACCGCGACCGCGACGCCGGCGAAAACTTAAAACTTTTCGAAGAAATGCGCGCGGGCAAATATGCCGACGGCGAAAAAGTTCTGCGCGCAAAAATAGATATGGCGTCGCCAAACATCAACATGCGCGATCCCGTAATTTATCGCGTTCTGCACGCCGAACATCACCGCACGGGCAATAAATGGTGTATTTACCCGATGTACGACTTCGCACACCCCATCTGCGATTCGATGCAGGGCGTAACTCATTCGCTTTGCACGCTCGAATTCGAAGATCATCGCCCCCTTTACAACTGGGTTATCGAAAACACGCAGGTTAAACACAAACCCCGCCAGATCGAATTTGCGCGCCTTAACATAACCAACACGGTTATGAGCAAGCGTTATCTTAAAAAACTCGTAGAAGAAGGCGCGGTTACGGGCTGGGACGATCCGCGTATGCCCACTCTTACGGGGCTTCGTTCGCGCGGAATTCCCGCCGATGCGCTTAAAAACTTTTGCGAAGCGGTGGGCGTTGCAAAGGCTAATTCCGAAATCGAAGCGGGGTATCTGGATCACTTCGTGCGCGATTATTTAAACGAACACGCAGAGCGCGCAATGGTCGTCGTCGATCCGATAAAAGTTATAATCGATAATTACGACGGCGAAGAAGAATTAAACTTCGAAAAAATGCCGCAAAGCGAGAATTCGCCCGTAAGAAAAATTAGTTTTTCAAAAGAACTTTATATCTCCGGCGAAGACTTTTCTCTTTGCCCCCCGCCAAAATATTTCAGGCTTAAACAGGGCGGTTACGTTCGCCTTAAAAACGCTTACATTATCAAGTGCGAAAGCGTTGAATATGCCGATAACGGTGCTATAGCCGCACTTCATTGCTCGTATCTTCCCGAATCGCGCAGCGGGAACGACCTTAGCGGAATGAAAGTTAAAGGTACAATTCAGTGGGTAAACGCTGCCGACTCCGTAGACGTTACGCTTAAAAAATACGACCGACTTCTTAAAGACGCCGAATACGCGGGGCAGGATTTTAACGAACGATTAAACTACGACAGCGTGCATGCATATAAAGCGAAAGCCGAAAAATATATCGAAACCGTTAAAGCGGGCGAAAGTTTTCAGCTTTTGCGCATAGGATATTATAAGAAGAACGTTTCGGACGGCGGAAAAATCGAACTCGGCGAAATAGTTTCGCTTAAAGATACTTTTAAGCCCAAGGCGTAAAACTTTGCGGATAACCTGTAAATAATTCGAAAGTAATCCGCGAATAAGATAAAAAAAGTCACTTCTGCTTAAAAAAAATTGTTTCGGCTTGAAAAAACGTTTAAAAATGCGAAAAATTTGCGTGTTTTAACGTTTAAAAGAGGCAAAAAAGGTTAAATATTTAAAAAAACCTAAAAATTATTGACAAACGCGCCCGCGCCGATTATAATGTAATTATAGTCCGCGCGTATACGCACGCCTTTTAAAAAAAGTGTGCGGCGCAAGAAGGTAAAAATATGTATTTTGTGGCAGACGTTCTCGTTATAGCGTTTTTATGTTTTATGCTGTATCGGGGTATTAAAAAAGGTTTTATAAACACCTTTTTCACGCTGGTAACCGCGCTTTTATGGATAGCGCTTGCCGCGGGCATTTCTTTTGCCCTGATGTATTTCGTTTATAAGCCGCTCGGCTGGATGCACGACATTGCCGTGGCGTTCAGCGGCGCCGGCGAAGGTTTAAGCGGAATACTTGAAATGGCGGGTATCGAAGTAGAAGCCTTCAACACCTATCTCGCATACGTTGTGGTGGGCGTAATTCAGTTCGTTCCGCTTTACGTCTTTATGCTGTGGGTTGGCAAAAAATGGGCGCAGTTTATCGATTTTGCCCGTGCAAAAGCACTTTGGTTTAAAATTATCGACAGCGTTTTGGGCGGCGTGGTAAACTTTGCGTTGTTTGCGGTTTTGGTTCTCGGATTTTTCTGGGTGGCGGGCATTTTAAACGGCAGCGGCTTGTTTAATTACACCAACGAAGTTCTCGCTTCGGCTCCGCTTTCGCACCTTATTTACGATAACAATCCGCTTTATATGATTGCCGGAAAGGGCGCTTACGCCGAAACGGTTGCAAACATTTTAAACGGAATTTTTTAATTTTTAATAATCCCGCCGAATATAATAAAGTAAAAGCCGCGGATTTTTATATCGCTTCGGTTTTTACTTTTGCGGGAAAACCGCCGTCCGCGTTAAGGGCGGTTTGATTTTTATTGCGGAATTTTTAATATAAACGCATAAAGCGCGCAAGCGTTTTTAAGCGTGAAAAGCCGCAAAAAGCAAAAGAAAAGGAGAAAGAAAATGGAAGATATTTTGTTTTGGGTTGTTCTTGTTCTTACGGCGCTTCCCATAGTCGTGGGCGCGCTGCTTGGTTTAAAACGCGGGCTTAACCGCAGTTTGTTACGCCTTGTAATAGTGGGCGCGGCTATTTTGGCGGCGTGGCTTATGCGCGATACGCTCACCGAAGCCATAATGAACATGCAAATAGGCGGGCAAAGCTTTAAGCAGAGTTTAGAAGCGGCGTTTTCCGAAAATTCCGAAATGCTTAAACTAATAATGCCCATTGCGCAGATTGCCGTGGGCGTGTTTGCGTTTTTGGTAACGTTTTTGCTTTTAAAACTGGTTTCGCTTATAGTGTTCTGGCTTTTGTGCATTGTGGTTCGCCCCGGCAAACTTAAAAACAGATTGTTAGGCCTTGCTGTCGGCGCGGTGCAGGGTATTTTGGTCGCGTATTTTATCTGCGTTCCCATAACCGGTCTTGTAGGTTCGATAGATAAAGCGTCGCAGGTTGATTTTTCGATTGTTTCTTCGGGTTCGTCTTCGGCAAAAGTTTTGCAAAAAGGTGTTTCGCTCGGCGGAATTTATAAAGATAATTGCGGTTTTAACGTGATAAAAACTTCGGATAAAATAGTTGAGGGCGGCGACGGTTCGCAAGAAAACGCGGGCGAAAGTTCGGGCGAAAATGTAAATTCGGCTATTCCCGAAGACTTAAAACTCTTGTTCGACATAGTTGCGGCGTATAAAAAAACCCCGCTTTACAAAATTTATAACGAAATCGAATTCGGCACGTATAAAGGGCTTACCACCGTTAAATCGAGTGAAGGTAAAAACGTAACGTTAAACGTTCAGATCGACGCGGTTATCGCTCTTTCGAAAATAGCGAAAAGCGCGCAGAAACTTCAGGATATAAAAATTTCCGAAAGCGATGAGTTAACGCAGGAAAAAATCGACGATATTAAAGAGGTTTTAAACAATATCGAGCAGGTAAAAAGCGAACTTCCCGCCGAAGTTAAAGAAAGCATAACCGAGATCGTTTCGGTTGCGGCAGAATCGTTCGATATGCCCGTAGACGTAAGCAAAATCGACCTTGATAAAGTAGATTTTTCGAAGGCGGGCGAAGCGCTCGAAAAAGCGTATCAATTGCAAAAAGCGCAGGAAGACGGAACCGAAGAAGTTAATCCGCGCGATATGCTCGAAGTTTTCGTCGAAAGCAATCTCGTAATTCCTGCTGCCGAAATGGGCGTAGACGTCGGTTCGATGCTTAGCGAAGCCGATAAAAAAGAAATGACAGAAGTTATCGCCGAACTTGAAAACGAAGGAAAAATCGACGATGAAACAAAAGCCGCTCTCCAAAAGATTTTAGGGCTTACGTCAGGCGCTGCGAAATAATTTGTTTTTAACACGTTCAAAACATAAAGTAAAATACATAAAAATAAAGCCGACCCGTAAAATCGGGCCGGCTTTGTTAACGTCTTGTTTTTTGGTTTTTATCATCGCTTAAATTTTTAAAAGTAGGGCTATAAGCCCGTTATCGGCACTTTCGGCGGAAGTAGCGGCTTTTTTTTTGGTACTATTTGATTAGTTAAGCGGTAATTTTTATGCGTTTAAAGTTTCTTTTCGGCAAGAACCTCGCCGCTTTTGCCGTCTATAAGGAAGGCTTGTTTAAGTCCGCTTTTTATAATAAAACCTACGTAATAGTAGTTGCGGTCGTTTTCGCATAAAAGCCTTATCGAAATTTCGCCGTTGAAACTGCCGCCGGACGAATTTTGTTTTAAAAAATCGGCGGCTTTCCGGGTTGCTTTTTCAAGCGCGGCGGTGTACGTTATCGTGTCGTCGTTGCGCTTGCTTTTTAGTTCGATTATCACGGTTGTTTCGCCGTGAAAAACGGTAAGACTAAGCGTTTTTTCGGGCAGAGAATTTACTTCCGCGTCGCACGAAAGCGAATGAGATACGGGATCGAAATCCAAGGCTTTTTCGTAAGTTTCGCCGCCGAATTCTATTTTTATTTTAATTTCTTCGTCTACTTTTTGTTTTTCGAAAAGCCGAACGGTAAGAGTAAGGGCGGTTTCGCCTTTTTCGCCGTCGTGAAGATAGGGTTTTTCTTTAAAACCCGAATAAACGGTTGCCGAAAAGTTTTCGTTTTCGCCGCAGAACACGTCCGATCTTAGTTCGCTTACGCACGAAAAGTAATCGGTTTCCTGCGCGCAGGCGGGCAAAACGAAAACAGATAACAAAGCGGTTGCGATTAGAAGCGCAACGCACGATTTTTTTAACGGTTTAACCATTTTTTTCATCGATAAACAATTCCTTTTTCGTTTATAAATATTCGCAAAGTTTTATAGTTATGCCTTGCCGCGTTTTTTTGCGTTTACTTTTTTTGCGCGTGCAAACCTTTTTTAAAAACCCGCTAAAAGATTTTACAAAAAACAAAAAATATGTTAAAATTACAAAAAGGTCGAAAAAGGTCAAAAACACGGAAACGCATAAAGATGAAAAAAGTCGTTTTAAAAACTGCATCTATAACTTTGGCTGCCGTAATAGTGGCGGCGCTTATAGGTTACGGCGTTTTCGCATTGTTTTTTCCGTATAATCTGGCTTCGTTTTATCGCGGCGCGGCAAATTACGACTTAGCGCTTAAATACAGCGAGCGCGGATATTTGAAATCGGAAAACCACGATTTAAAGGATCTTTTAATCGTCGTTTACGACGCAATCGACGCTAGCAATAACGAAAAAATCGAAAAATATGCGGCAAGAGCGCTTTTAAGCGGAGATTTAACCGAAAACGAGCGTTTGCGTATTTCGCAAAGTTATTGCCTTGCGCTTTACGCCCGCAACAAAAAAAACGGAGCGCTTGAAAAAGCCGCCGAACTTACCTTAGGCGGCGCGATTTGCACCGGTTACGTTACGGGCAACCCCTTCCGCGCGGTTATCGGCGCGGCGGCGCAGGAGGTAAGCGATTGTTTAAAAAGCGGAAAGGAAGTTTCTGCCGAACTTACCGAATATGTTAAAAAAATAAGTGCTGCGCTTGAAAAAATGCAAGCCGAAAAGGATTTAAGCGAAAGCGAAACCGCGCTTTTAAAAGGCGATATGTCAATGATAAGCGAACTTATTGCGCGCATCGGCAAAACGAACGAAAACAGCGAAGCGCAAAATTCGGCGCTTGGATATAAAAACACAAATAAAACCGTTTATATTTAAAAAACACTCACTCCGTTTTCGGCGTGAGGTTTATTTAAAAATACAAAATTTTTAAGGCGCGGCTTTTATTAAAAAAACTTAAAATCACGAGGTAAAAAAGCAGTCGGCTCCGCTAAAAGCCGCTTGATACAGCAATAAAATTTTTACATAGCCATCGCGTTTTTTTCGCCGTTAGGCGGTAAAATAGGGGTGCATACAGGAGTTTTTATGCAAAAGATTATCAGAGAAGGACTTACGTTCGACGACGTGCTTTTAGTTCCCGCGGCGAGCAGCGTTGTTCCAAAACAAGTGGATATATCCACCGAACTCTCGCCGGGAATTGTTCTTAACATTCCGCTTATGAGCGCGGCTATGGATACCGTCACCGAATCGCGTATGGCAATCGCTATGGCGCGCGAAGGCGGCATAGGTATTATTCACAAAAACCTGTCGATAGAAGATCAGGGGCGCGAAGTAGACAAGGTAAAACGCAGCGAACACGGCGTTATTACCGATCCGTTCTTTTTAGAACCCGAAAACAAACTTTCGGACGCGCTTAAACTTATGGAAAAATACCGCATCAGCGGCGTACCCATAACCAAAAACGGCAAACTCGTAGGAATTTTGACAAATCGCGATTTGCGTTTCGAAACCAATTTCGAGCAAAAAATCGCCGACGTTATGACCAAAGATAATTTAATAACCGCAAAAGTGGGGACTTCGCTCGACGAAGCGGCTAAAATTTTAGGCAAACATCGCATCGAAAAACTTCCTATAGTCGACGGGAAAGGCAACCTTAAAGGGCTTATTACCATAAAGGATATAGAAAAAGCCATTCAATATCCCAATTCGGCGAAAGATAAAAACGGCAGACTTTTGGTCGGCGCGGCGGTGGGCATCGCCCAAAACACAATGGAACGCGTAGAAGAACTGGTTAAAAACCGCGTTGATATAATCGCCGTAGATACGGCACACGGACATTCGCGTCTTGTGCTTGAAACGATTGAAAGAATCAAAGCAAAATATCCGTCGCTTCCGCTTATCGCGGGTAACATCGTAACGCCCGAAGCGGTGCGCGACCTTGCAAACGTTGGCGCAGACGTGTTAAAAGTGGGTATCGGACCCGGTTCGATATGCACCACGCGCGTGGTTTCGGGCGTAGGCATGCCCCAACTCACCGCTGTTATGGAATGTGCCGAAGAAGCCGAAAAACTGGGCAAAACGGTTATCGCCGACGGCGGTATCAAGTATAGCGGCGACATTACAAAGGCTTTGGCTGCGGGCGCGCACGCCGTTATGATGGGTTCGCTTCTCGCCGGTACTTCCGAAAGCCCCGGTGAAGTCGAAATTTATCAGGGCAGAAACTTTAAAGTTTATCGCGGAATGGGCTCGCTTGCCGCTATGGCGAACGGCAGTAAAGACAGATATTTTCAGGAAGACGCCAAAAAATTCGTTCCCGAAGGGGTTGAAGGGCGCGTTCCCTATCGCGGAAGCCTTGCCGAAACCGTTTATCAGATGGTCGGCGGCATAAAATCGGGTATGGGATATTGCGGCGCGAAAGACTTGAAAACTTTAAGAGAAACCGCGCAGTTCGTAAAAATCACCAACGCCGGTCTTATCGAGAGCCACCCGCACGATATTTCGATAACCAAAGAAGCGCCTAACTACACTTCGAAAAGTTAATTTCGGATTTTAAAGCCGATTTTTAAAAATTATTAAAGAAAGCACCGTTATAACTAAAAAAAAGCATAACTTAACGGCTGACAATAAAAACAATAATAACAAACGGAGAAACATAAATGAAACAACATCAGACCGTATTGGTTTTGGATTTCGGCGGGCAATATAACCAGCTTATCGCCCGCAGAGTGCGCGAACAGAACGTTTTTTGCGAAATGATTCCGTGCGACGCGCCCATCGAAAAAATCAAATCTTTTAACCCGAAGGGCATAATTTTCACCGGCGGACCAAACAGCGTTTACGAAGACGGCGCACCCAAGGTTAACCCCGAAATATTCAAGCTCGGCGTTCCCGTTTTGGGTATATGCTATGGCATGCAGGCTACGGCGCACGCGCTCGGCGGCAAAGTAGACCACGCGCCTAATCGCGAATACGGCAAAAGCGATATAACTTACGAAGAAAACGTGCTTTTCAAAGGAATGGACAAGCAAAACGTTTGTTGGATGAGCCATACCGACTACGTTCGCGATTTGCCCCATGGCTTTAAGGTTTGCGCGCACACGCCTTCGTGCCCCGTTGCGGCGTTTTATAACGAAGATAAAAAGATTTACGGCGTACAGTTCCACCCCGAAGTGCAGCACACCCGCCAGGGTACCGAAATTCTTAAAAACTTTTTGTTCAACGTCTGCCGCCTTACGGGCGACTGGACGATGAGCGACTTCGTTAAAGAACAGGTCGAAAAAATCCGCGAAGAAGTGGGCGACGGCAAAGTGCTTTGTGCCATGAGCGGCGGAGTAGACAGCGCGGTGGCGGCGACGATCGTTCATAAAGCGGTCGGAGACAGACTTACATGCATTTACGTCGACCACGGCATGATGCGTAAAAACGAAACCGAAGAAGTCGTTCGCGTGTTCAAGAAAGAGCGCGGGATGAATTTAATCGCGGTAGACGCGTCCGAAAGATTTTTAACAAAACTTGCGGGCGTTACCGAACCCGAAAAAAAGCGCAAAATAATAGGCGAAGAATTTATCCGCGTGTTCGAGGCCGAAGCGCGTAAAATAGGCAAAGTAGACTTTTTGGTGCAGGGTACCATTTATCCCGACATAATAGAAAGCGGCACGGGTAAATCGGCGGTTATCAAATCGCACCACAACGTAGGCGGGCTTCCGTCGGTCGTCGATTTCAAGTCGCTTATCGAGCCGCTCCGTACTTTGTTTAAAGACGAAGTCCGCGCCGTCGGCTTAGAAATGGGCTTGCCTGAAAAAATCGTTATGCGCCAGCCGTTCCCAGGCCCTGGGCTTGCGGTGCGCTGCATAGGCGATTTAACCAAAGAAAAACTGGATATTCTGCGCGACGCCGATTATATTTTCCGCGAAGAACTTGAAAAAGCGGGTTTGAATAAAGAAATCTGGCAATATTTTGCGGTTTTAACAAACAATAGAACGGTAGGCGTTATGGGCGACAGCCGCACCTACGGCTATACGGTCGCGCTCCGCGCCGTTACCAGCGTCGACGCGATGACAGCCGACTGGGCGCACATTCCTTACGACGTTTTAGCCGTGTGTTCGAGCCGAATCGTAAACGAATGTAAAGATATTAACCGCGTGGTTTACGATATAACTTCGAAACCCCCCGCAACCATCGAATGGGAATAATTTAGCATTATTATTAAGCCCGCTTTTCGGCTGTGCGTTTTATTTAAAAAAATGCGAAAGTGCCGTTAGCGGGCTTATAGCCCAACTTTTTTTAAATTTTAAAATAAAATCCGCGCCGTAAAAAAGTTTTTTTGCGTGTAATTTTAAACTAAAAATTTGCGTTGCAAAATATAATTCGTCGCGCGGAAGGGAGTAAAAAAATGTTAGAATTCAAATACGATACTCAACTTTTAATCGAGGGCGAAAATCTCAGCGAAAAAGCAATCGGCGATTATATTACTAAAAACTTTAAAGGCGATTGTCTTATAGCGGTCGGCGACGAAACTCTTATTAAAATCCACTTTCACACCAACGAACCGTGGAAAGTTCTGGAATATTGCGCTTCGCTCGGCGAAATTTACGATATCGTTGTCGAAGATATGGACAGACAAACCCGCGGTTTGCAAGGCTGACGCTCGTCCGCATAAAAAATCTGTTTCGATAATAAAACGTATAAAACTTTATTAAGAATGGAAAACAAAGAAAAAAACGCGAAATGCCCGTTTTGCGGTGCCGAATTGTTCGCTCGTTTAGAAAAGGGCGAAGGATTCTGCACCAACTGCAAAAAGGAATTCGACGTGGAAAAGGCGATAAAACTTTATAAATCGGTGCACGAAGAACAGCAGACCGACGATAAAAAAGTGGCGCGCGGCGAAGATTATCTCGAAGTCGAGCGCATACTTGACCGCGCAGAATTTTATTTTAAAAACAAAAATTTTGCCGCCGCCGAAAAAGAGCTTAAAAGCGCGCTGCAATATACAAACACCGATTATCGCATATATTTCGGGCTTGTGCGCGCCGAAACCAAGGACCTTACCGACTATAAAAACGAAGGCCACAAACAGTGGCTCGATAAGGCTATCGACTGCGCCGACGTAGAAGAAAAAAGCGTGATAACGCGCTTATATAAGGACTTTTATCAGGTTTCTGCTCTTTCAGACGACGAAATAGAAATCTATAAAAAAGAGCGTAACGCGGCGAAAAAAGGAAAACTCGAGGCCGCCCTGAAAGAGCTTATTCCCAAATATATGAAAGCGGACAACACGCTTAAAACGTATTTGTGGACGGGTAGCGCGGTTCTTGCGATAGGGCTTGCCGCTCTTATCTGCGGACTTATAATATTAAATAACTACGTTCTGCTTGCTTCGGTAGCCGTGCTTGCGGGCGGATACGTTTTGTTGCGTTCGTATTTCACAAAAAAGAAACAAAGCGCGCTGTTTAACGCCGTGCTCGACATTTACGACGCGCTCGATTCGTTTTCGTTAAGCCCCGACGTTAATTTCGACCTTTTAAACGCGCTTAAAGACAGCATAAAGCCTTTTTCGCTTAAAAACAGTTTGACCGAAAGCGAAGAACGAGTGCGCGAAATCGTTAAAATTTTAATTTCGTCGAAAGATAAAAAAGCAGCGGAATTCGTTTTTAACAATAAGGTTTTAAACACCTTCGTCGAAAAAGGCGAAGAATCCGAAGAAAGCGCAAACAGCGCCGATAATCAAGATGATAACGGCGGCAAAAACGCATAACTTTAGGCTTTAAAACAACGCAAAAAATGCAAAATATACAAAAATTGTATTTTTTTGTGCAAAACGACCTTTAAACAGTTGTGTAAAAAATCGTTTTATTGTAAAATATAACGGTAAAAATTTGTTTTTTTAAAAATTTTAGTAATAATTTTTTACGGCGGTAAATTCCGCAAAACCACAGGAGGTTTTTAATGAAGAAGTATATTTATCTTTTCAGCGAAGGTAACGGCAAAATGCGCGAACTTCTCGGCGGCAAAGGCGCAAACCTTGCCGAAATGACCAAAATCGGTCTTCCCGTTCCGCAAGGCTTTACCATCACTACCGAAGCCTGCACGCAATATTATGCCGACGGCAGAAAGATTAACGACGAAATCCGCGCGCAGATTATGGAATACGTTGCGAAGATGGAAGAAATCACCGGCAAAAAGTTCGGAGATCACGAAAATCCGCTTCTCGTATCCGTTCGTTCGGGCGCAAGAGCGTCGATGCCGGGGATGATGGATACCATCTTGAACCTTGGCCTTAACGAAGAAGTTGTTGAAGTTATCGCCAAAAAATCGGGCAATCCGCGCTGGGCTTGGGACTGCTACAGAAGATTTATCCAGATGTTCTCGGACGTAGTTATGGAAGTAGGCAAAAAATACTTCGAAAAACTCATCGACGAAATGAAAGAAAAGAAGGGCGTTACGCAAGACGTCGAACTCGACGCCGACGACCTTAAAGCTTTGGCAAACCAATTCAAAGCCGAATATAAAAAACAACTTGGAAAAGACTTCCCGTCCGATCCTAAGGAACAACTTTTTGAAGCGATTACCGCCGTATTCAGAAGCTGGGATAACCCCCGCGCAAACGTATACCGTATGGACCACGACATTCCTTACAGCTGGGGTACCGCTGTTAACGTTCAGATGATGGCGTTCGGCAACATGGGCGACAACTGCGGAACCGGCGTTGCGTTTACACGTAATCCCGCTACCGGCGAAAAAGGTCTTATGGGCGAATTTTTAACTAACGCCCAGGGCGAAGACGTCGTTGCCGGCGTTCGCACCCCGATGCCTATTGCTAAAATGGCAGAAGTTTTCCCCGAAGTTTATAAACAATTCCAGGAAGTTTGCCAAATCCTTGAAAATCACTACCGCGACATGCAGGATATGGAGTTCACCGTAGAAAACGAAAAACTCTATATGCTCCAGACCAGAAACGGTAAAAGAACAGCTGCCGCCGCTATAAGAATCGCTTGCGACCTTATCGACGAAGGCATGATTGACGAAAAAGAAGCGCTTTTGCAAATCGACGCGAAAACGCTCGATATGCTTTTACACCCCACTTTCGACGCAAAGGCTTTGAAAGACGCCGACAAGAATAACGTCGTAGGCAAGGGTATCGCCGCTTCGCCGGGGGCTGCTGCGGGCACCGTTGTATTCACCGCCGAAGACGCCGTTATCGAAGGCAAGAAAGGCAAAAAAGTCATTCTCGTTCGTTTGGAAACTTCGCCCGAAGACATCGAAGGCATGAAGTATGCGCAGGGTATTTTAACCGTTCGCGGCGGACAAACTTCGCACGCTGCGGTAGTTGCCCGCGGTATGGGTACCTGCTGCGTTTCGGGTTGCGGCGAAATTAAAATGCACGAAGAAGAAAAATACTTCGAACTCGCGGGAAAAATTTTCCGCGAAGGCAGCGAACTTTCGCTCGACGGCTCGACCGGTAAAATTTACGACGTAATTATTAAAACCGTTCCCGCAGATCCCAACAGCGGTTACTTCGGCAGAATTATGAAACTCGCCGATAAATATAAAGCGCTCGGCGTAAGAACCAACGCGGATACGCCTGCCGACGCTCAACGCGCAGCCGAACTCGGCGCACAGGGTATCGGTCTTTGCCGCACCGAACACATGTTCTTCGGTCCCGGCAGAATCGATAAATTCCGCGAAATGATTTGCTCGGAAACCGTTGAAGAACGCGTTAAAGCGCTTGACAAAATCGAACCGATGCAACAAGCCGACTTCGAAGGTCTTATGGAAGCCCTTAAAGGCATGCCCGTAACCATTCGTTTCCTCGATCCGCCCCTTCACGAATTTGTTCCTACCGATGAAAAAGACATCGAAGAACTTGCAAAAGCGCAGGGTAAAACCGTTGCCGAAATCAAACAGATCTGCAACAGCCTGCACGAATTCAACCCGATGATGGGCCACCGCGGCTGCCGTCTGACCGTTACCTATCCTGAAATTGCCGTTATGCAAACCAAAGCGGTTATTAAAGCGGCTATCGCGGTTAAAGAAAGACACCCCGATTGGAAAGTCGAACCCGAAATTATGATTCCGCTCGTGGGCGAAGTTAAAGAACTTGCTTACTGCAAAAAGACGGTTGTTGAAACCGCCGACGCGGTTATCAAAGAAGCCGGCGTAGACCTTAAATACGAAGTAGGCACGATGATCGAAATTCCGCGCGCCGCTCTCACTGCCGATGAAATCGCAAAAGAAGCCGAATTCTTCTGCTTCGGAACCAACGATTTAACTCAGATGACGTTTGGTTTCTCGCGTGACGACGCAGGCAAATTCTTGCCTTCTTACTATGCCGCAAAAATCTACGAATCCGATCCGTTCTCTCGTTTAGACACCGTCGGCGTAGGCAAACTTATGAAGATGGCCGTAGAACTCGGTCACAGCACCCGCAAAGATATTCACTGCGGAATTTGCGGCGAACACGGCGGCGATCCTTCGTCTATCGAATTCTGCCACGAAATCGGATTAGACTATGTAAGCTGCTCGCCTTACCGCGTTCCTATCGCTCGTCTTGCCGCCGCTCAGGCGAATATCCGCAACCCTAGGTAAAGAAAAAATCGCCGAAAACGGCTGATTTACACTATTTTTTACAATAAAACGCTAATTTGGCAACCATTCTTGTAAAGGAGTGGTTGCCTTTTTATATGTCTTTTTTAAATTTTAATCGAGAAATTGCCTTAAAATAGGTGGGTGGTCAGCGCTTTTTTACACGCAGCAATAGGTACTGATGTCTTATAAAGGGGCAAGAAAAAGGAGTTTTATTATGGTAAAATACAGATTTATTATCGAATATAGCAAAAAAGGGAATAATAACTCGCAGGTTGCTACCCTTTGCGGTTGTTCCCGAATGACGGTGTGGAAGGTTTTAAATAGATTAAGCAAGTTAAAATTTGATGCTGAAGAACTGTTAAGATTGCCTGATGAAGAGATGGAATATGTTTTATTTCCCGAACGAACAAGACGTGGAGATGGTTTTCTTTCGATTGATTTTAAGTGGGAAGAGTTTCAGATGCGTAAGCACCAATCGTCTTTACGGCTCTGTTGGCGAAGATATTGCAAACGAGCAGCAAAGCAAAACTTGAAAGCATACAGTTGGGCAAGTTTTTGTTTTTTCTACGGTCAATACCGTAAGCCTTGTTCGGACGAGGACGATCCGAATGACAAAATAAGGAACAAACTGAAACATTATAACCTATTGATATCTTTCTGTAATTCCGATAGTGAAGGCTACCATAAACTACAAAAGGAAAAGTATGAGTGGTTAAAATCCTTACATCTTGATGAAAATAAAATTTTGGATATTGGTAGTGATTATCTATAAAGTGACGGGAAATGTAAGTTGTAAGTTCAAATCTTACAGGGGAGCCATCTTTGTTGACCGAAATAACTATCTCGGTCTAAAAAAAGCCGAAAACGAACGTTTTCGGCTTTTTTTGTGCCGTTTTTAACGGTTTTAGGCGATTTTGAAGTTAAAAATCAAGTATAAAATAAGATTGATTTTTACAACTGTTTTTTTGCGTTTTTCATTAAAAACAAGACTTGAACTTACGACTTCGCTTGACACTTAGTAATCAAAAGCCTAAATGCTTACGGCACAGATTTGCTTGCGGGTTAATTTCAGAGCCGATGATATTCGCAAAAGAAAAAAATTATTGTAGCGAAAACAGCGCACAACCTTCAGTAGAAAACGTTTATAAACTATTTTTAGAAACTTTTGGTTGATAAGATGAGATAATGCAATTAACGAGAACGTAACTGAAAAATTTGTATCACGGTGCGATAGGCAAAACTTCAAGAATTTAGTAAATATAATTATGCGTGCCGTATCCGATTAAGATAACGTCAAGGATGTTAACTCGTGCTATATGATCCCGCATTTTACGGATTGTTTTTTGGAAAACAAAGTCCATCTAAACGCTTTCAGTGCGGAAGTGGATACAAAAGATTTTATAAAAGCGATAAAAGATAAAAATTTTAAGGAGCGAAAAATGAAAGCGATACTCATAAATAAAGCGGATAAGAGTTTAGGTTATTCTGAAGTTGAAAACCCTGTATTAAAGGACGGCGAAGTGTTGATAGAAGTATACGCTGCAGCAATAAACAGGGCGGATTTGTTGCAAAGAGAAGGCAACTATCCGCCACCGGCGGGTTGTCCCGAGTGGCCGGGGCTTGAAGTTGCGGGCGTAATAAAGCAAACCACGCCGAGCGCGAAGAAGTTTCAGGTCGGAGATAAAGTCTGCGCGCTTTTGGGTGGCGGTGGTTACGCGGAATTAGTGGCTGTAACCGAAGATATGGTAATGCCTATGCCGAAAAATCTTTCTTTTGAAGAGGCTGCGGCGATACCCGAAGTATATATGACGGCTTACTTAAATTTATTCCACGTCGGCAACGCTCAAAAGGGTGAAACCCTTTTAATGAACGCCGGTGCGAGCGGACTTGCAAGCGCGGTCATTCCTATGGCTAAAGCGTTCGGGTTGAGGGTAATAACTACCGTTTTAGGCGAAGAGAAAGTCAAAGAAGTAGCGTATCTCAACGCCGACAGAGTAGTTGATACCACGAAAGAAGATATAGCGGAAGTGTTAAAAGAAGAAGAGATAAACGGGACGCCCGTCAATCTTGCGATAGACTGTTTGGGCGGCGAGATTTTAGGCAAGTGCTTAAAACACGTTGCGAGGGGATGCCGTTGGATACAGATAGCGACGCTTGCGGGAGATATAAGCCGCGTTGATTTCAGAAATATATATGTCAAAAACATAAAAATAATCGGTAGTACTTTAAGGAGCAAAACTCCAGCGGAAAAGGGCAGACTTCTCTTTGAACTCGTGGAGAAAACTTGGGAGAAATTTGAGAGCGGCGAGATAAAAGTAAAGATATACAAGACCTTGCCTATCGAGCAGGCTGACGAAGCACAGCAGATTCTTTATCGCGGGGAAAATGTCGGGAAAGTGGTGCTCAAAGTTAAAGAAGCGTAATATGGCGGAATTATAATCTAAAAATACGACAATAAAATCGAAAAAAACGAGTTGATAAAAAATCCGTAAAATGATATCATATTATTGTGGAGGAGAGTATTTTATGCTTAAATTTGAAAAAGGATTCAAAAATCCTGACAGAAGATATGCTATTTTCCCTATAATACACGGTCAAACGGAAGAACCTGTTGACATCGAAAAACACGATAGGCTCGGCTTTGCGGGAATAGTAGGTAATATAAAGTACAGTCGGAATTTCCCGACCGATGAAAAAAGCTGGAAGGATACAGAAAAGGGTTTCCGTTCTTACATTAATAAGGGTATGCATACTTGGATATACGACGAGAAAGGATATCCGTCTGGTACGGCGGGGGGCTATGTAACAGAAAAGTATCCCGAATATATTGCGAAAGGTTTATATTGTTTTGATTATTGGAGAGTTATAACCGGTCCGTGCCAATACAGATCGGACATTCCCGGGGATAAACTCTATAAGTCGGTACTCGTTCCGATCGATGGTGGAGAAATAATCGACGTTACGGATTCTCTTAACGAAAACAACGTATTATATCTTGATGTTCCCGAAGGAAAATTCTGGTTGTTTTCAATGAGTATCCGTCGCCTGTTTGATGGAACTCATTGTACGCAAAGTTACAGCGAACCGCGCAATTATATTAGTTTATCTGACAAAAAAGCGACGGAAGCGTTTATAAATTGCACGCACGAAAACTATAAAAAATATCTGTCTGACGAATTCGGCAAAGGTATTCTCGCAATGTTTACGGACGAGCCGTCTTTGGTGTCGTGGAACGGCAGAACGGCTGTGTTTCCTATTTTGCCGTGGCTTGATACTTATCCAGAAGATTTTGAGAAAAAATACGGTTATGAGTTTTATAAGGCGTGCGTGTCGGTGGTTTTGAATAAGGGCCCCGAGATCGTCAAAAGACGTTGTGATTTTTGGGAGTTTATCGCGGATTCCGTTGCCGATGGATATTTTGGTACCATACAAAAGTGGTGTCACGAAAACAACCTTAAATCATCGGGTCATATGCTTCGCGAAGAAGTTTTGCAATTTCATATTCCGAATTATGGCTCGTTTATGCGTAGTCTTAAAAAATTTGACTGGCCGGGATTCGATATGTTACACACCGAAACTGGCTGGCTGATGCGCAGCGATATTATTCCGCAAGGCAGGCTTGTCGCTTCCGTTGCCGATATAAACGGCGAAAAAGAATCGTTTACTGAATTCTCCGATCATTACGTAAGGGCGAGAAACGCCGTCGCGCCGATAAGTATGTATTACGATTCGGTCAATTGGCATCATGCTATGGGTGTCAATAATTTTACGAGTTATTATTCGTGGAAACAGATTTCCGACGAAGATATCGTTGCCTTAAATAAATATACGGCAAGGCTTGGATATCTTCTTCGACAAGGGAAAAGAGATAGCAGAATAGGGGTTTTTTATCCCGAAGCGGCTATGTGGGCGGCTTATACGGCTAACATAAGAGAAGGAGCCGTTGATGATTCTCCCGTCGTGGACGAACTCGACCGTGCGTTTGCCGAAACTTCGTGGGCTGTGTTGCATCGTCAGGCGGAATTCGATTATATAGATTCCGAGATTATACTTAAAGGGAAGATAAAAGGCGAAAAACTTACTTATAAAGACAGAGAATATTACGTTATCGCCTTGCCTTGTACGAGAGTTCTCGAAAATTCTGTCATGGATAAATTGATCGAGTTTGCGGACAACGGCGGAATCGTAGTATTTACCGTTTCGCAACCCGAAAAATGTCGTGAAACGGGAGAATCGTCCGAACAGGTAAGAAAAACCGCGGAATATATTTCAAAAGGTAAAATGCATGCCGTTTCAGTCGAAGGGTTTGGAAAACTCATTGACTTCAATATAGATAGTAAATATAAAACCATCGCAATCGAGAAATATCAACCTAATATTCTATCACATGTGCGCATTGCTGAAACGGGTGAAAGAATTATTTATCTCGCAAATATGACGGGAGAAGAATATAACACTGCGTTGACGGTAAACGGTAATTATTCCGAGGTGTATGAAGCGAATCCGGAAAGCGGAGAGATAAAAAAGAAGAACGCTGCGTTTACTAACGACAGAGTTGTCATTGATGTAACAGCGCATAGAAACAGATGTTTGCTTTTAATTGTAAAATGAGCGAGAAATTATAAGATGTAACTATATGCATTGAAAGAGACTTTGAAGTTTTAACGAATCCGTTTTCATAATTAAATATTAAAATAAAAAACGCTGTATGAGAGTTTTTTCATACAGCATTTTTACGCAAAAATAAGTAAGGGGAGAAAAATGAAATATATGGTGCATTTATATGATTGTAAAGTTCGCAGTAATTTTTAGTTGCAGAAATAAAATGACTTTTCATGTTTTGATGAATTTTGTTTTTAAGAATTCCGTAGGTGAAACACCGGTAAGAGTTTTGAAAGTGTTTGAAAAATTACTCATTGAATTAAAACCGCAAGAGAGGGCGACGTCGATAACGGATAATTTATTTTCGAGCAAAAGCTTTTTTGCATTGGATATCTTGACTTCGTTCAGATAGTTTTTATAAGTTACCCCCATATGCTTTTTGAAAAAAGAACTGAAATACGAAGTGTTGAAATGAAAAACGTTTGATATTTCAGTTAAAGTCGGGTTGTCGCTGTAATTCTGTTGAATATAGTCGAGAATTTTTGCCATTTGTCTTTTCGGAGAAATAAACAAGTCGTTTTCTTCTTTCGCAAATCCGCTCTTAATGAAAAAATCTACTAAAAGTATAGAGCAATACGAGGCGATGTTTTCGTTTTTGTAGGGTGAGACGCCCATAAATTCCTCAAACATCAGGTCGGAAATCGTCAATAGTTTTTTGAATGTGTTTGTATCTAATTTGGTGACGATAGCGTCGTGTTGTTTGGATAAAAACGGAAAAATCGAAGAAGGAATAAAAGTGTAATCAAAAGAAAAAGTGATTACTTCTAACGCAGGATCGGGGAAAACTTCGTGTGTATTAGTAGGGAACAAAAGATATATCGAGCCGGGGGATAGTTCGTATTCAACTCCGTCGATTACTTGTTTTCCGCTACCTTTTACGATAAGTTCTAATTCAATCCATTTATGCCAATGCATAGGGAAGTCTTCCGATAAAGTTTTTCTTTCAACAAAAAACATTCTATCGAATTTTTCTTTAGGTTTTATCGGAGCACTTTCATAGACGGAAAATGGTAATTCTCTTATTTCTCTATCCAGCATATTTAAATACCCCCTTTCTTTAATAACAGTATACAGCAAATTAATTTTTTTATCAAATACTTTTTGATAATTAATATAAACTTCCCAAAAAAAAAACAAAAAACAAAAAAAACGGGAAGACAAAAAAAATAATAAAGTCTATAATAAAAAGGCAGAATAGGTAACTTGTCTGGAAATTGCAGGAGATTGTTCAAAAAGATCTTTCTTGTGATTTGCCTTAATAAAGCACCTTTATGAATAAAAAGGTTTTTGGGGATGGCAATGAAAAGGATAAAAATCAGCGAATTGAATTTCGTATATTGTAAACATAAGGACTTTAATTTTAATCCTGTACTAATAGATAACGTTAAAAATATGCCGACTGAACGCGTAGCATTGCCACACGATATAGCCCTTAGCGTTACGGGATTCAAAACGCCTGAGGAATTATACAAAGGGGTAAACGTTCTGAAAGTTCAGGAGTATGAAGATGTAGATGCGTTTTATTATATAAGGTTCAATGCGGAAGAGGGGGAATACGTATTAAAACTCAATAGGGTAGACGTGTTTGCGGATGTTTACCTGAACGGAGAAAAGGTTTTGTCGACAGACAATGCGTTTATAGCGTTTGAGAAGAGAGTTAAATTAAAAACCGAAAACAAACTCATAATACATATTAAACCTGCGTTGCTAGAAGCGTTAAAATATAACGCCCCCTGCGGAACGTTTACTTTGAGATATAACGGCGCTTCACTCTACTTAAGAAAGCCCGCGCATGCTTGGGGTTGGGATATTATGCCGAGAATACCCCTTGGCGGTATATTTGACGATATAATTTTTGAGCCGTTCAAATGCGACCGCATACGTGAAACCTATCTATACACTCAAAACATCAACTCGGTTGACAAGACGGCTATGATAGAATATGCCGCCACATTTGACATTGATAAGACCGATATGGAAAATTATGAAGTGGAGACCGTAGGCGAGTGCGGGGATAGCAAGTTTGAAAACAGAGATAGATTATGGTCTAATCACTTCAGATTTATTTGGTGGTTAGATAACGTAAAATTATGGGACGTTAAAAACTTCGGCAAGCCAAATTTGTATACGCTTACTACAAAACTTTATTATAAAGGGGTTCTTGTAGACGAAAAAGTCGAAAAAATAGGAATAAGAAAAATAGAACTTATCCGCACGGATTGTTGCGATGAAAAAAGCGGTGAATTCGTGTTTAAGATAAACGGCAGAGAAACGTTTATTATGGGAACAAACTGGGTGCCTGCCGACGCACTGTATTCAAATGCGGATAATAGGAGAAGAAAACTCGTCGGATATATGGACGATCTCGGTTTCAATATGGTGAGAGTCTGGGGTGGCGGGATATACGAGCCCGACGAGTTCTATGAATTTTGCGATGAACACGGCATTCTCGTATGGCAAGATTTTATGATGGCTTGCGGGACGTATCCGCAAGACGAGTGGTTCAAAGAGAAATTCCGTGAAGAAGCGGAACAGGTTGTCAAGAGACTTAGAAATCATCCGTCAATAGCGATATGGGCGGGGGATAACGAGTGTGACTATTTTACGGTCGCCCACAATTCCGGAATAAATCTTGAAATGAACGGCTTAACGCGAGAAATCATACCGCAAGTGCTGTATTCAAACGACCCGGCAAGACCGTATTTGCCTTCATCTCCGTATATTTCTCCCGAAGTCAGAAAAACGAAGAAAAGGCCTTCGGAGAACCATTGTTGGGGACCGAGAGACTTTTTCAAAAGTGAGTATTATAAAACTTGCGAGAATGCGGTGTTTATAAGCGAGATAGGATATATGGGTTTACCATCCGTGAAATCTTTGAAGAAATTCATAAGAGAAGAAAATCTTATGAATTTCGATTCTGATGAGTATATGGTACATTTATCCAATATGACACTTGAAAACCCGTATTATAAATTCAGGATAAATCAAGACTTAAAGCCCATAGAGTATTTGTTCGGTGAGATGCCCGACAATATTGAAGATATAGTTAGGTGTAGCCAGATAGCGTCTGCGGAAGGTTTCAAATATTTCATAGAAAGAATGCGTATACGTAAGGACAGAAAGCGCGGAATAATGCTTTGGAATATGGCTGACGGTTGGCCGCAACTCTCCGAAGCATTCGTCGATTATTATTACGACAAAAAGATATCTTACGAATATGTAAAACGAAGCCAGCAGCCTTTATGTCTTATGATGGACGAAACTGAAAAAGGAGTTTTGCTTGCTGCAGTAAACGATACGGATAAAGCGGAAAACTTGTGCTATAAGGTTACGGATGCTTTGACGGGAAATGTGTTGTTCGATGGTAAATGCGGCGTTGATGCGAATGGACTTACGAATATTCTTTATGACGACAGAAAAGGTCGAACTTTTTACAAAATAGAGTGGACGACCGAGAGTGGCAAAAATGGATCAAATCACTTCGTTTCATTTTTACAGGGTGTAAGCCTAAGCGATTATAAGAAAGCAATGCGCAAATTTGAAATCAAAATAGGTTTTGGTGAGGGAAATTAAAATGCAGAAGATTGATCATTGTTTTAATATAAAAAAAAATCAACAAGCAAGTAAGGTGAAAGTCAAAATGAGACGTGCTGTATTTATCGGAAGTATCTTGATATTGCCGATAATCAATTTCCTTATTTTTTGGGGATATGTTCATATTGACGCATTCTTTCTTGCTTTTCAAAAAGAGGATTATTCAACAGGCAATCTTCAACTTATATGGACGTTAGACAATTTTAAGAAAGTATTTTCAGAGTTTTTCGTAACCACAGGACTTACTAATGCTTTAATAAACACATTGACGTTCTATTTTTTCAATTTATTTATTACGATGCCTGTAGGGTTAGTTTTGGCATATTTCATTTTCAAGAAGATCCTATTTTATAAGGTTTTCAGATTTATTATTTATTTACCGTCGATAATCATGGCTTCCGCCCTTGTATTGTTGTTCAAAAGCACGATAATGGCTGGCGGTCCTTACGAGGCGATTTTACGTATGGCAGGTAAGGAGTTTGTTAATCCTTTGGCTGGAGAACAATTGATGCCGTTACTGTTGTTATACAATTTTACTTTTGGGTTCGGTGGCAGTCTCATATTATGGGGAGGTGCAATGAATTCAATTGATATAGAAGTGCTTGAAGCAGGATATCTTGATGGCTGTTCATGGTTTCAGGAATTGATTTTCTTAATTATTCCTATGATTTGGCCTACGATGTCTACGATGTTGATTCTGGGCTTCTCGGGAATACTCGGTGCGTCGGGTCCCATATTGGCGTTTACAAAAGGTGAGGGAAATACACGAACGTTAGCTTATATACTTTATTGTTTTGCAAACGGTCAAGGCGGTGTCGCGCAGGATATATATTATGCCTCGGCTCTCGGGTTGCTTATGACGATTGTAACTTTACCCCTTGTAATTGTATTGCGAAGACTTGTAAATAAAATGGGAGATTGACAAATGGGTATCTTGGAGAAAAAATTAGCGTTTCACAGAAGGCGTAAGTCCGTTTCGCAAAGAATTGTTTTTTCAATTGCTTTCGTTATTATCGGTATTTACACTTTGTTAATACTATATTTTTTTGTATTTGCTTTTCTTATTTCCGTTAAGGGCAGTCAAAACGATTATCTCGATGATTTGCTTGCCGCAAGATTGTTCAGTTTTCCGGAACATTTCTCTTTAGGTAATTACATTAATGTTATAGAAGCATGGAAAGATATAGATGGCAAAAACGATTACTTGATGATGCTGTGGAACTCTATATGGAGAACGTTCGGAAGTACAACGCTCACATGGTTCTCAAGCGCTTGTGTATGTTATGTAATTGTCCACTATAAATCAAAATTTACTTCTGTGATATGGTGGGTGGGGCTTCTGATTTCAATGATTCCTTTATATGGCTCAGGTGGTTCGACTTATAAATTGTATGCCGATATAGGATGGATAAACAATCCGATAAGTCTTTACGGATGTATATCTCTTTTTGGCGGAGATTTCTTTTATATGTGTTCGTTTTGGCGAGCAATTTCACACAGTTATTCCGAGGCTGCAGAAATAGACGGTGCAAACGATTATCAGATTCTTGCATATGTCATGTTTCCCATGGTTTTGCCTGCCATCAGCGCATTATACGTTATGGCGTTCATTGCTCAATGGAATGATTATGCGGGAACGGCAGTATTTATGAATGAATATCCGAATCTTGCTTATGGGATTTATGCATACGGCGAAATTTCAAAATATGCAAGCAACACCCCAGCGTTCTATGCGGGCGTGCTTATGGGTATGGTGCCGCTTGTATTGTTGTTTTTAACCTGTCAGGAAACAATAATGGAAAAAATGTATCTTGGCGGACTTAAAGGATAACGGTTTCAAATACTATTATCTTTATAGTAATATTTTAAAAAATAATTTTATAGGAGGATTTCATGATGAAATCATTTGGCAAAATTTTGAAAAAAACACTTGCATTTGTTACGAGCGCAATTTTGATGATTAGTCTTGCGTCTTGCGGCGGCGGTGGGGAAAATTCCGGAAACAATGGCGGCACAGGAGAGGGCGGGGAACTCAAGATATCCGTTGCTCGATTGGGTTACGGAATTGAATGGCTAAATCAAATCGCAAAAGAATTTGAAAAAGAAACGAAGGTTAAGGTGCGCATTGTAAGCAAGGTCGGGATGGTCGGCGCAGACGCAATTAAAACCGAAATCGACTCAAAATCCAGCGACACCGATTTGGTGTTCAACCATGAACTTGCATTCGGACGTAAAGTTTATGAAGGTGCAATCACCGTAAAAGGCAAAACTTACGATTGTTTGTATGAGGATTTGTCAGACGTATATGAATCTGTCGTAGACGAAGGCACAACGAAAACCATAAAAGATAAAGTAGACAAGAATTTTGCGAACAGTTATATGGTAAACGGTAAATACTACGGGTTGCCTTGGGCAGGTGGCGTTATGGGGTTCGCAAGGAACGTTGATGTATGGAATTATCTTGAACTCACTGATGAAGATGTTCCTCTGACGACGGATCAGTTATGGACTCTTTGCGACAAGATAAAAGCAAGGAAGGCTCCGTTTATTTTCTGTATGGAAGACAACTACGTTGAAGGTGTCCTCCCGCTTTGGATGGCTCAATATGAAGGAGTTGAGAGTTATTCTCAATTTATGGAAGGAAAAGATCCGGACGGGAATATAACGGAATATATTTTCTCTTACGACGGTGCTAAAGAAATGATAAAAATAGCGCAAAAATGGTTTGCGAAATCCAATGGCTATCAACACAGCAAGAGCGACGCCGTGGATTTCACGCAGATGCAAGGTCTTTTTCTTAAAGATGAAGCGTTGTTCTGCGTAAACGGAACATGGCTCGAATCAGAAATGTCGTCGCTCGGTGTGGATACGGTTGTTGATTATATCAAGACGCCGGTTATATCTTCTATAATAAATAAATTGGATACGATTAATTCCGACGCTCAGTTAGCGGAAATTATTAAATACGTCGACGCGGTAGACGCAGGCGACAGCGGTGCTGTAAGACCCGAATATGTGTCCGACGATGATCTCAAAGCGGTTACAGAAGCGAGACACTATGCGTTTATTTCCGATGCGGCGAGCCATCAAGCGTATATTCCGAGTTATGCGAAAAACAAAACTCAGGCGAAAGCGTTTTTGAAATATATGTTCTCGGATAAAGGTTTGAATATTTATTACAGAACGCTTAAAGGAGCAACGCTCCCTGCTGAAACTGTCAATGGATACGACTCAAGTATTACACCATCCTCGTTTTTACAAAGTTCAAACAAGGCGTTTGAAGAAAAACATGTTTTAAGCACTAATACGACTAATAGATATTTTATTTTCACAGGTATAGTGTGGTCGGGGACTCCTTCTTACGGATATATGTTAAGAAGTTTTTATAATGAGACGGCTACGGTAGACCAAATGTATAATACCGTTAATTCGTCTGCAAAAGCTAAATTCGATTCAGCAAAAGATAAAATTCTTGCTTAAAAATATATGGGGGTAGACCTTATGGGGAAAAAAGTTTTTAAGAAATTATGCCTGGGAGCGATAAGTCTTGTACTTACATTATCTTGTTTGACTTCTTGTATGGGGACAAACAATACGCCTGAATCAGATCCTTCGAGCGGAAAACAAGACGATACACCGAAAGTCGAAACGAATTCATCCGTTTGGTCGACTTACTCGACCGTCAAGGTAACTCAGAATCAAAAGATAGAAGAGCAGCGTTATTACACCGAACTCGCTGCGGAAGTCAATATCGAGATGATGAAAGACGAAACGGAAGGTACGCAACTTATCGTTACGGCGGGCAAAGACATTAAAAATTACGATCTTATAGTTTCCGACTTGTCCGACGGAAAAGGTAACACCTTGCCGAAAGAGAATATTTACGTCTATCATCAAAAATATATGCTTGCGACGGGGGATTACGATTCAGACGGATATTTGAACGTCGGAGATTATATACCCGATATGCTTCTTCCGCTCGATATAGCCAAGCAATACGGTGAAAACAAGATCAAAGCGGGTGAAAATCAGGGTATAACCATAGAAGCACAAACAGATAAAAATACCGTTGCAGGCGTATATACCGGTAGTTTTACTCTTGATCTTGACGGAGACAAAAGAAATATACCGGTAAGCGTGACCGTTTGGGATATAGTATACGACGCGGAAAGAAGTGAGTATCAATCATCATTCTTAATATATAAAAACGAGTTGATGTATGGTGAATACGACGCTTCTGATGAAAAAGTTTCTAAATACGTAGAATTTCTTATGAAGTATAACGCAAACGGTAATGGTACGGCGAGAGATGGTTTTACTGCCGAACAGTTGGTAGAAGAACTCGACGGTTTGTGGGGAAATAAAAATTTCAACTCAGTCAGGATACCTGTCGCTCCGGCGGGAAATTACTCTGCAAACAGTTCAACCGCAGAAGAGATTATTACCTTTATAGTAGATATGGTTAAATATTCCACGCCCGAAAAACCGTGGGTAGAACTTCTGTATTGTTATCCGGTTAATTACGACGAAGTTACACCTTCTAGTACTACACAATGGAATTATTTCCTTAACACCTTCAAAAAAGGCGGTCCGTGGGACGTAACGAGAGAAAGAGCCTTGGAAAGAGCGAAAGAAACCGAAGAATATCAGGCGTTTGACGACGATTTCAAGGCAAGAGTTGATAAGGCGATACTAACATTGCCCGCAGTACTTCCGACTGGACTTCCGAAAGATGGTAACGGCGGACATGAAATACTTGCCGATTTAAACGTAGTACTTTGTCCCGTTATCAATGTTTACAATGACGACAGAGTGGCAGAGCAGGCCGTTGATTACGCAGCGACGTCTACAGATGGAAAATTATGGGTATATAGTTGTATTAATCCAACTTATCCTTATCCGACTTTCCATACTACTGACAGAAATCTTGGCAACAGAATAGCAGGGTGGCACTCTAAGAAATGGAACATCAACGGATATCTTTACTTTATGACCAATATGTACGAATGTCTTGCAAGCGATTCGTATAAATTTTGCGATCCATACGAAACGGACGTAAGACAGTGGTGTCCGGGTGATGGATACTTGCTTTATCCCGGCAGAAAATATGGTAGTGAATATCCGTTTGCGAGTATGCGTCTCGTTGCTTACAGAGATTCTGTGGACGATTACGATATGTTGACTGTCTACGAGCATCTACTTAATGAAAAAGCAAAAAAATACGGTATAGAAATCAATTTCAACGATTATGTGGAAGATTTATACGATACGCTGTTTGATGGAACGCAGTATTATACTGACGACTCGCTTGTTTTAACTGTGAGAAGGGAACTTGCAAATCGTATTATGGCGGTCAAGAGTGATCTCGGACTTGTCATAAGTCAGAAAAACGGTGTTGCTACTGTTTATTGCGAGCGTAATTCTCTCCGCGTTGACGGCGAACTTAAAGGTTGCGCATCTTCAGGCGAAGGATACGTTCTGACGATAACAAACACTTGGGACAAAGCAAGGACGTTCAGCATTGGGGCTGACGGCGAACTGTTCAACTATACGGTATATTCAGGAAAGGACATTACTTTCAATCAGGCGACGGCGAATTCTACATCTTCAATTTCTGTAAACGGCTCTTATGCAGAGGTAACGCTCAGATCCGAGAAGAAAGCAAACGACGGTCAGACGATAAGGTTTAAGCCGTATATTGAATTGTCGCTGTCAGATATATCTAACGCGAGCAATATTCAGTTTGAAATGGATAATGTCGGCGATACGGAAATAGAGACCGAAGTATATATAATACTCGAGGACGGATCTCAATTACAATTAGGGGCGATTTATATTGAATCTCAAGGTGAACGTAGCGTCCGTTTGAATTTCGACAGAAGAAAGTTTACGGATGAAGTACTTGCAAAAGCAAAGAAGTTAAGATTTACTTTTGAAAACGTTTTGGGTGACGGAACAGCGACTCTTTTACCTGATAAGTCTTTCATTATCGACAATGTTTTTATCGAATTGAATAAATAAGGGAGGGGACGTAGATGAAAAAGATATTAACCATAATAATCGTTATATTGGCTATTCTTGCTTTTGTCGGTTGCGACAACTCTTCGGCAAACTCGTCATCGGGTAACAACGAGAGCAATAATCAATCCGAAAACAACGAGAGCGAAAATCAATCGGGAGAACAAAGCGAAAAAGTGTTCGAAGGCGAAATGCTTTTGAACGGTTTTGACACTGTCGATGATTTATATGCGGTAAAACAGATCGACACGAAAAACGCCGATGGCGGTTATAATATTTGGACAAGTACCGGTAAACTTGATATAGTCGGAGAAAAAGACTTCTTATTTGCTGATACTCAAACAAAAATAGATAACGTTATCTCGCTTATAAACGGATTACCGGATGCGGCGTCCATCAACGAACCGACCGATGTATTGCGTTCTTCCGTTTCTAAAGCCCGTAGTCTTTACACGTCTTTGACTTCGTCGGGAAAGGAAAAAGTGACCAACTCTGCAAAACTTGAAGCGGTGATAGACAAACTCGGGATGAAAGGCGTATATACTCTCGGCGAACTCGTTAAAAACTCCTGCAAAAGAGATTTGACTCAAGGAATGAAAAGCGTTAGCGGGTGGACGAGTGCGTGTGCTGATTTAGTTGACGGCAAAGAGGGTAAGATTGTATTTACTGCGAAAGGGTTATGCGATAATGCGGGGTCTATGCCGAATCACGCATTACAAATTACACTTTTCCACGATCACGAAACGAATGACGGATTATATATGCGCGTTGCTACAGACGATGATACAATCCATTTCAGAAACAGCAAATATAATATACCGTTAAACGCAAAACTTGACAGAACATGTCTGTATACTTTTGAAATATTTTATAAGGTTGCGGACGATTATTCAAAACTAACTCTCGGTGTCAAGATTATTGACGACTTGGGACAATACGTTTGTAACGAAACGAGGGCGATAACCGATTTTAATGCATCGAATACGGGAGACGTCACGATAGAAGAGTGGCTCACGGGCGAAAGGAAGAGCATTCGTAAATCTTTCTTGCTTGATTCGGGAACGACTGACGGACTTACAGTTGACGGACTTTGGAAAGGGTATAGCATTTACGAAGACAACGAATATAAAGATTACAACATTTCCGATCTGTCCCCTAGACAGGGTGACGGCGCATTGCGCATAAATTATTTAAACGGCTCGAATTATTCGTATTTGTATTCTAATTTTAATGCTTCGCGTTTGGCGGGTTTACCATCGGATAAACTCGGCGGAATGTCGGTTAAAGTGTTCAATAACAATCCCGAAAAGCAAACGGTTAAATTTTCGATTATGAGGGACTATGGCAACTTTATCGATCTTGACGATGCAACCTTTGAACTCGCGCCATATCAATGGACTACGTGTGCAATGTCTTTTGACCCGAACATTATAAAAGTGTATGCCAACGACATAGTAGGTGTAAATCTTTATTTTGACGGCAGGATGAATACTGTTTATTACGTAGATGATTGGCGAGTTTCGTTCGATATGATTGAAACACAGGAACAGGCGGCTAATAAACAAGCGCTTGAAAATTTGCGTTCTGATATAAACACTCTTTCTGCAAAAACAATTACGATCAACGATGCTACGGCGGTCAAAAGCGTATATGAAAGATATATAGCTTTATCTTCGCTTAACAAGGATATGATCGGAGCTGAAGAGAAATTGCACGATATTTTTAAAGCGTATAATCAAGCGGTATATGAAAAAGATATTTCAGACGGAAAGTCCGAATTCAGCCTTCTTCCGTTGGACGATTATCTCGGAATGATAGGTATTTCCGAGGGTACGGATTGTCCCGAATACGTAACGTATACTACCGACGTAAAATCTCCGAACGGAGCGGGATCGATAAAAGTCGATATTTCTCACGAAAAAATAACAAACGGAATAAGCATTTCTTTGGCGGACGGTATTTTCGACGAGTTGCATGTATGGGTTAAAAACGATTCTGATTCTTCTCGTTACGTTCGTCTTTCCAGCAATATGTTGAGAGATTACAATGGAACTGCTTATGATGAAGACGGAAACGAGGTTCTCGGAACATACGTGGATAAAAACAATACTATTGTAAGTAAAAACGTATATGACGGGTGGATTTGCCTTGTGTATCGAAATTTCGTTATGGCGAAGAATATCATCACTCAACAGGGATCCGGAGCATTATATATCGGTAGGATTTACGGCGTAAGCCATCAGCAAGAAGTAATCGACGCCATTGCGGCATTGCCTTCTTACAGTGCCGGTTATACCGCTGCGCAAAGGGCGAAAGTCAAAGAAGTTCGCGCAAAATACGACGCGCTCGGCGATCTTACAAAAGACAGGATCAACAACAAGTCGAAACTGTTTGAGATTCAGGCGCAATTATGGAAAGAAGAATATAATTCTCTTAATTTGCCGTCGGACGTATCGGGGCTTTCGTATAATGAAAGCACGCACGAAAAGGTAAACTCTCTTGTCAAAGAATATCTCGGTTTCGATTATAGCGGTCAAAAACTCATCACTACCGAATATAACAAATTGACGCAGACAAAAGCAAGATTTGAAGAGTTTGTTGAAGCGAATAGAAATAACGTTTATACGCTTAAAGATATAGGCGTTGCCGAAAGTGGTCTTGGAATGTGGATTTCAACTACGTACACAATTCCCGAAAAGACGAGTGCAACTTATATGTTTACCGTGACTCACAGAGCATTATCCGGAACAGGCGTATTCTACATCACGTTATTCTATGAACAATGTTTTGATAAAGACAGTAACTACGGTAAGGGGCTTGCTTATACTTTCCAGAGTCACAGAGTTGATTGTCAAGGAGTTAGCGGAGTTTCGTTTGCAGAGCCGATGGATATAGACGTTCCGTATTTTATATCGATTTCTTACGCTCTTGCGGCGGATGGTAATAGTATTAACGCTATACTCTGTATAGAGAGAGCTGATAACGGTTATCGGCTTGCCGAACTTACAAATACGCTCACTACAATTAACGGCGTTAAAGACGGGCAGACCATTGAAGATTGGATCAAGTCGCACAAAACGATGTATATTCAGGCGGGTCAGTGTTCGATAGACAAGATTGGCAATGCTTGGGAAGACCTGAGCGCGACCAAACTTCAGGAAGTTCAAAGAATAAACAATGCGATAACGAATTTAAGCGACGCGAGCGATATAACGACTCTGGACGAATTGAACTCGGATTTGAACGCTCTTCCGCAAGTATATCGTCTTATGGTTAAAAATGCAGAAGCTTTACAGGCAAAGATAGATAAATACTACGCTTCGCTAAGAGATTACGCATATACGCTTAACGAATTTGGTTTGCCTGACGGCAATATATCTTCCTGGGTCGAAAAGAAGTTGGACCTTAAAAACGAAATGCAGGGTAAGATTATTTTCAGACGGACCAGCGGCGAAGGCGGAACGCAGGTACATTACTTAAAACTTCTCGGTTACACATGGACCTTCCAGATCAATTCTTATAAAGTTAATTGGGGCGATGGCACTAATTCTGCTATGGAAAATATTCAGCCTTATACGGATTATTATTGCGTAGTCGGATATAAAGTCGCAGACGATTATTCAAAGATAGACGTAAGTCTTTGGATGGAAGCGGTGGACGGCGGTGCCGTGATTGCGAAAGTCTCTCATACCTATACCGCAGGACTTAACGGAGCGACGATAAGGGAGCAAGTCAAAGCGAACAAGACGTTTATTATTTCGAGTGGTCAGGTTTCGTTCACGTATGCGAGTGCGTGGAAACAATTTGATAATGAAAAACTAAAAGTCGTAAACAAACTTGAAGAAGACATTGCTGCACTTAACGGAAGTGAGCAACTTTCAGTTCTCGATGCTCTTAAAGCAACCTATGAGAGCCTTGAAAGACCGTATCAGTTCCTTGTTGATAATTACGATGTGCTTGAAAGCATTTACGGTGCAATAGCAAGAGTCGGCGTTTATACGACGGGCGAGATTGGTATAGCAAACAGTGCGATTTTGGGTCAAGGCGGTGCATGGACGGGAGTTACCGGTACGTTAAAGACGGAAATGAGCGGAACGATTGTGTTCAGGATGACGAAGAAAGACAACGGCGGAATTTACACCTGGATAACATTGTTCCACAGTACTGGAACGGCGAACAGTGGTGACGGTTTCGTTCTTACGTTCAATAGGAATAATAATCTCAATCTCACGAACGACACCCCGTATATTTTCAGAGTGAGTTATAAGGTTGCGGACGACTATTCGAAAGTTACCGTGAGAGTTCTTATACTGAGCGAGAACGACGGAAGTATATTTGCAGATATAACAAATAATTATACCACTATAACCGGTTCTTCAGACACAATTGAAAATTGGGTCAAAGCGCACAAGGAATTTAGGATTTACAGCGGTGGTATAAGATATGAATTATCAAGCGCATGGACGACGTTCGACACCGAAAAATTTGAAGAAGTAAAAGCGTTGAATGCGGCGATAAGCGGTTTGACGGGTAGCGAAACGGCTGAAACTCTTAACGGTTTGAAAGCGAGATACGACGCTTTACCGGTCGTTTACAGAAACATTGTCGACGACGTGGCGAAACTCAATGCGGCTATAGCGGCGTTATAACAAAAAATCTTTCTCTTCTCTTATCGGTTCTATACCGACAGGAGAAGAGAATAGGTTGTTAAACGAAAAAATGATGACGGCAATACCGTAATTTTGTGTCGGATTGTGTAAAATGCCGAACCTGTTATCAAATCGGACTTAGAGTTACGTATGCAATAATAAAAGGGCATCGAGTGATATCAAAGGATTGTGTGAGTGTGATGAAATGAAAAAATTACTTATAACTTTTTTAATGACGGTGTTGTCGGCAGTTTTATTGACATCTTGCTTGGTAGATAAAAGCGAACCTGAAAAAACTACGGATGGCGAAGGCGAAAAGCCTTCGCCTGCCGTGCTTTCCGCAATTGAAGTGGAAGGCGGGAAAAGAGAATATCAAATAGGCGAAGAATTTGACTATGAAACTCTTTTAGTAACGCTTGTTGACGAAACCGAAAAAATTCTTGCGAAAGACGAATACGAAATCGATTTCTCTTCTTTCAATAATAGCGTTCCCGGCGAGTATTTAATAGTTGTTCATTATAAAGAAGATGCGGAGATAAATGCCGAATATACAGTCAGCGTAAAACGAGACGAAGAAAACGAAAGCGTTTGGGGCAAAGACTTGTGGCTTTAATCAGTTAAAAGTTGTGTGTTTTACAAGCGGTAGCGAGTGCGGTATCGGTAGTGCTTGTAAAACTGCAGATTTTATAAATTAATTTTTTTGGAGGTAAATCATGAAGAAATTGCTTATGTGCGTTCTGTCGGCTGTGATCATGCTTTCGGCTTGCGCACTAACTGCAGGTTGCGGTTCCTCGAAGAAAACGAGTGAAAATCAAAGCACCGACGTCGAATCTGGTAGCGGCGGCGGTGACGTCAAGGATCAGACCGAAGTCGGTATGGATTATGACGTCGAGAATTGGTCTAAAGCCGAAGGAGATAACGGCTAAGGAGGGAAAATATGAATAAATATGAAGAGCCAAATGTAAAAGTTGTCCGCTTTAATAACGAATCGGACGTTCTTACGGTAAGTGGAGAACGGGGATTAGAATGGGATTCTACTTGGTTAGATGATGGCGATTTCAATTAAGGAGGAGGAAATTATGACATCCATTAGAAAGACATTATTAAGCGCGATAATAGCGCTGATGACGGTGTGTTCGCTTTTGTTTGGAATAACGCTTATAAATTCAAATGTAACGGCGAGAGCGGACGAGGAACTCACTGCGGCTGACTTTGCGGTCGCAATTGCGGTGAGAGTTAAGGATGATGAGCATCCTAACGGCGGTATAAGGTTTAAAGTCCGCGTTGAAAAATCGAAATTTGAAACGCTTATGACTGACGGAGTGTTAAAAGGCGTTAAAACGGGCGTTCTCGTAACGTCGAACGCCATAGCGAAGACTCTCGACGGCGGGCTTGTTATCGAAAATAAGGAAGTTACGGGAGTTCACGATCTCGATACTACCGAGTATTGGAAAGCGATAAAGGAAAACGAAGTAGACTATTACGAGAGCGTAATAGCAATATACAACGTTCCTACCGATAAGAGCAACGTCAAACTTGCCGTTATGCCTTATGTCGTAAACGGCGAAGAGACGATTTACAGAAACGAAGCGGGCGTTGCCTCTATGGCTGACGCCGTTCTTGCCGACAAAGAAAACGGCGATGATTTTGTCGAAACTTATATTCATAATTACACTATAACTTATTATGATAAAGACGGCAATGCAATAGACGGCGGAAGCGAAGAGAAACGATACGGAGATACCATAGCGGAAGCGAAAGTTACCGCACCCGAAGTTACGGGATACACTTTCGACGCATGGAAAAATGCAGCCGGAACTACCGCTTGGAGGTTCGGAGAGAACGGCACGAAAGTTACCGGAGATACAAAACTCTACGCTAACTACACTATAAATACTTACGGCGTTACGTTTAACAGCAACGGAGGAAGCGAAGTTGCAAGTCAAACCGTAGATTACAATGCTACGGCTACCGAGCCGAGCGCTCCGACGAGAGCGGGATATACTTTCGCAGGTTGGAAACTTGGCGGCGAAGATTATGATTTCGACACGCCTGTAACCACCGATATTGCGCTTGACGCTGTTTGGACTGCTACGACTTACTATGCAACGTTCAAAGCGGATGGCGAAACCGTCGACGCTGTCGCTTACACTGTTGAGACCGAAAGCATAACCGAGCCTGCCGTTCCCACAAAAGAAGGTTATACCGGAGCGTGGGAAACTTATAATTTAACTACCGTCGGCGGAATAACCGTAAATGCGGTTTATACTGCAATCGAATACACCGCAACAATCAACAGGGTGAGCGGTTCGACTGAATACGTAACTTTCACTATCGAAGACAGAGCGGCTAAACTCGCGAGCATAAGTCTTACGGCAAATGATGCTGAGTGGACGTATTCTTGGGAAGAGGCGTTGCCTAACGAACTTGCGCTCAACAATACTCAAGAATTTACCGAAACGAGAACGAAGAATACTTACACGGTAACTTGGAAGAACGATAACGGCGACACGCTTGAAACCGACACAGGCGTAGAATACGGCGCAACGCCGGGTTATGACGGCTCAACGCCTACGAAAGCGGCTGACGCGCAATATACTTATACTTTCAATGAGTGGTCGCCTGCCGTATCTTCGGTAACGGGCGACGCCACCTATACCGCGACTTATTCTTCGACCGTCAACACCTACACGGTAACGTGGAAGAACGGTGAAGACGTTCTCGAAACCGATTTGGCAGTGCCTTACGGAACAATGCCGACTTACGACAACACAGACCCCGAAAAGGCTTCCGATGAGTATTACGATTATACTTTCGGCGGTTGGGATCCCGCGCTTGCGGCAGTTACTGGCAACGTAACTTACACGGCGGCATTCAACAGAGAAGTGCTTGCTTCGCTTCGCAACAACGTTTATACTCTTTCCGAACTCGGTATGGCTGACGGTAGTATCGGGAGTTGGACCGGAAAAGAAGTAACGCTTAAAAACCATATGCAAGGCACGATAATCTTTAAGAGAAGTAACTCTAGTGCCGGTTCTCAAGTTAACTATATGAAGTTGTTCGGCTACACTTGGACATTCGCGATCAATTCTTATATAGTGACTTGGGGTGACGGTACGGATTCCGCCATAGAAAACATTCAACCTAGCACCGATTATTACTATGTAATATCATATAAAGTTGCAGAAGACTACTCGAAGATAAGCGTAGGCCTTCGTATAGAAGACGTATCCACGGGTGCGGTTATCGGCAACGTTTCTCACGATTATACGGCGGGTCTTGAAGATAAGACAATACAACAGCAGGTCGAGAGCAATAAGATATTCCGTATGGAAGGCGGCCAAGTTTCTATAACTTATTCGAGCGTATGGAGCGAGATAGATCCTGTTGAACTTACGAAGATAAAGGCGTTCGGAACTAACACCGAGAAGTTGAGTTCGTTTACGAGGCCGTATCAATTGATAATGAAAGCCTTCGACGAATTCTATACCGCGACCGAAATAGGCTTTACCGACGGAGCGGTGATTGGAAACGGTGGTTCATGGAACGGCGTTACCGGAACGTTTGAAAACGAAATGAGCGGGGCTATCGTATTCAAATTTACCAAAACCGCAGGCGGCGGAAATTATACGTGGATGACTTTGTTCCATAGAACGGGAACTGCAAACAGTGGCGACGGATTCGTTCAGACTTATACGAATGCGACTCTCGGAATGGAAACAGACGTTCCTTATATAGTCAAAATAAGTTATCAGGTCGCTAACGATTATTCCAAGGTTACGGTAAGATATATCGTAATAAACGATAATACGGGAACAGTACTCAGCGATACCACTAAGGAATTTACTTCGATAACAGGCTCTACGGATTCGATAGAAGATTGGGTAAAGGGTCATAAAGAATTCCGCGTATTTACGGGCGGCAACAGATACGTGATTAAGGATTTATAATTAATCGGTTGTATATGTAGCTTAAGCATAACCTGCAAAGCAAAAAACAAGGGGAGTTCTGAACAATTTTCGGAACTCCCCGAAAACTAAATAATATGGAGACCTATGAATAACAATAAAATTTTCGGCGCGCTTATTTCTTGTTCAAAGGGTGCTATGAGCGTCGGTCGGATAAAAGATTTTATAGACAAATTGTCTTTGATGGGATATAATTATCTCGAATTACAAATTGATACCGAATATAAAATAGCCGGAGAGAAATTTTTCGGTTATTTAAACGGCGCTTACACAAAAGACGAGATAAAAGAAATTGATTTATATGCAAAATCGAAGGGCATAGAACTTTCGCCTTGCATACAGACGCTCGGACACCTTGGCAGGCTTTTGTCTATTCCCGCATATTCGAATTTACGCGACACTTCCGACGTTTTGCTTATCGACGAGCCGAAAACGTATGAACTAATAGAAAAAATGATAAAGTCCATAGCCGAAAGTTTTTCGTCTGAATATATAAATTTAGGCGTTGACGAGGCGTTCGGCGTAGGACTCGGCAGGTATTTGAAGTTGCACGGGTTTACCGACAGATACGAAATACTTCTTCGGCACGTCGCAAAAGTCGTGGAAATAGCGAAGAAATACGGGTTAAAGCCTAAAATGTGGAGCGATATGTTTTCGCATCTCGCGAGCAAAAAAGACGAAAACGGCGTTGCAATAATAGATAAAAGCGTTCGGGACAAAGTTCCCGAAGGTCTTGCGCTTTGCAACTGGAATTATGGATATCGGGAAGATACCGTTTGGGACGCCGAATTTAAGTCGCACAAGGAGTTTAATCGTGAAATATGGTTTTATGGCGGTTCGTGGACATGGTGGGGATACGCGCCGTTTAACCATTATTCCATAAAAGCAATGAATAACGCAATGCAAAGGGCAAAAGCAAATGATATAGATAAAATCGTGATAACGCTTTGGGCTGACAGCGGACACGAATGTTCGTATTTTTCCGCTCTTCCTGCCCTTTATACGATGCGGCAGAATTATCTCGGCAATTTCGACGAAGAAAACATAAAGAAAGGTTTTTACAATACTTTCGGCGTAGAATACGACGATTTTATGCTTCTTGATTTACCGAATAAAAACAAATATAACGAAAATTACGAGAAACTCGATTGCACGTCGCGGAATATCCTTTTCAACGACTGTTTTGCGGGCAAACTCGATCCTATGATAGAAAAGGCTTTGCCGATACCGTTTGGTGAATATGCCGATAAACTGTTCGCGGCGGGAAAACGGGCGGGCGAATACGCTTACATTTTCGATTATCTCGCAAAACTGTGCAAAGTGTGCGAAATAAAAGCCTCGCTCGGCATAAAGACGCGAAAGGCGTATCAAAGCGGTGATAAAAAACTGCTTGCCGAACTTTACGTCGAGTATCTCGAAACGGCACGGCGTATGAAAGAATTCGTCGATTCTTTCAGAGTTTATTTTTTGAAAGATTACAAAACGGAAATCACCTTAAAGTATCACGAAGTAATGCTTTCGGGACTTACGGAGAGGGTTAAATACTGTGCCGAAAGACTGAAAAAATATCTTTCGGGAGAAGCGGAAGAAATATCCGAGTTGAAAGAAGAATTATACGACGATTACGGATCGTGGAACGCGATTTGGGGTTGGGAGTTTTAGAAAAAACATTTGTATTGTTTTTTTACTGCCGGCATATTGCTGTTAGCGGTTGCGTCGATTTTTTTTCGCAACGGGGAAAATCAAAAAAACCGAAATTGCAGAAAAACAAGAAATTGAACAAAACGTTTCAAAAAAGCAAATTGATAAAAAGAGTATAGTATTGTTGCTGATTCTCGGAGAATTTGCGCTTGCATGCTATGCCGTATCAGGCGGACTGCAATCGTGGATTCCCTCAATAATAAAAGAGAGTTACGGAATTTCCGACGCAATTTCAATCTTTATGTCAATATTACTGCCGTTGTTCACTTTGCCTGTTGCGGTATCTATTTAAGAAATTAAGAAAAATATGTTTTAGTTTGCTTGTTGTCGTTTCTTTTGGTGCGATATTGATAATGGGCGTGGTGCTGTTAATTGATGTACATTGGCTACCCGTAATGATACTGTTTACCGTAGAAGCGATATGTATGGGAATAGTGTCGAATACTACTACCGTGCAAGTGCCATTGACGTTTAAGGGTAAATTTGATGCGGGATTTTTAGCGGTTTTTTTGAACGGAGCGGCTTCTTAACCAATAATATGCATAAGGCTTGGATTTGATGGCGGAGAAATAAAAGCAGACAGGAGGAAGTTTTATGTCAAAAGGCAGAATAACTATACCTACGGACGAAAGTTTCGTAGAAGGCACGAAGAAAATAGCGGCGCTTTGGGGCGCGGACGCAGTGAGAGATTGTGACGGCGTGAAACTCCCGAAAAATCCGAGGGAGATAGCGGACAAGGTTTATAACGTGTATTTCGTTGACCGCGGAAATCACGAGTGGGCGAAGAACAATCCCGACGAGTGGCAGCATATGCTCGTAATGACGCCGTTTATTACGGCGACCGACGAAACTTTGACCGTTCGTCTTATGGACACTTTCTATTCCGATCAAGTCAAGCCCGACTTGTCGGCAGAGGCTTTGGAATACACCGAAGTAATAGACAGGACGACGGGCGAAGTGCATACCGACTGGACGGCGGACGAGAAAGAGGGAACTGTTATCATAAATAACGCTACGCCGTTTCATCAATATACGGTATCTTTCTTCATGATATCCCTTTGGCATCCCGTGCATATGTATAATTACATAACGAACGGCTGGAACGAACCGCATCATATAATGTACGATCCGTATATGCCGAAAACGAATAAATTCATAAGGGATAACCTTGAAAAGTGGTGCAAAGAAAATCCCGACTGCAACGTCGTGAGGTTTACCACGTTTTTATATATGTTCTCGCTCGTATTCAATCAGTACGGCAAAGAGAGAAACGTGGACTGGTTCGGTTACAATATGGCGGCGAGTCCACGTATGTTCAAAGACTTTGAAAAGAAATACGGCTATAAAATGCGCGCGGAATACCTTGCCGATCAGGGATATTATAACCAAACTCACAGAGTGCCGACGAAAGAGTATAAAGACTATATGGAGTTTATACAGTCTTTTGTGACGGAAACGGTAAAAGACCTCGTTAATATAACGCACGAAAACGGCAAAGAGGCGATGATGTTTTTAGGCGATTGCTGGATAGGCGCGGAGATATTCGGGGAAAGGTTTAAGGAATTAAACCTCGACGCGTTGGTCGGCAGCGTAGGCGGCGGAGTAACGGTGCGTATGCTTTCGGATGTCGAGGGCGTGAAATATAAAGAAGGCAGATTTCTACCGTATTTCTTTCCCGATACGTTCTTTGAAGGGAATGAAGATAACGCGGTGGCGGAACTCAACCGCAACTGGATAACGGCAAGGCGTGCGATGATGCGCAATCCGCTCGATCGTATAGGTTTCGGGGGATACTTATCGCTCGCGGCGAAATTCCCGAAATTCATAAACAGAGCGGCTGAAATTTGCGACGAGTTCAGATATATATACGACACTGTGAAAACTCAAACGCCGAAGAACTTCGCGAAAGTCGCCGTATTAAACAGTTGGGGCAAGATAAGAAGTTGGATGTGCAATATGACCGCTCACGAACTCTGGTATCAGCAGAGTTATTCTTATCAGGGAATATACGAGATATTGAGCGGACTTCCCGTTGTTGTAAGTTTCATAAACTTCGACGACGTAAAGAACGGCAAACTCAAAGACTACGACGTAGTAATAAACGCAGGCGACGCGGGCACGGCTTGGAGCGGCGGAGACAACTGGAAAGATGAAAAAGTATTGACGGAAGTAAGAAAATTCGTGTATAACGGGGGCGGCTTTATAGGCGTTGGCGAGCCTACGGCCGTGCAGTATAACGGCAAGTTTTTTCAACTTTCGGACGTTTTGGGCGTGGATAAAGAGTGCGGAATATCTCTCGGCGAAGATAAGTACAACATAGAAAAACACGCCGAACACTTTATAACGAAGGGAATAAAAACTCCTATCGACTATGGCGAAGATAAAAAGAACATATACGCGCTCGCCGGAACGAACGTAATAGATATAGCGTTTTCGGACAGGTTTATCCGTAAAGTCAACGTGGGCGAAGTGAAGATGGCGACAAACGTTTACGGCAAGGGCAGAAGTTTTTATATAACGGGCTTACCGTATTCGGCTGAGAATGCGAAACTCTTATACAGGGCGATACTTTGGACTGCGAATAAAGAGAATATGGACAATAAGTCGTATTGTGAAAATCCGCTCACCGAAGCGCACTACTACGGCGACAGATATGCCGTTATAAACAACACGGACGAAGGTCAGACGACGGTGTTTTACGATATAAACGGGAACGCCGAAACGCTTACTCTTAAACCGTATGAAATAAAGTGGATATAAAAAGACCTGCAAATAAAAGTCAAGTAAAATAAACGAGAAAATTCAAAAAAATTTTCAAGCGAAAAGATTGCGAGCAAAAGCAAGTCAGCGCAGTTGCGTTGACTTGGGAAAGGCTAAATAAAGGAAAGTTAAGCGACTTGTAAAGAATTAAGAAGCTCCGTCACGCGAGCATAATACATTCTCAAAAACTTGTTGGCGGCAGCGGTCATATAGACGTAGAAATGTTTTCCCTCAAAACGTTTCTTGTCCATAAATTGAAACACTGCGTTGTCCGCAGGGGCTTGTTGTAAGATAACTGACATTACTTGAAACAAAGTTTTGCGGAGAGAAGCAGAGCCACGCTTGGAAATAGAACGAGATTGCGCGTTAAAATTACCGGACTGAAAAGGCGGTGCGTCCAAACCGGCAAAAGCAACCAAAGCGCGTTTGTTGTGAAAACGGGAAACGTCCCCGATTTCGGCAATCAGTTGAGAGCCGAGAACGGAGCCAACGCCAAACATGCTCATAACAACGTTGTATTCAGGAAGTGAACTTGCAAGACTATTGTCTAATTTTGAGATATGCCCATTAAAAAATAATATTGACCAAAACCATATAAATAGTATAATTATATCGAATAAGAAAATGCGTGGAATGATATGAAAAAATTAGAAATCAAAAACGATATATTGAACGATAAGCCGTCCGTTTTGTTACTAAAATTATCGGTTCCTTATCTTATATCGTCCGTAATGTGTATTTTTACGACTTCGCTTCTGAACGATATTTACATTTCGAGTTGCAAAGTCATTTTCAGTATTTTAGGATATATTTCCGTCATACTTAATTTTTTTGTTGCATTGGTAAGCAATATTGTCAGCGCAGGATGGATTAAACTTTCCAAAGAAATCAATTCAAAAGAAACTTCGATAAAAGCGACGATGAACGGCATTTACGCAGTAGTGATTTTTACTGTTATATTTAGTTTGTTTCTTATTATTTTCAATAGACCCATATTGAAATTCACCAAAGTACCCGAAAGTCTTTTTTCCGAAACGAGAATTTATTTTATAGTGTACATCGCAAGTTATATAATAGCCGCCGTCGGGAGCATGTTGATAACAATAAGCAATGCGCATAGTAATATTATAACTCTGTTAATATCCTTTATGTTATCACAGTGTTTAAACACTCTTGTCGGTTTTATTATACTCGTTCTTCTTAAACTCGACATAATCGGAGCGGGACTTATTACGAGCGCTACAAATATATTTATTATACTCTTTTCAATAGTAAATCTAAGAAAAAAAAGAATAATAAAGAGAGGTGTAAAACAAGATTATTTACCCGACTTTAAACTGATTGGAAAGGTGTTAAAATATAGTTCGTATCTTGTATTACACAATGTACTTTGCCACGGAAGCTATTATATAGTTTCAATAAAAACAAATGCCTGCTTACCAACAGATTACATTATGATATTATCGGTCAATTTACCCCTACAAGGTCCTTTAAGCGCATTGGCTATATCGGCAAACATCTTCTTCCCTGTAAATTTTTCATCCGGAAAAACACAACGTTGCAAAAGTTTTTTAAATCTTATAGTAGTAATCGGTTTAATCTACGGATGCGTCTGCGCTTTTCTATACGCTGTTTTAGGCAATTGGTATTTCAGTAATTTATTTGAAGACGCTCGGATAATTGCTTATGGGAAAAGTTATTGGGTATACTACGGTTTAGGATTCATTCTTTTCCCTATGCTTGTTACCGTCAGGTATTTTTTAGAGTCTATCGGTTACGGAAGATTTTCCTTTTTTGCGGGCGCTGCCGAAGCCACGGGTAATTTAATAAGCGCTTTCTGGCTAATCGATGCACTGGGAACGACAGGACGCTCGCTTGCCACAACTCTGGGATATTCTATTTCAGGCATATATTTAATTGTTATTTACTACTCCATACGCAAAAAAATCTGGAAAGAATGCGACGGGAACGCCGTCCCCATGCTAAGATCAAACGACACTCCCGTCTTATAACGATTTAAAATTATTACTTATCGACTAAATATGCTTTTAACTCTTAATCTCCACAGTTCGTGATGAATCACAATTTTCAAACAACATAACGCGATACGACTTAATAATCGTCTTATATAGCGTGGGATAGGGTGCATCCGAATCAGGTCGGAGCGACTCTTATGGCAAGAGAATTTTTGTTAAAATGCGATTTTGATTTTAATAAATAATAAAACAAAAGAAAAAAAATATGAATAATTATCCGATTTCAGGTACTTTTATTGACGAAATAACTTATGATATCCCGTCATCAAATTGGACGAAAGAGCAATGGGCTGAAGATCTTGACAACATGAAAGAAGTTGGTATTGATACCATAATATTCATCAGAGGATGGTTTGACGATAAGTGTATCTATCCGTCCGAAAAATTTCCGACGCTTAAATCGGAAGACGACGATTTTGCAGGTTTTATCTTACAAGAATCGGCAAAACGTAAAATGAAAGTTTATATCGGCGGATACATAAGCAATCTGTCGTGGAACAACGGTGATTATGCTACGGAAATTAAGAAGAATAAAGAATTTGTAAAAGAAGTCGTTATGCATTACGGGGATTATCCGTCATTTGTCGGTTGGTATCTACCGCACGAAGGGAACGATAGGTCTTTGAATCTGAAAGAAACTATGGGCGGGCTGGCTGCGCTTTACAAAGATATTTGTCCTGATAAAAAAGTTCTTGTAAGTCCGTTTTTTAAGACTTTATTGACATCGAACATCGCATTTTCGCCCGAGCAAATGGCAGAGGAATGGGATTATATTTGGGGAAAATGTGGAAAAGATATTGATTATTGTGCTTTTCAGGACGGTACGGCACCGCTTGCTGAATTGTATGAATATTTTACCGCTATAAAAAAAGTATGTGACAAACATAAAATAGAACTATGGTCGAACGTCGAAACTTTTGAAAGAGACGTAAGACGGATGTATTATCCCATACCTTTCGACTTATTACGAAAAAAGATAGAAATAGTAAAGCCTGTTGTAAAGAAAATGATAACTTTTGAATTTTCTCACTTTTTAAGTCCGCAGTCTATATACCCATCTGCGCGGAATCTGAACGTCTTGTATAAAAACTACTATAAATAAGGAAAATCAAATGCAAATAGATAAATTCGATAAGAATTTTTTGATAAATTCGGACATAACCGAACCGGACATAGTATGGTTTGATGTGAATGAACCACCGTTTAAGATAAAAGGTGTGATTTATGATGACAATGCGAAGAGATACGTTCGTATTCCGCAAGAAATTGCAGAAAAAGTATCGGACGGGGTCGCGCATATTAACACGTGGACAGCGGGTGGCAGAGTTTGTTTTAAGACAAATTCAAAATACATAGCGATACAAGCCGAAACCGATCAAATCGGTAGTTTGGCACAGATGTCGCGTTCGGGGTTGGCAGGATTTGATTTGTATCGAAGATTTAACGACAAAGAGACGTATTTTACAACTTTTTTACCTCCGGAAAAATGGGACGCAGGATATTCTGGCGAGATAAAAACTTACGGTGAACTTACCGATTATACGCTTTATTTCCCGATATATAACGGAGTTAAAAAAGTTTTTATAGGAATAAAAAAAGATGCGATTATAGATATGGCAGACGACAATATAAGAGAACCACCTATCGTTTTTTACGGCAGTTCGATAACTAACGGCGGTTGCGCTTCAAGACCCGGGAATACTTACCCGTCAATACTCGGACGGCGTTTATCGATGGATTTTATAAATCTCGGATTTTCCGGCTCTGCCAAAGGAGAAAAAGAAATGGCGGAATATGTTTCGGTACTCGATATGAGTTTGTTGGTTATTGAATACGATTCTAATGCACCGAGCGAAAACTGGCTCGAAGAAACGCATTATCCTTTTTATAAGATAATACGCGACAAACAGCCCGATCTGCCGATTGTTATTATGAGCCATTGCGCCGCGCTTCATGCCGTTTATTATGAAATGAAAGCGGGTGAAACGTGGGGCTCGTTCGACAATCGTCGCAAAATTATAAAAAGCACTTATTTGCGAGCAAAAAAAGCGGGGGACGAAAACATTTATTATATTGATGGACGTGAGATTTTCAAAGGTGACGAATGGGACGCAGTTACTACCGAGGGTGTTCATCCCAATGATTTCGGATTTATGCGCTTTGCGCAGTATCTTGAAAAAATCATTAAACCGTTATTAAAAATATAGGACAAAAGACTGGAGTAAGACTAAATATACCTTATTATGAAACGAAAGCGGTGTTTATGACAGGGATTGAGTAAAATTTTATCTTGATGAGAAATTACACACATAAATAAAATAAGAGGATTTCAAATGTGAAAATGCAGAAAAATTTAATTTTTTATAAAGAATAATTTAAGGATGAATTGCTTGACTCGTGCGTGCCGTTCTGGCTTAAATACGGCGCGGATAAAAAATACGGCGGACTTATAAATTGCCTTGACAGAACTGGTAAAATCTATTCGGAAGACAAGAGCGTGTGGATGCAGGGCAGGTGCGGTTGGACGTATTCGTATATCTATAACAATATAGATAAAAAACCCTAATACCTGGAGCTTGCTAAAAGTTGCATAGACTTTGCGACCAAGTATTGCATAGACAAGACCGACGGCAGAATGTATTTCACCGTCACTCGGGACGGAAAGCCGCTCCGCAAGCGCAGATATTGGTTTAGTGAAATGTTCTACATAATGGCTAATGCCGAATACTATATGGCGACAGGAGATAAAACTTGTCTTTCGGCGGCGAAGAAGTATTTCGATTTCGTTTACGGTATGTATAAAGACCCTTCGACAGACCCGTATAAGATAACGCCGAAGAGTTATGCCGAAACGAGGAACTTAAAAACTCTCGCAAATCCCATGATACTTCTCAACGTCGCGTCAATAATGCGCGACGCGGATAAGGAACGTTTTAGTTATTATAACGATATTATAACAGGATTGATAGCGGATATAAAATGTTTTTATAAGCCCGAATATAAGGCGATGTTCGAGAATGTGAAAGTCGAAAACGACGACGTGATACTCGATTCTTCGCCTTGCAGAGTGATAAATCCCGGACACGATATAGAGTGCAGTTGGTTCTTGCTCGAAGAAGGGCTGAAGAGAAAGAGCGAAAGCATAATATCTTTTGCGGAAACGGTGTTTAACGACGCATTCGAAAGAGGCTGGGATAAGGAATACGGCGGAATAACCTATTTCAAAGACGTTTTGGGACTTCCCGTTGAGGCATACGAACACGATATGAAACTCTGGTGGCCGCATAACGAAACAGTGATAGCGTCGTTGATGTTTTATAAGCATACGGGCGATGAAAAGTATAAAGTAATATTCGATAAAGTGTGCGACTATGCTTTTACGCATTTTTCGGACAGGGAATACGGCGAGTGGTACGGATATCTTCGTCGCGACGGAAAGCCGACCGAGCCGCCGTGCAAAGGTCACACATACAAAGGACCGTTCCATGTGATGCGTATGCTCTCGAAGTGCTTGACGGTTTTGGACAAATAGATTTAGCTTTAATATGGCAAATATAATATTGGGATTATCAAAATGAATATTAAAACGAAAGAACTTATAATTGAAATTGCTAAAACGAACCGCTTGGAATATTTGATCGAAGAGATAACTCTCGCCGTCGAAAAGTCTGTCGAAAGGATAAAAAGCGGCGGCAAAGTGGTCGTTTGCGGAAACGGCGGAAGTGCGGCGGACAGCGGACATATAGTCGGCGAACTTATGAAAGGTTTCGTCCTTCCCCGTAAACTTTCGGATAAAGACCGCAATTTGTTTATAGGTAAAGTAAAAGACGGAGAACACCTTGCCGAAAAATTGCAATACGGCATACCCGCCGTTGCACTTACGGGGACAGAGGCTATATCCACAGCCGTTATGAACGACAACGGCGCTGAAATGGTATTTGCGCAACAAGCCTACGCACTCTTAAACGAAAACGATATATTTATAGGCATATCCACTTCGGGCAATGCGGAAAACGTTACGCTCGCAATGGAAGTCGCTAAAGTAAAGAAAGCGTTTACCATTGCGCTCACGGGCAAGGGTGGCGGAAAGATGAAAGACCTTGCCGATATAAATCTTATAGTAAACGACACCGAAACTTATCGCATACAAGAAAAGCATTTGCCGATTTACCATTTGTATTGTATGTGTCTTGAAAACGAATTTTTCGGAGAATAAGTTGCATATGAACGTTTTTGAGTATGTTTCAAACGATAAAAATACAATGAATTATCTTGTTTTTTATCCTGACGATTACGCTGATTTGCCGTTAATTTGCTATCTTCACGGGGCAGGTGAAAGAGGTAATGTCTTATCTCATTTATATAGGCACGGTATTCCTAAACTTATCGCTGAAGGCATAGAGATTCCGGCTGTAATAGTATGCCCACAATGTCCTACGGAATTTGTATGGGATAATATAGTTGTGTCCGTAAAAAAACTTATAGACGAAATAGCCGTTAAATTTAAAATAAAATCAGACAGAATATGCATTACGGGTTCAAGTATGGGCGGATACGGGACATGGATGATGGGACAAACTTATAGCAATTATTTTTCCGCAATTGCGCCTGTTTCCGGCGGTGGCATGACATGGCGAGTAGAAAAATTGAAAACAACTAAAATATATGCCGTACACGGCAAACTTGATAGTGTTATTCCGTGTTTTAATACTGAAGATATGATTAATGCACTCAAGTTGAATAATATAGGTGCTAAATTGCTTCTTTTAGAGGATTTTGGTCATAATGACTGTATAGATTACGCTTACAGAAACACCGATCTAATTCAATGGCTTTTAGCTCAACGCAGAACTGATTTTACCGAAGTTGCGGAAGTCTGTTCGGAATTTTTTTAAATAATTTAATAAGAGTTTTTTTATGAAATATGTAATAGGCTACGATATAGGTGGCACTAAGTGTGCCGTTTCGCTGGGAAAAGTCGAAGAAGATAAAATAACCATACTTTCAAGGAAAGAAACTCCGACGACGAAAAGTTCCAACGAAACACTTTCCGCTCTCGAAGAAAAGACGAGAGAATTTATAACCGCAAATAAAATTTCGGCGATAGGCATTAGTTGCGGCGGACCGCTCGACAGCAAGCAAGGCAAACTTTATAAAGTAGCGAATCTCCCCGGTTGGGAAGATTTCCACATAGTAGAATATCTTGAAAACAAGTTCGGGATAAAAGCGTATTTACAGAATGATGCGAACGCCTGCGCTCTTGTCGAGTGGAAATACGGAGCGGGCAAGGGAACGAAGAATATGGTGTTTATCACTATGGGAACGGGACTCGGCGCAGGTCTTATTATCGACGGAAAACTCTATAGCGGAACGAACGACAATGCGGGCGAAGTAGGACACATAAGATTAGCGGACGACGGACCTATCGGATTCGGGAAAACAGGCTCGTTCGAAGGTTTTTGCAGCGGCGGCGGTATCGCTCGGCTTGCAGAAAGCATGGGCGCTGAAAAAGGAATAACGACAAAGCGTTTGGCGGAGCAAGCGAAAGGCGGCGACGAGTTAGCGCTTCGAGTATTTGAAAAGAGCGGAGAAATGCTCGGAAAAGGTTTGAGCGTTTTAATAGATATACTCAATCCAGAAAGAATAGTAATAGGTGGGGTTTATATGCGTGCAAACGAACTGCTTTTGCCGTCTATGGAAAGAGTATTGAAACAAGAAAGCCTTAATTTTGCTTTTAATGTGTGTGAAATAGTTCCCGCGCTCCTTTCGGAAAATATAGGCGACTATGCGGCGATATCCGTTGCGCTATCAGAAATATGCGTAAAAAATGTTATGAAAGATTAATTACGAATTAAAACAGGAAGATGTTAGGTAGAATTAATGGATACAATCGCGAAATGGATATGGACGAATAATAAAGATAATAGTGACGAATACGGAGAGTTTCTTGTAAGTTTTCATTGCGAGGAATACAAAAAAACGACGCTCAAGATCGCATGCGACGGGATATATTCCGTTTATATAAACGGAACACTCGTCGCCTTTTCCGCGTGCGGATCATCCATGGTATAAATTTTACGATGAAATAGACATAACGGAGTATTGCAAAAAAGAAAACGAAGTAAAAATCGTCGTATGGCATTTAGGGGTAGACAGTCAGACGTATATAAACGACAAAGCGGGCGTAATCTTTGAAATAGTATCCAACGGGGAAACAGTTGCGTATAGTAACGGAAAAACTCTGTCAAGAGTAATGAATGAATATAAAAACGGTTATTGTAAAACTATAACACGTCAACTCGGTCAAAGTTTTTTATATGACAATACCGTGGTTTTGAGCGAATATTCTAAAAGCGTGGAAGCAGATAAAATCTACGACCTGCATAAACGAAACATAAAAAGTCTCGTTTTAGGAGACAGACTGCCCATAAACGTAATAAAAAAAGAGAACTCCGTAATAATAGATATGGGCAAAGAAGTCGCGGGATTTTTGGATATAGATATAAAAAGTCAGGAAATCCAAAAACTATTGATCGCTTACGGCGAACATTTGACGGACGGAAACGTCAGAAGAATAATAGGCGACAGAGATTTCAGCGTAGAGATGATCGCAAAGCGCGGAGAGAATAAATACTTAAACTCTTTACGCAGAATAGCGGGAAGATATATAGAGATATTCGGCGAGAGCGAAATAAAGATAAACTATATAGGCATACGCCCCGTAGAATATACCGTAGAAATAAAAGAGAAAGTATTTTCCGATGAACTTACCCAAAGAATATACGATACGAGCGTTTACACTTTAAAATGCTGTATGCACGAGCATTACGAAGATTATCCTTGGCGAGAACAGGCGTTATATACGATGGACAGCAGAAATCAGATGCTATGCGGGTATTACGCATTTCAGGACGGGAATAAGGACTACGCAAGGCAAAATCTTATACAGATCTTAAATATTGATTTTCTTCTTTTAATTTTTGCAGCTCTGCAATTAAGTCATTTTCTACCTGCTTATCTAATGGTTTCTTTCTCGGTCTGCCTTTCTTGGGATTATCCATCTTTGTTGTTCTGCCACGCCTTTCTACGTAAAAGCCTGCCTCTCCTTCTTCTAAATATATGCGTTCCCACTGTTTCAGAAAGCCAATGCCTCGAGGGGCTAAATGCGGAAAATATTTTCGCATTGTTTCACCGTAGCTCAAATGATGTTCTCGCATATCCATTATAACAGATATTTTGAATTCTGGCGAGTATTTTTTGTTTGTTCTTTTCCTTCCTTTCATAAAAATATACACCTCCAAAAGTTTGTCTAATATTTGGGGTGCATATCATTCTTTGACCACAACATTTATTATAGAACCTATTTTAAAGGTGTCTGTTTTCTTGTATACCTTGTTCTTTACAAAAGTAGTCAGATATGGTATAATTTTAATGTAAAATGCGAGAAGTATAGGTAAAAGCCGATGAAGCAAGAAAACGCTTATAAAATCAAACTCTTAAAATTGCTGGAAATATTACGGCAGGACTCCGACGAAGACCATTACATCGGGACGACGGAGTTAATCGATAAACTTGCCGATATGGGCATTGCTTGCGACCGCCGCACTTTATATAAGGATATAGAGGTGCTGAATAATTTCGGATATGAGGTTCTTTGTGAAAAGTCCCCGGGGAAGCCGAACTGTTATTGTGTTGCAGATAGAAGTTTCGACGTTCCCGAACTTCGTATTCTTATGGATGCGGTGCAAGCGGCAAGCTTTGTTACGCCGAGTAAAACCGAAGTTCTGCTCGACAAAATTGCCGATCTCGGTGGTAGCCATCGCGCCGAACTTCTGCAAAGTAATATTGTGCGGTTTAATACGACGAAAAGCACAAATGAGAATATTTTTTACGCGATAAGCGAGATCAATTCGGCGATAGAGAACAACAAAAAGGTTTCATTCGAGTATTTTGATTTTAATGAAAAGCACGAGCGTGTGTATCGTAAAGACCACAAGCGTTATTTCGTAAATCCGCTTGCAACCATATTCGATGATGATAATTATTATTTGATAGCTTATTACGGAAAGCACCCCGGAGTCGTGCATTTCCGAATCGATCGTATGGACAGAGTGGAAATGGTGGAAGATCAGCGAAAAGAACCTTATAACGGCGAGCCGATTGATCTGAAACACCATAAAAAGACTATTTTCGGAATGTTTCAAGGTGAAACGCAGGAAGTTGAATTTCAAGCCGATAAGTGTCTTTTGGATGTGATATTCGACGTTTTCGGCGATAATATTACGTTGAGTTCGTTGAATGATGATATGGTTTCTTTCAAAGCCGAGGTACAGGTTAGCCCTACATTTTTAGGTTGGTGCTGTTCGTTCGGAGATAAACTTAAAATGCTTTCTCCTAAAAATGTTGTAGAGAATATAAAGACATATCTTGAAAAAATGAAGAGAATATATGAAAACTGAATATTAACTTCTTCGTTTCCCATGCCTTTGAATATGGTATGAGAGGTAGTTGTAATGATGGAAGAAGAAAAATTGCCTTTCAAATTCGTTGATTTTGGAAGAAAAATAAGTGGTTGTGTCAAATAATAGAGAATCTGCTCACTTTTACGTTGAAATTTTTTTAGGTATATAACTTAAATTTTATCAACATGAATTATATCGATTTTCTTGTTTTTGGAACGAGCGTATTTGATCGTTTGCCATGTGCCGCCGGTTTCTTCGCCGTTCCAGACGGCAAGGACGGTATCGGAATGCTCAACCATATATCTGTTACGCACAAGCATACAAGCTGAGAAATAATGATCACTTACCATTGTGATTTTATCGGCTTTTTCGAGAATGTTATTATAACGAGCCACTTCTATTGAAGTCCATTTTAAAGTTTGATTCGGGCAGGGGATAGCGCATTCCAAAGAAATAGGAAAGCCGTATTTCTCTCTGAAATCAAGTACGGTTTCAGCAAAGTCCATATCTACGCCGAGCGCCATACCTGAAATAAAATGTGTGTGGCCGTGGCGAATACAATCATCTATATAACATCCGAGGGACTCGCAATACTCATCGTATTCGGGACCTTCTTTTTTATATTTCCAAGGCAACCTTGCCGGTCTATGTCCAGTCACGCATAAAGTCTTCATAACAGTAAACCCTCACGGTCAAAATTATATCAAAATACAGGGCGAAAATCAAGCAATACTAAACATTCGCCCAGTAAATTTTAAAATAAAAAGGCTATACTAATACTAAGTTAAAGTTTAGTAAGGGAGGTTAAGGCGTGACAATAGCTGAAGCATTATCGACTCGGTTAACGGAACTGATGGAAGAAAAGCATTTGACAGCCTATCGCCTTTCTATGCTAACCGGAGTAAATCAAACAACAATAGCGGATATTAAGAAAAAGCGTAATACAGCGGTGAACATTCGTATTCTATTTGAGTTGTGCCAAGGGTTGGGAATAGATATTGTTGATTTTTTTAATTGCCCACTATTTAAGAATGAAAATATAGTTGACTAAAATAAACTCATCGAAATCGAAAGGGATAGGGTTATATTTGTAAGTTTGTCAATAGAATACTGTCAACTTTTTTAGTGGGGTGTGCGCGTTATTGCACACCCCTATTTTTATGCCTAAAATACCCTTGACAATATTTTCAGAATGAATTATAATAATTTTGCTATCAGGGACAAGTGTCCCGAATAGATAAAAGTGAGGGCCATCACAAAATGAGAACGAAAGACAATGAGTTAGTGCACAGAATTAAGTTGTATATCGAAGAGCAAATCGACAGAAGGGGGAGAATGCCTACCATCCGCGATATTGCCGAGGCGTTGGACGTTGGAAAAAGTTCAGTGCAAAGATACTTGGAGTATATGGTGGAGCAAGGAATTTTAGCGAGGGGAGAATACGGATACGAATCTATCGAACAATCGAGAACGGAAAGAACCGTATCGGTAGCAAAACTCGGATATGTTCCTTGCGGTCCGCTTTCCGAAGAGTATGAGTGTATAGACGGATACGTTCGGCTTCCGGCATCGTTTGTAGGAAACGCGAAAAAGTGTTTTTTGCTTACGGCAAGCGGTAATTCGATGATAGACACCGGGATAAACGACGGAGATCTTGTTCTCGTTCGACAGCAAGAAGAAGCAAATTACAACGATATTGTAGTCGCTCTTGTGGATAATGAAGTAACCTTAAAACGTTACCGCCCCGATAACGAAAACGGTGTAATCGTTCTTC
>JAXEDY010000006.1:0-9723 GCA_034104345.1 Christensenellaceae bacterium | reverse complement strand
GCTTACCGATAGAAATTTTAATACCCACGGAGGTGATGAATTACGTCGTATTTAGTATGCCATATGGAAAAATATAAACGTGCCGACATTGTCGGAATCGAACGGGAAAACGAACGCGACGAGAATTATAAGTCATCGCGAAATCCGCAAATCGACAAGTCGAAAACGTATCTGAATTACCACACAATGCCGTATGAGAAAAAGTATCTTTCGTTTATCGACGAACGAATTAAACGACTTTCGCCTAAACGAAAAATCAAAGACGACGCGGTACTTATTACGTCGTTTATTTTAGGTTCGGATAAAGAGTTCTTCGACCGAATTACGGCAGAACAACAGAAACAGTTTTTTGCCGATTGCGCAGAGTTTTTCTCTGAACGGTACGGAAAAGAAAACGTTATATCTGCAGTCGTTCATTTAGACGAAAGCACGCCGCATTTACATTTAAATCTTATGCCTGTAACGGACGGCAGATTGTGCGCGAAAGAACTTTTCGACCGAACCGCATTACGCGATTTGCAGACGGATTTTTACGAAGCCGTCGGAAAGAAATACAGTTTGGAACGCGGAAAAGAAGGAAGTACGGCAAAACATTTGGATACGGTTGCTTACAAACGAAAAAGATGACCGAAGCCGCCGAAGCGAAGATTCGCGAAGCGGAAGAAGCGCAAACCGCGGCAAAACCCGTGAAAGAATTGCTTGAAAGTTACGAATCTGCAAGATCTGAAAAGATCCCCTTTTCGGGAAAGAAAAAGGAAACGGAAATCATCGCTTTAAGAATGAAAAACAGCGAACTCGAAAAGAAAAACGGTATTCTTGCCAAGGATAACGGCGATTTGTATGACGAACTGAAACGGAAAGAAAAAACGGCGACAACAAACGAAGGCGCGGTAAAACTTTTGGAAAAATTACTCGAATATGCTCCAGAAGAACTCACCGTCGCAAAACAAGCCGCAAACGTAAGACAGGAACAAGAACGGAATCGTAAAAGAATCCACGCAAACAACAATTTTAACGGTAAATAACCGATAAAAATTTACCGAACGAAACGTAAGAGTCGGCATTTTATAAGAGCGAAATTAAAAGCCAACAGTAATAAAACAAGAAAAGTAAGCCCGACCGGTTTCGCAATTCGCATTCATGCGAGGCTGAGAAAAATTTAGAAAAGGAGCCATCAAAAATGAAAAACACAAGATTAAACGAATAACTGCCTGGAGGGGAAAATCACGAGAAAACGCAAAGAGAAAGAAAACAATTCAGGTGTTTCCGATTCTCAATTGGAATCGTTGGCGCGGGTGTTGTTGCCCGCAATCAGAGAATATCTTTCGTCCGAGGAGGGACGAAAAGATTATGCCGTATGGCAAGCGAACAAGGCTGAAAAAGCCGTATTACAACTAAATAAAAAATCTAAACGTAGAAACAGTTCCGCTGACGACAACGGAACCTGGCTCTCCGGAATAATGCAGAAGCAAGACTAAAAGTTTGCCGAACTTTTATAAAACGGCAAAGGCAGGCGGGATTTTCTCTCGTCTGCCTTTTCTTTTTTAAAAAGCGAATTTATCCGTTAAAAGACTCAAATTCTTCTATAAAACAAAATAGGCCGAACATCTTCCTAAAAAAGAAAAAGTTCAACCTATTAAGACTTGGTGCGGGTGACAGGACTTGAACCTGCACGACGTCGCCGTCATAAGAACCTGAATCTTACGCGTCTGCCAATTTCGCCACACCCGCTTATTTTTAGTTCTATTTTTACACGCCGAACTTTTGGCGAAAGAGAGAGTTTTAAACGCTTTCGTTTAAACATAACTCTTAAAAAACTCATTGTGCCTTGCGCTGCCGCGACATTTTTACGCCTAAAACGGCAATTTCGCTCATAGTCCGCACGCAATATGCTAAAGTATTATAGCAAACACCGCGCGATTTTGCAACGATTTTTTATGCCAATTTAATTTTTTCGTGTGCGCGAAGTACGATTTTTAATTTTTTGTAAATATCGATTTGTAAATATGCCGTTTTTATGTTATAATTGCGTTGTTGAATTTCAAAAAGACGGCGCTTTGCCATATCGACGATTGCTCATATAAGCAAACGCGCAATTAACGTTAACCACAGCAAAAAAAATTAAAATGCAACAAAATCAAAAAATCAATGCGGAAAAAATTAAAAAGGCAAAAGAATACGCAACAAAAATGCACTTTGGGCAGACCCGAAAAGACGGCTTAACGCCCTATATCGTTCACCCGCTTGCCGTTGCCGAAAATTTATATAACCGCGGTTTTGGCGACGATTACATTATAACCGCCCTTTTTCACGATCTTTTGGAAGACACCTCCGCTACGGAGAGCGACATAGAACAAATAGGCGGAAAAAACGTTTTACAGGCTGTAAAACTTCTTACAAAAAAGCAGGGTTACATTATGAAAGAGTATGTTGAAGCGATTAAACAAAACCCGATTGCTTACGCCGTTAAAGGTGCCGACAGGCTTAACAACATCGAAAGCGCAGGTAACACGCCGAACGATTTTAAGCGCAGATATATCGAAGAAACAAAACTGTGGTATTTGGATTTTGTGCCCGAAATGCGCGCCGCAGTTTATGAACTTGAAAAAACGTTAAAGTAATAAAATCACGAACAATCGCCCAACGACAACACGATATTATTAAACAAAAACCCGCCCGAAACACCCGATAATCGACTTATAGGCGGACTTTTTATTTTTTACGATAAAATTTTAAAATAAAACGACGCGGGTTTTGCAACAAAAAAACAAAATTTTTCGCGCCGCACAAAACCTTAAATCACGCCGAATTCTTTAAGCACTTCGGCAATTTTTTTCGCGGCATAATCCATTTGTTCTTTGGTGTGCGTTGCCGTATAACTGGTGCGGAGCATGCTTTGCCCTTCGGGAACGGCGGGCGACACCACGGGATTAACGTAAACTCCGCGTTTCTGAAGTTCCACGCAAACTTTAAACGTGGTTAAATCGTCGTATGTATAAATCGGAATAATAGGCGTTTCGGCGTCGATGATTTTTATTCCGTAGCCTTTTAAAAGCGAACGCATATAAGCGCTTATATCTTTTAACGCCTTAATGCGTTCGGGATGTTCGCGCAAAATTTTTAGCGAAGCGCGCGCACATTCAATCGAAGCAGGCGTAATGCTTGCGCTGAAAATGAAGGGGCGCGAAGCGTGCCGAACGAATTCGACGACTTCTTTATCGGCAGCCATATACCCGCCCAAACTTGCAAGCGACTTTGAAAAAGTGCCCATATAAATATCAACTTCGTTTTCAAGCCCGAAACGTTCTGCAGTTCCGCGGCCATGTTCGCCCAGAACGCCCAGTCCGTGAGCGTCGTCGACCATAACGCGCGCGCCGTATTTCTTGGCCAAACCCACAATTTCGGGAAGTTTGCAAATTTCGCCGCTCATCGAAAAAACGCCGTCGGTCACTATTAAAACGCCCGCCGAAGTTAAATCGAGCGACTTTAAAATCCGCTCTAAATCCTGCATGTCGCCGTGTTTATATCTGAGCATTTTTGCATAACTTAATCTGCAACCGTCGTAAATACTTGCGTGGTTTTCGCGGTCGCACAAAATGTAATCGTTTCTGCCGCAAATCGCGCTTATTATCGCCAGATTCGACTGGAACCCCGTACCGAACGTAACCACCGCCTCTTTATGCAAAAACTCGGCGAGTTCTTCTTCTAACTTAACGTGAATATCGAGCGTGCCGTTTAAAAACCGCGAACCCGAACAACCGCTGCCGTATTTTTTAAGCGCGTTTACTCCGGCGGCGATAACTTCTTCGTTGCCGGTAAGTCCGAGATAATTGTTCGATCCGATCATAACCGTTTTTACTCCGCCAAGCACAACTTCCGTGTCCTGCCCGGTGGTAAGAACCGAAAAATAAGGATAAACTCCGCTTTGTTTTGCCTGTTTTACTTTGTCGTTTTTATAACATTTTTCGAATAAATCCATTTTTACCCTCCTTTTTATAATTTTTGCGCTTTAATTTTTGATAACTCAACCGAAAACAGATATATTATATCAGCCGTATATCTTCGCCGTATTTCCCTGTCGTATTTCTCAGCCGTAAAGTTTGCTTACGATATAAAGCATAAAACGGTTGGGCAAAATTTTGCTTAAAAACGCCACGAGTTTATACGAGAATCCAACCGCTTTAAGCGCGGGCGGATTTTTTTTGTTTATGGTTTTATAAACGACTTTCGCAACGCTTTCGGGGCTTTTGCCGCCGCGTTCGTCTTTTTCCATTTTTTCGACCGAACGGTTAAGCCTTGCCGAATAATCGTCGCAATTATTGCAGCCGATATCGATGGTTTTGCGGTTTTCGGTATTTTTATCCCCAATTTTATCCGAGATTTGATTTGCGCTTTTATTTACCGTTTCGTTGCCGATTTTTTTGCGTGCGTCGGTAAAACCGGTTTTCGTATCTCCCGGCATTATCGCCGCAACCCTCACTCCGAAAGGCTTAACTTCAAGCCTTAGTGCCTGCGTGAACGAATTTATTGCCGCTTTCGAGGCAGAATATGCCGTTTGAAAAGGTATGGGGATTATTGCCGCAATCGAACTTATGTTTATTAAAACGCCTTTACTTTGCTTCAAATAAGGAAGCACAAGGCGCGAACATTCGGCTACCGCGCGAAAATTAAGATTATATAATTTATCGCTTTCGGCTTGCGTAATTTGCTCTACCGCACCCGAAATCCCCATTCCGGCGTTATTTATAAAGCAATCAATTCTTCCGTTCTCCGCAAAAATATCGCTTAAAACCCGACTTACGCGAGCACCGTCGGTAACGTCGCATAAAACGCCGTTTATATAATCGTTTTTTATTTCGCGGCGGGCAAGCCCGAAAACCTTAAAACCGCGCTTTGCAAGATATTCGGCGGTCGCTTTGCCTATTCCCGAACTCGCACCCGTTATAACGGCCACCTTTCCGCCGTTTTTTTTAATCGATCTTTCGTTCATTAAACGTCCTTTTTATTTTTCATTTTTTAGTTACTGTTTTTTATCTTTAAACCTTCTTCTGATAGCCCATTACTTAATTTGATTTTAAATAATATCCTTAAAAATGTCAAACAAATTTACGTTGGTTTATAAATTATTAGGCAAAAAATATTAAAATGCATAATAATTATTAAAGATTCTTTAATTAACGAACAAGCAGAAATTATAGCGAAAATGCCGCTTATCGACCTATAGGCGGACGTTTTTATGTTTTCGTTTTGTTTTCTGCGAAGATTGCGTGAAACCGATGGCCCACCTACTTTTCTTTTTGTATCGGCGCAAAAAACCGCCGCGAACGAAAATCGGTTCGCGGCGGTTTCTCTATGCCTTTCAATATGATTATACAAAATTAAATGCCCAATTCTTTATCTATTTCGGAAAGTCTTTGCGTAAGGTCCGCCAAAATATCGGCATATTCGTCTTTTTTGGCAAGTTCTGTTTCGGTTTGATTTAACTGCATTTCGAGTTTGGCTACGTTTTCGGCCAACTCCTTTGCCTGATCGCGCAACTTTTTAATAAAGTTTTCTATCTTTGTGTAAGCGCCCGTGCCGAAAGTAACTATATCGACGGTATAACGAGCGTTACCTTTAAGTACAAGATAAGGGCGCAAACGGTTGAACCCCGACGGCACGAAAAGTTTAAAAGCGTTTACGTCGCAGATATAACTTTCGGTGTTGTTAAGAATGTTTTCAGCCGTCGCTTTCGTAATAAGTGGGGCTATAAGTCCGCTATCGGGCATTTCGGGATTTTTTTCGTAAGCCCGTGCGTCGGCGCGGACAAGCGACAAACGCGTTTTAAGCGCGGATATTTTTGCGGGAAGTTCAAGCCGCATTTCGTTAAGTTCGCGGCGCTTTGCGTCGCTTTCGCGCGATAACGTTTTGTAACGCATAAGTTCGTTAAAGGTTTCAACGCGCTTTTTAACGAGCGGATTACCCACTGCAAGCGCTTTTACTTCGGCGTAACTCAAAACAGAATCGGCAAGTTGGCGCTCGTCGGAATCTTTCGCGGTGCCGCACATCAAGTCGGTTATAAAACGCTGTTTGTTTTCGAGTAGTTGCCACGAATACGCGTCGAAACTGCCTTCGGTAACGTAGCGGAAAATATAAACTTTTTCGTTGGTGTTGCCCTGACGGATAAGCCGCCCTTCGCGCTGAACCATATCGCTGGGGCGCCACGGCACGTCGAGATGATGCACGGCAATAAGTCGGCGCTGAACGTTAACGCCCGTGCCGAGTTTAAAAGTCGAACCGATAAGCACGCTTATTTCGCCCGAATTTACAAGGTCGAAAATCTTTTCGCGCTGTTTTTCGGTGTTGCCGTCGTGCACGAAAGCAATAGCTTCGGGCTTAATTCCGCCCGCGATAAGCATTTTTTTAAGTTCGTCGTAAACGTTGAATTTGTTTTTGGGCGTGCCGATGTCGCAGAACACGAGTTGCGCGGTGCCCTTGAATTTTTTGCCCGTTTCAATGATTTTTTGCGCGCATGCAGGGATTTTGTTACCTGGATCCGCATATGCGGCGAAGTTGTTATCGGTTGCGACAAGCCGCACGTCGAGCGCGATTTTTCGCCCGTCGGTTGTAACCTTTAAAAGGTTATCGGTTTTTCTGTCAACCTGCCCTGCCCGTATTTTTTCAACGCGGTCCGAAATCTCGGCAAGCAAAACACGTTGATCTTCACTTTTTTTAACTAAAACGGTTTCAACGCTGTCGAGCCGCGGAAGCCCGTCGCGTTCGCAAACGTGAAAATCGGTAATTAAGTTAAGGCGTTTAGAAAGTTGCTCTAAGTTATTGAATTTGTTAAAACGCGCGGTAAGCCTGTAACTTTCGGTATCGACGTCGATTTCGTAATCGCGCGTTATTTCGCCGAAAGTTCCCGCCCAGTTATCGAACGAATCGACGTCTGCCGAAGCGAGCATATCTTCGCTTAAATACTTTTGCATGGTAAACACGTCGGCAACCGAGTTGGTAACCGGGGTTCCGGTGGCGAAAACTAGCCCCCTGCCGCCGTTTTGCTTTAATACGGTGCGGGTTTTTAAGTATGCGTCGGCACATTTTTCGCTGCCTTCCGAATTTAAGCCTTTGATCTGCCCCATATTGCTTTCGAGCGGCAAGTTTTTATAGTTGTGCGCTTCGTCGATAAACAGCGCGTTTATTTTCAGGTCGCCAAAGGTCAATTGTTCGCCGTTTTCCGCCTTTTTCGCGCGGTAAATTTCGGCTTGTTTTTTAAGATGTTCTTCTTCTTTTAAAAGCAGCGTGTTAATTTTAACGCGCGCCTTTTGCATTCGCTTCTGATTATCTTTAACCGCGCTTTCCAAAACCGAAATTTTATCGCGGATTTCTTCTATCGCTCCGTTATAATCGGGCGGAATAAGCTCGAACGAACTGTAAGGGATAATAATCGCCTCGTAATCGCCGAGCATTTTCCGCATCGTTTCTTCGCGCTTCAATGGCGTAAAATCTTCGGGCCCGACGGCAAGAACGTTCGCGTCGGGATAAAGTAAATTATAATCGTTTTTCCACTGCGCGAGTATCGAATTAGGCACCACAAACATGCTTTTTTTTGCGATGCCGGTTTTGCGCATTACATGCCCCGCGGCAATCATAACAAAAGTTTTGCCCGCCCCGACGTCGTGCGCGAGCAGCGTGTTTTTGCTTTCGATAATACGCGCGACGGCGTCTTTCTGATAGCCGTAAAGTTTTGCGCCGCACATATCCGAAAAATCGAGATAATCGCCATTGTATATGCGGTTTTTAACGCACACGAAGCGATTATAAAAAATATCGTAAAGCCCTTCCTTTTTTTCGGGCGGAAGTTCGCTCATCCAATGCGAAAATGCGTTTTTAAGCCGAGTGCGTTTTTCTTCGGCAAGCAAAGTCTGCTCGCGGTTAAGCCTGCGTACTATGCGCCCGTCTTCTTCCAAAAGGTCGGTGATATGAATCTGGTCGTGGTTTAAAGTTTTATCTAAAATTTTAAACATGTCCATGCGCTCGGTGCCGTAAGTTTTAACTGCCAAAACCGTAGAACGCACGTCTACGTTTAAAATTACTACGTAGCGATGAATTGCTTGCTCGTAATAAACTTCGCAAATGCGCTTGTTTCTAACGAGCGAAATGCGATAAAGATATTGCACGAAATCGGCAACGTATTCGGGAGGAATCCATGGCGAACCCAAACCGAAATAAACTTTTTCGGGCGCAGGGCGCGGAGGCATAACCGCTTTAAGCGCTTTTAAATTCTGATTGAAAACGCCGCCGAACTTTTTGTTTTCGGCTTGGGCGCACGAATATTTTAACGCAAGGTCGCCCGAAAAATATTCTTCGGCGGTAACGAATCCTTTATAAAATTCGCTATACCCAAGCGAGCAATCGCGGTAAATTTTGCCTTCTAACTGTAAAATTACGTCTTTAAGCGACATTAAGCACAGCGAAGCGATATATTCGACGTCTACCCTGCCCAAATCGCGGCGGCATTTAAAAAGCGCGTCTTCGGGCGAAAACGGCGGAAAATCGCCTCGGTTTAAGTTGTATTTGTTAACGTAAGAAGGCGGTAAAGTAAAAAACGCGTCGCGTTCGCGTTGTTTTTCGTCATCGAAAAGGTCCGCGCTTAAATTTGCGGCGGCAACGCCGTCGTCGGCAGAAATATTTAATTTTTCGTCGTTTAAAGTTTCAAAATCGCTCATATAATTTTATATCCGCCGAAACCGCGCTCCTTATCATTATTTATTCCCCTTTTTCACGTTTATATTTTAACAAAAAAAGGGATATGATATAAAAATATACCATATCCCGCCACCTTTTGACAAGGCTTTTAATCCCGTTTTTAAAGTTTTGCTTATTTTAATTTTTATTTTGCGTTTTTCGGCGAATATATCGCTCGATTTTTATCGCCTTGATTTAAAAAATGCACTAATGCACTTGTTTAGTTTAAATATATCAAATATCATAAGTAGGTCGGAAAGTTTTGGTTTTACGCGGCAATATCGTGGCAATGCGGAATTACAAACGTTCCGTTTAAATAGCCCTGATAATCGGCGGCGGATAAAACTATTATTCCGCTAGGCAAAATATAACTTCCGTTTGCCGTTATTATGCGATTCGACATAATTTCGGAAAGTCCCATTTCTATAAGGAATACGGAACACAACTTTGAATTGATATATTTTGTTCGTTTAAATATGGCAAAACGGCTTGCTTTATATCGTTTGCAAAGTTCAACGTTTTATCATAGTTATAAACAAATTCGTAAGAAGTGTTTTCATAAACCAACTTAATAGCCTTTTGTGTAAATTTTCCGATTCTTTCTCTATCTCCATTGAAAATAGCAGGGATTTCAATATTATGCTCGACTAAAAAGTCTAAACTTTCTTCTTCGGTGATGTTTGCGAAGTTGTAAGTTTCATCCGCTTTAACCTTTAACGTTTTCCGCCAACAAACAAACAGAGTGTAAAGGTGCATAGTAAACAAACAAATAATATTTTCTTAAAATACTTTTTCATCAGTTTTCTCCTTTGTATTTTTATTTTTTAACGTATAAGTTCCCAAATTTTTATAATTTTAAATTCTTCATTTTCCTTAAATTGCCCCAGTCTTAACAGATATTGTTTATTGTCGCATTTCATCAAACAATAACAAATCGAATTTTTAACCGAGCTTTTAAGGCATTTTTTTTGACTTATTAATTTATTTATGTCGAAA
>JAXEDY010000022.1:0-38954 GCA_034104345.1 Christensenellaceae bacterium | reverse complement strand
GGTTCGATTTCTTCGACGCTTACGCCGCAATCGGGGCAAGCGTATTTAGTCGAAAACAGCGTTTGTTCGTCGCCGCACTTAATTATAACAAGCCCGTTGCCGAGTTTTATCGCCGTTTCCAAACTGTCCGAAAGGCGTTTTTGAATTCCGTCTTTAACTATAAGCCTGTCGATAACAACGCTTATGTCGTGCTTTATGTTTTTTTCGAGTTTTATTTCTTCCGAAAGTTCGTAAGTTACGCCGTCTATATCCACGCGGACGTAACCGCTGCGCCTGAACGATTCGAGTTCCTTTTTAAACTCGCCCTTTTTACCTCTTGCAACGGGCGCATTCACGAAAATTCGGCTACCTTCCGGCATAGCCATAACTTTATCGCAAATTTCGTCTACTGTCTGGCGTTTTATTTCTCTGCCGCATTCGGGGCAATGCGGAACGCCCGCGCGCGCGAACAAAAGTCTGAAATAATCGTAAATTTCGGTAACCGTGCCTACGGTCGAGCGCGGGTTGTTGTTCGTTGTTTTCTGGTCGATGGATATGGCGGGCGAAAGCCCTTCGATTTTTTCTACGTCGGGTTTTTGCATCTGCCCCAAAAACATACGCGCGTAACTCGACAGACTCTCGACGTATCTGCGCTGCCCTTCGGCAAAAATCGTGTCGAACGCGAGAGTCGATTTACCGCTTCCCGAAACGCCCGTGAACACCACGAGTTTATCGCGAGGAATGGTTACGTCGACGTTTTTCAGGTTATTCTCTTTTGCTCCCGTAATTTTTATATAGTCAATCATTTTTATGCTTTTTACGTTTTTGTTTTGAGTTTTTATCCGTTTACTTTTTTCTATGCGTTTGTTTTATTCGTTTTCGTATAGGTTTACCCGCGCATTTTCATCTTTAATTTTGCTATGGTATCGCGTATTTCGATACACTTTTCGAAGTCTAAATTGTTTTGAGCAACTTTCATAAGCGCTTTTAATTTTTCTATTTCGTCCGGTATGTCTTTTTTCGCAACGTCTTTGGTGCGGTCGACTTTTTTGGTAATTTCAAGACTGTTCGAAATAGGTTTTATAATGGTTTTGGGGGTAATTCCGTGAACGCGGTTATATTCGCTTTGAAGTTCGCGGCGACGGTTTGTTTCGTTTATGGCACGCTGCATGCTTTGCGTAACGTTGTCGGCATACATAATAACCCGCCCTTCGCTGTTACGCGCCGTTCTGCCTATAGTCTGAACGAGCGCCGTGTCCGAACGCAAAAAGCCTTCTTTATCGGCGTCGAGTATGGCTACGAGTTTAACTTCGGGGATATCCAGCCCTTCGCGCAAAAGGTTTATGCCCACCAGCACGTCAATATCTCCGCGGCGAAGTTCGCTTATTATTTCTACTCGTTCGAGCGTATCGATATCCGAGTGCATATAACGCACCTTTTTGCCCTGCTCTTTTAAATAATCGGTAAGGCTTTCTGCCATTTTTTTGGTTAAAGTTGTTATAAGAATACGCCCGCCGCTTGCAACCACGTTGTTAATTTCGCCGAGCAAATCGTCGATTTGTCCGCGGGTTTTCCTTATTTCTACGGGCGGATCGATAAGCCCCGTGGGGCGTATAATCTGTTCTACGACCTGCCCCGCATGTTTAAGTTCGTATTCGGCGGGGGTTGCCGAAATGCACACCATCTGCCCGACGCGCGCGTCGAATTCGTCGAACGTAAGGGGGCGGTTATCGTAAGCCGATTTAAGCCTGAACCCGAAATCGACGAGATTTTTTTTGCGTGAACGGTCGCCGTTATACATCGCGCGAATTTGCGGAATCGTCATGTGGCTTTCGTCGATAAACAAGATAAAATCGTCGGGAAAATAGTCTAAAAGCGTAAAAGGCGGCTGACCGGGGCTTCGCCCGTCGAAATATCTGCTGTAATTTTCAACTCCGCTGCAATAGCCTATTTCGCTCATCATCTCCAAATCGTAAGAAGTGCGCTGTTTAAGCCTTTGGGCTTCTAAAAGTTTTCCGTCACGCTCGAGTTCGGCAACTTCTTCTGTCATATCCGCTTCGATTTGTTTAAGCGCCTTGCCCATGGTACCGCCCGAAACGGCGTAGTGGCTCGCGGGGAAAATAACCGCGTGTTTAAGTTCGGATATGATTTTTCCCGTAACGAAGTCGGTTTCGCAAATTCTGTCTATTTCGTCGCCGAAAAATTCTACGCGCAAAACTATTTCCGAGTTCGACGACGGAAAAACCTCAACCACGTCGCCATGAACGCGAAAAGACGAACGCTGAAAATCGATATCCTTGCGTTCGTATTGAATAGAAACGAGTTTGCGCATAAACACGTCGCGGTCGAGTTTTTGCCCCGGTCTTAGCGATATCGCCAGATTGTAATATTCTTCGGGCGCGCCCAAACCGTAAATACACGAAACCGAAGCGACCACTATTACGTCGCGCCGCTCGTGCAAAGCAAAAGTCGCGCTGTGGCGAAGTTTATCTATTTCGTCGTTTATCGAAAGGTCTTTTTCGATGTAAGTATCCGTTTGCGGAATATATGATTCGGGCTGATAATAGTCGTAGTAACTAACGAAATATTCAACTCTGTTTTCGGGAAAAAATTCGCGCAGTTCGTTGCAAAGTTGCGCCGCCAGAGTTTTGTTGTGCGCTATAACGAGCGCCGGACGTTGCAGATTTTGTATTACGTTAGCCATAGTAAACGTTTTGCCGCTGCCCGTTACGCCCAGCAAAACCTGCTCTCTTAGTCCGTCTAAAAATCCTTCGGTCAGTTTTTCTATCGCTTGCGGCTGATCGCCCGTGGGCTTGAATTTTGAATGTATTACGAATTTTCTGTCTTCCATATTTATCGTCGCCTTAATTTTGCTGATGTTTAGCCGTGCGATTTTTCCTTTTAAGTTATTGCTTTTTTAGCATGTTATTTAATCGTATCGTTTTAGCCGAAAGTGCCGATAACCGACTTATAGGCACACTTCTGCGTTTTTTTGTCAAAAACCTTATTTATACTGCGAAAGTGCCGATAACAGACTTATAGCCTGACTTTTAAAAAACCAGCCTTACGAAAACAGCAAATATAACAGCCGCCCGAAAACAAAAGTTATTATTGCCGAAATCACCGCTAAAAAAAGCCTGAAAAGCAAACTTCGGCGGTTTTCTTTTTGCTCGCGTTTAAAGCATGCGCCCCGTTTTTTTAAGGTTATATATAAAAAAGGTTCGCCGTGCCTGTCAGTATAAATTACTTCGATATAGTCTTCGTTTTCAAGCGTTTTTAAAATCGATTTAAATTCGCTTTCGTCTACCTTTAGTTTTTGCGAAACGACAGAAAAAAAAGAGTTATACCCTATCAAAAGTTTATTACCGTTTTCACCGCCCGCAAACCGCCCGAACAAAATATCCGCAAAAACGCGTTCGTTCTTTTTAAGCAAACGCGCCGCCTAAAAACAAAATTAAAAGCGCGATTATCATAACCGCCGCCCCGCCCGCAAGCGAGCCTAAAAACGAATAAAGCGCGCCCGTTCGGCGTAGAACGCTTTTAAAAAGCAGTTTATCGGTTTTTCCGTAAAAATAGTTCGCGCCCTTTTCGGTGGGTTTTAAAAGGTATTCGTCGCTACCCGAATAGCGCAGCGAAACGTAGCCGCCGGCAGATAACAGCGCAAGCGTTTTTTCAAGGTCGCCAACGTTTTCAAAGTCGTTTACGTCGAGCACGGTATACCCGCCCGCGCACGAATTTATTATTGTTTTTAATGCGTTTTCGCAGTTTTCGTCGAGCATATCGAAAATATTTTGGGTAAAAAACTCAACTATTATTTATTTGTCGATAAAATTATACCTTTTACGTCCGAAAATCTTTTTTAGCCGCGCGCATTGCCGTTTCGGGGGTTACGTTTTTTAATGCTTTTTTGGTTTAACTTATAAAACGTAAGTTACTTTGCCCTTGCGCGTAAGATCTTTTTCGGGCTGATTTTCGGCAGGATAACCGAGAGCCGCCATTCCGCCGCAAACGTGATTCGACGGAACTCCGAGCGAGCAAAGCACTTCCCTTACTTCGGGATTATCGTAAACTTCGGTAAGTTGGTTTATCCATACCGAGCCCACGCCGACCGAGTGCGCATATAAGAATATATTTTCAAGCGCGCACGAAGTATCTTCTTTTATAAAGCGACTTTCGCGGTCGCACGAAGTTATAATTATCGCTTCGGGCGAATAAAAATCGTATTTTTCGTCGCGCATCATCGCTTTACCCACGGCAAGCGAAAGTTTGCGTATTTTTTGTTTATCGGCAACCACGGTTAAGCAAACGGGCTGGCGATTTAAAGCGCTGGGCGCAAAAAGCCCCGCAGTCGCTATATCTTCAAGCACTTTTTCAGGTATTTTTTTGCCCTGCACAAACGAACGAACGCTTCTTCTGGTAACGATGTTTTCTAAAACTTCATTCATAAAAATCACCTGTTTTTTATTTTTTAGTAATTAGCCGAGCTGAACTAAGCCCCGTCAAGCCTTAAAGGCGTCTTTTCTACCGATACATGATAGCACAATAAAAAAAATATATCAAATATAATGGTAAAAATTTAAAAAAAATATTAAAAACGCGGCAAAAATCGTTGACATCCGCAAATAAAAATTGTATTATATTAAAGCACTTAAAATTAAGGTGTTTTTGTCGGGATGGCGGAATTGGCAGACGCGTACGTTTGAGGGGCGTATGGTAAACACCGTGTGAGTTCAAGTCTCATTCTCGACACCATAAAAAATAATACGAACAACGGCGAAACGTCGGTGTTCGTATTTTTTTTACGCGAGATTATTTTTAATTGTAAAAACGAACTATATACTTACGTTGTAAATCGAACGATACCGATTTCTTTCGTATATTTCGTGCCAAATATCTTTTAAATATTCGTTGCCTATTTTTGCTTTTCCGATAAAATCGTAAATATCGGGAAAAAAAGGTTCTTTTTTTTAAATACAACTTTTTTGCCTTATTAAGCGGTATCAAATTGGGCGCAACTACGTCATCGGGATTTTGTTCATTCATCGCATCGTTACGCCAACCGCAATTATCGCAACGGCCTTGTCCAAACTCATCCTATTCAAACGCTTCGCCGCAAAGCGCGCCTATACCGATAAAAAACGTCCAGAACAGCAAAAAGTTGCGCGCAACAAAAAAGCGCGACCTGTTTTTTAAACAACGATTTTCCCAATTTTTTACGCGAAGTTTATCGCTTTCGGTATGCAGCCAATGCTCGCCGCCGCTTAAAACGGTTAATTCGCACCCGAATTTTTCGCAGAAATCTTCAACGGTTTTCGCGCTTATCGTCTCGTCGTTATCGGCGCGCAAAACGAAGGTTTTTTCGCACAAAGGCTGCGGCTCGTTATTTCTTGCGAATTGCAGATATTCCCACGACAAAACGGCAAAATTACCGCCGCCTAAATCGGCGTTTATAACTTTTTCTGCTTTAAGCTTTTCTTCTGTTACGCCCGCCGCTTTCATCATGCCAAAAATCATGCCTTCCATATCGAAAAGCGGCGAAACAAGCAAACATTCGTCTATTTTTTCGCCCTTAAAAGCCAAAAGCGACAGCCACGCGCCGATACTTGTTGCGCGCACCGAAACGCTTTTATAGCGACTTTTTGCAAATTTAAACGCCGCTTTAAGTTCGGGGATAACAACCCACGGCAAAAACTCGGCGCCGTCCGTTCTGCCGCCGTGAGCAGGCAAATCTATCGCCAGAACGTCGTAGCCGTGCTTTAACGCAACGGGTGCAAAATCGGCGGCTTCTTCTTTGTTTCCGCCCTGCCCGTGCACTACTAAAAACACTTTTCCGCTCTTTTTCAAGTTTTGATTTTCGCCCGACTTTTCAGCGTTTTTAATCGCCCGTTTTTTATACAAAACCGCGGGCGTTTTTTCTATAAAAAATTCTTCGCCGACCATTTTTATGTTTTTCTTCAATTATTATCGTTAAGTTGCCGCTTTTTTTCTTCAAGCATTATTTGTCGTTGATTTTTGCATTTTAAAACTACAATAGACTTTACAGAAAAGACTTTTTATGCAAAAACACTTTTTTATTTATTTACATAAGCAATCTATCTTGCGGTTGATCAATCCATATACTTAAAATATTCGATTCTAATTTTTGCATTTTTTTGATGATCCGCGACGCTTCATATATATTAGACTCTAAATATATTTGCAACTCGTTTGCCGAACTTGAAGAAAACAATGAGACCGCCGTTTCAGTTCGACCTTCAATTTGTTTCAAATAATTCGCATACAATTGGGGGCATTCTTTTTCTAACAGAGTCGGAACACCGTCAAAAACTTCTTTTTTAGTAATATTTTCGGCACGATACGCGGTCATTTTAAAGTCAATAGGGTTTATATATATATGGTTGTAAAAATCAATATCGACAATTGCACCATGTATATGTCCATCACCGCCAATCGCTTTAACGTCATGAGAAATTAGTTTTTGATACTCGCTATATTTATCTAAAGGTGTTTTTATTAATGCAATAACACTACTCATGTTATCATAATAATACTTTAACGATTTCTGCGTTATAAATTTTACCATGCCGCCGTTTAAAAGCAGAAAATTTCCGTTTTCGGATTGCAATACAAACATGTAATAACCTTTATTTTTTAACATAAAAAGTTTATAGAACTCTCTGTAAAAAGTCATCATTATGTTTTTTCCACGGTAAAAATCGATATATTGTTCTCTCGTTATCGGATATATTCCGTCTTCATAATACTCAAAAACATCATAATCGTCTTCTAATGCAAAATACTTTAATCGGCACTTATCTTGTTTATACCCAATCTGATTATCGGAATATATCCGATAATCGCCATCATCGTAAAAATAATTTCTATGCGTATGCCCGCTCACATACACAAAATTTTTTATAAGGACATCATCAGCACACCAATCACTCTTTGGCGTATGTGTAAAAATCACCACCCTTTTGCCAATCAAATCCGAACAAACCTTTTTATATAGCGCTTCAAATTTTCGGGTTTCTTCAACTTCCTGTTGCCTGCTTATAGCATTTCTGTATATACCTTGATCTGCGTTAAATGTTTTGTTATAACCAGAAAAACCCAAGCCGCCGAACAAAATTATTCTTGCTTTGTTAACCCTATGCAAAAGATCCGTTTTTGCAATGCTTTTTAATTCTTGCGAACTAATTTCTTCAATAATATCCGAATCCGTTTTTAAAATAATGTTGTTTTGCAACAAAAACATTCCGTTTTCAGAAATAACTTTTCTATATTTATCTACGATTTCATCAAACGCTGAATAAACGTAATTGCTATCTTCTTCGCAAGAAAAATTCCAAAGTTCGTGATTTCCTAATACAAATACGACTTTTTGCCTAGAAATTTTCTCATCAAGAGAATCCCTTAACACTTCGACAAATAATTTAAATATTTCAAAATCTGAAGCAGTATCGCCACCTATCAGAATAATACCTTTTTTATTTGCATTGTCTAATAATTCATCGATAATTTTTTGAAACAAATATAACTCATCATTGACTGTTTTACACTTAGCATTTTTTATTCTATGCATTAGATGTAAATCGCTAATATAATACACACATTGATTTCCACGCAATTCTTCAAAAGTTAATTCTCCGCGACTATCGATTAAAGCCGCCACGCTTTCATCTTCATTTTTCTCTATCTCAGGAAAGTTTTCTACCACAACATTTTCTATTTTTTTATATCCAACATTTAATTTATCAAGTATGTCGCTTTTTAATCTTGCATTTTTAAGATCTAAATCGCTAAAATCACTTATATTCGATAACCCGTCACAAAACAATAGATCCGCATTGGATAGATCGTTTTTTAAAAAATGCACAAATTCAAAAAAATATTTAAATTCGTGATCGTAACTTTTTATAATTACGCCGGATTCATTTTCCCAAGTTTGACAAACTGTAAAACGATCTTTTGCTCTGTTATATTTTTTTGTTACTTTATATATAAGTTTTTTTTGATAAGAAATCGGCAATTTAGTGCTTTTGTCGATCTTATATTTAGATAAATCAAAATTATCAGGCAAAATCGCATTCGAAAAATCGCAATAAGTTAAATCGTTTTTCAAATATTTAGCTAAATCTTCAAAAGTCTCAAAATACTTATACAACGATACCACAGGAAATGAATTGCCATCATATTTTCCCCTGCAGAGACAAATAAAATAATGCGTTTTTTCATCAAAATAACTGCGATAATATTTTTTTATCTTTCCGCCAACTAAATCATCAATAAAATGTTTTAATCTGCTTTTATGCTTTTTTGCTGTAGATTTTGCGTAACATTGATTATCGTAAAAATCAAGAATTTTTTGCGGATCATAAATCAAACACAACGATTTTTCGAAGCCAAACGAAAAACCGTTGTTTATAAGTCTCATAATAAAATCAAACGCTTTCTCTTTGTCGTGTTCTATGAACTCGTATAAGAAGAAATCTTCTAAAAAACTATATTCATCAATGAACCTTTCAAACTCTTGATATGTAACACATCTATTTAATTCCTCAACTAAAATCTTTAAGATTTTTTTATTCTCTTCACCTTTTTCATATTCTTTTGTTTCGTTTTCAGAACGATTTAAAGTAAAATCATCTATGTTTTTATCAATAAAACTTTCAAAATTTATTCGAGATAAATTAATCGAATATTTTATTTGCTCGTCTTGCGAAAAACCGTATTTATAATAACAAGCGTTTTCATAAATATCGCCTTGCAAAAAATTATAATAGTCACAAAAACAATCAAAAACAACATTATTTTTACTTACAACTTTTTCGCCAAACCTGTTCCAATAAATCGATTCTTCAACAAAGAAATTGTTACGAACAACGTCGTAACCACGCTTTTCTGATTTTCTAATTCCTTTTTTCCTTTCAACAGAAACAATCGACGGATGATTCCTTAATTCTTCCGGAACATCAAAAAACGATATTGATTTCTTTTTTAGTTGACCAACATAAAACTCAATTTCATCGGCAGATAAAAACGCCCTCCTTTCGTTTTCCGCACAACTTTCCCCTTTATCCATATTTCTCCTTAATAACCGAAATTATTTAAAAATGCACACTATTTTCAAGTTATTTTGTCTATTCAATACACCAAAATCAAATTATTTTTGCAACTTTCCGATAGCGTAGCCGTGATAGGTTTCGAGCATAAATTCACAAACGCGGTTAACTTTCAAAACGACCGCATCGTCCTTAAAATCGAAGTTAAAGCACAAATAGCCGATATGAATATCTTCGATGTCGCAAAGCAGGTGCAGGTGTTTGTTTGCGCCCCAACTCGCGCTTGCGAACGTGCGATAGCCCTTATTATACGATTCGCCTATTTCAAAGCCTATTTCGTGTTTTTCGGGGAATTCGATTTCAACGCCTTTAAGTCTGCCGAATTTAATGCTTTTAATTTCGCCGTCTTTATAATATTTAAAGGTTCCGCATTGCTTTCTGAAATCGAGTTGAATCCATCTGATACCCATGTCGTTTTCGTCTAAAAAATAGCGTTTTTGGGATATTGTTTCTTCGATTTTATCGTAAGCGTTGCCGTAAAGGGGCTTAACTTCGAAAGATTTTTCGCGTTTTTTAAGTTTAACGTATGCTCTGCCCGTTTTTAAAGGCTTATCTTCAAGGCTTTTATAAAGATTCGTCGCATGCTCGCAAATCCCGCCGTCGCCTTCGATGTTTGCGTTTTGAACTACCATAAAATCTTTATCCGGAAAAGCAAAAACGAACTGCCCGCGCATGCCCTGAAGCGAAAAACCGTTAGGATGAATCCACGTCTGATAGCCGTAACCGCAGTTATCCGACGGCACGAAATTCGCGCCGAAATCGTTTGCGATAAGCGGCGATATAAAATCGGTCATATAGTCCAGCGGCAACACCTGTTTGCCGTTTACGTTGCCCTTGTGCATTATAAATTCACCCACTTTGGCAAAGTCGCGCAAAGTGGTTAAAACGCCCGTGCCCATTGCTTCTACGCCTTCGGGGGCCTTTACGCATTTAACTTCGCCAACCCCTATTTCGTCGAAAATCGGGCGCAGATATTCGGTAGGTTGTTTGCCCGTAAGTTTATAAACGAGATAACCGAGCACCTGCGGCGAACCCGTATCGTATAAAAACGAACAGCCCGCGGGTTTTTCGAAATACCCCGGTTTCCTATAACTTTCCGAAGTTTGCGGCTTTAAAAACTTTTCGCTCCAATTGTTTTTATCGCAACTGAAATTGACGTAGTCGGGGTGAGTGCAGTACAACGTGTCGATATAAGGCGTTGCCATAACGAGCATTTGGCGAATAGTTAAGTTTTTTAAATTTTCGCTTACGCAATCTTCGTCGTATTCGGGGAAATATTTTAAAATTCTGTCGTTTACGCTAACAAGCCCTTCCATAACGAGTTTGCCGACGGCAAGCGCGACGTAAGTTTTCGAACACGAATAAATGCGGTGCAGATAATCTTTATTAAAGTTTTTCGCATAAGTTTCGAACAGAATTTTGCCGTGGCGCACTATCATAAGCGAGTGTATGTTGCGCCTGTTAAAATCTATCGAATCTAAAAAGCGCAGAATTTCTTCGGATTTAAGCCCTTCTTCTTCGGGCGAACAATAAATTAAGTCGTTTACCATAATTTCCCTTTTGTTTTTTTACTTTTATTTTACGATTTAACGTTTTGCGGCTTGAGTTTTTAAAAAAAACGACGGAACTAAAAGCGTTCTGTCGTTTTTTGGTGGGGAGAGATGGATTCGAACCATCGAAGTCGGTGACAACAGATTTACAGTCTGCCCCCTTTGGCCACTCGGGAACCTCCCCATGTAAAATTAAATTATTGGAGCCGGCGATTGGAATCGAACCCACAACCTGCTGATTACAAATCAGCTGCTCTGCCTATTGAGCTACGCCGGCACGGTTTGTGGTGCCTCGGGGCGGAATCGAACCACCGACACAGGGATTTTCAGTCCCTTGCTCTACCGACTGAGCTACCGAGGCATTTTACGGCGGTAAACCGCGATTTTTTTCTTTTTACTTATATACCTTAATGCGTGAGCATTAAGGTATATCGTAAAAGTGGCGACCCGAAGGGGGTTCGAACCCCTGACCTCTAGCGTGACAGGCTAGCGTTCTAACCAACTGAACTACCGGGCCATTTATTGAGTTAGTCTGGGACTTTTTTTGGTGGGCCTTCACGGACTCGAACCGCGGACCAATCGGTTATGAGCCGACCGCTCTAACCAACTGAGCTAAAGGCCCTTATTGTTTACTTGGTCGGGGTGAAGAGACTCGAACTCCCGACCCCATGGTCCCAAACCACGTGCGCTACCAAACTGCGCTACACCCCGTAAACACAATGCTCGTATATCATAAGATATTTCGAAAAAAAAGTCAAACGATTTTTCGCCTTTTTTTAATTTTTTTTATATTTTTTTCCAAGCAATTTTCACAAATGCAAAAACGAGCGCTTTTGCCCCGTAAAAACCGCATTTTCGCCCTATAACCGCCCTGTTTTAACCTCTTTTACGCCTTGTGATCTCTGCATTTTCCGCCCTTATATAATAATATGGTTGCGTGCACACGCGTCCAACGCAAAAAAACTCGCCGAAAATTTGCTTTACCCCGCCGCGCGCATAGCCGCACTAAAAACGGCGCATAAAAAACGTAGAAAAATTTTTTGTTATTTTTAATAACGGCTTTTATTTATTTGACATGCTTTGTCTTTTTTTGTATAATCGTGTGCGTTGTTTAGCAAAGTTAAACTTTTTGTTTAACCAAAATAGTTTTATTAAACTTTTAGTTTACAGCGGATTAAGCAACGAAAATTAAAGCAATCCGCGCGTAAAAATAATTAAAAAGGGGCGAAAAATTATGGAGTTAGGTAACAAAATTAAGCAGATGCGGCTTCAGTGCGACCTCACGCAGGAAGAACTTGCCGACAGATGCGAACTTAGCAAGGGCTATATTTCTCAACTCGAAAACGACCTTACAAGCCCTTCGATAGCAACGCTCGTAGACATACTTTCGGCGCTCGGCTCGTCGCTTAAAGATTTCTTTTCGGAAGACGAAGAAGAAAAAATAGTTTATAAAGAAGAAGACTTTATCGAAAAAGACGACGGCGAGGCTATTACAAACTGGCTTATACCGAACGCACAGAAAAACATGATGGAGCCCATACGCATTAAACTCATGCCGAACGGCAGCACTTCCGAAGACGTCCCGCACGAAGGCGAAGAATTCGGCTACGTTTTGCAGGGCGAAATCTGCATACATCTCGGAATGAAAAGATATATCTGCAAAAAAGGCGACAGTTTTTATTATAAAGCCGACAAAATGCACTATATTATAAACACCAAAAAAGAACCCGCCGAATTTATATGGGTTTCTACCCCGCCCACGTTTTAAAAACCCGCGTTTCAAAATCGCATAACGAAAATTTTAAACAAAAAAACTATTTAATCATACATCTCATTTTTCGGTTTTTTAAAGGAGAAAAAATGGCTGAAAAAATCATCGAACTTATCGGCGTAACCAAAATTTACGACGACACCACCGTGGTAGACGGCGAAAACCTTTACATACGAAAAGGCGAATTCGTTACGCTGCTCGGTCCGTCGGGTTGCGGAAAAACAACCACGCTCCGCATGATCGCGGGGTTCGAAATGCCCGACGAAGGCAAAATTTTGTTAAACGGCAAAGACATAACGTCGCTTCCGCCCTACGAACGCCCCATAAACACGGTGTTCCAGCGTTATGCGCTTTTCCCGCACCTTAACGTCTACGACAACATCGCTTACGGCTTAAAACTTAAAAAAGTTAAAAACACTTATGAAAACGCCGAAGGCAAAACCTTTACCCGCGTTGAAAAACTTACTAAACAAGAAATTGCGGCAAAGGTTAAAAAAGCGCTTAAAATGGTAGACCTCGAAGGTTTTGAAAAACGCGACGTAACAACCCTTTCGGGCGGGCAGCAACAGCGTATCGCCATTGCCCGCGCCATTGTAAACGAGCCCGAAATTCTTCTGCTCGACGAACCGCTCGGCGCGCTCGACCTTAAAATGAGAAAAGACATGCAACTCGAACTTAAAGAGATGCATAAAAAACTTGGCATAACCTTTATTTACGTTACGCACGACCAAGAAGAAGCGCTTACGATGAGCGACACGATAGTGGTTATGAACGACGGCGTTATTCAGCAGATAGGCACGCCTACCGACATTTATAACGAACCCAAAACCGCGTTCGTAGCCGACTTTATAGGCGACAGCAATATTTTTTCGGGCACCATTGCGGGCGACAAAAAAGTTCGCTTTTTAAACCGCGTTTTCGATATGGTAGACGTAGGGTTCGACCTTAACGAAAAAGTAGACGTAGTGGTTCGCCCCGAAGACGTGTTCCTTGTGGACGAAGGCTTAGGTCAGGTAAACGGCGTTATTACTTCGAGCATTTTTAAAGGCGTTCATTACGAAATGGCTATGGCTGTGGGCAATAACGAAATTATAATTCAGGATACCTCCGAAAGAAAGGCGGGCGAACGCGCAAGCGTTATTATTAAGCCCAACGACATTCACATTATGAAAAAAACCGTGCTTTCGAACGTTTACGACGGCTATATTACCAAGCGCAACACCGTTTGCTTTGCCGAAGGCGAGTTCGACTGCGACGTTACCCAGCTTTACGAAGGTTCGTATCTCGACGAAGAAGGATATCTGATAACCAAAAAAGGCGAAAAGATAGACCTTACCGACGTTCCCGTAAAAGTAGAAGTTGGGCTTACGGATATCGAAATAATCGACAACGAAACAGACGGCGAAGTTTGCGGACAGATAGTTTCGATAATCTATAAAGGCGACCACTATCAGATTATTGTCCGCACGCCCGAAGAAGAGGAAGACTTCGTAATAGACACCGAAGACGTATGGAACGAAAACGATAAAGTAAGCGTTAAAATTCCGCGCGACAAAATAAAACTTACGTTAAAGGCGGTTGAAGAAAAATGACGGCACTTAAATTTTCGCGCAAGCAGTTGGGTATTCCCTACGCGCTGTTTTTGGCGGTATTCGTGATATTCCCCCTGCTGTTGATAATTTTTTACGCTTTTACCGACGGCAACGGTGTTTTCACCTTTGCCAACTTTATTTCGTTTTTTAAAAGCCGCACCAACGTGATGGTTCTTTTAAGAAGTTTCGGCTTAGCGTTTTTAACCACGGTTATCTGTCTTTTGATAGCTTACCCGGCCGCATATATTTTAGCGAACAGTTCTCTTAACAAAAACGGCGTTATGCTTTTGCTTTTTATTTTGCCGATGTGGATAAACTTCGTTTTGCGCACGGCTGCCATGAAAGAACTTTTGTATCTTTTAGGCCTTTATAAAAGCGGCGATTTAAGTTATTTAAACACGCTTATCGGCATGGTTTACGACTATCTGCCTGTAACGATGCTCCCGTTATACACCGTTCTTTTAAAAATGGACAAAAGCGTTAAAGAGGCTTCTTACGATTTAGGAGCCCGCCCCGCTTATACCTTTTTAAAAACCACGTTGCCCCTTTCGGCGCCCGGAATAGTAAGCGCCGTTACAATGGTATTTTTACCCACCACCACAAGTTACGTTATTTCGGATACTTTGGGTAACAGCAAGGTTACGATTATAGGCAAACTTATCGAAAACAGATTCAACTCGGGCGAAGCGGGCAGTTGGAACGCAGGCTCGGCAATCGCTCTTATACTTTTGGTGTTCATTTTCGCAACTATGCTTATAAGCGGCAAATTCACCGAAAACGAAGGCAATCAGGCAAGAGGTAGCGGATTATGGTAAAAAAATTCTTTCAGCGAGGATATATCTATCTCGTTTTAGCGTTTTTATACGCCCCCATCATTCTTCTCGTAATTTACAGTTTTAACGCTTCGAAAGAAATAGGCTATTGGTCGAACGAATGGAATTTAAGCCTTTACGCCACCCTGTTTTCGAACAAAAAGATTTTAAACGCCGTGCTTTATACGTTTATACTCGCGTTTTCGTCGGCTATTATTTCGACGGTGCTCGGCACAATAGGCGCAATAGGTTGTTTTTATTCGAAAAAACGCGTTCAGCGCGCTTTGAACGGAGCAACTCAGATCAACGTTATAAACGCCGAAATAGTTACGGGGCTTTCGCTCGCTTTGGTTTTTACCATGTTCGGCTTTCCCCGCACCTGGGCTTCGCTTATCATAGCGCACGTAGTTTTAGGTTTTCCGTTCGTGTTTTTAAACGTTTTGCCCAAACTTAAACAACTTAACCCCAACCTTTATGAAGCGGGGTTAGACTTGGGCGCGTCGCCCACGAAAGCGTTGTTTTCGATTATAATTCCCGAAATTATGCCCGGAATTTTCTCGGGTTTTCTGCTTGCGGTCACCATGTCGCTCGACGACTATATCGTTACCACTTTCACCAAGCCCAACGACATCGAAACCATTTCTACCTATACTTATAACGCCTATGCAAAAGGCGGCGCAAACACTTCTGTTCCCGCGCTACGCGCGCTTTCTACGATAATTTTCGTTATTATTATAACCGTGGTTATCGTAATGAACGTTCGCGCCAACAAAAAAGCGGCTAAAAAAGGCTGATTTTTTGTTTAAAGGAGATTAAAATGAAAAAATCTTATTTTAAAATCGCCGCGGCTTCGGTTGCCGCTTTGGCGACCTTAACCGCCCTTTCTCCCGCTTTTTCGGTTGCGCCGAAAGCGCAGGCGGCAGCACGCGTTTTAAACGTTATGAGCTGGGAAGATTACATTTGGGACAGCAACGAAAGTTCGGACCCTCAACCCGCGCTTATCCGTAATTTCGAAGATTATTACTATAAAAAAACAGGTGAAAGGGTTACAGTGGTTTACTCTACCCAAGGCACATGCGAAAACATGTATACCGAACTTAAAATGAACCCTAATTACGATTTGCTTTGTCCTTCTGAATACATGATAATGAAAATGATGAGCGAAGGCATGCTCGAAAAGTTCGACCGTACCAGACAAAGCAAGGTTAAACGCGACGACGGAACGAATAAAATCGGCGTAGAAACCTACGACAAAAGCGTTTCGCCCTATATATCCGACGTTTTTAAATCGCTTAACATTAACGGCGAAAGCGTTTACGATTACGCTTGCTGTTATATGTGGGGCACGATGGGTTACGTTTATAACCCCGAATTCGTTTCGGAAGAAAACATTTCGCATTGGTCGGCTGTGTGGAACCCCGAATATAAAAACAAAAGCACCATTAAAGACAGCGTGCGCGACAGTTATATTTTAGCGCTCGGCAACGCTTATTCGGGCGAACTTATGGCGCTTGCCGACGAATATAAAGGAGGCAAACTTTCCGCAAAAGATTACAACGCGAAACTCACCGAAATTTTTAACCGCGTCGACGAAAAATCGCTTGAAATTACCGGAAAAGACCTTAAAAACCTTAAAAATCTGCTTTACGGTTACGAAGTAGACAGCGGCAAAAAAGACATGGCGGCGGGCAAAATATGGATTAACTTTGCCTGGAGCGGCGACGCCGTTTACGCAATGGATTTTGCCGAAGATCCCGAAGAAGTGGGCGAAAACACCGCAGAACTTAACTATTGCGTGCCGGTTGAAGGCAGCAACATTTTCTTCGACGGCTGGGTTATGCCAAAAGGCGCCGACGTAGAACTTGCACAGGCGTTTATCGATTATATCGAAACACCCGAAAACGCGGTTTTGAATATGGACTTTATCGGCTACACCACGTCGATTGCGACCGACGAAGTTTTAGATTACGTTATGCAAACCTACGGGCTTTATCGCGGCAAACCGGACGAAGACGGTAAAACTTCGACCGCCCTCACCTATTACGCCGAAATTTTAGACGAAGAAGGCGAAGTAGTCGATTACACCTTAGAAAATTGCGAACTTACCGTTAAAACCGACGAAAACGGCAACGAAACCTATTTTATTTTTGACGGCGAAGACGAAACCGAAGTTTATAAAGTGGATTTAAGTTATTTGTTCAATACCGAAAGCGGCGCGGTGCTTTATACCGACACGTTAGGTCGCCAGTTTTCGGCGCAATACCCCGATTTCGAAACGGTTACCCGTTGTACCGTTATGGGACACATGGATAACGACAAGTTAGAGCGCCTTAATTTTATGTGGGCGGAAGCTAAAGAAGGCAACAGCGATTTTATGCTTTTAGCCGTAGGAATAGTCGTAGGCGTTATGATTCTGCTCGTTATAGGTTACGTTCTCGTAGACCGCGGAGTATTCGACCGCCACGGCAAAAAAGGATATAAACTCGTTTTAAGCGAAGAAATAAAGTAAAATTTGTTTTTCAAATTTTATATCCGAAAAATTTACGTTAAAAAACATATAAAAAATTAAAAAAATATAAAAAAGACGGAGCGTTCTTTTCAAACGCCCCGTTTTTTTCACGGGCGATTCGTGAATCGCCCCTACTTTTGTGTAACAAACGTTATCGTATATTCATGCCTTTTTCGGGCGATTCGTCGTCGATTATTATAACCAAATGTATGTGATTCGGCATAATGACGTAACAATTTAATTTAATATCAAATTTTTCTTCTATTCGGCAAATTACGTTGTCTGCAATTTTTCCGTATTCCGACAAAACGATTTCTGCTTTTTCTTTAACGTTTTTTATCGAACACAACGTATTTTTTCTGTTATCCGTGCAAATCGTAACGAAATACGCACCTGATGAACTATAATTATATTCTTTCAATCTTAAATTTTTTCTTTTTTTTAAATCCATGTTGCCGATTATCAAAAATCGGCGGGAACGTTTTTCGCGCTGCCGCCGATTTTTTATGTTTTCTATGTTACTTATCGATAGAAATATATAATTCTTTAAGTTGCTTTTCTTCGACGGGTGAGGGCTCGTCGCTCATTAAACAAGAAGCCGTCTGAACCTTCGGGAACGCGATCACGTCGCGGATAGATTCGTCTTTGGTTAAAAGCATCGTAAGCCTGTCAAGCCCGAAAGCAAGTCCGCCGTGCGGGGGCGCGCCGTAGTTGAACGCGTCGACAAAGAAGCCGAATTTGCGCTGAATGTCTTCATCCGAAAAGCCTAAAATGTTAAACATTTTCTTTTGTATATCGCGCGAGTGAATTCTTATCGAACCGCCGCCCGATTCCTGCCCGTTTATAACAAGGTCATATGCTTTTGCGCGCGCCTTGCCGGGGTTGGTTTCAACAACGTCAAGGTCTTCGTTCATGGGCGCGGTAAACGGATGGTGAACCGCCATATAACGATTTTCTTCTTCGGACCATTCGAACATGGGGAATTCGGTTATCCACAGAATGTCGTAAACGTTTTTGTCGATAAGCCCGAATTTTTCGGCAAGCATAAGCCTTAACCCGCCGAGCGTGTTGAACACGACGTAATCTTTATCCGCAGCGATAAACAGCGCGTCGCCTTCGGCAAAATCGGCAACTTTTTTAACGTCTTCGATATTTTGTTCTGTTAAGAATTTCGAAATGGAACTCTTTATTTCGCCGCCCTTTTGCCATGTAAGCCAGCAAAGCCCTTTCGCGCCCAAAGTTTTGGCGTATTCGACGGTTGCGTCGAGTTCTTTGCGCGAAAATTTATCGGCAAGTCCTTTCGCGTTAATCGCGCGGATGCTGCCGCGGATAGGTCCGATTTTTATTGCGAGCGCGTCGGAAAACACCTTGAATTCGCTTGCGGCAAAAACCTCTGAAAGATTTTTAATGGTCATACCGAAACGCGTGTCGGGTTTATCCGAACCGTAATTTTCCATAGCGTCGCGGTAGGTCATCTGCCTGAAATGCCCGTCGCCGAGATCGAGCCCTATCGCGTTTTTGAAAATGTTTTTGATAAGCCCCTCGATGGGATACATTACGTCCTGAATTTCTTCGACGAAACTCATTTCAACGTCGATCTGGGTAAATTCGGGTTGACGGTTAGCCCTTAAATCTTCGTCGCGGAAGCATTTGGTTATCTGATAATATCTGTCGAATCCCGCAATCATCAAAAGTTGTTTATAAAGTTGGGGCGACTGCGGAAGCGCGTAAAAGCACCCTTCGTGAACGCGCGAAGGAACGAGATAGTCGCGCGCGCCTTCGGGCGTAGATCTGCCGAGCATAGGCGTTTCTACTTCGATAAAGCCGTTATCGTCGAAAAATCTGCGCGCCGCTTTTGTTATTTCGTTGCGCATAAAAAGATTTTTCTGAAGCGCTGGGCGGCGTAAATCGAGATAGCGATATTTAAGCCTTAACGTTTCGTTTACGTTTGTATCGTCGGTGATTTCGAAAGGCGTAACGTCGGCTTCGGATAAAATTTTGAGTTCGTCAACCAATATTTCCACTTCGCCTGTGGGAATTTTGTTGGTTTTCGACGAACGTTCGCGCACTTTGCCTTTCGCCATCAAAACGTATTCCGAGCGGATTTGTTCGGCTTTTTCGAAAACTGCTTTTTCGCACGTTTCGTCGAATACTATCTGCACGATACCGCTTCTGTCGCGTAGGTCAACGAAAATAAGGCTGCCTAAGTTTCTTCTTTTCTGCACCCAACCGCAAACGGTTACTTCTTTGCCGCAGTCGCTCGCGCGGAACACGCCGCAATAGTCCGTTCGCCTTAAATCGTTCATAAATTCAGACATATTTTTTCTCCGTATAGCGCAAACGCAATTTAAAATTCGCGCAGGCGCAAATATACATTTAAGTATAACATATATTATTATATAAAATTGAGTAAAAAAGTAAAGCGTTTTTAGTCGGCTACCCGAAAAACCGATTAAAAACGAATTGTTTTTCGTTCGGGTAATTTTTCGTTTTTCATATTTATTCCCCGTTATATCAAACTCGGCGAGGAAAATATCCCCGCCGAGAAACTTTTTCAACTTTAAAAATTATAACTTTTTAATGATTTTCTTCATCGTTTTTATCGGAAACGGCGGGGTTTGTTCGCTCGCCCTGTCAACCCGCAAAACAACCGCTTCGCAAAGCGCATCAGACATACCAACGGGAGCAAGCACCTTATCGCCCTGTTTTAAAAGCGGAATTTCGCTTATAAACCAATAGGGGCGCTCGCCGTCTACCCCGCAAGGCAGTTTTTCGGCAACAAACTTAACTTTTGCAAACGAAAAAATCTCGTTATCTTTAAGTCCGCCGCCGCACATCGAATGTATCATGGCAATATATTATTTCTTTTCGGGCGCGGGATATTCTTTGCCGAACGTTTCGACCGTAACGGTTTTAATGCGCTGTTCGTCGATAGGTCTGTCAGAATAATCGGTGGGCGTTGTGGCGATTTCTTCGAGAACGTCGTCGCCCGAAACGAGTTTGCCGAACGCAGCATACGAACCGTCGAGATGCGGCGCCGCTTTATGCATTATGAAAAACTGCGAACCCGCGCTGTCGGGATGCCCCGCGCGCGCCATCGAAAGCACTCCGCGCGTGTGTTTTAAGTTGTTGGCAAAACCGTTTTTGGCAAATTCGCCGCGAATGGTATATCCGGGGCCGCCCATACCGGTCCCGTGAGGATCGCCGCCCTGAATCATAAAATCTTCGATAACGCGGTGAAAAATCACTCCGTTATAAAACCCGCTTTTTGCAAGCGAAATAAAATTGTTAACCGTGTTGGGCGCTATGTCGGGATATAATTCGGCAACCATTTGCTTGCCGTTTTGCATTGTAAACGTAACCAACGGATTTTTTACTTTTTCTTCCATATTCCTGCTCCTTTTTATATTTATAATGAGGTTTGGCGAGTATCGTTCGGCGACGTTATTTTAAACCTGCTCGTCGCCCGTATAAACTTCTACTTTAACGCCCGCTTCTTTAAACAATTGCATCGAAAATTCGTCGGGATAACCGTAACGATAAACCACGCGCTTAATGCCCGAATTTATAATCATTTTGCCGCAGATAACGCACGGCTGATGCGTGCAGTATAGTGTTGCCCCCTCTACGGGAATGCCCTGTTTCGCCGCCTGCGCAATGGCGTTTTGTTCGGCGTGAACGGCGTAACAAATTTCCTGACGAGTACCGCTGGGAATATCGAGTTTGCGGCGCAGACATTCTTTGCGGTCGCGGCAACTTTCAACGCCCTGCGGCGCGCCGTTATATCCGGTTGCCAAAATGCGTTTGTCGCGCACGATAACCGCGCCTATGTGGCGGTTTTCCTGATAACAACTTGACCATGTAGCCACGGTTTCGGCAAGCTGCATAAACCTTTTATCCCATTTATCCATCGGAATTCACCTGCTAAATAAAAATTTTACGAATTTATTTTAACATATTTTTTTTCATAATGCAATAACCAACGCGTAATTTTTTGTCGAAAACTGAAAAAATAAGCCGCAAAACCGCGAGTTAAAAAGCGCAAAAACGTTAGCATATAAAAAATTTTAAAAAAATAGCGCATAAACTGCGCTAAAACTATTGACAAACAAGATTTTATGGCTATAATTATATTAGCAATCAAAAAGAGCGAGTGCTAACAAACGATAGCGCCGACTGCTTTTTTAACTTGTCTTTAAAGTTTTTAAGGCGCGGTTTTTATCGCAAATCGTTTTACTATTTGTTAAAACTCGGCAAAATAATCGCTAATATTTTAAGCGAAGCCGCCTATAGTAATGCGGGCGAAAAAATCGCCGCGTAAAAAACAAATCATAACCCTAAATGTATGGAGGAATTTAACATGAAAGTAAGACCTTTACTCGACAGAATAGTGGTCGAAGCAACAAGCAAAGAAGAAACCACCAAAAGCGGATTCATACTTCCTTCCGCATCGCAAGAAAAATCGCAGACCGCAAGAGTAGTTGCGGTTGGCCCCGGCGGCGTAGTCGACGGCAATCCCGTCGAAATGCAGGTAAAAGTTGGCGACGTAGTTCTTTACGCCAAATATTCGGGCAGCGATTTTAAAGTCGACGGCAAAGAATTTACCATTATCCGCCAGAGCGACGTTTTAGCCGTTGTGGAAGACTGATTTAACTTAATTTTCGCCGACCGGCAAAAAACGAACGGAAAAACAATCGAAATAACGAACGTTAACCCCGTCGGCATAACGCATAACAAAATATATAATTTAAGGAGTGTGCATTTATTATGGCAAAACAAATTAAATACGGCGAAGAAGCAAGAAAATCTCTTGAAAAAGGCGTAAACACCCTTGCCGATACCGTAAAAATAACCTTAGGTCCCAAAGGCAGAAACGTAGTTTTAGATAAAAAATACGGCTCGCCTCTTATTACCAACGACGGCGTTACGATAGCCAAAGAAATCGAACTCGAAGATCCGTTCGAAAACATGGGTGCGCAACTCGTAAAAGAAGTTTCGACCAAAACAAACGACGTTGCTGGCGACGGTACCACCACCGCGGTGGTTTTAGCGCAAGGAATGATACGCGAAGGGCTTAAAAACCTTGCCGCGGGCGCTAACCCCATTATCTTAAGAAAAGGCATTTCGAAAGGCGTAGATATCGCCGTTGACGAACTTAAAAAGATAAGCAAAACCGTAGACGGCAAAACGGCAATCGCACAAGTTGCTTCGATTTCGGCGGGCGACGAAGAAGTGGGCAAACTAATTTCCGACGCGATGGAAAAAGTCGGCAAAGACGGCGTTATAACCGTACAGGAAAGCAAGACCATGAAAACCGAACTCACCACAGTCGAAGGCATGCAGTTCGACCGCGGTTACGCTTCGGCTTATATGGTTACCAACACCGACAAAATGGAAGCGGTTTTAGATAACCCCGTGATTTTAATCACCGATAAAAAGATTTCTTCCATTCAGGAAATTCTTCCCATAATCGAACCTATCGCTCAACAAGGTCAGAAACTTTTGATTATAGCCGAAGACGTTGAAGGCGATGCGCTTGCCGCCCTTGTCGTAAACAAACTTAAAGGCGTATTCAACAGCGTTGCGGTTAAAGCCCCCGGATTCGGCGACAGAAGAAAAGCAATGCTCGAAGACATCGCCATTTTAACCGGCGGCACCGTTCTTTCTTCGGATTTAGGCGTAGATTTCAAAGACTTTACTCCCGACATGTTTGGTCATGCCCTTCAGGTTAAAGTAGATAAAGAAAACACCACCATTATCGACGGTGCGGGCGATCCCGAAGCCATTAAGGCGCGCGTTGCCGCTATCCGCGGACAGATCGAAGAAACCACTTCGGATTACGACCGCGAAAAACTTCAGGAACGCCTTGCGAAACTTGCGGGCGGCGTTGCCGTTATCAACGTAGGCGCGGCTACCGAAGTCGAAATGAAAGAAAAGAAACTCCGTATCGAAGACGCTTTGGCGGCTACCCGTGCAGCCGTGGAAGAAGGCATCGTTCCGGGCGGCGGCGTTGCTTTGCTTTCTACCATTCCCGCACTTAAAAAACTCGTTGCTTCGCTTTCGGGCGACGAAAAAACGGGCGCGCAGATCGTTTTGCGCGTAGTAGAAGATCCGCTCCGCCAAATCGCCAAAAACGCCGGACTCGACGGTTCGGTTATCGTAAACAAAATTTTAACTTCGAAAAAGCCCAACTTCGGCTTCGACGCACTCAACAATCAATACGTCGATATGGTTGAAAAAGGCATACTCGATCCGACCAAAGTTACCCGTTCGGCTTTGCAGAACGCCGCTTCGATCGCTTCTACCCTTTTAACAACCGAAAGCATCGTTACCGATATTCCCGCACCCGAGCCTGCCGCTCCCGCTGCCGGCGGAATGGGCGGAATGTATTAAGGATTGAACAAAAAAAGAACGGATTTATCGAGTTATTAAGATTTTTGCAGAAAGACTTTTCAAACTTCGAACCGAAAAAAAGTCAGGCGGGGCATGCTGAAAAGTCGGGCGTAAGCCCTTCGGGCGTTTGCTATCGATAAACCGACAGAAGCGAGCCGACCGCCCTAACCTTGTTAAAATTTCAAATTTTTCAGGGTTTACCTCGATTGTCTTTTAGTCAAAAAAATTAAATCCGCTTTAAAAACTTAAAACTTACGCGCTTTATTTCTGCGATTTTCGCAAAGTAGGGCGCGTTTTGTTTGTTTGCTAATCCCTACCCGACCGTTCGGCAGGCTTGAAATTTACCCCCCCTGCTTTTAACGTTGCTTACAAAACAACAGATAATCGCACCCGTTTTACGAGCCGAAAACAGCGTTTAATCGCTTATAACCGCCTGATAAACGGCTTAAAAACGATATAAATTTAAACCCCCGCTTGCCTTTTTAAGGTTTGCGGGGGTTTTGTTGTTATCCTTTATAAAAAAGCGAAAGACCAATGGTGTCCCCTACGTTTCGGCGCAATATATAATGCGTTTTTCTCGTAGAGGCGGTCATCGGTCGACCGCCGTTTTATTCATTTTATTATCGTATGGGCGACTTTGAATCGCCCGCATTAAAAAATTAAAATTACTTTATCAAAGAAGCGGCGGCTTCGTCGCAGATAAGTATGCAATCGGGGTGAAGTTGCAAAATAGAAGCGGGAACGTTTTCGGTTACTTCGCCCTTAACAAGCCCGTAAACCGCTTTCGCCTTGTTTGCGCCGTTTGCCAAAATTAAAATCTTTTTGGCATGCATAATGTTTTTAAGCCCCATGGTGAACGCCTGACGGGGAACGTCTTCGATGCGTTCGAACAAACGCGAATTATCTTTAATGGTGCTTTCGGTAAGGTCTACTATATGCGTTTCGCTGCCGAACGGAGTACCCGGTTCGTTGAATGCGATATGCCCGTTCGAGCCGATTCCCAAAACTTGGATGTCTTGTTGAAGCGTATCGAGCAAAGCGTTGTATCTTGCGCATTCGGCTTGTCTGTCAGCCGCTTTGCCGTTTTCGATATTGGTGTTTTTCAGGTCGACGTCGATATGGTCGAAAAGGTTGTGGCGCATAAAATAAACGTAGCTTTGGTCGCTCGAATAATCAAGCCCCGCATATTCGTCGAGATTTACCGTTTTAACGTTTTTATAACTCGTGCCGTTTTCTTCGTGGTCTTTAATCATGTTTTTGTAAAGCCCGATAGGGGTTGAACCGGTAGCAAGGCCGATAACCGCGTTCGGGTTTGCTTTAACTACGTCCGACATAACGTCGAATGCTTTTTTGCTCATTTCGTCGTAATCTTTGGCGATAATAACTTTCATATTTATTTCTCCTTAAAATAAATTTTAATATTTCGTAATAATTTTAAAAATCGCTTTTGCGGTGCGGAATTTTAAATGTTTTTATGCTTTTGTTTAATGCGGGATTTTTAACCTTTTTATGTGTGCCGTAATTATATTTTTCTGATTTAAAACCGTTAAAACGGCAACGTTTTTAAATTTTTATAAGTGCAGAATTTAACGGTATAACCGTTGTCGTCCATCGGTTCCGACTCGCTTTCCAAAACGAAATTTTCGTTTTCGTCTAAGTTTTCGAAGAATACTTCCGCCCCGCCGTCGGCGTTTACTTTGGTTACTAAAACGTGTGAACAATAAGGGAGCATGGTTTTATAAAAGGTTGCCCCGCCTATTATATACACGTCGTTATCGGCGTAACTTTTTAAAGCGGTTTTAAGTTCCTCAAGCGAATGAACGCAAGTTAAATCGTCGCGTTCTACCCCTTCGGGGCAAAGCACGATATTCACTCTGTTTTTAAGCGGCTTACCGTTTGGAAAAGAGAGAAGCGTGTTATATCCCATGCACACGACCTTGCCCGTGGTCGTTTCTTTAAAAAACTGCATATCTTTTTTAAGCGAAAACATAAGCGTATTTTTTTTGCCTATGCCCCACTTTTTGTCGGCGTGAAGAATTGCTTTCATTAAATCGCCACCGGTAATTTTTTAGAAATAGGCGTCGCCTTATAATCGACGAGTTCGAAGTCTTCTACTTTAAAATCGTAAAAGTTTTTAACTTCGGGGTTTACTTTTAAAACGGGTGCGTCGTATTGCGGATTTAAAAGCATTTCTTTAAGCGATTCGAAGTGCCTGTCGTAAATGTGTGCGTCGGCGATAACGTGAACGAGTTCCCCCGGAACAAGCCCGCTTACCTGCGCGAACATTATAAGCAGCACCGAATATTGCACCACGTTCCAGTTGTTAGCAACGATCATATCGTTCGAACGCTGGTTTAAAATTCCGTTAAGTTTGTTACCCGAAACGTTAAAAGTCATCGAGTAAGCGCATGGATAAAGGTGCATTTCGTGAAGGTCGGCAAAGTTATAGATATTGGTTAAAATGCGGCGCGAGGTCGGATTGTTTTTAAGGTCGTAAAGCACGCGGTCGACCTGATCGAACTCACCTTCTTTATATATATTTTTAACGCCGAGTTGATAACCGTAAGCCTTGCCGATAGAACCCGTTTCGTCTGCCCAACTATCCCAAATATGGCTTTTTAAATCGTGCACGTTGTTCGATTTTTTCTGCCAGATCCAAAGAATTTCGTCTATTGCCGACTTAAAAGCGGTTTTTCTTATGGTTAAAATGGGAAATTCTTTTTGCAGATCGTAGCGGTTTACAATGCCGAAAACCTTTTTTGTGTGCGCAGGCGTGCCGTCGTCCCAATGCGGGCGAACGGGATAATCGCGGTCCCACACGCCCTTTTCCACTATCTGTCTGCAATTATCTATAAAAACTTTGTCTGCGTAACTCATTGTGTTTTTTTCTCCTTTTCTTATCTGTTTTTAACGTTTGTTTGCGTTATAAACGCGCCGACGAATATATTTTTGCCTTTTCAGCGCATTTCTTTGGTGCCGTTAAGTTTTTGCTTTTTCATCCACACTTTCATAACGAGTTTGTGTGGCAGAATTTTAACCAGAAAACGCTGAAAATTGTTAAGCCCGCCGTAAACCGACATATCTTTTTTGTCGTTATAAAGGTCTTTTATCGCCTTTTTGACGACCTTTGTCGCGTCATACATAACGTCGTATTTTATAACCACTGTTTTTGCGGTTTTATCTACCGCGCGATCGAAAAATTCGGTTTTTGTCCAATAAGGGCAAACCGCCAGAACATGAATTTTGCGATATTTAAGTTCGGCGTTTAAAGCCCTGCTGTAACTTAAAACGAACGCTTTGGTCGCCGCATAAACGTTGATATACGGAATGGGCTGAAAAGCCGCGCACGAAGCGATGTTCATAATTTTCGAGCCTTCGCGCATATAAGGCAGCGAATAATCGGTCATATACATAATCGCCTTGCAGTTAAGGTCGACCATGTTAATCTGCGTTTCGGTTGAAAGCGTTTCGTAATGCCCGAACTTTCCAAAGCCCGAACAGTTAGCCAGAATTTTGATATTCGGCTTTTCTTCGAGCAATTTATCGCGGTAAGCGGTTATGTTTTCTCCGTTCGACAAATCGATTTCGACAGGCACGATTTTAACGTTAACGAGGTCGGATAAGGCTTCCAACCTATCTTTTCTTCGGGCTATAACCCAAATTTCGTCTGCTTTTTCTTTTTTGCTTATCTGCAAAACGAACTCTTTACCCATGCCGCTGCTTGCGCCGGTTACAACGATTATATCTTTCATGTGCTACCCCTTGCTTAATTTTATCTTCCCTTATATTTTAACATTTTATCGCCCGATAATCAACCGAAAAGCATTTTTTTTTGCAAATTAAGCCGAATATGCAAAATAATTATTTTTAGGGATTCCATTCATCATCACTAATTACCGAAAAGGCGGCTTTTTAGTTATTTTTTCCGCAATCCGACCTTTTTGCGCCGGATTTTATATTTAAATTCTTAAGCCGCCTTTTCGGTAAGCACTTTTTTTATGCCGCGCGCGTAAAATATTTAGCGATAAATATTTAGAGTTAAACGTTTTGCCCCAAACGCGCAGGCGCATGGCGGCAGACGTTCGGGTAAGGATATGAACGATTTTGCAAAAAAATTGAAAGTTGCGGTTGTCGGCGCGAGCGGGCTTGTGGGCGAAAAAATTTTAAACCTTTTAGAAAACGAAAATTTTTACGGCGGAAATCCGCTTATTTTTACGTCGGATAAAAGCGCGGGCAAAACGTTTAAATTTAAAAACCGCCGCTTAAAAGCGAACGTTTTAACCGAAAATTCGTTTTACGGCATTGATATAGCCTTGTTTGCCACAAGCGAGTGCGTTTCGAAAAAATTCGTTCCTTTCGCCTTAAAATCGAACGCTACGGTTATCGACAACTCTACCGCGTTCAGACTGAAAAAAGGCGTGCCTCTTATCGTGCCCGAAGTAAATTTTAATGCGTATACGGGGCAAAAACTTATAGCAAATCCCAACTGTTCTACAATTCAAAGCGTTATTCCGCTTTACGTTCTCGAAAAAGATTTCGGGATAAAAAGCGTAGTTTGCGCAACCTATCAGGCGGTTTCGGGCAGCGGAAAAACGGGGCTTAACGAACTTTTCATCTCGCGCAAAGCAAGCAAAAATTTGAGCGGCGAATTTTTTGGATGCGATATAAAAAATAACTGCATACCAAAAATCGGCGAATATCTGCCTTCGGGTTTTACGACAGAAGAAAATAAAATGCTGTGCGAATCGCGCAAAATTTTAGGCAAACCGCGGCTTAACCTTTCGGCTTTTTGTGCGCGTGTGCCTGCCGAAAACTGCCATGGGGTTTTTCTGCGCGTTAAGTTAAAACGCGATTTTTGCTTAAACGAAGTTATTTCCGCGTTTAAAAATTCAAGCGAAATAAAACTCGTTTTGCCGCGCGATAACAACTCGCCCGATTGCCCGATAAACGCTTTGGCAAACGACACGCACGAAGTTTTTATAGGCAGAATTCGCAAAAACCCGCTTGAAAAAAACGTAATCGAGTTTTACGCTGTTGCCGACAACCTTTTGCGCGGCGCGGCGTATAACGCGGTTTTAATCGCGCGGAAAGTCGCCGAAAAAATCGCCGAAAAAACGCAAACGATTGCTTGCGAAAAAGCGTTAAAATGAAAACGAAAAACGAGCGAAAAATAACGATTTTCAAGTTCGGCGGCTCGGCTCTTGCAAACAAAAACGGGCAACAAACGTTAAAAAACAAAGTTTTAGCCGCCCGCAACGTTTCGGCAGTCCGCACGAGAGCAAACGCCGCAAACGCGGGCGCTAACCTTAACGACGGGCGGCTTTCGGTATTTGTTTTATCCGCGATAGGAAAAATACAAAACGCAAACGCCGAGGGAAAGGACGAAAAACTTACCGACCTTTTGATTTTTTACGACAATGCGCTGAAAACCAAGAACGCGCAGGAAATTTCGCTTGCGCAAAAACTTATAAAAAACAAACTTTTTAATTTTTTTAGGCGATTTTACGCAGACGAAAAACCGCGCGTAAAAAAACTGCCCGCAAACGAAAAAAAAGCAAAAAACGAGCAAGCCGCGATTAAAAAAGCCGAAAACGCATTTAATTTATATTTTGCCGGCAACTTTTATTCGAGCGACGAACTTATAAGCCGCGGCGAATTTTTTACCGCAAAAACTTTTTCTCAAATTTTCGGCGGCGAGTTTTTCGATTCGAAAAATCTTGTTTTTATCAAAAATAACGGGCGGATAGATTTTAATAAAACGAAAGCCGCATTAAAAAACGCGCTTAATAATTACCCCGCGCATAAAAAGCCGCCGTTTATTACGGGATTCTACGGAAATTTAAACGGAAAAACAAAACTTTTCAAGCGCGGTGGCGGCGATTTGAGCGGCGCGGTTTTATCTAATTGTTTAAACGCCCGTTTATACGTCAACTATACCGACGTAAACGGAATAAAAAACGCTCCGCCCGCCATAATTAAAATTGCGAAAACTTTTAAAAAAATAAGTTACGGCAATTTAAAATTATTGTGCCTTGGCGGCGCGAACGTTTTAAGCGAGCAATCGGCTTTGCTTATATGCCGAAAAAAAATAAAAACAAAAATAAAAAACGCGCTCAACCTGTCGCCCTGCGCGCCCGCAACGGTTACTTCGAAAAAACAAAAAGGCGTTTTTAAAGCGATTACGTTTAAGCAATGCGTAAAAAACGCCGATTTTGTTACGGTTTTTATGTTCGGCAAAGGATTTAAAAACAAAAAATGCCGCAAAAATATTCTGTATATTTTGCGCCGCGCCGATATTGACGCAGTTTTAACCCGCGATAAAAAAAGCGTTCGCCTTATGATAGAAAAGACGAACGCCGAAAAAGCGATTAAACTTTTATACGATAATTTTATTAAATAGATTTCTGTTTTCAACAGCGCGGCAAGCGCCGACCGTTTTTATAAGTCGGTTTTTCAGCCGTTTATAAGGTTTGCCTTTGCAACGATGAACGGCAACGACGGCATTTCGTAAACGCCTTTGTCGGTAACGCCCAAAAGGTCTTTGCCGAGCAAATCGAACACGTTTGCAGAAAGGTGGAAATCGGTAACGCGCGAAACGATTTTGCCGTTTTCAACCAGAAACGCAAGTTGAACGGGAAGCCCCATTTTGCCGTCGGGGGTAACGTCTCCGCCCGAAGTGGTATCTATTAAAATCGCGCGTTTTTTGCCTAAAATCGCTTTTAAATCGGGCGCGGTGGATTTTAAATAAAGCCCTTCGAGCCCCACCTGCGGAACTCCGTCGTAAGCGGCGGCGGCGCTTTTTATAAGCGGCAAGCCGAACATTTTTGCGGTGTTTTTGTTTGCGAGCAAGCCTTTAAGCACACCGTTTTCGATAAGTTTGGGGCGATAATCGGGTGCGATTTCGCCTTCCGCGTCGAAAAACGAAGCCGTGTGGTTGGTCGCAAGATTTTTATCGACGTAAACCGAAAGATTTTCGTTGAATACTTTCTGCCCTAATTTTCCGCTTAAAAGAGAGCCGTTCGAAACGTACATTTCGGCAACGAAATCCTTTATAAGATGCCCCAAAACGTCGTAAGTAGAGAAAATAAAGGGATATTCGCCGTCTTTAAGCGTAACTTTTTTGCCGAAAAACGCGTCGCGCAGAACGACCATATCTCTTACGATTTTGTCTTCGACCGACTTGCCGTAATAGCGCGCGTTCGAGCCGTAAGCCGCGTCCATAATGTTCGAAGAATTTCTGTCTTTTAAAATAAAAGTAAACGAAAAATCCGAATTTTTAAACTTTAAGTCGCTGCCTTTGGTGTTTGCATACGTTTTTTCGACCGTTTCGGTCTGAATTTTTCCGTTTACCAAAAATTCGGGGCAAGCCTTGGCGACTTTTGCCGCAAGGCGTTTAGCCGCGGGCAAAAACTTCTCGGCAGATATTGCGGGTTTATCCTTTATAACCGACTTAACGTTTTTGTTAAGTTCGCAAACGTAAGGAATGCTTTCTCCGCCTTGCTCAAGCGTTTCTTTCGCGGTTTTTTCAAGTTCTTTTAAGTCGACGTCGTCGCCCAATCCGCCCGCAACCGCGATGTTTCCGCTAGCGTAAACGCGCACGGTTTTTCTGGTTTCGTCTACCTGACGGAACGAATCGACTTTGCCGTCGGTAAGGTTAACGGTGTCGTTTTTTTCGCTTACTATAATAATTTCTGCGCCGCTTGCAAACTCGGCGGCACTAACCTCGTTTTTCACTTTTTCGGCCGCAGCCTTTTGGTTATTAACTTTTTTATCCATAATTAAGCCCCCTTATTGCAAGAAGATTTTAGAAATACGAACGTGCGGGCCGCCGAATCCTACGGGCAAACCCTGTTGTTCCATTTTTCCGCAGCCGCCGGTTACGAAACTTAAAAGTTCCACTTTATCCGAAAGCCCGTCGATAAGACCGAGCGTGGTGAAAACGTCGCCCGTTATAACGCTTATCTGCACGGGACGCGTGATTTCGCCGTTTTCGATTTCGTAAGCAAGATGCGGCGCAATGGTAAATTTGCTCATGCCCGAGCCGTGCTTTATGGTTTTTATATAATAGCCGTGTTTAACGCCCGCAAACAATTCTTTAAGCGATAAATCGCCCTTTTCGATGTAAGTGGTCGTCATTCGCACGATGGGTTCGAACGTGCAGTTGATGGCGCGCGCGTTGCCCGTAAGTTTTTCTTTTAAAGCGCAAGCGGTGGGCGCGCTGTGAAGTCTGCCCGTTAAAATACCCTTTTTAATAACGTAGTTTTTACGCGCATGCGTGCCTTCGTCGTCGTACGGACAATAGCCGCAACCTAAAATTTTGCCGCTGTCAACAATAGACAGAATGGGCGAGCCGACTTGTTTTCCGATAGTCCATTCGCGTTTGATTCCTTCGTCGGCAAGCATAAAATCGGCTTCGGATTTATGACCGAACGATTCGTGTGCAAACACGCCCGCCGCTTCGGGCGACAAAATTACGGGATATTCGCCGGCCGTTACGCCGACCGAATTTTCCATAAAGTCGATTTGTTCTTTAACGCTGTCGTGAATTTTGCGTTTAAGCCCTTTAAGCGCCGAAAACTTAACGTCGCCGCGCTGGAAGTTAGCCGAAAAACGCTTTTCGCCGTCCGAAAGAGTAACGCCGAGCCTTAAACCCGCGGTCTGATAATCGTATTTTATATACGCGCCCTTCGAGGAATAAAATTCGAACACGCTGTAACGGTCGAGATAAACGGCGGTGGGCATCGAAGCCGCTTTCGAGAACGTGAGTTCGGGCAGATAACTTTTAATAAGCGCGATTTTTTCGCTTATGTCGATATTTTTAACGCAATCGGCACAAAATTGCATTTTTACGTCGCTGTTCACTTCGAATTTTTTAACTATCTTATTCGAATCGATTTTCGCGTTATATTTCGCCTTTTCGCAAAGTTCGTCGATTTTATCCTGAACCTTACTTACGTCGGTCGTCGACGAATAATACCACATTTTGCCGTCGAACACGCGAACGAACGCACGCTTTTCGCTGCGCTCCTTTTTTTCGTCCATTTTTCCGTCGGTAAAACGTATAATCGTGTTAAATCGGTCTTCTATGCGGACGTCCGCATAATAACCTTCGTGAAATTTATACAATTTTCGTCTCCCTTTGCCGGGTTTGCCTTGCCACCCGCTTGTTTTTTTCGTTAAAAAAGCGGCGGTTTAAGACTTTCACGGCGATTTTATTTGTATATATATTAGCACATTACGAATAAAAACACAATTATTTAAAATGAATAATATCTAATTTTACCCGATTTTCGTTTATAATGCGCTTATAACGGCGAATGTTCGCAACGATAAAAAAATATTTTTTTAAATTTAACGATAAAAATCGAAAAAGGCATAAAAACGCTTGTAAAAAAACTAAAAATTTGGTAAAATAGCAACGTTTGAAAGCGATGGGGTGTCGCCAAGCGGTAAGGCTACGGACTCTGACTCCGTCATCCGGGAGTTCAAATCTCTCCACCCCAGCCAAATAAAAACGAACTTTTGTCTACCGGATGAAAGTTCGCTTTTTTCATATTTTCAGCACATTTTCGGGCAAAATACAGTAAATTCAAGAAAAAATACGCAAAATCACATGCTGCAGCGGTCGTCGGGACTGCCGCAGCGTTATTTTTATGCCCGCAGCAGCGCAAAAAAGCACATTACTTTTTGTCGTTCTTTGCTCAAATAACGAACAACAAAAACATTGCGTCGTGAGAGATTTGAACCAAAATAATTGCAAAGTTTATAACACAAGGACAATTTTGCCCCCGTTGCCCCTTTACAAAATGCGCGAATTATGCTATACTTATTCTGTATAACTACATTCTTTTTCGGGAGAAAAACACATGGCTGCTGAAACCAGTTCCGTTATAAGAATACTGAAACTATATGAATTGCTTCGTCAAGAGACAGACGAGAATCATCCGATGCTGGCGACAACCGTCTGCAAGCGACTCGTCGAGCAAGGTATTCCCTGCGACAGAAGAACTTTGTCACGCTGCGTGAATACCCCCAATGATTACGGATATGAAGTCATGGGGCGACTGGTCGGACATGAAAAAGGATACTATGTGATGGATCGCGCTTTTAGCGTACCAGAACTGAAGGTGCTTATTGACGCGGTGCAGGCAGCAAGTTTTATTACAGATAAAAAGACGGCCGAACTAACAGGCAAAATTGCAGCGCTCGGCGGCAGTAATCAAGCAGCTATACTCAAGAGCAACATGGTGTGTTTCAACACACGCAAGCACAGCAACGAGTCAATTTATTATAATGTAGCATTCCTTGAAGAAGCTATCGAGCAGCAGAAAAAGGTCATTTTTCTCTACTACGATATCAACGAGAACGGCGAAAAGGTATACCGCAGAGACGGCCACCATTACAGTTCAAGTGTGGCGCAGCCATCACAAAAGAATACGAAGCAGCATAAACAAAGCCCTCGGCGGTGGATAAAACCATCATCGAGGGCGTTTTTTGTGTTTAAGAGGAACAAAATTGTCCTCGTTGCGGAACGGCAAGCATAAAGCAACGAAATAATTACCATAAGATTACAGAAAATATCGTCAAAAAGCAGCTTTTATTGACAAATAATACAAAATATGTTATAATTCTACCAGAAGTAGAATTGTCGGCATAGCTGCGGGAGAACACAAAAAAGTGTCTCAACGAAATGTAGGTTTACATTTTTTCGAACTTGTGATAGAATCATATCAACGAAAAACAGGAGGTTTACTATGGCGCATAGTATTGGCAAAACAATCGCGGAACTTAGAAAAGACAAAGGTTGGACGCAGGTAGAGCTTGCAGAAAAGCTGCAGGTCAGTGATAAAGCAGTAAGCAAATGGGAGAAGGATGACGCATTTCCCAGTGTTGAATTTTTCCCCGTTCTTGCGAGTCTTTTTGGGGTTAGTATTGATTTTCTCATGACGGGAAAGGCGCCCGAAAAAGAAGTGATATTAATGTCAAAAATGGAAATGTGTGCAAAAAATGACGATGTTTCCATGTTGAGCGGCATTAACATCCATTCAAAAGACGAGAACGGAAAGACGCTTGCCGATTATGTATTGCAATACGAAAGTGTGAGAGTTTACAACGCATGTAAGAATTTGCATTTCACGCACGCGGATGATATAAGGATGGCTTTGATCGCCAATAACATCGAACGTCTTGATTCGCTTAAGGTGAAGAAACTTGCACACGAAGCTGATAGAAATAGTGTGCCGCAGCATTTAAGAACATCGATGCCGATAATCACAGACGCGATTTTGCATCTTATCGTAGACGATCCCAGAGTTTTGGAATCCACTTTCGATTATCTTATAGCACCGATTAACGAGGAGCCGAAATACAAAAAGAGCAGCAAGAATGTATGGTATTGGGTAATTCCTCACTTGATTCATATGTGCTATGAGACAGGAAACACCGCAAAATTGGAGAAACTGCTTACGGTCGCAATGGAAACAAATGAATGGGCTTCCCAGCAGCACAAGGGTGATAATGTTCATCGCCACCGTGAAGTAAATTTGGGTAGCGAATATAGCGAAGACATGTTCGGCATAATCATAGTTGCAAAAAGAACATTCGAATTGGCTTTAAGCAATGGTGATATTGAAATCGTAGAAAAGTTTAATAAGATTAACTCCGTTCCGTTGCCTATTGTTTCAGAGAGCAGATATGTCGCTAATGCGGATGAAATAAGAGTGGCAAAACTCCGCAAAGACGGCAACATCGGCGCAGACGAGTTAAGCGTACAGCCCGCATTACACAGCGGCGTATTATGCATAGACGAGATTCTTGCCACCAAAGACTATAAACTCATTAAAAAGGCACTTGAAACATATCCCGTAACAACATACGAGTTAAGGTGTTCTTTCATAGAAACCGCGCACGATTATCTCGCAGAAAGCAATTGGCGTAGTTTATTTGAGTATGCCGTGGATAATGGATACAAAACGCTTGCAAAGTGCGTGCTTGCCAGAGATGTCGAATCGAGCAAAAAGTTTCTGAATTCCTTGTTCGAATATATTGGTGACATTACATATCCCGACGGTGCAAAAAGTAACAGCAACCATATGGTACTTCGAGACAGGACAAGAGCGGGTAAAGACCACGCTTCCAAGATGGCATTTATCTTGGCTTGCAAAAAACAAATCATCGACGATTGCGCACTCCAGCTCGACATGGAGCGGGTGACAGACGATTTGGATGAGGCATATTTTAAAAACGAACTTGCAAAGGGTAATTTCGAAATTGTCATCATTAAACTTTGCGTTAGACTAGAAGCTGTTTTGCGCGGAAAGTATCATCTTGAAGGTGATTTCTCCGAAATGATCAACCAGTACTGTTCTAAATACGGTACCGAGGATGACGGCTGGGGTTACGATGTTGAAGCAGGCTTTGTAAAATATTTGCATAAGCTCCGCAAGTGCAGAAACGACATCGTACATTCGGAAAAAACCAACGAAACGATGTCAATAGAAGAATTGAAATACTGCATCGAGTATATATGCAAAATGAGATGAGGTGCGCAATATGAATAAATATCAAAGAGCTATATTAGAAAACCAAGATGTGAAGGTTTTTTACACTTGTTCATCTGTAAAAAACAGCGCGGTATTAGCAGCAGCTTTCGACTATGATACCGATACATACGCACTGACACAGGAAGAAGATATTTTCTCGACAGCATATGAGTTTGTCGTAAAATCGAATCCGAACATTGCGTCGTGCGAATATTACTGCAACGGAGCGTGGAACGCTGCAGAAAAGAAAGCCGGCAACTTCGTTATAATGTTGGATTTTGAGAAACGCATTGAAAAAGTGAAATTCACTTTTTCGGACAACCTCGCAGACGATTATGTTTTTACAGTTAACTATACCGAAGCGGACAAGGATGCGTATTATCAAAAGCAGGCAGAAATAAGAAGAAATACTTATATCGAGGCCGCGCAAATCAAGCACTCTACAGGAGCGGACTTGGTGAATATTTATTTCCAACCCTGTTGCCCTAAATGCGGAAAAACCGAAATTGAGCTGTGGATAGCAAAAGGAACATATGCGCCCCATCACGGTATGTGCGTTACATTCTATACTCCCACTTTAACAGGCGGCACACCCGAGCAGATGATTGCAAAATTTACAGTAGAAGAAGGATTCCTTTTCAAAGCAATTAACGGTCTCGCGAATGGCGTATATGCATATCGCGTAAGACAGTTCTCCAAAACCGATGAGATGCTTTTCGAAAGCGACTACCAATTCTTCGAAATCCGTCCGCAAGGCGCAGGAAGACCCATGGGACGAATCAATCGCATTTAACAGATTTGAAAAGCGAACATAATGGTGTACTTTTGGTCGTTCTTACCCCACTTTACGCACCTTTTAGTCGCTCTTTCGCAGAAAAAAGCACACATTTGTCTACCAAGACAATGTGTGCTTTTTTCAACGAAATAAATCCCTTGCGGGATTTGTGACATTTTATTCACCGATGCTTTGCAAAGCATCAAGCGTCAGTTGTGTACCAAAGAATTTTTTGCGATACTGAACGATTATCTTATTTGGTATCATGAAAAACGCATCAAGCTCTCGCTTGATGGGCTGACTCCAATGGAATATAGAAGGAGTTTAGGACTGACCTGACGAATACCTCGTCCAGGTTTTTGTCCGCACCTCCTTACCAAATTCTTCTAAAACCTCTTTGCGAATAGCGGATTTCTTACAATCGTTTTTATGCGTTTTTCTTCCGTTGCATTTATAGTAATACTTTTTCGTGCCGTTCTTAGCTGTACCGCTTTCGGCGTTGACTCTCTCACCACAGTAACCGCATTTGACTTTGTATTTGAGTAAGAATACCGTTTTTATCGAACTCTTCCCGAATTTGTTGGCGTTTATCTTTTGGCGCACGGTTTGAAATAAGTCCGTAGGTACTGCGGATAGATGTTATTCGCGATTTCATCGCCCTTTTTGCAGCTCCCCGAATATTTCTCGTTTGCCAAAATGCCATATACCGAGTTTTTGGAAAACGGCTTGCCTTTATGTAAGATCCCGTTCTCGGTAAGAGCTTGAATAATATCTTTTACGAATACGCCTTTGGAATATTATTCGTACATAAATAACACGCTTTTCCCTTGCATTTCATCAACCACAACTTTTCGTCCGTCCAATTTATAGCCGTAAGGCAAAGTTTCGCCTTGGTAACGTTCATTTTTGCTACGATTTCATCATATTTCGTATAATCAACTTTCTTAGAACGGTAGGGTATTTGCTCTACCGTTTTTTTCTTTTCTTCAAGGCTGATCGAAATGTATACTTTTTCAAGATATCGGGATAGAAAAGAGCCGTCTATTTTGAGAAGGACGGCTCTTTTTTGTTAAAACACCAGTGCGTTTATTTGTTTCCCTTCGTTTTCAAACGAAACGAATGCGAAACTGCCCGAGCCGCCCGTTTCTTTCAGCGCATAGACAAAACCGGGATTTTGCTCAGTACCGATGAGGGCGTTTGCGGCGGTTGTTCCGATTTCCGCGTTCAGCTCTTCCGCGCTGCCGATTTTTAAGACGACGTCCAGCGTATGGAAGAAATCCGAGGTATCGTCACCCGAAAGGTTGTTGAACGTAAGATACTTAGGAGTAACGGTATAGGCAAGCCCCTCTCCTTTTTCAATGCGGACGACGGAAGTCACATACAACGCATCCGGCACGAATCCTTTGAGCAGATTGAAAGGAAAACCTTTCATATCGTTCTTGAACGGAGTAAGATCCAGTTTCACCGTCACGTTCAGGTCGGCGTTGCCAGTTTCTGCGTCGATTTCGGTAAAGGCAATTTGCAAAACGCATACGGAAATTTCTTTATCCGCTATCGTCAGCACTCCGCCCGTCTGCTGATGAAATACGATTTCGGCAAGAGCACCCGCCTGCTGTTCGGAGAGGAAAACGGGCTTTGCCGTAGCGCCCGACAATGCAAGCGCCGTAAAATCGACCGTATAGCCCTCGTAGCCTTTGCCTTCCTCGTAAAGCACGACGTCGCCCAACTGACTGTCCGTCTGCGATTTCAGATCGGCAAGATCTTGGCTTCGATACGCCGCAGGGAAAGATTCCTGCTCGTTTACAGGTTGACTTAATGTTTTCAACTGTCCTACGGTGCGGAACAAGTCTACGCCTAAATTCACCCGCGCGACGATATACACGCTGATCAGCGACATGGCAGCGAT
>JAXEDY010000021.1:0-15374 GCA_034104345.1 Christensenellaceae bacterium | reverse complement strand
GACCTTCATCATTCACGCGGCGTTGCTGGGTCAGAGTTGCCTCCATTGCCCAATATTCCCCACTGCTGCCTCCCGTAGGAGTCTGGACCGTTTCTCAGTTCCAATGTGGCCGATCACCCTCTCAGGTCGGCTACCCATCGTAGGCTTGGTGGGCCGTTACCTCACCAACTACCTAATGGGACGCGGGCTCATCTTTGGCCGATAAATCTTTGGTATCAAAGCGATGCCGCTCTGATACGTTATGCGGTATTAGCTCAAATTTCTTTGAGGTATTCCCCAGCCAAAGGCAGATTACCCACGCGTTACTCACCCGTCCGCCACTCATATAAAGGAGCAAGCCCCTTTATATTCGTTCGACTTGCATGTGTTAAGCACGCCGCCAGCGTTCGTCCTGAGCCAGAATCAAACTCTTGAGTTTAATATTCTTAAAGCCGTGTCCTTTCGGACACAACCGCTCTAACGATTTTCGTTATTTGCTGACTGTTTTTTAGGTACATAATGTACTCAATTTAATTGACGGAAATTTGCTGTTACAAAAACAAAAGTTTTTGTTTCAATTCATTTCCTTCTATTCAATTTTTAATCTACGTTGTGCCGAACTACCGTTCGACGAGTGCCGCCTCATTTAGACAGCCTATACATTATATCACTATGAGATTTCGTTGTCAACTGTTTTTTAAAAGTTTTTTAAAATTTTTAAAAAAGTTTTAAACGAGTTTTTCGTGCTTCAAAAGCGGTTTTACCAAACTTTTTCGGCTTTGACCGATTGCCGTAAGCAACCGTCTCATTTGTGATGCTTGCCTATTAAACCATATTTGACGAAAAATGTCAAACGATTTTAACGAGTTTTTTAAAATTTCTTTAAAAACTTTTTCGATCGGTTTTTTAGGCCGATACGGCAAGCAAACGAACTGCTTTTCGGGCGATTTAACGCCGCCTTAGCGCAAGCTCATTTATGATGCTTGCCTATTAAACTACTTTTAGAGAAAAATGTCAAACGATTTTAACGAGTTTTTTCGATTTTTTTAAAAAAGTTTGAAATTCTGCAAAAAACGACCGTTCATACGGGTTTACAGGCAAAAAACTTAATCGAGATCTTTTATTGCCGAAATTACGATGCCGTATTCGTTTTCGACCCTTTTAAATGCGTCGTTTGCCCCGTTATTGTGTGAGCGGCACAAAAAGCATCGTCGGCATTGCCGCACGCCATCGCGTTTTTTAAGTTTTCGAACGTTTTATCGCCAAAAACCTTTTTAACAAATCTTTTTGCGTATTCTTCTCCGCCGAGCCTTGCCGTCGCGTCGGAAACGTTTCAGCTTAACATATTATATAATAAGGTAATATCCGTCGATTGCTCCTACGCCCTTTTTCGGTACGCAGGTTTTGCGCCTTTATAAAATCACTTTTTCGATAACGCCGCCGCCAAGACACTTTTCGTCGTCGTAAAACACGCAATATTGCCCTTCGGTAACGGCGCGCTGTTTTTCGTCGAAATCGACGCGGTATTTAAACCCTTCGTTAAAACCTTCGTCTTCTGCACTCAACGTATAAAGCGTAACGCCCTGCTCCGGTTGACGATAGCGAAACTTTGCGTTGCACTTAAATTCTTTTTTCTTCGGCGGCGCGGGAATAAAATTACAATCTTTAAGATAGAGCGCGCGCGAATAAAGTTTTTCTTCGTTTTCGTGTGCGACGTATAAAACGTTGTTTTTAAGGTCTTTTTCGATAACGAACCATCTGCCTTCGTCTCCGGGTTGCCCGCCGACGTTAAGGCCTTTGCGCTGACCGAGAGTGTAATACATAAGCCCGAAATGCTTGCCCAGAACGCGCCCGTCGTAAGTTTTTATAAGACCTTCGCGCGCGGGAATATACTTCATTAAAAATTCGCGGAATTTGCGTTCGCCTATAAAGCAGATACCCGTGGAATCTTTTTTGCGCGCGGTGTAAAGATTATATTTTTCGGCAACTTCGCGCACGAAAGGTTTTTCGACGTTCGCAAGCGGAAACAAAACGCCGCTAAGCTGCTTTTGCGAAAGTTGATTTAAAAAATAAGTCTGATCTTTGTTTCCGTCTTTCGCTTTAAGCAGATAATGAGAGCCTCCGTTTTCGCCCGACTCGTGGCGGATTCCGCAATAATGCCCCGTAGCGATATAATCGGCGCCCATTTCAGAAGCGTATTCTTTAAACGGGCCGAATTTTATTTCGCGGTTGCACAAAACGTCGGGATTCGGCGTTCTGCCTTTCGAATATTCGTCGATAAAATACGAAAAAACGCGGTCTAAATATTCTTTAGAAAAATTAACCGAATAATAAGGTATGCCTATAGCGGCGCAAACGCGGCGTACGTCGGCAAAGTCTTCTTCGGCGGTGCAACAACCGTTTTCGTCCTTTTCGTCCCAGTTGTTCATAAACAAGCCTACTACGTCGTAGCCTTGCTCTTTAAGCATAAGCGCGGCGACCGAACTGTCTACTCCGCCACTCATGCCTATAACCACGCGCTTTTTGCCTATTTTGTTTTCGCCTGCGGTTTCGCCGCTGTTTTTTAGGGCGGTTTTGCAAAAATCAAAACCGCCTTTTTCGCCTCTTATCGCTTTTTCTGCTAAAAAACCCGCATTTTTAAATTCTTCCATAACGTTATTATATTATTTTAAGGATAAAAAGTCAACCGTATTATATTATTTTAATTTTAACGATAAAAAGTCAACCGTATTTTTATCAAATATTTTTTTGAACGTTGCTTTTCGTTTTTTTCGGTTTGCCGTAGCACCCGAAAGTGTTTTTGTCGCGTCGCGCCTTTCCGCTATTTTTGTTTACATCGCGCCGTTTACGCTATCCCCGCCTATTTAGCGCCTAAACGTAAAGCCAAACATTTTTTCGCTAAATTTGCCTATTTGCGAAATGCTATTGACTTTTAACTTTATATCGTATATAATTATGTAAGAATTTTTTAAATGGGATTTTTTGCAAAACTCGGCTAAAAAACCTTTTACGTATTTTTGACGCACATTTTTTTCGTTGAAAGGAGCGAGATACATGATTTATTACGGCGGAAACAACCTTCCCGCAAAACTCAGATCGAAACGCCGCAGAGCGGCTAAGATGAAATCGCTTAGATTAAGCGGCGACTTTAATATTTCGATTGCCTATACGCGGCCCGAAAAAATCGTTTTGCCAAAGTCGAAAGCGATTGAACCGAAAGCGGCTAAGCCGGTCGGCATAAAACCCGCGGCGGTTAAACCGATAGGCACACCCCCCGCAACCGTAAAAACCGAAAAAAAGGTTGAACGGGCAAAAGCGGTTAAACAACCGAAAGAAGTTAAACCCGTAAGCGAAAAACCTGCGGTAAAATCGCCTGAAAAAACAGAAAAAACGGCAACCGAAGAAGTTAAAGCGGTAAAGTCCGAAAAGAACTCGGAAACTCCGAAAATAAAAGCGGCCGAAACGGAAAAAACGGCGAAAAAAGAAAAATCGCCCGCCGCTGCGATAAAAAAAGAAACGAAAGAAACCGAAAAGCCCGCGGTAAAAGCAAAAACTTCGAAAACGACAGATAAAAAAGCAGAAATAAAACCCGAAGTCGAAGTTAAATCGGAGAAAGAAGAAAAAACCGAACCCGCCGTTACCGAAGAAATTAAAACGGAGGAAGTTCACTCCCCTGCGGTTGAAGAACCCAAAGCCGAAGAAACTCCCGCCGTTACCGAAGAAGTTAAAACGGAGGAAGTTCCCTCCCCTGCGGTTGAAGAACCCAAAGCCGAAGAAATTCCTGCCGTAACGGAAGAGGTTAAAACGGAGGAAGTCCCATCCCCGGCAGAAAAACACGACGACGGAAAATTTAAATTGGACCCCGCCGAAAACGCCGACATACTTTCGAAAATGGCAACAAAACGCGCGCGCAAGCTGATTTATGCTCCCAAAGAAGCGTTATACGAAATTACGGGCATAAAAATAGACGTTGAAGGCAAGAAAAACGACAAAGGCGTTAAAGTTAAAGACATTTTAGAAGCCGAAATTAAAGAAGGACTTAAATTGGGGTATCTCGATAAATACGACGGTTTAAAAACTTCTGAAATTAAAGAAGAATATGAAAACGACACCGTTTGGGAACTTGCCGAACAAGAATTCAAAAAGATGGGCATGCTTTTAGACGGCGACAAAATTAAAGTTTACGTTTATGATTTTACAGGCTCGGGCTGCCACCATGTAGGATACGTTCCCGAAGCCGCGGCTAAAGACATTATCCCCTACCTTAAAGATATAGACAAATACAGTTTCGATTTGTGCGGTATTATTACGGGCGGCAAAAGCAAAACCGTTACGAAGGATCCTAAAACCGGAAAAATCACCATTACCAAAGGCAAAGACGGTAACTACGGCGTAGACTTAGACGTTACGATAATCCCTCGTAAAGACTGATTTTTTAGGGAAAAAGTTAAAAACAAAACTTACCACACTTAAAATCATATAACAAAAAAATATTAAATTAAAGCAAAAACAAGCGGCGCTTATTTAAAACCCGCTTGTTTTTTTACTTTTTGTTATGTTTTTTGCAATCTTCTTAAATCATGTATTTGCACATTATCTGCATGTTTTTTTGCCGTATCTGCATATAATTCGGAATTTTATATGCAGATACTCGATCTCTATATGCAGATATTTTTATAGCGCACAATTACCGTTTCTCCTTTTGCTTTAACACAAAAACCCCGCTATAAGTCGATTATCGCACAGTTCGCCTATTCTATAAAACTGCATTTAACCGAAATATCCCAATAATTTTTACCATCGTCTTTATCTATATCAACAAACATAACGCAGAAAACATATTCGTCGTCAGAAAGATAGTATAATTCAGCCGCCGTTAAAACGGTGATTACTCCGCTTCCCTTTTTTCGGGCGCAACTTAACTCGCTTTTATCTATTTCTGCATTATACAAAGTAAGTTCTCCGTCTTCTAAAAGAAAAACTAAATTTTTCCCTTTTCGTAAAAAACCGTAAACGACTTTATCAAAACAATCGTTTGCATTAAAATAGTTATCGGTGATATTACGCACGCATTCATTATGGACGCGTGCTTTTTTTGCCGTTTTTTCAAGTCTTTTTAATTCGGCTTTGTTGCCGCCTATTAAGGCGGCGTTTTTTTTGAGATACCAATCCTTAGTTAAAAATTTCATACTAACTCCTTTTTTGTAATTGCCTGATATATATCGAGCAATTATTTTTATAAAATAAATACCTATACTAAATAGGTGTTTAATCAATATCAAGCAAACAACTCTTTTAAGGCGTTTTATGGCTACTTCGGATAAATTCAAAAACAGAATAAACGAACTTATAAGCGACAGCGAAATTTCACGCGACAGTTTGCTTAAAACGCTGGGTTTAAGCAGCAACACGCTTACAAACGCAACGCTTTACGGAATTATCCCCACGCCTAAAACGCTTGTTAAACTTGCCGATTACTTTAACGTAACGCTTTGTTATCTTTTAGGGAAAACAAACGAAAACGATTTTATAGCAAGCGCCGCGCCGTCTGATTTTAAAACGAGATTTTTGCTTTTATGCGACGAAAAAGGCGTTTCACATTATAAAGTGAGCAAAGATTGCGGCTTTGAAAGCAGTTCTATCGTTCGTTGGTTGAAAAACAGTTTTACCCCGTCTTTTGAAATATTAGACTTGCTGTGCGATTATTTTAAAGTTTCGCCCGACTATCTGCTTGGGCGCACCGATTACAAAAACTAACCTTTTACTTCACTTGTTGCCGAGTGTTTTTGTGTTTTTATAAACGGTTTTTGCATTTTTTTAATTTAACAATCTCATTATAGCACAAACAACAATTGTTTGAAATAGATCGAACAGTTGTTTTTTTGTTTTATTTTGACTTTTTTTGTCGATTTTTTTATTTAATAAACCCCGCTATAAGTCGATTATTGCACAGTTCGCGTATTATTTTGCAGAGCAAATCCGCTAAATAAAAAGGTTTCGGCATAAAAAGAAAAGCGCCTTTCGCCGTTAAAAAACGAAAGGCGCTTTTTTATGCAAAAACAACTTAGGTAAGTTTTAATTTAAACGTAAGAAAGTTTTTTAATTATTTCTTTGGTTTCAGCCGAGATTGCCGAGCCTTCGCCGAGTTCGGCTTTTTTAATTCCGAGATAAACGACCGATTCTATAACGGGATCTTCGTCTTCGCTTTCGGCAGCGGTAGCAACCGCTATTTCCAATATAAATTCGCCGGGCGTTTCTTCGTCGTCCATCGAAGTTTCGTAACGAAGACTCAACTTATTAAGAGTTCTGTCGAAACCCAAAAGCGCGGTAAATTCGGGGGTTGAAAACAATTTTCGAACAGTAGCGTTTTCTACGTTCTCAATTATAATATCGGGAATCGTAGGCCACACGAACGATATAAGGTTGTTTTTAACTTCGTCGCGAAGTTTAATTTCGTAAACAAATTTATCGCCGTCTTCGTTCGGTTCTATCGAAGCGCCGAGCATTGCCTTTACGATAGCCGTAATTTGCGACGCGGCGTCATCGCCGACAGTATGGTCACCTTCGCCCAAAAATCCGGGAAACATATCCGAAATATTTAATTCGGGCAGGTCAAACGCTTTCGCATAAACGTTTTTGCCCTGTTTATAAATTATAACGTAAGCCTTGCCGCCTTTTATAACGAATTCGACTTCATCGGCACCGTCGGTCGCTTTAAGTTCGTCGCCCACGTTTTCGTCGAACATTTTCGCAAGTTCGTAAATAGAAACTTTTTGGCTTAAAATATTAAGGCGCGCGTCGATTTCAAGCGCCGAATCGGGATCGTTCGCCTTTAAAAAGTCGCACGACACGACAACTTTGCCTTCGGTTTCGAATCCGAAAAGATTTAATTTAACGTCGAAATCGCGGCGATCGATAACTTTATAGTCGGAAAGATCGGCAGGCAAAACGTAACGTTTATCCGAAACGGCGAAGTTAAGAGCAACCGAAACGGTCGGAGTTGTAAATCTAACCGAAACGGTTCCTACCCTGCCGTTTACGACGTAAAATTCGACAGCGAAACTAAAGTCTTCGTTTTCGCCCAGAACGCCCGCTTTTTGCAAAATCATTTTTACGAGAGGCTTAACGTCGTCCGAAAGTTCGATTTTATAAACGTTTTCGTCATTTTCGTCGCGGCTTACCTCGATTAAACTCGTTATATCCACTTCGCCGAAATCGAGCGAAACCGAATCGCCGCCACCCATATTCGTCGAAATAACGTATTTTAAGTCGCCTACGTTTATGTAAAGTTTGTGGTTGTCGTAAATAACGTTTATCGCGCGGGTAGAAGGAAGCGCCGAGATCGTTGCGCTTACGGCTTCGGCAAAAGGCTTATCGCCGTTTAAAATCGAATTGACGTCGGCTTTAAGCGAAACAGCAACCGGCACTCGAAGGTCGTTATATTCAACTTCGCCGTTTAAAACTACGCCGTTTTTAACGTCCTGCGCTAAAAGAGCCGACACTATAGTTTCTAAATTTTCGTCGGTTTGTTTGCCCGTGGCGGGATTTATCTTGGTGGGCGTGCTTCCTATCGCTTCGTTATAATCTTCGCCGTAAGGAATTTCGACCTGTTCGTTGAATTTCGAAAACTCGCTTACAGTGCTTTGCTCGCAACTAATTTCGCCCACAAGCGCCACCGAAATATTGTATTTTTCTGAAATTTCAAGTTTAACGGGGGTAAAATCGTTTTTAATTGTAAGCGTTAACTTAACGTTTTCGCTGTATTTCGGCAAACCGTTAAGTTTTCCGAACTCGCGCATCTGCAGCGCTATAAGTGCGGCACCCTTTTCCTTGTCGATTTCGTAATTATAAACGCTTATTTCATCGGTGCTCGCTTCATCGTCGCGCACGGCCTTTACCACCGTGTCGTCTTTTAGCAAAAACCCGCAAAGCATTTTGGAGGGAGTTACGCCGTAAACCGCCTTGTAATCGTCCGCCGAAACGCAAACTATGTCGCTGTCGCCGTTTACAAACGCTATTTTATCACCCTTTTCGAACGCCCTGTGCGTCGAAGTTACCAAACGCGAACGCGAATCCGATTCGAAATAGTGCTCGTCGCCGTTTTTAACGTTGCGCGAAGAAATGGTCTGAACGTAATTTATAACGCCCTTGCTCGCTTGCGATTTGCCTTTTGTTTGCTCTTCGAAAGTGTTATGGTTTTTAAGTTTGCCAAGCGCCGAATATAAAACGTATTTAGCGCCGTAATCCTGCGGATTGCCGTCTGCGTTTTCGATAATCTTGTCTTCGTCGGCGGGAACAACCGCAGTGCCGTTACCGTTTCCGCATGCGCCGAAAAGCGAAATCGACAATACGGTTATGACCGACAAAATAATCGTCATTGCGTTTTTAAATTGTTTGTTCATGTTGTTTTATTCTCCCAAAATTTTTCTTCTTACCTTTTCGCACATATTTTACCCGGCAAGCTTTTCGGCAAATGCGCTTTTCAAAACGCGTACGCTTGCTTAACAAAAGTCTCTCTTATGCGCGGGATTTATTATGTTATATTGTATCAGCGATGTAAAAATATTGCAACTTATTACGCTCTTATTACGCAAAACGTTTATTCTACAATTCTCCATATAGTAGGAAAAGCCGTTCTCTTTTTAAGAGAATACGCGATTAACGCTTGACTTTTTTGCGTTTCTGTATTAAATTACAATTATGTATAGCGATATTGAAAAAAATTTGGCTAAAAACATAGCCGAATTAAGAAAAGCAAAAAACTTGAAGCAATCGGACCTCGGCGACCAAATCGGCTATTCCGACAAAACCATAAGCAAGTGGGAAAACGGCGTTTCGGCACCCGACGTAACCGCTCTTTGCTCTTTGGCACGGTTTTTTAACGTAACGCTCGACGACCTGATAAGCGAAAACGCTACGGAAAAGATAAAAACCGTCGATTTAAAAAGCGAAAAAGAAGACCGTGCGAACGGCATCGCCACACTTTGTTTGAGCATTATAACCGTTTATTTTATAGCCGTAACCGTATTTGTGGGGCTTCAGATAACAAGCGATTACACGTTTTGGCAGGTGTTTATCTGGGCGGCGGCGCCGTCGGCTTTTCTGGTTTACAGATATAACCGCCTCAACGACGATTTGCGCTGGATAAACTGCGTTTCGCTTTCGGTCGCCTGCTGGACCATTTTAACAGCAACTTATCTGCAACTTTTAACCTATAATTTGTGGCAATTATTCATCGTAATGTTGCCGCTTCAGATAATGATAGTTATAAGCACGCTTTTTAAAAAGAAAAAACCCGCAAAAGATTTTACGCACCGATTCGATTGGCGAATTAAATAAGTTTTACAAGTTGTTTTTTTTGGTAGCGTTCAAAAGTTATATATAACCATTTGAAATATATTACGTCAGCACTTTTTGCAAAAGGGGATAGCGCGATTTTCGCTATCCTTTTTTTTATTTCGGCGTTTAAACTTTTGCCGTGCGGGAATAATTGTTTTTGCGGATAAACCGCTTTTTAAGGAGAACGAACATGACTTTTAAAGACGTAGCCGAATATATAAAAAACGCATTCAATACGTTTGTTGTGCCGACAATCGAATTTTTGGCAAAAAACGTCAATTTATATTACGTTTCGCTTGGAATTTTTGCTTTTGCCGTGCTGGCGGGCGCAATAAGTCTGCTTTTAAGGCTTTCGCTTAAAACAGCACGAAACAAAAATTGCGGCAAACTTTTAACGCTTTTCGCCACGTGCTTTGTGTTCGATTTATTCGTTTGCCTGAGCGAACACGAATTTAACGCAATTTATTTTAAAACTCTGTTCGGCGCGCTTGCTTTTTGCTTTTTAAAACTGATTATAGGGCTTGTTTTTTATTTTATCGTAGTTTTCGAATCGAGCATAATGCGCCGCCGCGATAAAAAATTCGAACAAAAAAATAAACCGTCTTCGCAAAACGACAATTCGAGTTTCGGAAAAAGAGCAAGCAACGTTTCGGGCGAATGTGAAAGCGTTCCTTATTGCGTGCAATATGATTACGATTTAAAAGGCGATTTTTACAACAAAAACCCATATTTTAAAGCAAACTCGCCGGCCCGCCCGTATGCGACGGTAGCCGAAAGCCCCGCCGATCCGATTGATTTTTTCGCTAACTCACATAAATCGCCTTTAAAAAACGAACAAAAACCGCGTTCGATTGAAATTTTAGAACGGGTAAACCTTAAAAACGCAAGCGAAAACGGCTTTGTTCAACCCGACGTAAACGTGGGGTACGTTCACGCTTTGTGCGAAAGCCTTAAACGGCAAACCGTTTCGGAAACCGACCGCGAAAAAATCGCCGACCTTGAACTCTCGCTTAAAATGGACGATTTAACCACACCCGAAAAAGTTCGGGTTTTAAACGAAAGCCTGCGCTGGCTTATTAAAAAAATCGCCGACGTCGGCGCCGAAATCTACTGATTTTTTTAAAACAAAAACCCGCCTATATGTCGATTATCGGCACTTTAGCGGGTTTTTGTTGCTATAAAAATAAGTATTCTATAATTAAATAACAAATACTATACCAAACTGTAAATTACTTCAAGACCTTTATCGGGATGATATGTCCACGATATTTTTACTCCATTTGAAATCTCTTCCTGTCTGCCTTGCAACGCAGTCGTTTGGCTCATTTTTTCACCTACATATTCCGAAATCCCCAACTCTTTATTAAATGCAAGCAAAATATTGTAAGTTTCCCAACTAAAATAATCGTCTATATCGTTTGGATTTGTATCCACAGAAATATATGAATAATCGCTCCCGATCCTATAACAACTTGAATAACCATATTCAGAATAAACGGCATCATACGCTTTTTTCAGTTTATTTTTCGTTTCTATAGGAGAATATATGTAATCCGAATTATCGGGGACATATTCACTTTTTTCACACGAACGAAAAGAAATTAAGACAATAGCCGTTATTATCCCTATAATTATTATAAAAAGAATAAACAACCTAAACTGCTTTTTTGAACTGTTTATCATATTTTTCTCCCACTTCAAGCAAACACCTTTATCGAGTAATAATTATTCTGTTATTTGATTGTTATCGGTTTTTTCTTCGTATTCACCAATTGCCGTTTTCTCTAAATTGTTAAATTCCGTAATTAAATCGGCGTTTTCAATTTTGTAAAGTCCGTTCCTTATATACTTTAAATCTAAAGCAGCACCAACTAACGCCATATTTAAAAAATAATTTATGTATGAAATTAACGGACCAAAAATCAAAAGCAACACTCCATAAACTATTTTTACAACATTTGTTTCCGTTTTTACATAATATCCCGAACCTTGAGTTTCTAGGCATGTCGCGAACATAAAAATTGCAAAAGCAATACTTAGAACAATCATTATGCCGCATACCGTTTTAGCAATCGTTTTTGCTTTTCGTAAATACTCATCGTAATTACAAATTACTTCTTTTTCCGTCATAAAAAAGCTCCTTTTCTTTTGTTAGCAAAATTATATCACACCAAACGGTGTGATGTCAAATATTTTACACCGTTCGGTGTAAAATAATAACAAATGAAAAAAGAGCAAGTATATTTAAAAAGATTTTCTGAAAGGTTAAAAGAACTTATCGGCGATAAAAGCGTTAGTTCGGTTGCAAAACAAATAGGTATTCCGCAACAAACGCTATCGCGCTATTTACTCGGTCAAAGGGAAATAGGGCTTGAAAACCTTTGCAAAATAGCCGATTTTTTTAACGAAGATTTAGATTATCTTACCGGAAGAAAAGAATTTTAAAATATAAAAAACCCGCCTATATGTCGATTATCGGCACTTTAGCGAGTTTTTGTTTTACTGATTTAAATTTTTGGGCGAGTTATTTTAGCGTTTTGCCTATCGAAAACGCATCGGCAAGTTTTTCGCCTAAAACGCAATATCCGTTTGCAACGGGTTCGTATGCGATGGGGCGAAGTTTTTTAACGTCGATAACGCCGTTTGTTAAAATGCTTTCGTCGGCAGAAATGTTTATAACTTCGCCGATTACGTTTCCGTTTTCGGTTATGCCGGCAAGTTTACATTCGAGCGCAAGCGGCAGATTTTTGAAAAGCGGCGCATTTACGCGGGCGCTTTTTTCGGGAACAAGCCCCGATTTTTTAACCTTTTCGCTTTCGGAATTGCCCGAAACCAAGCCGACGTAATCGCAGGCGGCAACGGTTTCCGCCGTGCCGAAACTTACGGTAAATTCTTTGTTTAATTTAATGTTTTTTGTGGTTTTATGCGACGCGGATAAACAAAGTTCAACCAAGTTTTCGTCGTAAAGTCCGCCCCATGCCGCGTTCATCGCGTCGGGTTTGCCGTTTTCGTCATAAGTGCCGATGATAAGCACAGGCAGCGGGTAAAACCAAGGTTTAACGCCAAAATCTTTTCTCATAATTAAAACTCCTTATAATTATATATTTTTATCGGTTTTTTTGCCTTTGCGGCACATCCGATAAATTGTTTTTTTCGTTTTCGGGCGTCGTGGGCACCGCCCCGCTACAATTTTAATCAAACAATTACTGCGTTTTTTATGCGGGGCACGATATATTTCTACAATCGCTATATCTTATTAAGGCGGCGCAAAAGATCTAACCGCACCGCTTCGATTCGTTTAGACAGCGTAAAAAGCCATTCGTAATCGGTTTTAAGCCGCGCGCTTTGGCGAATAAACGCCGCGCGCCATTCGTCGCCGCGTTCATACATAAAATCGACGTAACTTTCGTGCGCCCAATAGTTGCGCGTGTAAGTTATTTTCGAAAGCAGGCGATAATCGCTCGCGCTGAAATAGTTATAGGTCGCGCCATCTAACTCTTTAAGCCTGAAAATCACCGAGCCCAAAGTTTCTTTTTCTTTTAAAAGATTTTCGAAATTTTTGTATATATCGCCGCCCGAAAGCCCCGAAAAAATCCACTTTATATCGTGTTCGATAAACTGGCAACGCATTATAACCTTGCCGACGAATGCATGAAATTCTTCTAAATTTGTTATATTTTCGTTTTGCATTGCCGCCACCTATAATTTCTTTTACCTTTAACACGCATATTTTACCACACTTTTTTGCAATTTACAACGGGTTTTTAAATTTTTCAACAATTCCGCATTTAAAAAAATAAGATAATTTATGCCCGCTAAACGCGCTTTTTCGTTGCGGTTTTTACCGTTTAATGGTATAATCGAATAAAAAGACGCATCGCGATTTAAAAAAAGAAAAACTTGAGTTTATACTCGAATTAAAATATTAAAATTAAACAGAACCAAAAAAGGCGGAAAATGGACCTTATAGAAGCAATGCAAAAGAGGCACTCGGTGCGCCGATACACCGATAAACCCATCGAAGGCGAAACGCTTGCCGCCCTGCAAAACGAAATTGCGCGGCTTAACGAGCAAAGCGGGCTTAACATGCAACTCGTTTTAAACGAAGAAAAGGCGTTCGGCGGCGCTATGGCGCATTACGGCAACTTTTTAAACGTTAAAAACTATGTTGCGATTGTTGGCGAAAAAGGCGCCGAACTTTCTGAAAAAACGGGATATTACGGCGAAAAATTAGTGCTTTTTGCGCAAACTTTGGGGCTTAACACCTGCTGGGTTGCGCTCACTTATAAAAAGGTGAAAAACGCATACAGCGTGAAAAAAGGCGAAAAATTGTTGCTCGTGATTTCTATCGGCTACGGCAAAAATCGCGGCGTTCAGCATAAGGGTAAAACCGCCGACAAGGTAAGTAAAGTTGCAAAAACCGACTTGCCTGCCCCCGATTGGTTTAACGCGGGCATAAACGCCGCCCTTCTTGCTCCCACAGCCGTTAATCAGCAAAAATTTTGCTTTATTTTAAAAAACGGAAAGGTTGCGGCAAAAGCGGGAATCGGCTTTTATACAAAAGTCGATTTAGGAATTGCAAAATACCACTTCGAACTCGGCGCGAACAAAAAACTTTTTGATATTTAGGATTTTTTAGGATATAAGTAAAAAAAACCGGAACGATACATCGTTCCGTTCTTTTATGTGTGTAAATCCCTATTTTGATACAATTTGCGTACACCCTGAAAAAAGTGCGTATACCTTGTCAAAATTTGCGTACGGTTAAACGCACCGATAAATTGGAAGTTGTCAAATTAGCGTAAATAAATATCCAACCACAGGACCTGCAAATATAGCAAGATAGATAAGCGTTATCCACGGTTGATAGTCAACATAAAATTCTTTGAAAGACAAACTCCACGGATGCTTGATAAGTACCCAACCAAATACATCAAATACAATGCAGATACCAGCCCAGAATGTTCCCGTAATCAAAGCCTCGGATATTGTCGGTTCAGCAAGACCGTTCATATATAGCCAACCAAAGATTGAAAATAAAATGATATTGTATAATGGATGCCACGGCTTCGTTTTTTCATAACCCTCACCCATACCGTTTTCATCCATAGGCTTCATTTTTAATACGTAAATATTGAATATGGTATGAAGTATGCCAACACAAGTGACAATTACATAGCATATCCAAAACCATAACATTGACAATCCAAAGTTTTGCATTTATTTTATCTCTCCGTCAAATTCTTATTTATCGTTGCATTTATTATAGCACAAAAATCGTATTTTTTCAATACCTTCGCCCGCCGTATAACGAAAAACCTTTTCGCTTTACTGATAGCCCATTCGAGCGGGTTCAACCGAGGCTCATCAAAACAAAAAAGGGACACCGCAGGGGTATCCCTTTTTTTCATTTTGTGTGCAAATACCTATTTTGATACAATTTGCGTACACCCCTTGAAAAGTGCGTACACCTTGTAAAATTTGCGTACAGGTAATTAAAATGCGTACAGTTAAACTGACTGACAAATTGGAATTTGTCGTTATCTATACTCATTTGGAACTTCGATATGAAATGTCTCACACAATAACTTCACATCATGTACATCATTTTCATCAAACTCGTATCCGAGATGGAACATTACTTGACTATATGGTTCAATACAGGAAACCTCTATCTCCTCAATTTTTCCTTTACCTGAAAAAATTTCTAACGGAAAGCAATCCCCCTCATAAAGAATTTCACCTTTGCCTGTATATTCAAAACAATGCAAATCAATAATTCTGTTTTTCGCATCTTCCCATACAGTATGATTCAATGTTGTATATTCCATCTTAATTTCATAAAATCCATTAGCTTGTATTATCTCTATAAAATTCTGATAATCTTTCTTTTCTACAAAAATATCAATATCGTTATGGCTTCTTGACTGATGTCCAAGAAGTGCATCTACACCCCAGCCGCCATCAAGAAAGACTTTAATCTCCGCATCTATTGCGAATTGAAGAATCTGTCTTACATCTGTTATATTGACCATCTTATCATCCTCACAAATTCT
>JAXEDY010000001.1:0-28182 GCA_034104345.1 Christensenellaceae bacterium | reverse complement strand
CCCGTAAAAACTGCTTAATCGGCGCTCGTAACGCTGACGTTTGTACTGTTTGCGGCAAAGAAATTAACGTTGTTCCCGCTGAGGTTGACGGTGAAGCTAAAGAACACACCATCGTTAAAGTAACTTATTTACTTGACGAAGCGCATAGAGGTGATCCTTGCGTTTGCGAAGCGAAGACCGTTGTTGCTAACGTTTGCTCGGTTTGCCACGAAACCCTCGAAGTTCTCGAAGAAACTCCCGCTCCGGGGCACCAATTCGGCGATTGGACCATTGTTAGAGAACCCGGTGATGACACCGAAGGTCTTCTTGTTCGTAGATGCACCGTTTGCAGCAACGCTCATATTGACGACGAAGCTCCCAGCGTTTACAAAGTAATTCCTGCTATCTACGTTTTAGATAAAGACGGCGAGGCGACGAACGAAGTGAACAGTTATTATACTTATGTTCGTGGCACCGACGCTCCCAGTTGCTCTATTTACGGCAGGATGGATTCATACGAATTTTTTGATCCAAATGGCGGTGTGCATGAAATAAAATGCAATGTTAGAACTCGGCACTTGCTTGTTCTCGATGGTAAAAACGTTGAAATCGATACCTCCAAAGTTTTGGTGTTAGACGAAACCTATGGCGATAAAGTTCAATATGTGAGCAGCAGACTTACTTGCGACAGAGCAGGCGTGCAAGGTTTCTTTAATTGTGATGAATGCGGTAAGAATATCGAAGTTAAAGTAAGAAGCGAACATGTTGCTTTTAGCGAAGATCTTCAGACCGAAGAAGATAAGGCTAAGAGCGTTGCTCCTACTTGCCTCACCAAAGGCGTTAACTATTATCACTGCAGTGGCTGCGGAAGCGAAGTTTGCGTAACTGTTCCTGCAGTCGGTCACGACGTTGTTTGCACCAAGTTTCACGAACCCACCGATAATAATAGCTATTGGGTATTCGACCTTATGTGCAGAACTTGCAACGAAGCTCTTGAATCTGTCGTTTCTAAAAAAGCTCCTACCATTAAAGAAGTAGCCGCTACCTGCACCGAAAATGCCTATATAGTCTATACAGATATTGTTATCGGTAAAAATACCGACGGAACCGATAAAATCTTGCTCGATGACGACGGTAATCCCGTTGAAATCCGCAAAGAAAAAGAAGGCACCGCTCTTGGTCACCACAACGCCGTATTAGACGCTGTTGTAGCCGACGACGATTTATTCGATTTACGCGATGAAAAGAACGCTGCTGCGTTCCAAGTAATCGGCACCGTAAACTGCTTAACTGCCGGTCCCGAAAAGGCTCCGATGGTCGGCTTCTATAAATGCGACAGATGCGGTACCAACCGTCCTGTTAAAGTTTTTGTTTCGCACAAGGGTGAAACCAAAACTACCAAATATGCAACCTGCACCGAAAAGGGTGAATTTACCATCGTTAAGTGCGACGATTGTAAACAAGAAAACAAGACTGTTGAAATTCCCGCACTTGGGCACAACAAAGTTTACACTATCACTGAAACCGATAACAATATCGTTGTTACCTGGAAATGTGTAAGACTTAACAAAGCAATCGTTGCCGATCCTACCGAAGCAGATCCTGATCACACCAAATTTGTTGAAACTCCTTGTGACGCTACCGGCACTGTGCAAAAAACGGTTAAATCGTATGTAATAATCATTAAATCTACCTGCAAAGATAACGGTAAAGCAAGACTTACTTACGTCGACGGCTCTACCGAAGATGTAACGCTTGCTACTTCCGGTCATATCCTTAACGGCGAAGTAATTGTTTGTGCTTACGATCATACCTATTCGCCCGATAAAGAAGGTATTAACTACACCGGTCTTGCTCCTACCTGCAAAGATTTTGTAGAGGACGATGCTGCTAACGGTTTCTTCAAATGCGACGTTTGCGCTAAATGGCAACCTGTTTACGTTAAGACTGAACATAAAAAACCCGCAAGTTTCGATCCGACCGATATAACTCAACACAAAGATCCTACCTGCACCGAAGACGGTTATGATATATACGTTTGCGCAGGTGACTGTGGTGAAACTCAGCATGACGTAATCAAAGCTCTTGGTCACGACGTTGTGTACGGCGATATCGATCTGGAAGATTTCACCTTCACCGTATCGTGCAAACGCGAAGGTTGCGCTCTTAACGGCGACGAAAATGTTCTTATCGTTCAACTTCCTTTTGCTGCCGGTATTTTTGATTCGATAGACGGTAAGATTGTTGTAGATGCTGAAGCTGCTGCTGTTGCCGGCTATACTGTAACTACTGTTGTAGAAGGCACCTGCACCAACAAAGGCACCTATAAGTTAGCTCTCACCAAAGCTGCTTACAAAGAAGCTTTAAAAGCGGCTCTTATCAGAGAAGGTCACGATGCTGGCGAGGTTGCAAACTTCGATCTCGATCATAAAGTTGAAGTTGAAATTTCGTTAAGAGCTGAGCACAATACTATCGGTTCTACTATCGTTTGGGTAAACGACGGTTACAGATACACCGGTAGATACTGCAATGTTTGCGGTAACGTTTTTATCATTAGCGCGGTAAAAATAGGCTGGTAAAAAAATAAGTTTTAAGTGGCGTGTGTTTTTAAAACCCGCCGCTAAAATGTTAAAAGCGTTTATACGTTTTCTTGACGAAACGCCCCGAAGGTGCCGTTAATCGACATATAGGGGCGTTTTTGTTATTTTTAAAGGCAAAAAACGGTAGCGTTCCGCTGCCCGTGTTCGGTGAATACAGCGCGCAAAAGCGCAAACAAAATTTGTAGGGGACGGCGCATACGACGTTCCGTTGTTTGGTTTAAAGGAAAATTAGGGCGGGCGATTCGTGAATCGCCCCTACGATAATAAGAAGAATAAAATAGCGGGCGACCGATGATCTCCCCTACGGTGTAAAGATGAATAAAACGACGGGCGATTCGAAGTCGCCCCAACGATAATAAAATGAATAAAACGGGGGGGGCGGACGATGCCCGCCCCTACGGGTGTAATGTAAAAACGGAATCGCCCCTACGGCGAAAAAAGTAAAAAAGTATCGCAATAAGTCGATTATCGGCATATTCGTAAAATTTTTAAGTCGTTGTCTTCACCAAAACTTATAATAATCATAAGAAGTTAAAAAAGGTTAAACTCGGCAGAAAAAGTCGCCGCGCTTGACATTGAAAGCGCGCTGTGGTAACATGCAAAGGTAAAAACAAAACACGGCAGGCAAAAAAAATGAGCGAATTAAACAAAAAAATCTGCGCGACCGACCAATTAAAAACAAGCGAATTAAAAAACGGCGAAACTTTGGCTTATCTTCTTGAAAAATACGAAGAATATAAAAAGCAAGGGTTAAACCTTAACATGTCGCGCGGGAAGCCGTGCAAAGAACAACTCGATTTGTCGATGAAAATGATGGACGTTTTAAATTCGTCGGCGGATTTAAGGTGCGAAGACGGCATCGACTGCCGAAATTACGGCGTTTTAGGCGGTATCGAAGAATGTAAAAGGCTGCTCGGCGATATTATCGAAGTTCCCGCGAAAAACATAATAATTTACGGCAATTCGTCGCTTAACGTTATGTATGACTGCATATCGCGTTCGATGACGCACGGCGTTTTAGGAAGCACGCCGTGGGCGAAACTCGACAAAGTTAAATGGCTTTGCCCGGTTCCGGGATACGATAGGCATTTCGGAATAACCGAATATTTCGGCATCGAAATGATTAACGTACCAATGAACAACGACGGACCGGATATGAATATCGTTGAAGAACTTATAAAAGACGAAGCGGTTAAGGGCATTTGGTGCGTTCCTAAATATTCGAACCCCGACGGCACGACTTACAGCGACGAAGTGGTGCGCCGATTTGCCCGCCTTAAACCTGCCGCCAAAGATTTCAGAATTTATTGGGATAACGCCTATTCGGTGCATCATCTTTACGCCGACAAACAGGACTTTTTGCTCGAAATTTTAGCCGAATGTGAAAAAGCGGGCAACCCCGATCTCGTTTATAAATTTACTTCTACTTCTAAAATCAGTTTCCCAGGCTCCGGCATCGCGGCGCTTGCGGCAAGCGAAAAAAACATTGCCGAAATAAAAAAACAGTTGGGCGTTCAAACCATCGGGCACGACAAGGTGAACCAACTTCGCCACGTTCGGTTTTTTAAAGACCTTAACGGCGTTAAAGAACAAATGCGCAAACACGCCGAAATTTTGCGCCCTAAATTCGAACTTGCCGAAAAAATTCTTGCCGATAATTTAAGCGGAATCGCAAAGTGGACGGTGCCTAACGGAGGGTATTTTATCTCGCTCGAAGTAGAAGGCTGCGCAAAAGAAGTGGTAAAACGTTGCAAAGAATGCGGCGTTACCTTAACCGACGCCGGCGCGGCTTTTCCTTATCATAACGATCCGAAAAATTCGAACATCCGCATCGCGCCGAGTTTTCCCTGCCTTTCCGAGTTGAAAACCGCAACCGAAATTTTGTGCCTTTCGGTAAAAATCGAAACGCTTTTAAAACGCGGCTAATAACGCGGGCGATTCGAAGTCGCCCCAACGATAATAAAATGAAAAAAACGGCGGGCGATTCGTGAATCGCCCCTACTGTTGAAAACGCAAAATATACCGTATCACAAAGTAGGGGAGACCATGGGTCTCCCTTTTTTTCGGCATAATCATTATATAATAATAGGTGAATCGGAGTAAAAAACGGCATAAAAAAATAGCCGTGTATGTGTTATGCATACAAAATCACTAACTGTATAAAAATCACGCACAAAAATTGCATAATTATTTATTTTAGAGCATATAACGAAAAATAATATCTTTAAGGAAAAAATTAAACGCTGAAATAAAAAAATTAAAAAAAGTGGCAAAAAAAGCGATAATTTCGAAAAATGCGTGAAAATTATTTGACAACGAAAGACCTTTTTGATAGAATGGTTACATAATTTAACTAGCGGCAGAAATGTAAAATATTCATTTAGTATGCAAAAATTATGAATATTTTAGAAAAAACTGCAAAAAAATGCGGAAATTTTATGAAAAATATTCAGAGGTTATGCGCAAAATAAATATTGAGCCGCTTTTTGTAACGAGTTTAAGAATGTTGTCGTCATCTTGAGCGTTAGCGATCAAGCGTAAGCGAAAATATAATAATGCGGCTAACCCCTTGATGTTTCGGCTACGCCTTACGGCTTCGCCAACATGACGAGATGCTTTGTGGTTGCATTTGTGTGTTTTGGCTCCGCTCGACATGACGGGTTGTGTTTGCGGGTTACAAAAACCTTAAACATTTATTTAATTCAATTAGTTAAAACCGCGGGAAAAAACAAACCCGCGATTTAAAAAATTTTTAAAAATTCATTTTTGGAGGTAAAAAATGAAAAAGAAGACATTTTTAACTGTTTGTCTTGCTGCTTTTATGGCAACCTCGTTTTCGCTTACCGCTTGCGGTGGCGATTCGGGTGCTGATTTAGGCACGGGCTACACGAGTCACGACTATATTTCGACGACTCCTTCGACTTGGAACGAACTCGATTCGACCGACGGGAACAACGACGCGATTATGGGTTATATCGGTTCGAGCTTCTACGAATACGATTATAAATTCGACGAAGCAAAGGGAGGCAAGTTTAAAGCCGACGGAAGCATAAACGCCGACGCTATCATTCCCGGTGCGTTCGAAGTTAAGTATTCGGCGGCAACAAAACTCGAAGACGTTACCGCTAAATACGGCGAAGCGTGGGGGCTTACCGCAGATCAGGTTGCGGCAGGCGGCTATGTTTGGAAAATAACCCTTCGCCCCGACCTTGAATGGGATGACGGCACGCCCATTAAAGCCGAAGACTTCGTTTACTCGATGAAAGAACAACTTAACCCGTTGTTCCAACTCGGCAGATCCGACGTTTACTATAACAATGCCGTAAAAATTCACAACGCTAAAGAGTATGTATATCAAGGTCAAAGCGGTTATTTCCCCGCTGTAGATCTCGACGCTTACGGCGATAACCTTTCGAGTTTAGACGGGTTGTTCTTCGATGCCACCAACGTTGCCGCGTTTAGCGATATTTTCGGCACGTCGGATATGACCAAACTTGCGGGCTATAAAGCATACTTCCAGGTCGGCGAAACCAACCTTTACGATGAACTCGTTGCTTTCGCGGGCGACAAACGCGTTGCGATGACCAAAGAGCTTTCGGATAAACTTGCAAGCCTTTTCTCCACAGGCGCTCCGCTTAGCTCGTACTGGGGTTGGGCTGACTCAGAAATCGGTTATTTCACCGTTGCCAGCTACACTTATCCCGCCGTTGACTTTAAAAACGTAGGTATATTTGCAGAAGGCGATTTAGGCGTAGTTGTTGTATGCGACAACCCGATGACTTTCTTCAAAGAAGACGGAACTCTTTCGTATCTTGCAGCTTACAACTTCCAGAGCCTTCCGCTTGTTAAAAAAGATCTTTACGAAAAATGCAAAGTTGAACCGCAGGCGGGTTCTAAACTTTGGACCACCACTTACAACACTTCGCTTGAAACTTCCGCAAGCTGGGGTCCGTATAAACTTACCGCTTTCCAGGCAGGCAAACAATTTACTCTTTCGAGAAACGACAAATGGTTCGGTTATAAACTCGACGATAACAAAGGTCAGTATCAGACCGATAAAATCGTTACCGACGTTATCGTAGGCGAAGAACCGCAACAACTTGCGTTCTGGTCCGGCGAAGTCGATTCTCTCGGCATTTCGGTAGTTATCGCTCCCGATTACAAAGAATCGCCCTATGCGGTATACTCTCCGAGAGTTGCGACCTTCGGCGTTAACATCTTTAGCGGACTCGAAACTCTTCTTACCAAAGGCAGAAACAACGGCGTTCTCGCAATAAAAGAATTCAGAGAAGCTATGTCGTTAAGCCTTGACAGAAACGCATATAACAAAGATCTTACCACCGCCAACCAGGCCTGCTTAGGGTATATGGGCGAAGACTATTACTACGACGTTGAAAACTCCGGCGTTTACAGATACACCGATCAGGCTAAAGCCGCGTTGCTCAGAACTTACGGTTTCAGTTTGGTAGACGGCAAATGGAACGACGGCTCCAAGAGTTACGACAGTATCGACGACGCGGTTAAAGCAATGACCGGTCTTAACAGAACGCTTGCTAAAGAAAAACTCGAAGAAGCATGGGCCGAACTCAGCGCCAACAAAGAAACATACGGCTATGACGATACCAAGAAAATTCAGATTTGCTTAGGCGCTTCCGAAGACGACGATCATGCTCAAAGACAATACAACTGGATTAACAACTGGCTTACCGAACTCGTAAAGGGAACTTCGTTCGAAGGTAAAGTCGAACTTACCAAAAACTTCACGCTCGGCGATGAATGGGCTGACGAATTCAAAGCGGGCAACTATGATATCTGCACCGGCGGTATAGGTAACGCTCCGTTCGATCCGTTCTATCTTATCGGCGGCTGGATCGGTATTATGGATTCGGTTAACTTCCACCCCTACTGGGCTGTTGACAAAGAAGTAATTGAATATACTCTTCCCGTAGCCGAAGGCTTTGCCCAATCCGGCGAAACACTTAAACTTACCGTAAAAGATTGGTATAACAGCCTTAACGGTAACATGTCGGACGGCGCTTCTTATAACTGGAAAGCCGCTCCCGTTGAAGTTCGTTTGGATATCTTGGCGATGCTCGAAGAATACGGTCTGAAACAGTATTATACTCTTCCCACTTCGCGCGGGTTCACCGCTGCGCTTCACAGCGCTAAATTCCACTACGTATCCGACGAATATAATACGATGATGGGCTTCGGCGGTATAAGATATATCAAATATGATTATAACGATACCGAATGGGCAAAATTCGTTCAAGATCACGGTGGCGACCTTAAGGAATTCTATAAAAAAGGGAACTGATAAGTCCGGTTATAGCAAATAAAAGGCAAATGACGGGGGCAATAAAATGCCCCCGCTTTTGGTTATTTTTAAAGAAAAAAATAGGAGGGTAACTCCCCAATGTATATGTTTAAATATGTAATGAAGCGTTTAGGCCTTATGCTTATGTGTTTTTGCATAATAATGCTTATATGCTTCGTTCTTATAAAACTTTTACCTTTCTCGGTAACGGCAGGATTCGGCGAAGATAAAACCAAGTTATATTTTAAACTGGTCGATCGCGGATACATAGAGAACCTTGTTTACGATTCGAACGGCAACGTTATAGATTATAGTAAGGTACCTATAATGAAGCAACTCGGGTTATATCTTAAACGGATTTTTACCGAAGGCGATTTCGGTATCGGTATGAAAATTGCCGAATATCGTAACAAACCCGTTTTAGACGCATTTTTATCGCGTTTGCCGCCTACTATTTTAATAAATATCTATTCGAGCCTGATCGGCGTTCCCATCGGGTTGGGACTTGGCATACTTGCCGCGCTTAAAAAGAACAAATGGCAAGACCACGTTATCTCAACGGGCGTTATCATTATGATCTCTGTTCCGTCGATAGTTTATGCGTTGCTTATCCTGTATGTTTTCTGTTTCAAACTGCAATGGTTTCCGAAACGTATGAACGCGGGATACGATTATTTTTCGTGGAGCATGTTTAAAAGTATGCTTCCCGCCGTGTTCTCTCTTTGTTTGGGATCGATTGCGGGATATGCACGTTATACCCGCGCCGAACTTACCGAAGTTTTAACAAGCGAATTTATGTTGCTTGCGCGCACAAAAGGTTTAACAAAGGGGCAGGCAACCGTCCGCCATGCGCTTCGCAATGCGATGGTTCCTATTTTTCCGTCGATACTTGCCGAATTTATTTCGGTTTTGTCGGGTTCTCTTATTATCGAACAGATGTTCTCGATACCCGGCGTGGGCAGGCTGTATCTCGATTCGATTAAGTCGCTCGACTACGATTTCTTTATGTTGCTGTCGGGGTTCTATTGTTTAGTAGGGCTGCTTGCCGGAATAGTCGTAGATATTTCGTATGGATTTATCGATCCGAGAATAAGAATGGGGGCGAGATAAAATGACCGAACAAAACATACATAACATTCCCGCCGAAAAATTTAAACTCGTGGGCGCGAAGAACTCTCTTCACGATAAAAAATTCGAAACCAAAGCCCGCAGTTATATGGCAGACGCGTTTTCGCGCTTTTGCAAAAACAAAGGCTCGGTCGTTGCGGCTGTCGTAATAATCGTTTTAGTTCTTTTTGCAATAATCGTTCCTCTCTTCACGCCTTATACGGTTGCTTATGAAGATAAAACCTTCGGTTTTGCAATGCCTAAGTCGCATTTGTTTGAAAACACCGATTTCTGGGACGGATGCGAAGCGAAAACTGCGAACGAACAAACGTGGCGATATTATTACGCTATAGGCGAAGAGCTTAAAAACGCCGACGGCGGCGGAAAGGGGTATAACGCCATTAAAAATCAAAAATATACCATAAACGCCGACGGACTTTACGCTTATAGGCTCGATTCGTATCATTCGCAAGGTTGCCAATACGACTTTATATCGATGGACAGATATAAAGATATTCAGCGCTATCAGAACGAAACGGGCAGACAGGTTTTATATCCGACAATAGAAAAGGAAGACCGCCCCGCGGCTATACAAAATAGCAGCGATGCAAATTATTATTACGAAACAAAAACCGCCGGCACGAAAACAGTTCCCGTATTGGACGAAAACGGAAACGTTAAGCCCGTTTATTGGAAATATACGGCAGATAAAGTAACCGCCGACGGTTATCCCGATTATTACGATTCGTTAAGGGTAGAAGGTAAAAACGGCGTAGTTATAGACGGCGTTACCTATTATTACTATTATGGTAACATTCTGCCCGGCGACGAAGTTGAAGTTCGTTATAATTATTACGAATATTATATTTATAATCATACTCAGGTTTTAAAAGACGGCATAGAAGAACCTTGCTTTTTGCTCGGCGCAACCGATATGGGTAAGGATATTTTGACCTGCCTTGCAAGCGGCGCGAGATTTTCGTTCCTTTTCGCAATAGCGGTTGCCGTTATCAACATGATTATAGGTTCGATTTACGGTTCGATCGCCGGCTATTACGGCGGCGCCACCGATATGATTATGGAACGTATTACCGATGTTTTGTCTGCCGTTCCGATGATGGTTGTTATAACGCTTTTAAAATACTACCTTAAAGATTCGGCAAACGCCTTGGTGTTGTTCCTTGCGTTTATCGCCACCGGCTGGATCGGAATGGCGGGAACTACTCGTATGCAGTTTTACCGCTATAAAAATCAAGAATACGTTTTGGCGGCAAGAACATTGGGCGCAAAAGATTTCCGTATAATGTTCAAGCACATTTTCCCGAACTCTTTGGGAACTTTGGTTACGAGTTGCGCGCTTGTTATTCCGAGCATGATTTTCTCTGAAACCAGTTTGTCGTATCTCGGAATTATCAACCTTGCAACCGGTAACATAACCAGCGTAGGAACGTTGATTTCGATAGGTCAGCCGTTCTTAACCACTTACCCGCATATAGTTGCCGCTCCGTCGATATTCTTATCGCTTTTAATGCTCAGCTTTAACCTGTTCGGCAACGGCTTGCGCGACGCATTCAACCCGTCGCTTCGCGGTTCAGACGACTAATCGGAGGATAAAAAAATGGAAAAGAAGTTAGAAGTAAAAAATCTTACCATATCGTTTCGTTCTCCGGGCGGTAAAGTTCAGGCAGTTCGCGGCATCGATTTCGACCTTTATAAGGGCGAAACGCTTGCGATAGTAGGCGAATCCGGCTCGGGCAAATCGGTTACCAACCGCGCGATTATAGGTATACTCGCAAACAACGCAATCGTAGAAAGCGGCGAAATCATTTACGACGGCAAAGATCTTTTAAAAATATCCGAAGAAGATTTTCATAAAATAAGGGGCGATAAAATCGCCATGATCTTCCAGGATCCTATGTCGAGCTTGAACCCCATAATGAAGGTGGGCAGACAGCTTACCGAAGCGATGCTTTTAAAAGGCAAAGCAAGCCAGAAAAGCGCTCGCAAACTTTTTAACGGAACGCTTGCTGTTTTAAAGGCGAACATGGACGAAATTGCCGCAGACGACGCGAAGAAAACGCAAAACGACGAAAAATGCAAAATATTCGATAAGTTCTGCACAGAAGGCACGCATTTAGAAAGCAATTACAACGCCATTCACCGCGCTGCCGAAGAACTTAAAGTGGACATCGATGACCAGTTGTTCCTTATCGAGAAAAAGCAAAGCGTAGATATTCGCCACCTGCTTGTAAGTGTTAAAACCCGCCTTAAAGCCACGTATCATCCCGATATCGTGGTTGCAAGTGACGAACTTAACGCAATTTTAGCCGAAATAGATAAAACTCTTGCCGAAAAGGGCGTTATAAAAGAACTTTTGCCCGAATGCGAAAAGGCGCTTAAAGATTTGTCTGTATTGCTCGAAAAAGCGACGAACAGACCTAAGCCCAACTATTTTACGCTCGGCTATTATATGATGCGCAACCCCGAAGCGAACGTAGACGATATGCCTATCGACGAACTTACCGCAATGACGCGTAAGTATCTCGACGACGAATTTATGCTCGACTTTATCGATAGCGCGTCGGGCGCGCTCGTTCATTCGCGTGAAGTTTCGCTTAAAAAGAAAAAGGCTATTATCCCCGAAATCGACGAAGTGTTGGCAGTTTTAAACAAAACCGACGACGAAGCCGAACTTATTCAGGCCAACGCCACGGCGGAAATCGCGCCTAAGGCAGAAAAAGCGGCGGAAAAACTCGCCGCAAAACTCGATGAAAAAGAGTTAAGGCTTGCGGTAAAACGCCTTGCCGAAAAGGTTTTTGGCGCAATAAACAAACTGGAAGTTATTAAAAACAGCGCCGAATACACCTTTGCTTCGAGCATGAAAATGGCACTCGATAAATATTTCGGCGCGATAAAGAATAACCCCAAAGAACTCGCGCGCTTTGAAAAGCAGACCAAAAAGCGCGAAGAACTCGTTAAAAAGGGCAAAAATCCCGATTGGAACGTCGTTCCCGCCGCCGTGCTCGACTTAGACGCGCAGATGGAACAGATAAAATCGATTTTAACGGGGCTTAAAAACAATTATTTAAAACAAATAGAAAAAGAAAACGACTTCGACAAAGAAACCGAAACGGTCGCTTTAATCGACTATTTCAAAGAACAGGCTTCGGCGTTCGTTTATAAAGTTACGCCGAAAATCGCAAAAGCGAAAGCACTTAAACTTTTAGAAGAAGTAGGTATTCCCGAACCCGCGATAAGATATAACCAATATCCGTTTGAGTTTTCGGGAGGTATGCGTCAGCGTATCGTTATAGCGATCGCGCTCGCCGCCAACCCCGATATTCTTATCTGCGACGAACCCACCACCGCGCTCGACGTTACCATTCAGGCGCAGATTCTCGAACTTATCAACAAGTTGAAAAGAGAAAGAAACCTTTCGGTTATATTCATCACGCACGATCTGGGCGTTGTTGCCAACATGGCAGACCGCATCGCCGTTATGTATGCGGGCAAAATCGTTGAACACGGCACCGCGGACGACATTTTCTACGATCCGCGTCACCCATACACATGGGCTCTTTTGTCGTCGATGCCCGATCTCGATACGGACGATAAACTCGACGCAATCCCCGGCACTCCGCCTAACATGATTTACCCGCCCAAGGGCGACGCGTTTGCCGCGCGTAACAAATACGCCATGGAAATCGACTTCGAAATGCAGCCGCCCATGTTCGACGTATCCGAAACGCATAAAGCCGCAACCTGGCTTCTGCACCCCAACGCGCCCAAAATCGATCCGCCCAAGCAGGTTACCGACCGCATAGAGCGCATGAAAAATCTGGCAAAAGGAGATAGACAATGAAAAGAAATTTCGATAACGCCGAAGTGCTTTTAAAGGTTGAAAATCTTTGCCAATTTTTCAAGATGGGCAAAAAAGAACTTAAAGCGGTTAATAACGTAAGTTTCGATATTAAAAAAGGCGAAGTTTTCGGGCTGGTTGGCGAATCGGGCTGCGGAAAAACCACTACGGGCCGAACCATTATAAAACTTTATAACGCCACGAGCGGCAACGTTTATTTCAAGGGCGAACGCATCGTTGCGGGAACGCGCTCGTATAAAGAAGAAATAGCGGCAAAAAAAGCAGAACTTAAAAAAGCCAAAGCCGAACTAAAAAAAGAAGCCGCCGATAAAATCGCGGCACTCGGCGAAAGCGGAAATTTAAGCGAAAGCGCGCTTTCCGAAAAAGAAAAAATTAACGTCGAACTCAAACAAAAAATTGCCGAAATTGAAAAGCAGGCCGCCGAATTTATCGCGGGTAAAAAAGCCGAAATTTCGGAAGCGATCGACGACGATAAAAACTGCAATAAAAAATTCGCGGCGCAGGCGGTTAAAGAAGTAGAAGAAGAATACGCGCCTAAACTTTCTTCGTGCGACGAAAGCAAGCTTCTCGAGCTTAAAGCCGAATATCGTCAAAAACTTAAACGCGCAAAACATTCTAAAATCGTAACGCAGATCCAGATGATTTATCAGGATCCGATCGCGTCGCTCGATCCGCGTATGACCGTGCGCGACATCATTGCCGAAGGGCTTGTTATTCAGGGCGTGCACGACAAAGAAGTCATCGACGAAAAAGTTTATCAGATGCTCGAACTCGTTGGGCTTGTGCGTGAACACGCGGGCAGATATCCCCACGAATTTTCGGGCGGGCAACGTCAGCGTATCGGTATCGCGCGTTCGATTATCATGAACCCCGAACTTATAATAGCCGACGAACCCGTTTCGGCTCTCGACGTTTCTATTCAGGCGCAGGTTATCAACCTTTTAAACGACTTGCGCGAAAAATTCGGGCTCACCATTCTGTTCATCGCGCACGATTTGTCGGTCGTTAAATATTTCTCCGATCGCATCGGCGTTATGTATTACGGTAATATGGTAGAACTCGCCTCGTCCGACGAACTTTTCGCTCATCCTTTACATCCTTACACAAGGTCGCTTTTGTCGGCAATTCCGCTTCCCGATCCGCATTACGAAAAGGAACGCGTGCGTATAACCTATAACCCGCTTGCCGAACACGATTATTCCGAAGATAAGCCTTCGATGCGCGAAGTGGCAAAAGGGCATTTCGTTTATTGCAACGACGCCGAAGAACAAAAGTATAAAAAGATTTTGGCGGGCGAAGACCTTGGCGGAGCCGATAAAAAGGATTGAAAATTTTGAAAAAAGATAACTTAAATTCGGGCAAAAAGGCGGATGAAAAACTCGAAAAATCCGCCTATAAGCCCGTTATCGGCACTTTTGCCGAAAATCAAGAAAACTTTAGCGATAAAAATATCGGCGAAACCGCGGACGTTTCGGGTTCTTCGCCTGCGGGCGAACATGCTAAAATAAAACGCGACGCCGAAGAAAAAAAAGCGATAAGGTCGCTTATAATTTCTTACTCGGTTTGTTTCGTTATCGCGGCGGGGGTTTGTTTGTGGATAATTTTGGCAAACGGCGTTTTTTCTATGACGAATAAACGCACGATATTCGCAACTTTGGCCGACGGTTTTTTTGTTCCCGGGGTGTTACTGTCAGGTTTTGGCATAATGTTTAAAATCGCCGAGGGCGGATTTTTAGACGGCGTGAGTTTTGGTTTAAGGCGCGCGTTTTTGTCGCTTATCCCCGGAGGAAGACTTAAAAAAGAAGAAAACTACGGCGAATATAAAGAACGCAAAGCGAAAGCGCGCAAAAAAGCAAAAGGTTGGTCGCCCGTTATAACGGGGCTTGTTTTTATCTTGGTCGCGGCAGTATTTTTGATATTATACAGCCTTTCTGAACAACGTGTTTAAACTTTTCATAATCGGAATTTTATGGAAAACGAAAACTTAAAAAAATTGCGGAGCGAAATCGACGAAATCGACGAAGAAATCTGCTCGCTGTTAAAACGTCGCTTTTCGGTTTGCGAAAAAATAAAAACCGAAAAAAACGAATGCGGTTTATCGGTAACCGATAAAAACCGCGAAAATGCCGTTTATGAACATATAGGCGGACTTTTTGGTGACGAACGGCATAAAACGGCTGCCGTTAACGTTTATAAAGAAGTAGTTAAAAATTGTAAAGATTTGCAAAAATAAATGCGGAAATTTTTCGCATAAATATAAAAAAGGAAAATTAAAATGAAGAAATCTATTCTTAAAAAATATGCGCGTTTAATTGCCGAAGTTGGCGCAAACGTGCAGAAAGGGCAGGAAGTAAGGCTTCGCGCTCAAACCGAAGTTGCCGATTTTGCGGCTATGGTTGCCGAAGAATGTTATAAACTCGGCGCAAAACAGGTTTTTTACGAATGGGTAAACGATAAATGCGCAAAACTTGCCTATAAGCACGAAAGCAAAAAAACTTTGTCGCAGGTTAAGCCATGGCAGGAAGAACGCATGAAAGATTGGGTTGAGAATCTTCCCGTGCGCATATTTATCGAATCGGACGATCCCGACGCGTTAAAAGGAGTAAATCAGGAAAAAGTTGCGGGCGCAACCGCCGCAAAAGCCGCGGTTTTCAAACCTTACCGCGATAAAATGGATAACAAATATCAATGGGTTATAGCGGGCGCCGCCGGTAAAGCGTGGGCTAAAAAAGTATTTCCGAACGACCGTGCGAGCGTTGCAGTCGATAAATTATGGCAGGCGATACTTGAAACTTCGCGCGTTACCGATGATCCCGTAAAGGCGTGGAACGACCACAACGCCGACCTTTTAAACCGTTCGAAGTACCTGAATTCGCTTGGTCTTACCGCGCTTAAATACCGCTCGGGGAAAGGCACCGATTTAACCGTAGGCTTAATCGACGACGGCATATTTATGGGCGGCGGCGAAAATACGTTGCAGGGCGTTTATTACAACCCCAACATCCCCACCGAAGAAGTGTTCACTTCGCCCAAGGCGGGCGTTGCCGACGGAATCGTTTACGCAAGCAAGCCCTTATCGTATCAGGGTGAAATAATCGACGATTTTTCGATTACGTTTAAAAACGGCAAGGCGGTCGACGTTAAAGCGGGCAAAAACGAAGAACTTTTGCGCAAACTTATAAATATGGACGAACACGCCTGCATGCTCGGCGAATGTGCGCTCGTCCCTTTCGATTCGCCCATAAACAACACCGGCATTTTGTTTTTGAACACCCTTTACGACGAAAACTGCTGCTGTCACCTGGCGCTGGGCAGGGGGTTTAACAATTGCCTTAAAAATTACGAAAATCTTTCGTTCGAAGAATGTAAGAAAAAAGGCATAAACGATTCGATTATCCACGTCGACTTTATGATAGGAACGGCAGATTTGGAAATCGACGGCATAACCAAAGACGGTAAAACCGTTGCTGTTTTCAGAAACGGCAACTGGGCTTTTTAAGTCTTTTTGCCCGAAGTAATTTCTGCTTGGCTGCTAAGCTTAAAACAAAAGAAGTCGGGCTATATGTCGATTATCGGCGTTTTTGCAAAAACAAACGAAGGTTTTTTGCGGCGTTTTTTAAGCGGAAAAGGCAAAAAGACATAAAAAAAAGTTTTACGCGCATAATGATAGTATGAAAATGCGCAAATCCCCCGCGCGCGCGAAAAATTGCGCGGGCGGCATAATTACAACAATAATTACGGCGGCGTATTTTTTTGCGCCGCCTTATTTTTTAAACGGAAAAGATTTTAAGTGCGCGGAGTTTAAAGGAAAAAGCGGCGCCGTTTTCGGACAAATTCCGATCGTTTGCGCCGACGAGCTGCCGCGCGAAAAAAACAAAAACGAATTTGTCGTGCAAACCGAAAAGGGCGTTTATAAATATTTTTATCCGCAGATAAAGGGGCTTTTAAGCGGCGAAAAAACTCTTTTGGGTTTTGAAAACGAAGTTGAAAGAATTTATGCCGACAATTTCGTTGCCCCTATAAACGCCCAACTCGTTTTCAACGCCGAAAAATCAAATCCGTTCGAAATAATACCCGAAAAAAGCGGAAAAGAAATAAAAAAAGAGCAAATATCGGCGGCAATAGGCTATGCGCTTGCAAGCGGGAAAAATTTTGTAAAATTAAAAACTGAAAGCGTTTCGCCCGAAATATCGGCGCTCGATCTTCGAAAAAAGTGCGTTTTGCGCTCGGTGTTTTCAACTTATTACGGAAATTCTTCTTTTGAGCGCAAAAACAACGTTTATCTTGCGGCAAGCGCGATAAGCGGCACGCGTTTAAAAAGCGGCGAAAGTTTTTCGTTTAACGAAGTCGTGGGTGAAAGAAGTGAAGAACGCGGATATAAAAAGGCGAAAATAATTGTGAGCGGCGAGTTCGTGGAAGGCGTAGGCGGCGGGGTTTGCCAGGTTTCTACCACGGTGTATAACGCGGCGCTTAAAGCGGGGCTTACGGTTACCGAATGGCACCGCCACTCTTTGCCCGTAAGTTACGTCAGCCCGTCGTTCGACGCAATGGTAAGCGGAACTTTTTGCGATCTCGTTTTCAAAAACGATTCGGGCAGCGATATTTTTATTGTTTGCCGCGCCGACGGCGAAAATTTAACCGTAAAATTTTACGGAATTAAAAGCGAATACGAATATAAATTGGTGCCTGTGATAACCGAAGTTATAAAAGCCGAAACTGTCGAAGAATACGACGAAAGTTTGGCTGCGGGCGAATATAAAGAAATAGTGCGCGCGCACGACGGGCTTAAAAGCGAAGGGTATATGTGCGTTTATAAAAAAGGCAAACTCGTGTGCAATCGCAAACTTCGCACCGACGAATACGCCGCGCGCAAAGGACTTGTTAAAAAGGGTGCTAAAAAAGTTGACAATTAGTTTTTAAAGTGCTAACATAATCTCACTCGTTCGGTTGCCGATTGGTTGCGGAGGCGAGAAAAAAATCGAAAATAAACATATAATTACTTCGAAAAAGGGAGTAGCTTAAGGCGAAAAAAAGTTCGCCTTTGCCGCGTTCGTCATCACGACTGAACGGTTCGGGCGCGGTGTCGTTATAATAAAACGATTTGCAAGACTTTGTTCGGACCTTAAAGGCGTTTGTCGCAGAAAAAATCTGCCGCAGACCAAAAAAAGGTTCCGAAAAGTCTTTTTTTGTTTTACTTTTTAGCGCAAAAATCGGAAAAGTAAATACGTTTGGACTAAAAGTCGCTCGCGCCCCTGCGGGTAAAAAAGTCCATACGTCTGGACTGACGGCTCAAAATCGTAATTCCGCGGCGCAAAACGGCAAAAAGCAAAAAACAAAAACAAACAGAGAATTTTTTAAGGAGAAAGCAAAATGTATAAAAAAACCGCAGACGAAGCGTTAAAAGCGCTTAATTCGAATGCGAAGACGGGGCTTACCGACGAACAGATAGCCAAAAGCCGCGAAAAGTTCGGTAAAAACTTGCTCGAAGAAAACAAAAAAGAGCCTTTTATTCTTAAATTTTTGCGGCAGTTTGCCGACGTGCTTATCATAATACTCTTAATCGCGGCGGTAATTTCGCTCATCGTAGATCCGAGCGAGTGGGTAGACAGTCTGGTGATTTTCATCGTGGTCGCCATAAACGCGGTACTCGGCGTAGTGCAAGAAAGCCGCGCCGAAAAATCGCTCGAAGCGCTTAAAAAAATGTCGTCTCCGTATTGCACGGTTATTCGCAACGGCAAAACCGAGCGAGTGCCTTCGGAAGAACTTGTCGTGGGCGATATTATCGAAATCGAAGCGGGCGACTTTATCCCCGCCGACGCACGGCTTTTAGACGCGATAAATTTACAAGTTGACGAATCGGCGTTAACAGGCGAATCTCTTCCCGTTTTAAAAACGAGCGAAGTTATAACCGAAGAATCGGCTGCGCTCGGCGACAGAAAGAACATGGTATATTCTTCTACGTTTGCAACAAACGGGCGCGGCAAAGCGGTGGTTACGCAAACGGGAATGAATACCGAAATAGGAAAAATCGCGGGAATGCTTTCGGCGCAAAAGAAAACGACCACTCCGCTTCAGGATAAACTTTCGCAGGTGGGCAAGGTTATAGGTATAATTTCGATAGCGATTTGCGTGGTTGTATTTTTGCTCGACTTTTTCGTGATGAAAGCGCAGCTTTTAGAAAGTTTTAAACTTGCGGTAGCGCTTGCCGTGGCGGCTATCCCCGAAGGGCTTGCAACCGTAGTTACCATAGTTTTAGCGATAGGCGTGCAGAAAATGGTTAAGGAAAACGCAATCGTTAAAAAACTGCCCGCGGTCGAAACGCTGGGTTCTACTTCGATAGTCTGCTCGGATAAAACGGGAACGCTCACCCAAAATAAAATGACCGTTTTAGAAGTCTATTCGGCAAGCGGGCAAAAGCGCAAAATGCTTTCGGATATAGATAAATCGGACGAATACCTTATAAAATATTTTGCGCTGTGTTGCGACGCGAAAATCGAACGCGACGGGAACTCGGAGCGCAGAATAGGCGATCCCACCGAAACCGCGCTTATCGAACTTAACGATCGTTACGGCGGCTCGCTTTCGGAATTCGAAAGGGTGGGAGAACTTCCCTTCGATTCGGACAGAAAACTTATGACCGTCGTTGTTAAAAGCGGCGAAAAATACATATCGATAACCAAAGGCGCGCCCGATATTCTGCTTAAACGGCTTAACGTTGCCGCTCCGCAAAGCGCGATTTCGGCGATAGAAAATATGTCGAAAGATGCGCTAAGGGTTCTTGCGCTCGGCATAAAAACGTTCGACGAAATGCCGAAAATCAGCGAAGAACTCGAACAAGATCTCGAATTTTACGGGCTTTGCGGAATGATAGATCCGCCGCGCCCCGAAGTTATCGAAGCCATAAGGTCGGCGCGGCTTGCGGGCATACGCACGGTTATGATAACGGGCGACAACGTTATAACCGCTTCGGCGATAGCAAAAACGTTGGGCATTTTAGAAGACGGGCAAAAGGCTGTTTCGTCGGAAGAACTTAACAAAATGACCGACGAAGAGTTAAACGCACGCATTGCCGAATTTTCGGTTTACGCGCGCGTTGCGCCCAAGGATAAGGTACGCATAGTTTCGGCATGGCAGTCGCACGGAAAAATCGTTGCAATGACGGGCGACGGGGTGAACGACTCTCCCGCGCTTAAAAAAGCCGACATAGGCTGCGCTATGGGCATAACCGGCACCGACGTTTCGAAAGAAGCCGCCGACATGATTTTAACCGACGACAACTTCGTAACCATAATAAAAGCGGTAAAACAGGGGCGCGGCATTTACGCCAACATTAAAAAATGCGTTAAATATCTGCTTTCAAGCAACATCGGCGAAGTTTTAACTATATTGCTTGCCGAACTTTTAACCGCCACGGGGCTTTTAAGTTTGGGCGTGCCGCTTGCGGGGATACATCTGCTGTGGATAAATCTCGTAACCGATTCGCTGCCGGCGTTCGGGCTGGGTATGGAACGCCCCGAAGACGGCGTAATGCTCGAAAAACCGCGCGATAAAAACGAAAGCTTTTTCAGCGGCGGGTTAGGCTGGCATATCGCAATCGAAGGCGTGTTCGTAGGCGCGCTTACGCTTATTTCTTATATAATAGGCGAAACGGTTATCGGCAATCACGCGGTCGGATCTACTATGGCGTTCGTAACCCTTTCGGTCACGCAACTTTTCCATTCGTATAACGTAAAAAGCGAAAAATCGGTTTTCTGCAAATCCACTTTCGACAATAGGTTTTTGAATTTGTCGTTTATAATAGGTCTTGCAATGCAACTTTTCGTGGTTTACGTCCCCTATATAAACACCGTGTTCCAGTCGGTAGCTCTTCACCCCGTTCAACTTTTAATAAGCATAGGGCTTGCGTTCGGAATGGTTATAATTATGGAAGTTTATAAACTGTTTGCAAAATTATTCAAAAACCGCCGCGTGTAATCGGCTTTAATTCCGTTTTATAAATTCGACAAAATGATATAAAAAATCAACTTTAAAATTAAAAACCAAAACTTAATAAACGAATACCTTCTTAAAAAACGGCAATAATCGTTACGTCGGCAAAAGCCGAACGATTAAACTACGTTTTAAAGAAGGTGTTTTTTTATGAAAAAATTTCGTATAACTTTTATTTGTTGCTGCATAATAGTTTTAGTTTCGGCGTTATGCTCGTGCGCGGGCGGTTTTTCGGCGGATAGTTTAAAAGCCGAAGAGTATCTGCGCATTCACATACGGGCAAACTCGAACTCGAAGGAAGATCAGTCGGTTAAATACGAAGTACGCGATCTTGTTGTAAACGCGCTTGCGCCTATGGTTGCAAACGCTAAAACAAAACAAGAGGCGATTGCCGCCGTTAAAAAGGGCGAAAGTGCCGTTAACGGGCTTATAGACAAACATTTAAAAGAAAAAGGTTTTAATTATGCGGCTAAAATTCGCATAACGAACGAAGAATTTCCAACCCGCGTTTACAACGGCGGCGAACTTACTTTAAGTTCGGGATATTACGACGCGGTTATAATAGAACTGGGCGAAGCGAAGGGCGAAAACTGGTGGTGCGTCGTTTATCCGCCGCTGTGTTTTACGGGCGGCGAAAACGTAAAATATCGCTCGGTTATATACGATCTGATAAACGGACATAATAAAAAATAATGGCTAAAATCGGGTAAATTCGGCATAATAAACAGAAAATAACGGCAAAAAGTCGCACGGCTTTACTTTGGCGGGCGGCAAAAGCCTTATTATAAATAACGTTTTATGGGCGTTGCGGTTGCTTAAAATAAAACAAACGCAATTCCAAAGGAGGAAAAATGAAAAAAGCGTTAAAAATAGTCGCGGTTTCGGTTGCCTGCGTTTTGATAGTAGCGGCAAGCGGGTTTGCGGTCTATAAAGTAAACTATGAAAATGCCTATCGATCGGCTGCCGTTGCCATAATATCGCAGGGCAGTCGGGGCGAAACGGTAAGACAAATTCAGCAAAAACTTAAACGTTGGGGATATTATAAGGGGAGCGTCGACGGCATTTACGGAGCACAAACGCTTGCCGCGGTAAAATATTTTCAACGCAAAAACGGGCTTACCGTCGACGGTAAGGCAGGACCTAAAACACTTGCGGCGATGGGGATTTCGGTTTCTTCGTCGGGAAGTTCTTCGGGCGGGAAAAACAACAGTTATTCGAATTCGGATATTAACTTGCTTGCGCGGCTTGTTTACGGCGAAGCGCGCGGCGAAAGTTATACCGGTCAGATAGCGGTTGCCGCAGTTGTTTTAAACCGCGTTAAAAGCAGCGCGTTCCCGAACACCATTTCGGGCGTAATTTATCAGCCTTACGCGTTTACCGCCGTAAGCGACGGGCAAATCAACTTAACGCCCGACGCCCGCGCCATAAGCGCGGCGAAAGAAGCCATGAACGGTTATGATCCCACTTACGGCTCTATTTATTATTATAATCCCGCAACGGCGACCAGCGCGTGGATTTTCTCGCGCAAAACAACCGTGCAGATAGGGCAACACGTTTTTGCCGTTTAATAAAGGTTTGAGGAGTGAAAAATGAGCGAAAAAAAGTTTAATAATTCGATAGAAAAAGCAGATAACCTTGCCGAAAAAAGCCGCGCGAAAAATCAAAGCGGAAAAGGCAAAAACAAAACGGCGGGAATAGACGAAAAAAACAAAAAGTCGGGCTATAAGTCCGTTAACGCGGGATTAGGCGGAACGGGCGACCACGAAAAAGAAAAAAATAAACAAGGCGACAACAAAAATAAAGCAGAAGAAAAAAACAAAAACGTAAAAAACGTTAGTCAAAACAAAAAAGACAAAAAAACCGAAAAAGAAAAGGCTAAAAAGCAAGCCGCTTTAAAAAAAGAAGAACGCAAAAAACAGGCGCTTATAAAAAAGCAACAAAAAGAAGAAGAAGGCGCGCAAAAGCGCATCGAAGCGGCAAAGCAAAAACAGGCTGAAAAAGAAGAAAAAAAGAAAGCCAAACTTGCAAAAAAGCAAGCGGCTATGCGTAAAAAAGAAAGCATTAAAGAGTTAAAACTTAAAAAGCGCGAAGAACGGTTGGCGCGGCGCGACGCTTTAAAACACGAAAGCAAAATCGACCGCCGCGAAAGAAAAGCCAAAGAAAAGCAAGAAAAAGCGCGCTTAAAACGCGAAAAACGCGAACAGCGCCTTGCAATTAAAAAACAGAAAATGCATTCAAAACAAGAACTTGCCCGCCAGAAAGCAACCGAACGAAAAGAAAAACGCGCAACCCGCGCTTCACGCGGACTGGGCGGGTGGCTTGCCGCGGTAATAGCGCTCGGTTCGTGCGTGCTGGTTTTGTCGACCGTTCTCGTTTGGGGCGTGTTTATGCGTAACGGTGGCGAAGATATGCTTTCGGGCGTTTATCAGCAGGCGTTTTACGACCTTGTGGGCTACGTTGATAACATCGACGTAAACTTGTCGAAGTTAAGCGTAACGAACGATAAAGAACAAAGCCAGAAAATTTTAAACGAAGTATCCGTTCAGGCAAACCTTGCCGAAACTAATCTCGCAACCTTGCCGTTATCCGACGAAAGCCGAAGCGGAACGGTTAAATTCGTAAACCAACTGGGCGATTTTTCTAAATATCTTTCAAACAAACTAATCGACGGCGAAAGCGTTTCTGCCGAAGATAAAAACCTTATCGCCGAATTCAAACGCATCAACTTAACGCTTAAAAACGAACTTAGCGAACTTTCGTTAAAACTTGAAAACAACTATAATTTCTTAAATCTTTTAAGCGGCGACCAAGACGACGTCGTGCTTCAGAAGTTTATGGAATTGCAGTCGAACTCGGTCGATTATCCGCAAATGATATACGACGGTCCGTTTGCCGACCGCCCCGAAAAAACGGCTAAAGATACCGAAGAAATTAAAAACCCGATAACCGCCGAAAACGCCAAAAACGAATTTATCAAACTGTTTTCAAGTTACGGCGTTACCGAAGCAAACGTTACAGGCGAAGGTGCGGGCGACGGAATTAAGGTGTTCAACGTTGAAGGCATGGCGGGCGAAAACAATTTGTTTGCGCAGATTTCGGCAGACGGAAAACTTGTTAATTTCAACTGGTATATGGATTGCACCGACGTTAATTTCGGGCGCGACGAATGTGTAGAAAAAGCAGGGCAATTTTTAAATAAGTTGGGCTATAAGTCGGTTAAAGCGGTGTGGATCACCCAGAACGGCACCACCACTTACGTTAATTTTGCCGAAGAACAAAACGGCGTTATTATATACGCCGACATGATCAAAGTAAGCGTTTGTATGCAACGCGGCGAAGTTTACGCCGCCGATTTTAAAGCGTATATAGAATGCCATAAACTCCGCGATTTAGGTAGCCCCGCGATTACGGTCGAAAAAGCCGAACGCGGTTTATCAAGCGACTTAACCGTAAAAACTTCAAGGCTTTGCTATATTCCGCTTGATAATCAAACAGCAAACGGCGGTAAAGAAAAACTTGCTTACGAATTCTGGGCTGAAAGTCGCGGCGAAGACTATTACGTTTATATCGACGCCTTAACTGGCAAACAATTACAGGTATTCAAAGTCGTTCAGACCGACGAAGGCACGCTCCTTCTTTAATTTTTATTAAAATAGGCAAAACGCCGTATTCGGATAAACCGAACGAAAAAAAGAATATAAACAAACCGCGGAAGAAAAATCTTCCGCGGTTTGTTTAAGTTTTAGATTAACTGTCTAATTTAATTATTTTGCGTTTTTCATTATGTCTTTCATAGCCTGCGCTTTGCCTGTTACCGAAATAGGAACGAGCATGCAGTTTCCGTTTGCGTATCCTTTTTCAACGAGCATGTTATAGAACGCTTTTGCGTCTTCGTCTTCGGTTACGTCTTTAACTGCGTCGCGGACCATCTTGTTGTCTTTGTAATACTGAATCATATCGTCGGTTACTTTGAATTCGAGAATTAAAGCGGTGCCTTCGCCTACTTTTACAAGGGCATGAGCCTGAAGGGCAACTTTATTGCCGTCGGTGCCGGTGTAGGAAAGATAGTCTTGGTAAATGCTTTCAACGGTCTGCGATTCGCTGTAACCCGCATTTTCAAATGCCGATTTGATTTTGGGATAGGTGGTGCCGCATGCTACCAAAGAAAGAGCCATAACGACGAGAAGCGCAACAGCGCAAAGTTTGCTGAAATTTTTCATAGTATCTACTCCTTTAAGTTTTTGTATTATCATTATAGCAGACCTTTAAAAAAAATGCAATAGTTTTTACTAAAATTTTTTAAAATTTTTATGTTCGTTTTGTGATAACAGGCAAAATATCAAAATCAATTACCGTTTTTTTTGCAAAATATCAATAAAAACCACAAAATTGTCGAAAATCGGCGCAAAAGCAAAAAATATTTTTTATTATTTTGCTTTTTTTTCGTAAAAAACGTTGACAACTTAACTGCGCGAGAGTATAATCAAACTGCTACTGAAAAGGTAGCAATTAAAAGCGATCAAAAAGCCGCTTACGCGCGCTGCATTATATGGTATATATAATAAAAGCGAAAAGAGAGTTGGCAGAAGCGAAAAAAATGAAAATATCGTCTAAAGCGCATTACGGTTTGCAAGCCGCATATATTCTTGCCGAAAGCGGAAAAAGTTATTCGGCTACCGAACTCGGTTTAAAAATCGGCGTTTCGGCAAAATATTTAGAAAGAATATTGCGCGCGCTTTCGGGCGCGGGCGTGGTGAAAACCGCGCGCGGGGTAAACGGAGGTTATTTTCTTGCCGATAAACCCGAAAATATAAGCGTGGGCGTAGTGGTTCGCACGCTTGAGGACGACCTTGAAATAATCGAATGTGTAAAAAGCGGCTCGAATTCGTGCGAAAAATGCGCTTCGAGCGCGGTGTGGAAAAAACTTTACGACGGCATAAACGAGCTTCTTAACGGAATTTCGCTTGCCGATATGGTCGAAAGCGAACGAATTTCGCACCTTGGCGCGGAGGGCAAAGCAAACGGCTCGGCTATAAAAAAACAGTCGTGCAACTGCGCGTCGTGTGAACTCGCTTATTCGGTAAAGTGCGCAAAAACGCAAAAACAAAATTAGATTTTAAAACCTGAAACAATGAATCGGAGCAGATAAATATGGAAAAATTCGATCACGAGATATATCTCGATCACGCGGCGACGACTTGCGTCGATAAACGTGCGGTCGAAAAAATGTTGCCTTTCTTCACGCAGACTTACGGCAACGCGAACAGTCAGCACTTTTACGGGCGCGAAGCGCAAAAAGCGGTAGACGCCGCGCGCGACCAGATAGCAAGCATTATCGGCGCGCACCACAGCGAAATATATTTTACTTCGGGCGGCACCGAATCGGATAACTGGGCGGTTAAGGGTATTGCATATGCGCACAGAGATAAAGGCAAACATATCATAATGTCTAAAATCGAGCATGCCGCAATGCTCGCAACCGGCAGGCAACTCGAAAAAGAAGGCTTCGACGTATCGTATATCGGCGTTGATACCAGCGGCGTTATAAACTTGGAAGAACTTAAAGCGGCAATCCGCCCCGACACCGTGCTTATTTGCTGCATGTATGCAAATAACGAAATCGGTACTATCGAACCTATCGAAGAAATAGTAAAAATAGCAAAAGAACACGGAATTTTAACCTTTACCGACGCGGTTCAGGCAATGCCGTGCATAGATATAAACGTTAAAACTTTGGGCGTAGACCTTATGTCTTTTTCGTCGCATAAGTTTAACGGTCCTAAGGGCGTGGGTGTGTTATACGTTCGCAACGGCGTAAAAATCGAGAACTTGGTTTCGGGCGGAGAACAGGAACGCACCAAACGCGGCGGAACAACCAACGTTGCGGGCGTTGTTGGTATGGCTGAAGCGTTAAGATTAAACCGCGAAACCTTAGAGAAAGACAACGCCTACGTTAAAGCTCTGCGCGACGCATTCGTTGCCCGCGTCGAAAAAGAAATTCCGTTCGCCCGCTATAACGGCGACAGGGTGAAACGCGTTCCGTCAAACGCCGACTTTTCGTTCGAATTTATCGAAGGCGAATCCATACTTTTTTCGCTCGATCTTGCGGGAATAGCGGTTTCGTCGGGGTCGGCTTGTTCGTCGGGCTCGCTCGAGCCTTCGCACGTTCTGCTTGCGATAGGAGTTCCCGTAGAACTTGCGCACGGCTCTATAAGATTTTCGTTCGGCAAAGAAAACACGATGGACGAAGTAAATTACGTTGTTGACAAGCTTAAAGAAACGGTTGAAAAATTGAGAAATATGTCGCCGCTTTATAAAGTAGACAGCGTTGTAAAAAAGGCTTAAACTTTAAAGCCGAACGCTTTAAAAAGGTGCGAAAAAGCAAAAAACCCGCCTATAAGCCCGTTAACGGCACTTTCGGCAACTTTGGCGGCAAAAAATAAAAAATTAAAAAAATAAAAAATTTCGGAGACGAATTATGTTATATAACGATAAAGTAATGGAAGCGTTTCAAAACCCCAAAAACGTAGGCGAAATCGAAAACTACGACGGAATAGGCACCGTGGGTAACGCCACTTGCGGCGATATAATGCAGATAACCATAAAGGTTGAAAACAACAGAATAGTAGACGCAAAGTTTAAAACTTTCGGTTGTGCGGCGGCCGTGGCAACAAGTTCTACCGCCACCGAAATGATAAAGGGCATGACGCTCGACGAAGCGCTTACAGTTACCAACAAAAAGGTTATCGATTATTTGGGCGGTCTTCCCGCGCAAAAAATTCACTGCTCGGTTCTTGCCGAAGAAGCCATTAAAGGCGCAATCGACGATTACCGCTTAAAACACCCCGAAGCAAAATAATTTTAACAAAAAAGGCAAAAATTCAAAAAATATCAAAAAAACAAAAACTGCAAGCGGCAAAAACCGTTTACAGTTTTTAATTTATTTGGTATAATATAAAGGCTAAAGATAAAAACAGAACGCAAAAAATAAATATGCACCCGTAGTTCAATTGGATAGAATATTCGCCTCCGACGCGAAAGGTTTCGGGTTCGATTCCCGACGGATGCACCATACAAGAGCAAAGGTTTGATACAAAAGTATTGAACCTTTTTTTCTTTGCATAAATGGAGTTCTTTCCTTTCTGTAAATAAACAGCAGAGCCTTGTAAGAGTGTTTAACCGCACTTTTGCAAGGCTCTTTTTCCTTATATATAATAACTACGGAACGAAAGGTCTATCTGTGTAACGATTGATATTGCTACGAGACGATAGATTTTTGCTAAAATTTCTTATTTGATTCCCTGTTAATT
>JAXEDY010000033.1:0-25715 GCA_034104345.1 Christensenellaceae bacterium | reverse complement strand
ATGTCGGCTCGTCACATCCTGGGGCTGTAGTAGGTCCCAAGGGTTCGGCTGTTCGCCGATTAAAGTGGCACGCGAGCTGGGTTCAGAACGTCGTGAGACAGTTCGGTCCCTATCCATCGTGGGCGTAGGATATTTGAGAGGTTTTGTCCCTAGTACGAGAGGACCGGGATGAACGCACCTATTGTGCACCTGTTGTCGCGCCAGCGGCATAGCAGGGTAGCGAAGTGCGGATGAGATAAACGCTGAAAGCATCTAAGCGTGAAACTCGCCTCAAGATAAGATATCCCATATCGTAAGATAGTAAGACCCCTTGAAGACAACAAGGTTGATAGGTCGGAGGTGGAAGTGCAGTAATGCATGTAGCTGACCGATACTAATAGGTCGAGGGCTTATTCTCAAAACGAAAGTTTGAGAGAAGCGAATTATCTTGAATTACCTTTACGAAAATTACTTCTTCTTTATTAAAAATCTATGCAGTTGTCAGTCTTTAAAAGCTGAAACACAATTTATCGTATATATCCTTTGGCGGGCGAAAGCAAGCCGAAGATTATATAACCATTGCGGTGACGATAGCGACGAGGATCCACCTGTTCTCATTCCGAACACAGAAGTTAAGCTCGTCTACGCCGAAAGTACTCAGTCGGACACGACTCGGGAGGATAGGTAGTTGCCGCTTCCAATAAAAAGCGTATTCGCATGTATTTTGCGGGTATGTTTTTTTTTACTTTTTTTTAGATGTGCAGACAAAACGTTTGCACCTTCCTTATAAATAAAAAACGAGCGTATAGCCGAATACGTTCGTTTTTTATGCTTTAATTTAGTTTTATATTGCAGCGGTTTAATATTTAATTTTCTTTTCCAACAAGATAATCTACGCTCACGCTTCTGTCGGATACATAATGTCTCTTGCGTGGTGTATTCCGATGACGGTAAGTTATTGCAAAAAAGTAAAAAACGGTGAAGAAGTAACAGTAGGATTTAAAGTTTGCACGTTACTTTTCGCGAACGTAATATCCGGCATTTTGATGCTTTGCGATAATAATTAAAAACGAAAAACTCACATAAAATTAACAAAAAGTCTGCCTATATGTCGATTAACCAACGTTTCGGCTTAAGGCAGGCTTTTTGTTTCGCTTAATTATTTTTTATATTTTATTTGCGCCGCTTGATTTTTAAAAAAACATAATGTAAAATAAAAAATAGTTTTTAAAAAGGCGGCGAAAGGGCGGATTTTATTTTCTGCCTTGATAAACAAATATGGTTAACGAAAAAGCACATGCTCTCGGAAGCAAAAGTTCGGTTATAAGGGAACTTTTCGAATACGGAAAAAAGCGCAAAAAAGAAATAGGAGATAAAAACGTTTTCGATTTCAGCATAGGCAACCCCAGCGTGCCTGCGCCGCAGGTCGTTACCGATTCGCTTATAACGCTTTTAAAAACCACCGAACCCACAAAACTTCACGGCTACACTTCGGCGGCGGGCGATCTTGGCGTAAGGTCGGCGATAGCCGATTATCTTAACAAAACGTTCGGCGCGCACGAAAACGCGAAAAATATTTTTCTTACGGCGGGCGCGGCGGCTTCGCTTACTATTTCGCTGAACGCCGTTTTGAACGCAGGCGAAGAAGTAATCGTTTTTTCGCCGTTCTTTCCCGAATATAAGGTGTTTATCGAGAAAGCAGGCGGAATTTTGCGCGACGTGCTTTGCAAAGCCCCGGATTTTCAGCCTGACCTTACCGCATTTGAAAATAGCATAAACGAAAAAACCAAGGTTGTTATAATAAATTCGCCCAACAACCCCACGGGCGCCGTTATACCCGAAACCACGATAGAAAAAATTGCAACGATACTCGAAAACAAGCAAAAACAATATGGTTCGCAGATTTTTATTATCGCCGACGAGCCGTATCGTGAACTCGTTTATTCGAACAAAAAAGTTGCGTATATACCGCTTTATTACAAAAATACGCTGGTGTGTTATTCGTTCAGCAAATCGCTTTCGTTACCGGGGGAGCGAATCGGGTATATCGTTGTGGGTGCGGACTGCGAAAACGCGGGCGACGTGTTTTTTGCCGTTTGCGGAGCCGCGCGCGAACTCGGTTTTATTTGCGCCCCCGCTTTATTCCAATACGTTATTCCTAAGTGTCTTGGAAAAACTTCGAACGTCGAAATTTACAAACAAAACCGCGAAACGCTTTATAATGCGCTCACGGAAATCGGCTATAACGCGGTTTATCCCGACGGTGCGTTTTATCTTTTTGTTAAGGCGTTAGAAGACGACAGCGCGGCATTTTCGGAACGTGCAAAAAAATACGAACTTCTGCTCGTTCCGAGTAACGATTTCGGTTGTGAAGGTTACGTTCGCATTGCCTATTGCGTACCGCCCGAAACGGTTGAGAATTCGATAACCGCGTTTGAAAAACTTTATAACGATTATGCGACTAAAAATTAAACTTTAATTTAAAATAAATTGCGGCGGAGCAAAGAATATATCTTTGCTCCGTTTTTTATATAAAATTTGGCGGGCTATTCGTGCCTTACTACGATTATAATAAAATGAAACGAATAAAATAAAAATAGGCGGGCAGTCGATGGTCGCACCTACGGTATATACAACGAAAAAGTGCCGCTATAGGTCGATTATCGGCATGTTTGCATCAAAAAATCGCATAAAAAACAATAAAAAATAAACAAAACCGCGTTTGATTTATTTTCAGGCGCGGTTTTTTTATTTGTTTTAAAAAAGTTTTTTACCTTAAATAAAAAGTAACTGTGTGGGTAACGGCAGTCATTGCAATTTCGATAGATGCCGTTCGTTTAGTTTTTACTCTTTTTAGTTTAATTTTGTTTATGTGAATGATTGCTTTTGCTTATTTACATTTCGAAAATTAGGTGTAAAATAGAGTCGATACTCGGTAACGTGGCAAGATATTCCGTTTTTTATGGCACGTGCCTTAAAAACGGCGCTTAAAACGGCGACGAAAGCGGATGAAAAAAACGCAAAATCGGGTAAAAAAACAAAAAACAAAAAACGTTAAAAATTTATCAGGAGAGAAAAAAGATGAAAAAATTACTTTCTTTGGCTCTTTGTCTGGTATGCGCGACTTTTGCGTTCGCATGCGGACCGACAAACAACAATTCGTCCGGGAACGGCAATTCGAACGGCGCACGCGAAGATATGACCGTTATAAAGGTGCAGAACTTCCCCGGAGGCGTAGGCAGAAAATGGCTCGACAACGCGGCTGCGCGTTTTCAGGACGAATATAAAGATTATCACTTCGAAGACGGCAAAACCGGCGTTTATATCGATATAACCAACGAACAGCCCGACAGCAAAACGCTTAACACTTCGGCTTATCACATCGTATTCGACGAACGCTATTCCGAAATTTACAGCCTTGCGCAGTCCGGCATCATTTTACCGCTCGACGATCTCGTAAAAGACGCTTCGGACGGCACGTCGCTCGAACAGCGTATACGCCCCGCAGCGTTAGAAGGATTGAAAGGTCCCGACGGCAGTTATTACGCTTTGCCGCATTACGAATGGTTCCCCGGGGTAACCTACGATAAAGATTCGTTCGACAAAAACAATTGGTATATTGCAAAAGACGCCGAAAACGGCAACGAATGTTCCACGAAATACGGCTCGATTTATCTTGTAAAAAACAAAAACTCGGCTAAATCGTGCGGACCGGACGGCAAAGAAAATACCGACGACGACGGGCTTCCGTCAACTTTACAGGAACTTTTGATTTTATCGGCGCAAATTCAGAAAGTTACCGGCATCGGACCTTTCACTTTAAGCGGTTCGTGGCTTTACTATTCGAACTATCTGGTCGAAGGGCTTTGGGCATCGCTTGCGGGCAGCGAAGAACTTCGCGCGGTTTACGATCTTAGCGGCAAAGTAACCGTAGTTACCGGTTATTCCGACGAAAACCTTTTCGAAGGCGTTAATTACGTTAAAAAACCCACCACCGAAGAAGTTGCTATAAGCGATGAAAACGGTTATCTCGCGTTCGAATCGGCGGCAAGATACTACGCCGTTTCGTTCGTCGAAGTTTTAAGAAGAGAGGGTTTGTTCTCGCCCGAAGCAAGCCAGTCGATCGGCAGTACCGAAACGCAAGCCGTGTTTATCGAAGGCGGCATGGATTCTTCTACCAAAGACAGAGCGTTCCTTATCGAAGGCACCTATTGGTATAACGAAGCGGTCGAAAACGAAAGTTTTCAGAACTATTTTGATATGACGGGCAAAACCAAACGCGAAGTTCGCTTTATGAACTTACCCGTATCGGTAAACGAACCCGTTACCGCGGGCGCTAACGCAAAAAAATCGTCGATTATCGACGGCGCGCTTTCTTATGCATATATCAACGCAAGATATAAAAACAACGCGAAAATAGTGGCAGCCTGCAAAGAATTTTTAAAATTCCTTTACAGCGACGTCGAACTTAAAGAATTTACCGCTTTAACCGGCGTTACCAGACCTATCGATTACACTCTTACCGCGGCGCAATATAACAACTTGCCTTCGTTCCAGCAGAAAGTATACGATTTAAGCAGAAAAGAAAACAGCGACGTTTTATACTTCAGTTCGGCGAACGAAACGTTCAAAAAGAGCCAGGCGGCGTTAAAAATTCAGCCGTCGTCTTCGATTATGCAACCCACCGTTAACAGCACCACCTATAACAGTTATTTCGAAGCGTTTAAAGGCGGTTGCGGTTTGACCGACGTATTTAACGTAACCGGCTTTACGAGCGCCGAATGGAATAAAATTCTCGACCGCAGAGAATAAAAGCAGATAATAAAAGGTAAAATCGCGTTAAAGCGATAAAGCAAACGTAATATACAGCATCTTCAGGGGTTCCGTTTGCCGTGCAAAACAAAAAACATATGCTTGCGAAACTCCTGAAACGCCTAAAAAAACAAAAAAACACGCTTTCGGCGGTTGCCTTAAAATTAAAGCACATATAAAAAAATGACTACACAAACGAATCGGGCGACAACTCAAAAAATCACGTCGAAGCAAACCAAACGTTTGCTGTTTTACGTTGCCGCGGTAACTTTGCCCTTATTGCAGTTTTTAATATTTTACTTATACGTAAACATAAATTCGATAATTTTAGCGTTTCAGAAATATTCTGAAATCGACGGCGCTTACGTTAAAGTTTTCGCTTCGTTTGAAAATTTCGGGAAGGCTTTTCAGGTTATAGGCGAAAGTTGGAACAAAATATCCAACTCGCTTAAAATGATCGCGTGCGACGTTTTTATAAGTTTGCCGCTCGCGCTTATTTTCTCGTTTTATATTTACAAAAAGTTTTTTCTGCATAAAACGTTTAAAGTAATGCTTTTTATGCCGCAGATAATTTCGGGCATAGTTTTCGTAATGCTGTTTAAATATATTGCGAACAACGTTTATCAGGAACTCACGGGCAAAACGGGGCTTTTGATGAGCGACGACGAAAACGTAAAAATGGCTACGGTTCTGTTTTATAACGTGTGGATTTCGTTCGGCGTAAACGTTATGATGTTTACGGGTTCGATGAGCGGAATCGACGGTTCGATAGTCGAAGCTGTCGCGCTTGACGGAGCAAGCCTTATTCAGGAATTTTTCTACGTTACTATGCCCATGATCTGGTCAACGTTTTCTACGTTCGTGGTGATTTCGCTTACGGGAATATTCACGCACCAACTCAACCTTTTTGCGTTTTACGGCGAAGGCGCGGGCAGGCTTGAAAGTTTTGGATATTTCTTATATATTCAAAGTTTAAAACCCGAAGACAGAACGGGCGTTGTAAAAGGTACTTTAACCTATTCGCAGCTTTCGGCGCTCGGTCTGGTTTTAACTATGATAACCTTGCCCATAGTTTTGGTAAGCCGCAAACTTATGACGAAACTCGGCCCGTCGATGGATTAAGGGTGGCGATATGGTAACTAAAACAAAGAAAAAAGGCGAAATAGCCGTAAAAATAGTTTTAGGCGTTATATGCGCTCTTTTAATCGCGTATTCGCTTTCGATAATTTTAATGCTTGCATGGGGCGTTTTAAGTTCGCTTAAATCGGGTAAAGATTTTCAAAGCAACATTTTGGGTTTGCCTAAAATCAACGATCCGTCGTGGATCAAGGGCAAAGACGATCCGCGCAGCAGTTATTATCAGTTAGTGCAACTTAAAAACTACGCCGATCTTATAAACAACTTTATTCACACCGCAAAGTCCGACTTTTTTACGGGCAGCGCCGAAGTCCACCACGAAAGCGATCAGACCGTTCTCACGATGCTTTTCAACTCGATTTTTTACGCTTTCGGCAACGGTCTGGTTCAGGCGATTTTCCCTGCGGTTATGGCGTATATGTGCGCTAAATATCCTTATAAATTCAGCAAAGCGCTTTATATCCTCGTAATAGTTATAATGACGTTGCCGATAGTAGGCGCATATCCTTCCGAACTTACGCTGCTTCGTAATTTGGGGCTTTACGACACTTGGCACGGCAACTTTATACAGCGTTGCAGTTTTTTGGGAATGTATTTTCTGGTATTTTACGAATATTTTAAAGGAATGCCCGACACATACAGCGAAGCCGCCGAAATCGACGGAGCGTCGCAACTTACGGTTATGCTTCGCATTTATATGCCGCTCGCCGCAAAAATAATCGGCTCGGTATTTTTAATTAGATTTATATTCTTCTGGAACGATTATTCTTCGATTCAGTTGTATATGCCCACGCATTTTACTTTGGCATATTTCATTTATTATCTGCCTTATTACAAATTTCCGCCAAAAGGCACGCGCGCAACCGCACCCATGGTCATCGCTTCGGGAATGATGCTTGCGCTTCCGGTGATAGTCGTTTATGCGTTTTTGCACGACAAACTTATGGGCAATATGACGCTCGGCGGAATTAAAGGCTGATGTTTTGCCTTGTTTTAAACTAAAGAACAAAGTGAAGAAAAAAACACGAAAACCGCACACTATAATATAAAGATAAACGGAGAAAAAACATGAACAATAAGCGGAGAAAATGGTTATCGATAACGCTTTTATGCGCGATAACGGCAATAACGTTGTGCTTCGGCGCCGTGGTTGCGTTCGGCGGCTTAACGAAAAGCGTAAAAGCGGACAACGCAGTAGTAGACAACGTTGAAATCGCGGACTATTATTTTTTGGGCGATTCGTTTACTGTTCCGGCTACGGCGGAAATAAACGACGACGGAAAAATCTATAACGGCAAATTCGCCGGATTTATCGCGCCGAGCGGCGACGTTACCGAAAACGAAAATATTATTTTCGACGTAACGGGCGAATATAAAGCGGTTTACGACTATCGCAAAGCGGGCAAACTTTTGTCGGCGCAAAAAGCGTTTAAGGTCGTTAAGCGTAACTGGGAAGTCGGTTCGAAAGATTCTTCGGTCGAATACGGCACCGTCCGCACGAACGAAAAAGGCAAAAATTCAACCGGACTTATCGTAAATCTCGCCGCGGGCGACACTTTTTATTATAACGAACCCGTCGACCTTAAAAGCGACGAAATTCACGAAATAATAACGATGTTTTCGACCGCGATAAAAAAGAAAAACAATCAGATATTGTCTACCGACGAAAATCCGCTCGACACCAATTTAGAAGCGGGAATTATCGAAGTAAAACTTACCGATTGTTATAACCGCAAAAACTTTGTTATCCTAAAAATAGAAATACGAAAAGCCAAAGGCGAAGGTGTTTATGCCAGAACCGCGGCGACTTCTCAGGGCGAATTCGGGCTTTATTACGACTGCCCGCCCAAGTTCGGCAAACCCAACGTTTATATCGACGGCAACCGCTACGGCGTTTATAACGGCGACTACGGTCAGAGCGTAACGACCGCTTCTTATTATAACTATATAAAGTGGGGCATAAACGCGCAAAACGGAAACGTAACGTTTAATCATCCGCAGGGCGACGGAGAACAATCGTATTTGATAAACCAACTTTACAATCGTAACATCAGCAAATCGGTTTTCCCGGGGTTTACCACGGGTGAAGTTTTTGTTTCGCTCACCGCAACCGAAAACTATACGTCTTCGACCACTTTCGAAATCGAACAAATCGGCGGCAAGCGCGGCGAAGACCTTATAAGCGGCGGTTATTTCGATAAAACCGCGCCCGTTATAAAAGTAGACGATAAGGGCGTAAAAGGCGACGTTTATATCAAACTCGGCGAAGAATTTACTATTTTTAACGCCACCGCATACGACGTAAACCTTTTAGGCGACGTAAAAGCCGACGTTTATTACAACTATAACACCACGGCGCAAAGTTCGGTCGCGGTAAAAAACGGCAAGTTCGTTCCTTTAAAAACGGGGCGTTACGTTGTTGAATACAACGCCAAAGATTCGTTCGGGAACGTAGGGCGTTACGCTCTCGGCGTTTACGCGCTCGAAACCGATCCGATTACGCTTACCGTAGATAAAGTCGGCGATTTCGTCGCGGGCGAAGCGGTAACGCTTCCCGAACATAAAATAACCAGCCGTAACGGCGACATAAGCCTTAAAATAAAGGCGATATTTAAAGGAACCGTTACCGAAATCAACGAGGAAACGCGCACGTTTATTCCGCTTTCGGTCGGCGAATACGAAATAGTTTACGAATATGCCGACATGTTTAAAACCTACTCGTATTCGTATAAAGTAAAAAGCCTTAAAAACGACGAATGTTCGTTCGGCGAATTGCCCGTTTTCAACCGTTATTATATCAAAGGCATGGCATATTCGCTTCCCGAAGTAAGCGCTTATAAATACGAAGGCGAAACGCCTACGAAAGTAAGTTATAAAACGTTCGTTAGTTTCGACGGCGGAAATTACACCGAAACCGACCTGGCACAAACCTTTATAAGCGGCAGCAAAACCGTAAAATTCAAATACGTTGCCGAAAACGCCGTATACGAAAGCGAATCGTTCGAAATAATCGACGCAGGTTTCGGTTCGCGGCTCGATATGAGCAAATATTTCAAGGGCGACTATCTGGCGAGCGCAAGTTATTCGGATATAGAATTTACTTCGCAGAAATCGAGCGGCGACAACGCGCTTGAATTTATAAACCCGCTTTCGCTTAAAAACTTCTTGTTTGAATATTCGATGGACGGAGCGACCGCGGCTAAAAACGATTACAGCGTGGTTTTGAAATCGCGCGAAAATTATAACCATAAAGTCAGCGTCGACTTTTCTTACAGAAGAAACAATTTCGAAGTTTCGGTAAACGGCGGCGAAAGCAAAGTGCTTCAGATAAGCAGGTCTGCCGAAAGCGTTTACACCGTTGCTTACGCGGTCGAAAACAACTCGATGAAAATAACGGTAGACGAACAGACGGTTTATCTGCCGCTTCCCGACGGATTCGACTGCGATTACGTTATGTTCGACTTTGTGTTCCGCGGAAATTCGCAAGGCAACAAAGTTAGCATAAGCCGCGTGCAGAATCAGGCAATCTGTAGCGATAAAAACGACGATTTCGCGCCGCAAATTTACGGTTTGACCGCAGCGGGACGCGTTGAAAAAGGTCTTAAATCGATAATAGGCAAAGCCATAGTAAGCGACGCGCTTTCGTCGGTTTTAAAAGGAGACGTTCTGCTAACGGTAACCTCTCCGAACGGTTCGGTTTTAACCACCGACGACGGCATAGCGCTCGACGGCGTTTTAGCCGACAGAGATTATAACGTAACCTATTCGGAATACGGCAACTATCGCATACTTTACAGCGCGACCGACTCTTCGGGTAAATACGCCGAACAACCTTACGTCGTTAAGGTTATCGATACGGTAGCGCCCGTCGTTGCTTTCGATGACGGTTCCGATGAAAACACCGTTCAGAAAGTAAGGCTCGGTTATAAATATCAGGTTAAAAAATACACCGCGACCGACAATTTAGACTCATCAGAAAAACTTACGCTCATAACTATAATTTATGACGAACGCAACGTCGTGGCTTTTTATAACGTAAGCGAATTTACCATGCTCGACGCGGGCGAATATACCGTTTACGTTTACGCGATCGATTCCGACGGCAACTACGGCTATCGCTCGTATAAAGTGGTTGCGGCGTAAGGGGGGCGACAAAAATGAAAAATAAAAAGAATTTATTCAAAACTTTAACCGCCGCTTTTCTTGCTCTTACATGCGTGTTATCGGCATGCGGCACCGCAGGCGGAAATAATTCGGGAAATTTAGACGACGGCGGAGTTAAAGACGACGAAGCACGTTCTGTAGTTAAAGATACGTTTAACGGCACCCACGTTTTTACCGCAACCGACACCGAAATACCCTTTGTATCAAACGGCGGTTGTTTATATTCGGTGGTAATTCCAAAAGATGCGAAATCGCAGTTAAACACCGCTAAAAACGAACTTATAACCTTTTTTGCCGAAGCGACGGGTATAACTCTTACCGTGTATAACGATGAAGAATTTACCGACGAGGGCACCGGTTATATATCGCTCGGCGAAACGAAACAACTTGCCGAAGCGGGAATAGAAGCGGATAAGCAAAAACTTACTTCCGACGGCGCGCGCATAATAACAAAAGGCAAAAACATTTATATTTTCGGCGGCGCCGAAAGCGGAACGTTATACGGCGTTTACGACTTTTTGGAAATTTATTTCGATTTCGACGTTTATTATAAAGATTGCTATAAAATAAACAAAAACGTAAAAAACCTTAATCTTAAAAACTTCGACGTAACCGATATTCCCGATCTCGAATACAGATCGAACGGATATTATCGGCTGATAACGGGCGACTGGGCGAACAGATTCAGAATGCCGGGAACCTACGGCACGATAACTTTCCCCATTTACGAAGACGTTACCGATATGTCTTCGAGCGCGCGCGGTGTTCACAACTCGCTTAACTGGTTGCCTACCGCGCAATATTTAAAGAGCAACCCGCTTTGGTATAACAACAGCGGTTCGGAACTTTGCTACACCGCGCACGGCGATCCCGTGCAATATAAACTTATGCTTGCCGAATGTGCGAAAAAGGCGATAGCGACTCTTAAAATTTTCGATAGAGAGCATTATCCCGAGATACGCATTTTAAACTTTACTCAGCAGGATAACACCATTCCGTGCGACTGCTCCGAATGCGTTAAAAACGAAGCGACTTACGGAAGCAAGGCGGCGAATCTCATATTGTTTATGAACGATTTGCGTGCCGAAATCGACGAGCAGATGGCGAATCTCGACGAACAATATCGCCGCGACGATTTAACCTTGACTTTCTTTGCCTATCAGGTAACCGAAAACGCGCCCGCCGACGTTCCCGCAATGCATTTAAACGACGGCGTAAGCGTGTTCCTTGCGACGAGCAGCGGCTTCGATCATCAGGCGTGGATATATGCCGATTCGAATACCGAAGGCAGGGTAAACCTTAAAAACTGGGGAAAACTTTCGAAAGAGATTCTTTTGTGGACCTATTCGACCAAGTTCAGTCACTATATGTATCCCGTAGACACGTTCAACTTTTACAGCGAAGACGCCTACACGTTTTTTGCGGCAAATAACGTAAAACTTATGTATACCCAGTCGCAGATAACGCAGCAGGGTACCACCACGGCATGGCACAACTTAAAAGCCTATCTCGATTCGAAGTTAGAATGGGACGGCGCGCGCGACGCAAAGCAATTAACCGATAAATATATGGAGGCAATGTTCGGCGAAGCCGCTTCGATAATGAGCGAAATTTACACCGACGTGCGCTTGCAGTCTGCGGTTGTAAAAAGCAAATATAACGGAAAAACGCTTCTTTCGAACGTCACCGACCTTCAACGCGCCGATTTCTGGCCATATCTTACCTTAAAACAGTGGCTTAACAAATACGAAAAGGCTTATGCTGCGTTAGAAGTTTATCGCAACGCCGATCCCGCGGCTTACGCTTTATACAAAGGGCATATCGACGCCGAATGGCTTTCGCCCGCATATATGACTTTGGCTCTTTACTCTTCGTCTCTTTCCGAAAAAGAATCGGCAGACTTAAAGCAAAAATTCCGCGCCGCGGTTGAAGCGACCGGAATAACCAACGTCAGCGAAACGGGAAGCAACCAGATGGCGGCTTTCGTCGATTCGCTGTAAGGGGGGATTTATATGAAAAGAAAATTTATCGAACTGCTACTTGTGCTCGCGGCGATTTGTTTAAGTTTTACTTTTATTTCGTGCGGCGTTCCCGCAGATGATTCGGGCAACGATAAACCCGACGTTAAAGAAATAATTTTAGACGACGAAAGCGTTACTCTCGTTTTGGGCGACAGCAAAAATCTGCGCGCGTCGGACGGCGAAAACGCGCTTTTATGCAAATGGACTTCGAGTAACGAACAAGTGGTTTCGGTCGACGAATACGGCAAAATAACCGCGCAGACCGAAGGCGCCGCGACTATAACCGCAACTTATAAAAACCTAAAAGCAACTTGTCAGGTTATCGTTGAACTCGGCGGTAATCTGCCGTCGCTCGAACTTGCCGTTGAAGAAAACGTGCAGGTAGACACCAAACACACCGTAAATCTGGGCGCAAAGGTTCGTTTTAACGGCAATTTATATTACGACGGCGAAATATCTTATAAAATAGCCGACGAAAGCATAGCCAAAGTAGAAAACGGGATTTTAATGCCCTTAAAAAAGGGGCAAACGGCTATAACGGTCGTTGCCGTTTGGCGCGGCGTAGAATCCGAATTTTTAAGCGTTAAAATCAACGTAAGCGTTATAAGCAGCGCGACGCTTACGACGGGAGGCGTATCCATTCCCGACGAAGTGAATATTTATACCGTTGCCGAATTTAACGGAGAAAGTTATAACACCGAATGGAACATGTTGCCCGAACTTGACGTCGACGGCGACAAAAAACCCGTAACGGTTACGTTAAACGGCGACAACGTTGTAAACTACGACGAAAAAACGGGCAAAATCACCGCAAAATCGCAGGGCGAAACGATCGTGACTTTCGCTTATAGCGGAGAAGATATAACGGTAAGCAAAAGCGTAAAGGTTAAAGTAATTCGCCCCGTAGCCAAATATCCCGAAACCATAACCGATTTTTCGGCGCTTAAAGGCGTAATAGAAATAGGCGGCGAAAACCTTATAACCGCGCTTTTCGGCGGCGAAGTAGAATCGGCAACGCAAGACGGTGCCGAACTCGATATATCGCAGCAAGGCAAAATTTTAGGCGTTAAAACTTCTAAAACCGGAATTACCGCTTTGCAGATAACCGTTTTAAACCAAAAATTCGGATATATTTTCGATATCGAAGGTTGCGCTTTAACCATAAAAACGCCCGAAGACTTGCTTTATCTGCGTTTAACCGACGAAAATAAAGAGATCGAAGGTTACGTTACGCTCGCAAGCGACGTCGACTTTTCGGTTCTCGATTTAAACGGCGACGGAAAAACGGGCGAAACCGGCTGGCTTTACAGAACGGATACGTTCTATCCCTATCGCGGCGACGACGAACAGATATGTTCTACTTCTATGCTCACCGACGTAAGAAACGGCAGCAAAAAGGGCGGCTTTAACGGAATTTTCGACGGCAGGGGATATAAAATAAGCAATTTCCACATGGGCAATTCGCACGGATTTTTCGGTTCGGCTTCGGGCTGCACCATTAAAAACCTGGCGTTTACAAACGTCGATATTTATGGCGGTTACGGCGTTTTGTTTGCCGAATACGCATACAACGTAACCGTCGAAAACGTATACGTTTCGTTTAACGTTGCCGACATTTCAAACGATAACTATAACAAAACTTCGAACTTCGTTTTGTTCGGCTCGCACGATTACGTCAACGTAAAATTCACGAACGTAATCGTAGAATATAGTAAAACGTTTGATAAAGCCGCCGAAAAAGCGTATATCGGAACGGGCGTGGGTATTTTCGGCGCCGCAACGTTTACCAGTTATTATCACGATAAGCCCGATTATGCGGGATATATGATGAAATTTTCGATAAACGGACTTTATATGATAGCCCCCAAAGCCGAAAACGGCAGAGTAATGCCGATAATGCAATATCTTGCCCCTTACGGCACGGATAACGGTGTTGCCATTTACGCTTCGAACGATTTTGCGGATATTTCCGAAGGAGTAACCGTTTCGTTTAACGAAACCACGCTTAACCCCGCGGCAAGTTCAAGCGCCAAAGCGCAACTTTTCCACTGGGCGAACGCTTATCGTTACGATAGTTTCGCGGATATGTTGAATGCGGGTGTTAAAAAAGTAGGAAACTGGGATATAGCAAGCGGCGTCCCCGCCTGGAAAGAATAACAAAAAAGAGGGCGGGCGACTGAGGCGTTTAATTATGCGAAACGTCGAAGGCGCCGCCCGCTACGGAATAATAAAGCACGTAACAAAATATTCGGGCGACCGATGGTCGCCCTACGGAAAATTTGTGGTAAAAAAGCAAAAAGCGGGGCTATAAGCCCGTTATCGGCACGTTCGCCCCATGCTTGTTGCTTTAAAATTTAACGATATAAGTAAATAAAACGGAAAAAATCCGTTAAATTATAAGGAGAAAATGTATGAAAAAACTAATCATTGTTTTGCTCGGCATTATCATGGTTGCGGCGCTTGTCGCATGCAATACGTCGAAAGATCCCGCCCACGACCATTACGGCGGCACGGCAACCTGTCTGGAAAAAGCGGTTTGCGAAGAATGCGGCGAAGAGTATGGAGAACTTGCGGCTCACGCGGGCGGCACCGCCGACTGCTTGAAGGGCGCGATCTGCGACACCTGCGGCGAAGAATACACCGCGGTCGATCCCGAAAAACATGCGAGTAAGCAAACCGAATTCGTTGCAAACGACGACGGGCTTACCCACACCGAACGCCACGCATGCTGCAAAGTTGCAATAGGCGATCCCGCAAACCATCACGGCGGCGACGAAGCTACTTGCAAAACAAAACCCGTTTGCGACGATTGCGGCGCTGTTTACGGCGACGTAAACCCCGAAAATCACGAAACCCCCGACGATTATATTTACGTCGATAACGAAGACGGCACGCACACCAAAAAATACGCTTGTTGCGAAGCGGTTATCGAAACCGAAAATCACAGCGGCACGGCAACCTGCCTTAACGCGGCTTATTGCGATGAATGTAAAAAAAGTTACGGCGACGTAAACCCCGAAAATCATGCAACCCCCGACGATTATATTTACGTCGATAACGAAGACGGCACTCACACCAAAAAACACGCTTGTTGCGAAGCGGTTATCGAAACCGTAAATCACAGCGGCGGCACCGCTACCTGCAACGCGAAAGCAAAATGCGAATTCTGTCAAGCCGAATACGGCGACGTAGATCCTACTAAACACGTCGGCGGCACCGCTACCTGCACGCAAAAAGCGGTTTGCGACGTCTGCGAACAAGAATACGGCGATTTTGCCGCGCACAGCTTTACCGTAACGGATAGAGACGAAACCTATCACTGGAACAAATGCTCTGTTTGCGGCGTTAAAGACGAAGAAAGTTCTGTAAAACACAGCGTAAGCGAATGGGTTGAAACCGACGTTGCAAGCACAAAAGCGGGTAAATGCTCGTGCGGATATACCGTTGCCACTTTAACCGAAAACGTAACCGCCGAAAGTTTAACCCTTTACACCGTTTCTGAACTTGCGGGCAAAACCTACGCGCACGAAGCCGTTTACGCACCCGCGGTTACCTTAAACGGCGAAGCGCTGAACGTAAACGTAACCCCCGAAGATACCGCGGTTGTAACTTACGAAAACGGCAAACTTATTGCGGCGTCAGCAGGCAAAACCGCCGTTACCGTAACTTATAACGTTTTAGGCGAAGATAAATCGTTAAGTTTCGAAGTAGTCGTAGTTCGCCCGATAGCCGTTTACGATACCGCTATAAAATATTTCTCGGCTATGGATGGCGAAATCGAAGCAATGGCTTCGCTTTTCGGCTCCGATACCATTATAGAAGCAAAGCAAACCTATAACGGCACCGATTATCCGCTTACCGCCGAAAACGGTGTATTAAAGGGCGCGTTTGCCGAAGTTAAAAAACCCACCGTTTGCACCATTACCGTTGCAACCGCTACTTACGGCTATACGTTCAACGTAACCGCTTACACTAAAGTTATTAGCGATTATACCGATTTCGAAGATATGCGCTTAACCGCAGACAAAAAGGTGGTAAAAGGTTATTTTATTCTTAAAGACGATATAGATCTTACCAATGTTGATATAGACGGTGACGGAGCTGTCGGTAATTACGATACTTTCTATCGTTATTACGATCCGAAGGCTCTTGCACCTACCGATATGCTTACTCCCACGAGAGTAGCAGGTACGGGCATAACCACGAGTAACGACGCACCGCAGGCAGGCGTAGCGGGCAACGCGGGTTTCGTAGGAGTGTTCGACGGTAACGGTAAGTCGATAACCGGTTTCCGTGCGGGTAACTCTTACGGATTCTTCGGAACGATTTCGGGCGAATCGCTTTCGAATTTGACCGTAATTAAAAACGTTGCGTTTAAAAACGTTCAGGCGTCTTGGTCGTCGTGGACAAAAGGCAGAGTTCTTGCCGAATACGCTACCTGCGTATCCGTAGAAAACGTTTATATTTCGTATAACGTGACCGACCACTGGGCTAAAAACTTTGCGTTGTTCGGTTGCCAGGAAAGCGTTTATTTCAGATTCAACCAAGTAATAGTGGAATATAATCAGCCTTATAACGTTGCGGCTACGGGTGCCGAAACTACGGCGGTAGGTTTCTTTGCCAGCGTCGGCGCTACCATTTGGTATTGCAACGCGGCGAATTGGCAGAACCAATGGCATGGTCAGATGAAAACCGTATATCAAAACCTTTACATGGTTGCTCCTGCCGCCGCTAACGGCAGAGTAATGCCGTTTAACCAAAGCACGCAGATTTCGGTTTATGCATCTAACGATTTTGCAGACTTTGCCGAATCTACTAAAATTTCGCTTGATCCGACAACTCTTAATCCGGTTGAAAACGCAAGTTCGGCTATGGTTATCGGTCACTGGATCAACGCTTACCGTTACGACACTTACGCCGCGATGGCAGAAGCGGGAACTACTCAGGTAGGAAACTGGGATATTTCAAGCGGTTCGCCCGTTTGGAAAGCGTAACAAATAACTTTATTAAAAAAGAAAGCGACAAAAGGGGCGGTTTTTGCCGCCCCCGCGCCCGCAAATAACTTAAAAATAAACCGACAACACAAAAAAGCAAACAAAAAACAAAAGCAAAAGGCTGTCTTATGGAAAAACAAGTTTTAAATTTTGCTAAATCGGGCGAGTTAAAAACGGGCGGTTATGCGGGCGATATTATTAAGTTCGTTGCCGAAAACCAATATACCGAAGACGTTTTTAAACTGCTCGTTAATCAATTCCGTTTAAAACCCGACGTAAACAACGGGTGGCGGGGCGAATTTTGGGGAAAAACCCTTCGCGGCGCCGCCCTTACTTACAGGGCGTATAAAAGCGAAAAACTTTATGCCGAAATGGTAAAAACCGTTAAAGATTTACTTTCGGTTCAAAGCGCAAACGGCGATATTTCTTCGTATCCTGTGGACAAAGAATTTTCGGGCTGGGATATGTGGAGCCGCAAATACGTTATGTTGGGGCTTTTATATTTTGCCGATATATGCAAAAGCGAAGCCTTAAAAAAGCGGGTTATATCGTCGCTTAAAAAACTTGCCGACTACATTTTAAAATTCGTAGGCGACGGCAAGCAAAAAAGCATTTTCGAAACTTCGCAGATTTACGGCGGGCTTAATTCGTGTTCGATATTGGAACCGTTCGTTAAACTTTATAACTACACGGGTGAAAAACGCTATCTCGATTTTGCAAACTATATCGTAGACGGCGGTTTTTGCACGGATATGAACATAATTGCGCTTTGCTATAACAAAACCTGTTATCCTTATCGATTCAAACACACAAAAGCCTACGAAATGATGAGTTGTTTCGAAGGATTGTTAGAACTTTATAAGGTAACCGGCGAAAAAAAGCACCTTATTGCGGTTGAAAACTTTGCCGATATGGTGCTCGAATCCGATTATACCATTGTGGGCGGCTCGGGGTGTACGCACGAACTTTTTGATAATTCGTCGCTTAAACAAACCGAATTTAACCCCGAAGTCGCGCAGGAAACCTGCGTTACCGTAACTTTTGTTAAACTTCTGGCAAAACTGTTTACCGTAACAGGCAAAGGCGCTTATGCCGAAGCAATCGAACGTTCGGGGCTTAATCTTCTTGCGGGCGCGGTAAACACCGAAAAACAAAGCATGAAGCGCGCCGAAGGGCGTAAATGGATAGGCGATAACCTTATTTTCGTCGACCACGAACCTTACGTTTTCGATAGTTACAGCCCGCTTGTAAATTCGCGCAGATGCAGGCGAGTTGCGGGATTTATGGAACTTCAAAGCGGCAGAACTTACGGCTGTTGCGCCGCTATAGGCGGGGCGGGAACGGCTGTGTGGGGCTTGGCTTCCGTCTGCTCGTTCAACGGCGGAGTTTCGGTCAATATATATAATAAATTCGAATATAACGCCGATATAAACGGCGAAAAAATAAAAATAAAGTGCTCCGCGGATCCGTTCGGAAAAGGCGGCGCGAAAATAAGTGTTTCGGGCGGAGAAAAGACTTTTTGTTTAAGACTTCGAGTGCCGTCTTACGCCGAAGATTTCTGCGTTTTGAAAAACGGCGAAACGTTAAACTTAACGCCCGATAATCTCGGGTTTGTTTCGGTAAGCGTTATGGGCGGCGACGGCGTTTATTTAAGTTGGAACGCTCCTTTAAGGGCAGCGGTTTTAAACGGCAAAACGGCGTTTTATAAAGGCGCTGTCGTTTTTGCCCGCGACGAAAGACTTGGCGAAGTAAATTCGCCGATTGCGTTAAAGGTTAAAAACGGCGATAAAATCAAGTTCAAAAAGGTTAAAAACCCGCCGTTTAAGGCTAACGAATGTATCGGTATAAAAACCGAAAACGGAAATCTTACGCTATGCGATTACGCGCAGGCGGGCAAAAATTATGACGACGAAAATTGCAATATTTCGGTATGGAGCGAACTTGTTCGTTAGCCGAAAGCGCATAAAAAGCATTTTTCGTAAACAAGCAAAAGAAACAAATAAAAGTGTATTTTCTTTAATTGCTCGATTTGCCGTTGCGTAAATCCGAAAAAGAAAATTTAAATTGACATTAAAAACAAATAATTATAAAATCAAAGTTATCATGAACGTAGCGATTATAGGGCTCGGAGCGATAGCGCCGCTGCACGTCGATGCGCTTTTGGCGTGTGGGCAAAAAATCGTCGCGCTGTGCGACGTCGAAGCCGAAAAATGCAAACAATTCAACAAAAAATACGCTTTAAACGCGCGCGAATACACCGATTATAAGCAGATGATACTCGGCGAAGATCTCGATTCGGTGCATATCTGCACGCCGCATTATCTGCACGCCGAAATGGCAATTTTCGCTCTCGGTAAAAACATAAACGTTTTAACCGAAAAGCCGCTTGCCATAAGCGAAAAACAACTCGACGAACTTGAAATCGCCGTAAAAAATTCGAAAGCGCAACTGGGCGTATGCTTTCAGACGAGATATAACCCGTCGGTTTTATACATAAAAAACTTTTTTCAAGATAAAGAAGTTAAAGCCGCCGAAGCAAGCATCGTGTGGAAGCGCGGCGCCGATTATTACGCGCAGGGCGCATGGCGCGGCACCAAAGCGCAGGAAGGCGGCGGGGTTATGATAAATCAGGCTATTCACACGCTCGATTTGCTGCAATGGATTTGCGGCTATCCGAAAAACGTAACGGCGCACGTTTCCAACAACTCGCTTAAAGGCGTTATCGAAGTAGAAGACACCGCTTTCGGAATGTTTTCGCTTAATAGCGGCGGCAATTTTATAATAAACGCCACCAACGCTTCGAAAGCTACCTTTACGAACTATCTGGCTTTTCAGTCCGACGGCTTCGAAGTAAGGCTTATGGGCGATTATGTGATAGTAAACGGCAGGCATATTTCAAAAAAGTCGGTTGCCCCCGTTATCGGCAAAAAAGAATGGGGCGGAACGCACGTCGATTTAATTCACGATTTTTACGGTTGCCTTTTATCCGGCGAAAAGTTTAAAATCGATTTTTACGAAGGCGCAAAAACCGTTCGTCTTATTTTAAAAATGTATGCTTCGAACGGCGAAAACCTTGTTATAGATAAATAAAAGAGCGGTTTTTTATGAAAAAAATAGTTATTTTAGGCTGCGAAAATTCGCATGCCGACACTTTTTTGGACTTTATTAAAAAAGACGAAAAATACGGCGACGTAAAGGTTATCGGCGTTTACAGTTCCGACGACGGCGCCGCCCGAAAACTAAGCGAAAAATACGGCGTTAGGGTTATGAAATCTTACGACGAAGAAGTAGGTAACGTCGACGGAGTTATCGTAACCGCGCGCCGCGGCAGTCAGCACTATGAATTCGCAAAGCCCTATATTAAAAGCGGCGTGCCAATGTTTATAGATAAGCCGGTTACGATAAGCGAAGCCGAAGCCGTTGCTCTTGCCAAAGAATGTAAGGCGGCGGGCGTTAGACTTACCGGCGGTTCGTCGTGTGTTCACGTCGATTGGGTGCAAAAACTTAAAAACGATTGTTTGTCGGAAGAAGGCGGCAAAACTCTCGGCGGGCTGGTGCGTTGTCCCGTTTCTTTAAGCAACGATTACGGCGGGTTTTATTTCTATTGCGAACACTTAATCGGCATAGTCTCCACCATTTTCGGGTATTATCCGTTAAGCGTTAAGGCGTTTGAAAACGGCGGAAAAATAACCGTCGTGTTCAGATACGAAGGTTACGACGTAATCGGGCTTTTCGTCGACGGCAATTACGTTTATTACGCAATGCGCATTTCCGAAAAATCGAACGACGGAAAAACTTTCCCCATAACGGGCGAAAGCGAATGTTTTAAAATCGAATTCGACGAATTTTATTCGCTTTTAAACGGCGGCAACGGGCGCGACTACGCCGACTTTATTGCTCCCGTGTTCGTTATGAACGCCGTTAAACGCTCGTTAGACGGCGGAAACGAAGAAAAAGTTAATGAATTCGAATTATAAAGTTTTAATTTAAAAAAACGAAAATGAAAGATAAATTTTTAATTTCGGCGTTTGCCGACGAATACAGCGAAAATTTTGCCGAGCAATGCAAGGCGATGAACGATTTCGGTATAAATTATATCGAAATCCGCGGTGTAAACGGCAAAAACGTTTCTGTTTTAACAAGCTGCGAAGTTGCCGAAGCAAAAAAAATTTTAAACGACCACAATTTAAAAGTTTCGTCGATAGGTTCGCCGATAGGCAAAATCAGGCTCGACGGCGATTTAAGCGCGCACCGCGATATGGCGAAAAGGATTTTCGAAACCGCAAACGAATTCGGCGCAAAAAATATAAGAATTTTTTCGTATTATTTGCCAAACGGCAAAACGCGCGACGATTGTAAAACGCAGGTTTTCGACGAACTTTATGCGCTTTTGAATATCGCGGGCGAATACGGCGTTACGCTCTGCCACGAAAACGAGGCCTTAATTTACGGCGAAAGCCCCGAAAAATGCAAAGAAATAGCCGACTTTTTCGGCGGCAGAATTAAATGCGTTTTCGATATGGGCAATTTCGTGTTAGACGGCTATAACCCGAAAAAAGCGTATGCTCTTTTAAAAAATCATATCGAATATTTTCATGTAAAAGACGCGTTTTACGCCGGTGCGATCGTTCCCGCGGGCAAGGGCGAAGCCCAAATCAAAGAAATTTTAGGCGAATACGCCGCCGACGAAAAAACCAAAAAAACGTTTATCACGCTCGAGCCGCATCTGCAAACCTTTTCGGGACTTAACGCGCTGGTCGGCAAAACGTTCGATAATCCGTATAAATACGAAAACGCCCAAGCCGCTTTTTCCGACGCGGTTAAAAAACTTAAAGATTTATTATAAAATAGACGCACTATGAAAACATTTAAAAAAGACGAATTAACCGTAAAGATTTTCGAAAACAGAACGCTTATGGGCGAAGCCGCCGCAAATGATATTTCGGCAAAAATAAAAGAACTTTTAGCCGAAAAACCTGAAATAAACATGATTTTCGCCGCTGCACCCAGCCAAAGCGACGTTTTGAAAGCGCTCGTCGAAGATAAAACGATCGAATGGAGCAGGGTGAACGCCTATCACATGGACGAATATATAGGGCTCGATAAAAACGCGCCGCAAGGGTTCGGCCACTTTTTAAAAGCGCACATTTTCGGGCTCGTTCCGTTTAAAAGCGTGCATTATATAGATATTACCGCAACCGATCCCGAAGCGGAAGCAAAGCGCTACGGCGAACTTTTAAAAGCAAACCCAACCGATATAGTGGTTATGGGGATAGGCGAAAACGGACATATCGCGTTCAACGACCCAGACGTTGCCGACTTTAAGGATAAAAAGGTGGTAAAACCCGTTAAACTCGACGAAATCTGCCGCAATCAGCAGGTGAACGACGGGTGCTTTAAATCGATTGACGAAGTGCCTACCCACGCAATGACTTTAACCGTTCCGACGCTCGTCGCCGCGCCCTGGCTTTTCTGCATAGTGCCTGCGGCAACCAAAGCAAACGCCGTAAAAGAAACTCTTACCGGCACGATTGACGAACATTGCCCCGCAAGTATTTTGCGCACCGAAAAAAACTCGGTTTTATATCTCGACGAAAAAAGTTCGGCGCTGTTATAACGTAGAATTTGGCTAAAACGCGTAATTTAAACTTTTTAAATAACGATTATGATAGCGATAAAAAGCGACAAAATTATAATGCCCGATGGGATTAAAAAAGGTTATCTATATGCCGATAACGGGCTTATAGGCGGACTTTTTGAAAAAAACGAACTTAACGCAACCAAAGTTTTCGATTTTAGCGGCAAGTTTGTTTCGCCCGGGTTTATCGATATGCACACGCACGGCGCGGGCGGGCATCCGTTTATAAACGGCACCGAACAAGACGTGTTAGACGGGTGCAACTTTCATTTAAAACACGGCACCACGAGCATATTGCCGACAGTTACCGCCGGACCTTTTAAAAACATGAAAAACGCGGTTATAAACATCGCGAAAGCCAAAAAGTCGGGCGAAGTAAAAAGCGATATAATCGGCGCGCATTTAGAAGGGCCGTATCTTTCGGCGGAGCAGTGCGGCGCGCAATGCCCCGATTTTATAACCGAACCTAATGGGCGCGACTATAAAAGTTTAATCGAAGAATACGGCGATTTTATATCGCGCTGGACTTACGCCCCCGAACAGGATAAAACGGGCGAATTTTGCAGGTTTTTAAAAGGTAACGGCATAATCGCTTCGGCGGGGCATACAAACGCCGTTTACGCCGACGTGGCGCGCGCCATAGACAACGGTTGCAACCTTATAACGCATTTATATTCGTGCACTTCAACCGTAACGCGTGACCACGGTTTTAGGTCGCTTGGCGTTATCGAAAGCGCGTTTTTGCGCGACGAACTGTTTGTCGAAATAATAGCCGACGGCAAACATCTTCCGCCCGAACTTATAAAAATGATAGTTAAAATTAAGGGCGAAAAAAAGACCGCCCTTTGCACGGACAGCCTTGAAATTGCGGGAACGGATATTAAAGAAGGGGTTATGAGCGGCACGCCGTTCATCGTCGAAGACGGGGTTTGCAAACTTAAAGATCGTTCGGCGTTTGCTGGCAGCGTTGCCACAGCCGATAAACTTATTAAGGTTATGGTTAAAGAATGCGGTTATCCCGTAGAATTTGCGGTAAAAATGCTCAACGAAACGCCCGCTTCGCTTTTAAAAGTTAAAAAAGGCGCGTTTAAAGCGGGTTACGACGCCGATATCGTTGTTTTCGACGACGATATTAACGTTTGCGCCGTTTTCGCGCGTGGAAATCGCTGCGTTTAAGTTTTTCAATTTATATTTATAAATTTTATAAAACGGTCGGAATAAAAAAATCGATTAAATCGATACCTCTAATTAAGCCTCTAATTAAGCCGTTCGGGCAAATTTTCTTTCGACGGCGGATAGCCGAAAGTCTTTAAATATTGCTTATAAAATCCGGGGTACGATTCGAAACCGCATTTTAAATATATTTCGGTGGGCGAAACGCCTTGCCGAAGCATATTCTGCGCGTATAAAAGCCGCTTTGCGTTTATATACTTTTTGGGCGTGATTTTAAGTTGCGTCTGGAACTGGCGGAACAGATATTGTTCGCTTATATAAAGGTGCGCGCTTATTTCTTTCACGTCTTTAAGCGTGAAAAGGTTGGCGTTTATATACTCTATCGCCTGCGTAAGAAGGGGCGAAAGTTGCGCCGAATTGCCTATAAGGTCGGTTTTGTAAGTTCTTAAATTATACAAAAGTTCTTTAAGCAAACACGGAACAAGGTCGCAAAACGCCTTTTCGTCGAAGTTTTTATAATAATAATCCATGCGCGAAATAATGCCCGCAATTATGCTCTCTTTGGGGCAGTTAACAACTTCGATTTCGGGCGGAATACTGTTTAAAAGGTCGACGCCTGTAATCGATTGGTCGAACGAAAGGTTATAGCGCGAATATTCGCTGCCTGCGTCGAGTTCGATGTAGTGGTATTTGGTGGGGCGGATAAAAATTAGGTCGTTCTTTTTAAGCCGATACTTTTTGTCTTCGATTATATAGGTTGCCGAACCTTTTTCGAAAAACAAAATTTCGTAGACGTTGTGTGAATGTTTCTGAAACGAAGGCGCCATCGACGGCGATTTGTAATAAAAATGGTTGAATATAAAACTTTCGATTTTTTTATCGTCGAAATTGTTTAAATGTTTCTGGTTTTCGCTCATCGTTATTTCCTTAAATAAACAAATAAATTTTAGTTTATAACAATTTTATTATAAAAAGCGCGTTTTTGCAAGCGATTATTTGTGTTTTTTGCAAAAAAATAAAAAAATCGATTTAATAACGGAAAACAGGGCTTTTTTAGCCGATAAAAATGCAAAACGCATAAAAAACACAAAAAACAAAAAGATGCAAGTCGCCGAAAATAAGCGACAACTTCGTTTAAAATAAGCAGTAACCTCGCTAAAAATATTAAATTTTAAAATTTAAAGGAGAATGTTTTTATGAAAAAACTCAATCTCGCCATAATCGGGCAGGGCAGAAGCGGACGCGATATTCACGGCGTTTATTGCCGTTCCGAACGCAATTTGTATTATAACGTAAAATATATCGTAGACGCCGATAAGCGCCGCCGCGAACAAGCAAAAGACTTATATAAAGGTTGCGAAACGTTTGCCGATTATAAAGAACTTTTAACAAAAACCGACGTAGATCTCGTTGTTAACGCTTCGTTTTCGGATATGCACTATTCCATAACCAAAGACCTTTTAGAACACGGCAAAAACGTTCTTGTAGAAAAGCCGTTCGCGCGTAACGAATTCGAGTGCGAAGAACTTATTAAAACCGCGAAAGACAACAACGCAAAACTTTTCGTATTTCAGAACACGCAGTTCGCGCCTTTTTATCTGCACGCTCTCGAACTTATCAAAAACGGCGTTTTAGGCGACGTAAAACAGATAAGCATCCGCTATAACGCGCTTGCCCGCAGGTGGGACTGGCAGACGCTGCAAAGAAAAATGGGAGGCAGCGCTTATAACACGGGGCCGCATCCTATTGCCATGGGACTTGGATTTTTAGGGTTCGACGAAAAAACAAAAGTGGTTT
>JAXEDY010000032.1:0-93837 GCA_034104345.1 Christensenellaceae bacterium | reverse complement strand
TAGCACACTATACTTTGCAAGCAAAGTCGTGTGCTTTTGCGGGATAAAAAAGAAAGACTAACGAAAGGTGTTCGTTAGTCTTTTATATTGCCTAAAAATCCCTTATAGGGAACGCCTAAAGGGTGTTTTTTTTGTGCTGTTTTAGCGCGTTTTGTGTTTAAATTTGCGTGGTTAACCGTTTTTGCCGTGCGTTTAAGAATTAAAACGTTAGTATAGGCGATAAGAAAAATAGGGCAGGCATAAAAATCGATTGCTACCATTGCTATGAAAAAAACAAGCAAGGCAACTTTTTCGTTTGTCGCCCCTATAACAAGCAGCGGTATTCCGCCGAAAAGTCAAATGCCTGAAAATATTGCGGCAAAAAGTAAAATTGCGGTTTTTCTGTTTATTTTTTCATGGTATATATTATTTACATCGCCGTTATTATAAAATCGTCGCGTGCAACAAGTTTTTCAAACGGCATATCGTCTAAAAAAGTTAAAGTAAGCAAGTCATAGTAATTTTTAAAAGTAGCAACAGTTTTTATTTCGAATCCGTTATGCATAATTCTTACCGTTTTATATAAGCCGTCGACGCGATAAAATTCGCCGTCGTAGTAAAATTGGAAAAACGAAAGACAGGCAAGCGAGTCTTTAATTATTCTAAATTTTTCGGCAACGTAATCGTCATCGGTTTTTCTATTGTTTAATTTATTTTCGTTGTATTCGTTTTGTTTGAAATTCATATATACCCCCTTTTTCAGTAAAGTATAGCACAAATTTATATAAAAATAAAACGAATTTAATTAAATTACAACAAAAAAACACTTTTTTTAAATTTAACCGACATCTGAAAAAATCAAGCATAAAAAAATCGGCATAACCATATTATCAGGTTACACCGATTATTGGTCGAGGCGACGGGACTTGAACCCACGACCTCTTGGTCCCGAACCAAGCGCGCTACCAAACTGCGCTACGCCTCGATGGTAAAAAATCCGCAACTTCTTGCGATTAGCAAGCGAAAAACTTCGCCCCGCAAAGTTACCTAAACATTATAATACATAACGAAAAAAAACACAACTATTTTTTTCTTATTTTAATCAAATTTTTAACTTAAAAATGCGCAACTAAAAATTTTAAATTTTTGGTTGCGTTTTTATTATACGCGAATAATAACAAACATAAAACAAATATAATATTACGACGGGAAGTTTTATAGATGTCTGTTTTAAATGATTTGCTTTTATTGCTCGGCTCTATCGCTGTGTTTTTAAGCGGCTTAAAACTTATGAGCGATGAAGTGTGTAATTTATCGGGCGAAAAAATGAAAAGAGTCATAAAAGCCGTGGCAGGCAGGCGATGCGGTGCCGTTTTGGCAGGGTGCGCCGTAACCGCTGTCGCTCAAAGCAGCATAGCGACGAACATGATCGTTATCGGTTTTGTAGAAGGCGGGGTTATGACGTTTATGCAAGCCGCCGCTACCATTATGGGCACGAATATCGGAACGACGATGACTGCGCAACTTGTTTCGTTTTCGCAGAGCGGCGGTTCGTTCGATATAACCGCGATAGGTTGCGGAACGGCGTTTATCGGCGTTATTTTCGGGCTTATGAAAAACCAAAAATTAAAATCGCTCGGCGGCGCAATGTGCGGCTTCGGATTTATATTTATAGGCTTGATGTTTATGACCGAAACGGTTGAAAATTTTAAAAATTACGTTTGGTTTAAAAATTTGTTTCTCGTTGAAAATCCGATAATTTTGTTTTTAAACGGGCTTGTTATAACAACGGTTATTCAAAGCAGTTCGGTTGCCTCGGGAATGATGGTGGTTCTTGGTTCGATAGGTTTGTTGCCTTTTGAAAAAGCGACGTTTTTAATACTCGGCAGCAACATCGGTACATGCATACCCGTAATAATCGCGAGCGCGGGAAAAAGTTCCGAATCGAAAAAATCGGCTTTGTTTAACATAATTTTTAATATTATAGGCTCGATTATTTTCTTTTTGCCGCTTGTGTTCGCGGGATCTGCAATTAACAGTCTGCCGTTTTTTAAAGGCATTGCAATCGGTAGAAAAATAGCGAATTTTCATACGTTTTTTAACACCGCGGTGTGTCTTACGCTTTTGCTCCCGTTAAAATACGTTTGCGCTCTTACCGAAAAAGTTTATTATTTGTTGTATGAGCGCAAGGGTATAGTAAGGCATTATAAGCAAAAAAAGAAAAAGTCGGCGGTGGTTTATAAATCGGCAAAAATCGCGAAAGCATAAAAGTTTTTAAACGTAAACGTAACGCAATGCGCAAAATGCAAAAAACGCCTTTGTTCGTCAAAAATATATAAAATATTTACTTTTTTATGTGCTAAACTATAGAAAAAGTTTTGTGGCGATTACGGAGAAAAGCGTTATGGAAATTAAATATAAAGTCGCTAAAAGCGGATTATACATATATTTTGACGGCGAACTCGACGAACATTATTGCAATAAAACGCGCGAAAAACTCGACGAACTTATCGATAGCAACACCAACGTGCGTTCGGTTGTTTTTAATATGCACGGGCTGTCGTTTATGGATTCGACCGGGATAGGGATGCTTATCGGAAGATATAAAAAATTAAAAAATTTAAAAATTCCCGTGTTTATCGAAAATCCGTCGTTCCCTGCGGATAAAGTGTTTTCTGCAAGCGGAATTTACACGCTGATACCCAAACTATAAAAAAACAGGGCGGCGAAAAATGCCGATTATACGATAATATACAAAAACGGAGATGAATTATGAAAAATAAAATGACGATTAAGTTTGATTCGCGTTCTGAAAACGAACAGTTTGCGCGAACCGCGGTTGCCGCGTTTATTATGTCGCTTGACCCGACGGTTGAAACCTTAACCGACGTAAAAACCGCGGTTTCTGAAGCGGTTACGAATTGCGTGGTGCACGGCTATCCGCAAAAAAACGGCGAAATAACTATGGAGTGCGTTATAGACGACGATAACGTTTTACATATTAAAATTTCTGACGACGGCGTGGGCATACCTAACGTTAAGCAAGTGTTAGAACCGTTTTATACCACGAAACCGCTCGACGACAGGGCCGGAATGGGCTTTACGATTATGCGGACCTTTATGGATAGTTTTTCGGTTGAATCGAAAGTTGATTGCGGAACTACGGTGAACATGACAAAACAGGTATTACCGCGTGCGTCGTAAAGGTGAAAAATGTTAACGCACGAACAAACTACCGAACTTATTGCCCAAGCAAAAAACGGCGACGAATCGGCAAAAACTACGCTGATTTGCGAAAATGAAAACTTAATACGCAGTATTTTAAGACGATTTAAAAACAAGGGCGAAAGTTGCGAAGATTTGTATCAGATCGCTTGCGTGGGTTTTATGAAAGCGATTATAAACTTCGATACGTCGTTTAACGTTCGCTTTTCGACTTATCTTGTACCGATGATAACGGGCGAAATAAAAAGGTTTATGCGCGACGACGGAATTATAAAAGTTTCGCGCGTGATAAAAGCGCAAAGGCTCGACATAAATCGTTTTATCGAGAAATATAAATTCGAACATCTCGGCGAAGAACCTACGGTCGACGAAGTCGCAACGGCGCTCGATATGGACAGAACCGACGTGGTTTTGGCTTTAGATTCTGCAAAAATCCCGCTTTCCATCTATGAAAAGCAAGATGAAGACGACGGAGGTTCTCTTGAGCTTTTAGATAAAATTTCAGCACCCGACGAAGAAGAAAAAATGGTCGATAAAATTATGCTTCGTTCGGTTATCGAAAAACTTGACGTAAGGGCTAAAAAAATAATTCTTCTGCGTTATTTTCGTGATAAAACGCAAGCCGAAACAGCTAAGGCGTTAGGCGTTTCGCAGGTTCAGGTTTCGCGGCTCGAAAATAAAATTTTAGCCGAGTTAAAAGAAAAAATAGCAAACTAAATATAAATCTTGTACTCTTATCGTTTTTTTTGTCTGGCATGGCAAACTAAACAACGGTTAATAAAAACAAATACAATAACGAAAAAAAAGGAAAACGGGTTCGCTCAAAGGTAATATTGCCTTGGCGAGCCCGTGTTTTTGTGTTGAAAAAAAAGCAACGTTTTATTTGCCGCCGAATTGAGATAAGTGAGGCTATAGGTCGATTAACGGCACTTTCGCTTTTTATTTGCGGGTAAAAAATGCCTAACGCGTAGCTGCGTATTATGCGATTTTTGTAATAACCGCATTAAGGTTATTAACGGTTATTGCGCCGCCGCTTAAATTGCGAAGTTCTAAAGTGCCGGAACTGTCTAAAACAACGACGTGTCTGTTCGAAAGATGCTCGACGTCGCTTGCCGACGCTGCCGTCTGGGTGGATAAAGTAGGAGAGATTTCGGCGTCGTTAAGATAGTAAGCAAGACCTACGTTTCCTTCGTATCCGGTAAGGCTTGCGTCGTAGCCGATAAGATACGTCCCTGCTTCTAAGGTAAGTGACGTTGCCGGATCGTTAAGAGTTACGCCGCTTTCGTTGTTGTAAACTTGGGTAAGGGTAACGGGTGAGTTTTGTCCGACCGTGGCAACTGTTCCCGAAAATTCGGCAAGTAAACTTGAACCTACCGGGCCGGTCGGTCCGGCAGGACCCGTCGCTCCCGTGGCACCCGTTGCGCCCGTTGCTCCGGTCGGTCCGGCAGGACCCGTCGCTCCCGTGGCACCCGTGGCACCCGTTGCGCCGGTCGGTCCGACAGGACCCGTCGCTCCCGTGGCACCTGTGGCACCTGTTGCGCCGGTCGGTCCGGCAGGACCCGTCGCTCCCGTGGCACCCGTTGCGCCCGTTGCGCCGGTCGGTCCGACAGGACCCGTTGCTCCCGTGGCACCCGTTGCGCCGGTCGGCCCGGCAGGACCTATTTGTCCCTGGGGGCCGGTAGGACCTTGCGGACCTTGTTGTCCCATATTGCCTCGGATACCTTGCGGACCTTGCGGACCACGCGGACCTTGCGGACCTACGATTGCGCGTTGACCGCAGTTGTTGTTGCAGAATAAACCGCCGCAACAACGATTGCATGCAAAAAGGGTTTTATAAAGATCGTCAAACATAATTTTCTCCTAAGCCGAAAATAAATTTTCGACTGATTTATTATACGTTTGCCGCAAAAAACAGGTGCATGCAGGGGCGTTTATGTAACGGACGATTAAAATAATACTTTTTTTCCTTTCGGGCATAAGATATAATAAAAAAACGTGAAAAAATGAAAATAATTGAATTGTCGCTTTGTATGATAGTAAAAAACGAGGCGGATAAAATAGAAGATCTTTTAAAAACGGCAAAAAAATTTGCGGACGAAATAGTCGTCGTCGATACGGGCAGCACGGATAAAACGGTCGAGACGGTAAAACGCTACGCCGACGTCTTTTCGGAATTTAAATGGATGAATGATTTTTCGGCGGCGAGAAATTACGCTTTTTCGCTTGCGGGCGGAAAATATCTTATGTGGCTTGACGCCGACGACGTTATAACAGACGAAAACGTTGAAAAAATCAATCGTTTAAAAAATAATTTTATCGCCGACGTGTATATGGCGAAATACGTTTGCGGTGTAGATGAAAGCGGCAATGCGGCTTTAACTTATTACCGCGAACGCATAATAATAAACTGCGCGGCGGCAAAGTTTTCGGGAAAGGTGCACGAAGCGATAATTCCGTTCGGAAACGTGCAATATGCCGATTTTTTCGTTGAACATAGGCCAAAAAGAAAAGGTTTGTCAAGGCGCAACTTAAACATTTATCTTTACGCGTTAAAAAGCGGCGAAAAACTCACCCCGCGCGAACTTTACTATATGGGCAAAGAATATTTTTATTTAAACGAGTATTACAGCGCGGAAAAAACTCTTAAAAAATTTTTGAAAACAAACGGGTTTGCGCCGAACGTCCGCGACGCTTATATAACGCTGTATAAGTGTAAAACTCAAATTTTAAAAAATTCGGAAAAAGCAAAAAAACAATCTGAAAATAAAAATAGCGCGGCGCTCGATTACTTATTTAAGGCGCTCGAACTGTTCGGCGCGGACGGGGAAATACTTTGTTTACTCGGAGATTTTTACCGTGAACGCGGAAATGCCGAGCGCGCAAAAAATTATTATAAGTGCGCGCTTATTCAAAAAAAGCCTAACGATAAACACGGCTTTTTATATGAAAAATATTATTACTACATTCCGCTTATGTGGCTCGTGACGCTTTGTTACGAAACGGGCGAAATATCCGACGCTATGTTTTATCATAATCGCTGTTTAAGCGAATATCCGCACGACGAAGCGGTTATTAAAAATAAAAATTTTTTTGCGGAAAAAAAGTTGGTTTAGCAAAAAAAATGCAAAAAACGAGCCGAAAAACTTAAAATCGGTTCGTTTTTTTTATCGTTTATTAAAATTTTATCGTTTATTAAAAATTGTTTAATATTAAAAATTATTTAACGTTTTTAACGTTCGTTTTATCCACTATATAAAGCGGGCGACGCTTGGTTTCGAAATAGGTGTTGCCTATATATCTGCCCAAAACGCCCAACGCGATTAAAATTATTCCGCAGAAAAACGCCATAAACGCAACGAGCGGAAGAATTATCGAAAACGGAACGTTTACTATGCGCAAAACGAGCAGGGTTATAAGCGCTATAACCGAAGCGACCGTAAAAAACGTTCCGAAATTGAAAACGAGTTTAAGCGGCAAATCCGAAAAATTTACTATTCCCGCAACCGAGTAATTAAAAAGCCCTTTAAAATTCCATTTCGTTTTGCCCGCCACGCGCTCTACGTTTTCGAAGGGCAACCAATAGGTTTTAAAACCTATCCAGCCGAAAATTCCTTTTGTAAAACGGTTTACTTCGCTCATCGAAACGATTGCGTTTACCATTGTTTTTTTCATAAGGCGAAAATCGCGCGCGCCGTCGGCAACGTCGGATTTATCGGCTTTGCGAATAATTTTATAAAACAATTTCGAGCAAAGCGATCTGAAAAACGGTTCGCCTTTTCGGTCTTTTCGCCTTGTGGCAACGCTGTCGTAATCGCTTTCGTTTAAAATTTTAAGCATTTCGGGTAGCAGAGCGGGCGGATCCTGAAGATCGGCGTCCATAACCGCAACGAAATCGCCGTCGACGTTTTTAAAACCCGCATACATCGCCGCTTCTTTGCCGAAGTTGCGCGAAAACGATATATATTCGACCGAATTATCCGTTTCGGCGAATTTTTTTATAACCGCAAGAGTGTTGTCTTTCGAGCCGTCGTCGATGAATAAAATCTGAAATTCGTATCCCGTAAGCCCGTTTAAAACCCTTTTTAATTCTTCGTAAAAGGGCGGCAGTGCTTCTTCTTCGTTAAAGCACGGAACGATAAGCGATAATTTCATTTTAGATAATACCTTTTATAAAAATTTCTATGCCGATTGCAATTAAAATAACGCCGCCGAAAATCTGAGACTTGTCGGCGAGTTTCATCCCGAATTTTTTGCCGATATGCACGCCCGCTATACATATACCGAACGTTACCGCCGCGATTATAAGCGAGCATACGAGAGCGGACAAAAACGGATAAATTTCAATGGTGAAACCTACGGACAAGGCGTCTATCGAAGTCGCTACGCCTTGAAGAATCAAAGTGTCTGCCGTTAAATTTCCGCCTAAATCGCTTTCGTTTTCTTTGTTTTCGGAATTCGTTTTTAATCCGTCGTAAATCATTTTTCCGCCGATAAAGCCAAGCAGAATAAGCGCGACGTAGGGTATAAACGGCGAAATTACGTTAAAAAGTCCCAAAAGTGTGGTTACGAGCAGCCAGCCCGTCATCGGCATAAGCGCCTGAAAAAACGAGAAAGTTCCCGCTATCATAAGCCTTTTTCCGCGTTTCATGTTCGGTTCGTTAAGTCCGTTCGCAAGCGAAACCGAAAACGCGTCCATTGAAAGCCCCACACCGAGTAAAACGCTGTTTAAAAAGAAAGCAAAATCCATAAATAAAATTTCGGCAACGTTTGTTTTTCGTGAAAACGGTGCCTTAAAAAAGATAAAAAAGATAAAAAAGATAAAACAAAGATAAAATGCGGTCGCGCAAAATAATCGCGCGACCTAACGTAAGGTAAAATACTTATTATAATTTTTTTGCTTTTTCTATTGCCGAAATCGCTTTTTCGCAAACGTTTTCGGGTGTGAATCCGAAATGTTCGAACAAAACTTCGGCTTTACCCGAAGCCCCGAAGTCGTTCATGCAAACGTATTCCGACGATTCGGTTCCGTATTTATACCAACTGTGCGCCGTTCCCGCTTCTACGAAAACGCGCGCTTTAATTTTCGAAGGCAACACGCTTTCTTTATAGTTGGCGGTTTGCTTTTCGAAAAGTTCCAGACACGGAGCCGAAACCACTCGGGCGTTAATTCCTTTTTGAGCAAGAAGTTCCTGCGCTTTTAAGCAAAGCGCAACTTCCGATCCGCTTGCGGTTAAAATGCAGTCGGGCGTGAATTTTTTATCCGAATAACTTAAAACGTAAGCGCCTTTGCTTGCGCTTTCTTTCGATGACGGGATAAGCGGCAGGGTTTGTCTGCTTAAAATTATTGCCGACGGGCCGTTTGTGTTAAGCGCTCGTATCCATGCGGATAAGGTTTCGTTTCCGTCGGCGGGGCGATAAACGCTTATGCCCAGGATAGAGCGAAGCCCGATGAGTTGTTCTACGGGTTCGTGCGTGGGACCGTCTTCGCCTACGCCTATGCTGTCGTGCGTTAAAATATAAATAACTTTAAGCCCCATAAGAGCCGAAAGCCTTATGGCGTGCTTCATATAATCGCTGAATACGAAAAACGTCGCGCAGTAGGGAATAAGTCCGCCGTGCGCCGCGATGCCGTTGCATATTGCGCCCATTGCATGTTCGCGTATACCGAAATGCATATTCGAGCCGCTTCTGTCTTCGGCAGAATAATACGCGCGGTTTTTCATGTTCGATTTGTTCGAAGGCGCAAGGTCTGCGCTTCCGCCGAAAAGGCGGGGAAGTTTTTCTGAAACGGCGTTAAGAACGGCGAAACTATAATTTCTGCCCGCGTCGGCTTTTTCGAAGTTAATCGAAAGATTGTTGACGTCTAATGGAAGTTTGCCTTTTGCCGCGTCGCCGAATTCGCGCGCGAGTTCGGGGTATGCCGCTTCGTAAGCCTTGAACATTTTTTTCCATGCCCGTTCGGCGCGTTTGCCTTTATTCGTTATCGAAGCGCAGTGTTTTTTAACTTCTTCGGGAACTTCGAAAGGTTCGCATTCCCAACCGAGATTTTGTTTTAAAGCCGCAAGATTCTTTTCGCCGAGAGGTGCGCCGTGAACTTTTTCGCTTCCTTCGAGCGGCGAACCATAGCCTATTTTCGAACGGCAAACGATAAGGGTAGGTTTGTCTGTCGATTTTTTGGCTTTTGCGATGGCGCGGTGAACGGCTTTTAAGTTATTTGCGTCGGCAACTTCGATAACGTTCCAGCCGAGCGCTTTGTGGCGTGCGGCAACGTTTTCGGTAAACGCAACGTCGGTATCGCCTTCTATCGTGATGTTGTTTTTATCGTATATAACGATGAGTTTGTTAAGTTTTAAGGTGCCTGCAAGCGAAGCGGCTTCGTTTTCGATACCTTCTTCCATGCAACCGTCGCCGCAAAGAGCGTAGGTATAGTGGTCGATAATTTTGAAACCGTCGCGGTTAAAGCGTGCGGCAAGCGCCGTTTCGGCAATGGCCATACCGACCGCGTTGGCGATGCCTTGACCTAAAGGTCCGGTGCTTATTTCAACGCCGGGGGTAACGCCGCGTTCGGGGTGACCGGGAGTGCGGCTTCCGAAAGAGCGGAAACTTTTAAGGTCGTCTTTGGTAAGTCCGTACCCGAAAAGATACAAAAGCGAATAAAGCATAGCCGAGCCGTGACCTGCCGAAAGAACGAATCTGTCGCGATCTTCGAACGACGGGTTTTGCGGATTGAACTTTAAAAAATCGGCAAAAAGGGTATAAGCCATAGGCGCCGCGCCGAGCGGAAGCCCCGGGTGACCGGATTTTGCTTTTTCGATTTGTTCTGCCGAAAGCACGCGGATTGCGTTTACTGTGAGTTGTTGTTTATCCATGTTTATCTCCAACGCTGCATAATCGTTTACATTATACTACACTAACGCAAATTATTCAAGCGATTTTACGGGCAAATAACCGTTTGTCTTACGTTTTTTAGTATAAAACGACTTAAAAAGGCTTAAAAAACGCCGTTTTTTTCGCGCGCGCGCCGCTATTACTTTACATTTGCGTTAAAATATATTATAATGGTAAGCGTAAATTATAATTCGGGTGTTTTGCGCCCTGAGATATTTGCCGCCCGAAACGGCGGATTACGAAAGGAGATTTGCTTATTATGGCAGAAAAGAACGGCGAAAAGCAATTTGTTAAAGAGATAACGGACATGACCAAAGATTTTCCCCAATGGTTTACAGACGTGGTTTTAAAAACCCAACTCGTAGACTACGGCCCCGTAAAAGGCACTATGGTTATCCGTCCTTACGGATACGCTATATGGGAAAACATACAAAACGAAATGAACAAACGCTTTAAAAAGTGCGGGGTTAAAAACGCGTATTTCCCTATGTTCATTCCCGAAAGTTATCTTAAAAAAGAAGCCGAACACGTTGAAGGCTTTGCCCCCGAAGTGGCGGTTGTTACGTATGCGGGAGGGCAGGAACTTTCGGAAAAACTTATCGTTCGCCCCACGAGCGAAACCATAATCTGCAATATGTATGCGAAGTGGATGCAAAGTTACCGCGATCTGCCTATCCGCATGAACCAATGGTGTAACGTAGTCCGCTGGGAGAAAACAACCCGTCCGTTTTTAAGAACGAGCGAATTTTTGTGGCAGGAAGGGCATACCGCCCACGCTACCGAACAGGAAGCGCGCGAAGAAACGCAAAAAATGCTCGGCGTCTATAAAGAAGTTGCCGAGGACTGTTTGGCTATCCCCGTAATCTGCGGCAGAAAAACCGAAAAAGAAAAATTTGCGGGCGCCGTTGAAACTTACGGAATGGAAGCTATGATGTTAGACGGCAAAAGTTTGCAGGCGGGCACTTCGCATTATCTCGGTCAGAACTTCGCAAAATCGTTCGGAATGAAGTTTTTAAGCAAAGAAGGCAAACTCGAATACGCTTATTCTACTTCGTGGGGTACTTCAACCCGTTTGATAGGCGCTATAATAATGGCGCACGGAGATCAGCGCGGTCTTGTTCTGCCGCCCGTAATCGCTCCCATACAAGTAATAATTATTCCGGTGGCGGCGCATAAAGAAGGCGTAACCGAAAAGGCGCGCGAAATTACCGCCGCGCTTTGCGATATGGGTATACGCGCCGAATGCGACGAACGCGACATGAGCCCCGGATGGAAATTCAACGAATGGGAAATGAAAGGCGTTCCCGTCCGTCTCGAAATCGGCCCGCGCGACATCGAAAACGGCGTTTGCGTTATCGTCCGCCGCGACACGCTCGAAAAAGAACAACTCGCTCTTTCGGATCTTGCGTCGCTTAAAGGCTTGCTCGATACCGTTCAGAAAGACATGCTCGAAAAATCGCGTAAAATTCGCGACGAACGCATAAAAACCGCTTCTTCGCTCGAAGAGATTAAAAAACGCTGCGACGAAGGCAACTTTGTAAAAGCGTGCTGGTGCGGCGAAAGGGAATGCGAAGATAAAGTTAAAGAATACGCGCAGGCGACTTCGCGCGTTATGATAGACGAACCCGTTGGCGAAGACGAAGTTTGCCCGATATGCGGCAAAAAAGCCAAAAAGAAAGTATATTTCGCAAGGGCGTATTAAAAACGCGTTCGTTTGAAAAGGCTGTATTTTGAATAAACTATAAAAGCGGATGGAATTTTGATTCTGCTAAAGATTTTAAGGTAACTTATGGAAGATAAGCGTAGCAGCGGGCAGAAAAACAAGCGAGTAAACATACATGCTTTTAAACGCGAGAAAAAAAACGCCACCGTTTACGCACGTTTTCTTTCACGTTATAAATGGTATTGTCCGAACTCTTTCGGAACTATCGACGCGGCGCTTGCGTTTTTTGCGGCGATAATCGCGTTTATAGTTCTTCCTTACGCGCTTATTCTTATAGTAAGGCTTTGCGCTGGTTTTACGTCGCAAGGCGAACTTTATTGTCTGTCTGCCGTTTTATCGCAAGCAGTTATAATCGGAGTGGCTGCCTTGTTTTGCAAAATACGCAACGTGCCTTTATTTTCGGGCGGCGGATTTTGCTTTAAGTTCGACGGAAAGGCGATTTTACCCGCGGTTTTGTTAACCCTTGCAACGGCAATACTTTTAACCCCCGTGCACGTCGAGTTTTTCGAAATTTTAAACAACTTACGCAAAATAATGGGAATAGGTCAATCCGATTCGGGCGAGATAGTTTTCGATTTGATGAACTTTAACGACGTTGCTGCGCTTGCGTTCTTTTATCTGATAGTCCTTCCCGTTTTCCCCGCGATATGCGAAGAAGCGTTGTTCCGCGGCGTTATAGCGCGCGGATTTAAAGGCATAGGCGATTTTCCCGCCGCGCTTTTATCGGGTTTTATGTTTGCTATAATGCACGGCAACTACTCGCAATTTCTGTTGCAATTCATATTGGGCGTAGAAATAGGGTATTTTGTTTTAAAAACGGGCAATTTTGCCGTGGGCGCGGTTATGCATTTTTCGAACAATGCGTTCACTTTGTTAAACGCGCTTGTCGTGGTGCTTGCCGAAGCGGTCGTTTCGGTCGAATTTTCGCTTATTTTACAGGCGGCTTTGATTGTGTTCGGAGCGGTAATTTTGTTTTTGTCGATTTATTTGTGGGTTCGCTATTATAAAAAAAGCGCGATAGTCGGCGAATTTAAAGCGGGCGAAAAACTTTGTTGTTTGAAACGAAAAGGGGCGGGCGACGAAAACGCTTTCGTCGTAAAAGAAAGTTTAATTAAAACGCCTGCGCTCCGCAAACAAAACGGGTTTGATAACTGCCTTTATTTTTATAAAGGAAAATTCGCAGAATTTACAAAAAGCGATAAAAGCAGAAAAAACTTCGTGCTTACGGTTTGTTTTTCTTCGGCGGCGGTGCTTATAGCGCTCGCGCTGATAGTTATTGATTTTTTCGTTTGATGATTTTTGACCGAAAAAAGCAGGGATCGAGGTTGAATATATATTTTTCGGAAGTGTGAAATGAGTGCTATTTTTTATTTGGCGTTATATCTTATCGGCGCGCTCGAAGACATGCGCATTAATGCCGGCGCAAGCATAAACGTGGTTGCGTCGTCGCTTTTAATTTCCGTTGCGGCGGCTCTCGCCGTATACGCGGGATTTTTTGCGATAAAGGCGGTTGCCGTTTGCATAATGGCTAAAAAGCGCGGGCTTAAATATTGGTGGCTCGGAATGATTCCGTTTGCAAACTTTTTCGTAATAGGCAAACTTGCTGGACCCGTAAGGATGTTTTCGGCTACCGTAAAAAATATCGGGCTTATCGTCGGCATAATTTATTTTGTGCGCGCGGCGGCTTCGCTCGTTTTGGCGGGACTTGTTTACGGCGATTATTTTGTGTGCTTGTTTAACGGAACTTTACCGCAGGGGCAGGCTTACGAATTGCAACTCGGATATATTTTAGGCGTTGCGGTAAACGTTTACGAATACGTAGATTATTTTATATCGCTTTTATACCTGCTTGTTTATGCGATACTCGTTTACGCGTTCTTTTCGAAATACGCGCCCGACAAGCGTTGGGTTTTTGCCGTGTTAAGCGTTTTGTTTGAACCGCTTTTCGGAATTTTTATTCTGGCAGTCCGCAACAACCGCGCTTATTCTTCGGTTAACGAGTTTTATAACGAAAAATATGCGAAGCGTTTCGGGCAGACGTACAATCCGTATGCCACGCCTTATAAAACGAACGAAAATCCGTTTGACGACGATTCGAATAAGAACGACGGCGGCGACAATTCGAGCCCGTTCGACGGCTTTTGATTGTTAACCGCGGTTTGCGTTTCGGCGCGTCGCTTTTCGGGCGTTTTACGTTTTTTATACAGCGCCTTGTTTTTAATTTTTGCCCACAAAAAGGAATTTTTATGAACGATAATATTGCCGCTATATCTACGGCGCCGGGAACCGGCGGCGTTGCTATAATAAGAATAAGCGGCTCGAATCCTCAGGAAATCGCCGATAAAATATTTTTTACTTCATCGGGGAAAAAGCCGAGCGAATTCGAACCTTATAAAATGTACGTCGGCGAAATCCGCGCCGAAGATTTTTGCGATAACGGCATTTGCGTGTTTTTTAAAGCGCCCAAAAGTTTTACGGGCGAAAACGTTATCGAACTGCATTGCCACGGCGGCGTCGCCATAACGCGCGGCGTTTTAAACAAAGTTATATCGCTTGGCGCACGCCCCGCAACAAGGGGCGAATTTACCCGCCGCGCCTTTTTAAACGGCAAACTTTCGCTTTCTTCGTGCGAAGGGCTTATCGATATGATAAACAGCGAAAGCGTTGCACAGATAAAATCGGGATATTATTTATTCCGCGAAAAACTTAAAAACCGCATTTTAAACCTGCAAAACGACCTAACCGAAGTTTTAGCCGAAATCGACGCGAACATCGATTATCCCGAAGAAGGGCTTATCGAAGAAAGCGGCGACAGCATAAAGAAAAAACTTATATCGTCGCAAAGCGTTTTGCGCGAACTTATAAAATCATATTCGGCAGGGCGCATAATCTCCGACGGCGTTAAAGTTGCCATCGTAGGAAAAACCAATACGGGCAAAAGTTCGCTTTTAAACACTCTTTGCGGCGAAAATCGCGCAATAGTTACCGAAGTCGAAGGAACCACGCGCGACGTTATAGAAGGTAAGACCATAATCGGCGGCATAAAATTTAGCCTGTTCGATACGGCCGGAATAAGAAAAACCGACGATAAAGTAGAAAAAATAGGTATCGAACGCTCGATGGACATGATAAACGGCGCGGATATAATAATCTTTGTTGCCGATTCAAGCAAAAAATTGTCGGCAGACGAAACCGATATTTATAATCTCGTAAAAAACAAAAATCTCGTAGTCGCGGCTAATAAAAGCGACCTTTTAAATAAAAACGTAAGCGAAATTATTATCGAAAGCGAAAACGGCGAACTAAAAATTAAGCCCGACGTGGTTTTGTCTTGCAAAAACGAAGTAAACGTCGACGTTTTAAAAGAAATCCTGCGTAAAAAGGGCGCTGGCGGAATAGACGTAAACGGCGAATATATAACGGAAAAACGCCATTTTATCGCACTTTCGGAAGCGGACGAATCGCTTTTGTCGGCGATAGATGCAATCGGTATTTATCCGCTCGATCTTGTTTCGTGCGATATTAAAACCGCGTGGGAAAAGCTAGGCGAAATAACCGGCACGACCGCAAGCGAAGAGGTTATAGATAAAATTTTTGAAAAATTTTGCGTAGGAAAATAAGCGAAAAAATTTATTTTTAGCGTTTTAAAACGACTGAAAACGATAGGACAAAATAGTAACAAACGGCGTAGTAATCGTAGTAATATACGGCAAAAACCCGAAAAACAATCGGAATAATCGACGGAGAGAAAAGCAAGTGGTAAATTTAGACCTTTACAGAGTGTTTTATACCGTAGCGAAATGCGGCTCGCTTACCAAAGCCGCCGAAGAACTTTATATTTCGCAGCCCGCGGTTTCACAGGCGATTAAACAACTCGAACGCCAACTCGGCGGCAAACTGTTTAACCGAGTTGCGCGCGGAATGGAACTTACCGACGAAGGCGGCAAAAAAATGTTCGAAATAGTTTCGGACGTTTTAGACAGACTCGACAAAGCCGAAAACGAATTTTCGGCTATCTCGACGGTTGCAACCGGCAGTATTCGCATAAGCGCGTCGGATACCTACGTTACGCACTATCTTATGAAATATATCGTGGAATATCACGCCGCTTATCCTAACGTAAATCTTATGTTTATCAACTCGTCGAGCAAGCAGTCTCTCGAACTTATAAAAAACAACAAGGCAGACGTTGCGTTCGTAAATATTCCGTTCGACGAAAAAGGCGTTTTATTTACGGGGCAAACGGGTAAAATGCACGACGTTTTCGCCGCAAATTCCGATTTTTCGCATCTTTTCGGGCGAGAAATAATGCTTAGCGCAATGACGAATTATCCGCTTTTAATGCTTGACAATTCAACGAACACCCGTCAGGAAATCGACCGGTTTTTGGGCGGACTTAACATTAAGATTATCCCCGAATACGAACTTTCGAGCGTTGAACTTATAGTAGAAATGGCAAAGCGCGGAATGGGCGTTGCCTGCGTACCGCGCGAATATATATCCGAAGAACTTAAAAGCGGCGAACTTACCGAACTTAACGTTACCCCCGCGTTCCCCGACAGAATGATGGGCGTAGTCGTTAATAAAGACAAAAACTATTCTTACGCGCTTTCGGAATTTTTAAAACTTTTGAATAAATACGAAAAAGTAGAATGAGTTCAGGGTTTTTCGCCGATTTTAAAGGCGTTTTATGCGATGACGCGCAGAAAATTATAAAAAAACTTAAAGCGGGCGGGTTCGATTGCTATTTTGTGGGCGGTTGCGTGCGCGACGCTCTCTTAGGTCGAAAAACCTACGATTACGACCTTGCGACCGACGCTTCGCCTGAGCAGATAAAAAGCGTTTTTAAAGACTTTTCGCTCGATTTAAAAGGCGAAAAATTCGGTAGCGTAGGCATTATTTTAAACGGGAAAGAATACGAAACCACGTCGTTTCGTTCTGAAGGCTGTTACGGCGACTTTCGCCGCCCAAGCAGCGTCGGCTTTTCTGCAGGGCTTTATGTAGACGCATTTCGCCGCGATTTTAAGTGCAACGCGCTTTATTATAACGAAGAAAGCGGAATTATCGATCCGACCGGCGGTTTAAACGATATAAAAAACAAAATAGTTTGCGCCGTAGGGAATCCCGAAGATCGTTTTAACGAAGACGCGTTAAGGGTTTTACGCGCGTTAAGGTTTTGCTCGTCGCTTGGCTTTTCGTTAGAAGAAAAAACGGCGGCGGCGCTTGAAAAATACACCGAAAACGTAAAACATATCTCGAAAGAGCGCGTTTTTAACGAGCTTAAACGCATTTTAACGGGCGATTACGCTTGCAAAACGTTAAAAAAATATGCTTTCGTGCTTTGTTGCGTGTTGCCTGACCTTAAAAACGTATATCTTAATAACGGCGACGGACTTTTTGCCCCTCTTGCATTTTCGAAAAACGATTTTTGCCTGCGTTTTGCGCTTCTTTATAAAGATTTGTCTTTCGGATCTGCCGAAAACGCGCTTGAAGGGTTAAAAGCAGACAAAAACACGAAAAACGAAGTTTATGAAATTCTGAAAAACCGAAACGCCGATTTTTCAACCGACTTTTGTTTGAAAAGCACGCTTAATAAGTGCGGAGAAAAAACTGCCGAAAATATTCTGAATTTTAAAATTTGTTCGGCAATCGATAAAACCGAGCGCGATTATTACCGCGGCAGACTTTCGGCTTTTAAAAAAATTATAAATGAAAAGCAAATTTATTCGATAAAAGAACTGAAAATAAACGGAGCCGACCTTGCTTTTATGGGAATAACGGGCAGAAAAACGGGCGAAGTTTTAAACGAACTTTTAAATAAAGTAATGCGCGGCGAATTAAAAAACGAAAAAAACGCGCTTATATCCGCCGCAAAATCGTTGTAGCGGAACTTAATAAATATAATTTTAAATGGAAAATCACAAGATAATAGTTGCGATAGGGGGCGGTTCTATCGCGCAAAAAACAACTTTAAAAATCGACGAACACATTGCCGAACTTGCAAAAAAACACGCGGGCGATAAACGCGCGGTAGGTGTTTTTATAGGCACCGCAAGCCACGACAGCATGCCCTACTTCAATTCGTTCAGAAAAACTTACACTTCGAATTTCGATATCAAAGCCGACTGCGTTTTAAGCGTTTACGGCGAAATGAACGATGAAAAAATAAATTCGAAGTTTGAAAAAGCGGATATGATTTACATAGGCGGCGGCGATACGCTTTTTATGCTCGACCACTGGAAAAAAACGGGCGTTTACGAAAAGGTGCTAAACGCTTATAATCGCGGTGTGATAATAGCGGGGCTTTCGGCCGGCGCGATTTGCTGGTTTAAGCAAATGTATACCGATTCGGATATGTTCCGCGGCGGCAAAGGGTATTCGCTTGCCGACGGAATGGGCGTTTTAAACGGGCTTTGTTGCCCGCATTACGAACAACGCAAACCCGATTTTTCGGAAGCGTTTTTAACCGAAGAAAGCATAGAACCCGCTTATTTGTTGCAGAGCGACAGCGCGGCGATTTTTGTAGACGGAAAGTTCGAAAAAGTTTTGTCTTCGGGCGGTAAGGCGTTTATAGCACGTAAAAACGGCAACGAAATTACCGAAGAAGAACTTAAATGATATAAAAATTTTACAAATAAAAAAACAAAAAGGGGCTAACAATGCAAAAAATACTTATTGTAGACGACGAAGCAAAAATAGTGGAAGTATTAAAAGCATATGCCGAAGCCGAAAACTATGAAGTAGACGGCGCCGAAAACGGCTTCGAGGCAATTGAAAAATGTAAAAACAACAAATACGATTTGGTTATAATGGACATTATGATGCCTAAACTCGACGGCTTTTCGGCTGTTAAAGAAATACGCGCGTTTTCATCGGTTCCCGTTATCATGCTTTCGGCAAGGGGTGAAGAAGACGATAAAATTCGCGGGTTCGATTTAGGCGTAGACGATTACGTCGTAAAGCCGTTTTCGCCAAAAGAAGTTATGGCTCGTATAGGCGCGGTTTTAAAACGCGGAGCAAAAAGAAACGACGGCGATTCGCTTAAATTCGAAGGCTTGGGTATAGATATTGCGGGCAGAAACGTTTACGTAGACGGCGAGCCTGCTATGCTTACGCCCAAGGAATATGAGTTGCTGTTTTATATGGTTAAAAATCGCGGCGTTGCATTATCTCGCGAAAAACTTTTGCAAGACGTGTGGGGCTTCGACTTTTTCGGCGACGACCGCACCGTCGATACCCATGTAAAAATGCTTAGGGCAAACTTAAAACAATATCGTAAGTTTATCGTAACGTTAAGGGGAATGGGTTATAAATTCGACGAAAATCAATAAACGAAAGTAAACAAACGCCGTTAATTTCCGTTTCGTAATAATTTTAAAAATTCGGCGCCACTTATGCGGTTTTTAAAATTTTTACGTCTGACGTAATTAGAAAAATCGACTAAATCAAAGCGGTTATAAAATGAAAATTAAAACGAATTTCAACACGCTGAAATATAATATCTGGACGTATTTTATTTTATACACGGTTATTATGATTTTGGTTATATGGATATTGCAGGTCGTGTTTATGGACGGCTATTATCAAAGCGTTCGTCAGCGCGAACTTGAAAAAACGGGCGGCGAATTGGCGCTTATGATGAACACCGACGCGCCCGATAACGACAATATCGATAAATGGGTGGCAACCGCCGTAAACGCGAACGAAGCGGGAATGCACACCTATTTGTGCCACGAAGAAAACGGCGAACTTGTAAAAGAATCGATTTATTCGTATTTTCTTCATGGCGATTATAAGCCCGTAAACGTAGGGCCCGAAGAACTTCGCGGATCGTTTTTGTTCGACGAAAGTATTTTAAAACTCGACAGTTCCGAAAAAAGTTCTATTTGCTATTATTATACCGGCGACAATAAATCCGGAGGAGAAAAAACTTTCTGCGTTTATTTAACCCGCGTTTCGAACGAACTGGGCGATTATTATCTGTTTTTGATTTCGCCCAGAACTTCGCTTTCAGAAGCGATTTCGGTAATGCAATTTCAACTTATAATCGTAACCGTGGTCGTTATAGTAATCTCGTTTATACTCGCATGGGTTATCGCAACAAGGCTTTCAGAACCTATTCAGCGCATGTCGAACACGGCTAAAAAGTGGGCCGAAGGCGACGGAAACGCGGTTTTTGCGGGCGAAAGTTATTACGAACTTAACGAACTTGCCGAAGCTCTTAACTATGCGAAAGAAGGCATTTCGAAAGCGGGGATTTTACAGCGCGACTTGCTCGCAAACGTATCGCACGACCTTAAAACTCCGCTTACGATGATTAAGGCGTATGCCGAAATGATAAGGGATATTTCGGGCGACGACAAGAAAAAGCGCGAAGCGCACACGAACGTTATCATCGACGAAGCCGACAGGCTTGCCATGCTCGTAAACGATATTTTAGACCTTTCGAAATTGCAAAATGATAGTGACGCCGAGAATATGGAGCAAACAAACCTTTCCGAACTTGTAGAAAGGGTAATTTACAGATTTTCGGATTTCGGCACGCGCGAAGGGTATAAAATCATTTCGAACGTCGAACCCGACTTATTCACCGTTTGCAACGAACGGCAGATAGAACAGGTCGTTTACAACCTGATAGGTAACTCGATTAACTACACGGGCAATGATATGACCGTTAAAGTCAGCCTCAAAAAAACCGAAAATCATGTTTTGTTGCTCGAAATAATCGACAGCGGCAAGGGTATCGAACCCGAACTCGTAGACACTATCTGGGAAAAATATTATCGCTTTTCCGAAACGCATCAGCGCCCCGTAAAAGGCACCGGACTTGGGCTTTCGATAGTTAAAACCATATTGCAAAATCACAAACTGCGCTTCGGCGTTATTTCGAAAAAGGGAGTGGGCAGTAACTTTTTCGTTGAGTTTAAGGATATAGACGATGAGCGAAAATAACAGCGATTTTAAAAAATTAAAAAACGAAAGTCTAAGCGAGGCGGGCATAAATTCGCCTGTGAATTCGCACGCGGTAAGCGAAGAAAAACAACCCGAAGCAGACGAATGTAAAAAAGAGATTGTTAACCGCCCCGAAGAAAATCCTTCCGACGAAATTCTTTTTGAAAATTATAATAAAAACGAGGGCTCGGTTACGGCTTCGTTTATCGAAGTGCCCGAAGAAAAATTAAACAAAAAGCCCGAAAAAATTACGCTTCAAACGCTGTTTTTGTCGGCTTTGTCAATAAAAAAGAGCGGCGACGAAAACGAGATTGTTAAAAAAATGCGCCCCGTAAATACGGTTTGGCTGTTAGTTTTAATAGCTGTTTCGGCAGGGCTTTTCTTGCTCGTTTTCGATTTTGTAGACGGAAAAATGTATCTGCCGGTGCTTGTAAGTTTTTGCGCGGTTGCTTTTCCCGCAACGTTTATTACGCTGAATTACGAGTTGTGTGCCGAAAAAAGCGTTTCTATTTTACAAATTTTCGTTGCTTTTTGCATAGGCGTTCTGGCTTATGCTATTATAAACGCGTTTGCAAACAGTCTGCTCGTTAAATTCGTTTATCAATCGGTTGTCGACGCGGTGTTCGTTCCCGTTTTGTGGGGCATATTCGAACTTATAGCGCTGTTGCTTCTTATAAAAATTTATAATATAACCGACTTGCAGTCGTGCGTGCTTTTAGCCGTTTGCATAGGAATGGGCTTTTGTTTTACGAAAAGCATTTACGATTTGTTTTCGTCGTTGTTTTTGCAAATAAAAATTTCAGTTAGCGACAGTTATGCGATTTTAGACGATTCCGAATTTTTTAAACAAAGCCTTAAAAATTTAGCCGAAAAAATTCCGCTCGATTGCATTTATTATCCGTTTATGTTTGCAAGTTGGTCGATTGCGATAGGCAACGTTGCGTCGTTTTTCGGCTCGTTAAAAGACAAAAAAAAGCAGGCTCCCTTTTCGGTGTATCTGCTTTTAATACTCGTAATCGCGTTGTATATGCTGTGCGAATTCAAGGCGTCGCTCGGCGGGTTCGACGTGGCGTTAAAAATTTTTTGCGGCGGCGTTTCGTTGTTCGTTGCGGTTAAACTACTTAACGCGGGTATCGAAAAAACGATCGGCGATTTGAAAAACAAACGAATTGAGTAATTAAACGAACGAATTCAATTGAAACGAAAAAAAATACGACTTAAAATATATTCGGGGAAATAGAGATGACAAAAAGATTTTTTAAAATGCTTGTTTGCCTTATCGCGTTAACGGTTGTTTCTTTAGGCGCGGTTGCCTGCGATTTGGTAAAAGACGGTTCGTCCGCTTCGTCGGGTTCGCAAAACTCTTCAGGTTCTTCCGCTTCGTCGGGTGATTCTTCCGATAATTCGGGAAGTTCAGGCAATTTTGGAAGTTCGGATAGTTCGGGCGAGGTTCACGAACATAAATTTAAAATAGTAAAAGACGAAAAAACGGATAATACGCTGTGTATCGTTTCGTATGAGTGCGAATGCGGAAAGCAATCGGACGATAAAATCGAAGTTATAATAGTTCGTTACGTTAAAAGCGACGATAGTCAGGCTGCCGTAAAAGCCGAAGAACGTTGCGAACCCGGCGGCGACGGAAAAGTAAGAATTTTAAAAACGTCGCTTTATTCGAGCGACGTCGAAAAGGCTTATGCCGTAAAAGCGGGCGACGAAGATAAAAAAAGTATCGGGCTGATTTCGGGCTGGTCGGATTTTTATTGATTTGGCGCGTTTTATTAAAATTTTATCGTAAAAATAAAAAATTAGGCAGCAAGGGGTATAATATGGCTTTGGTATATCGCATTGCCGACTTAAACATAGAAATAACGGCAAGGGGCGCATACGCTTTAAAACTTTTAGCCCCTTACGGGATAAAAAATTACGCTAATATCGATTTTTCGGTTTCCGTTTCAGACGAAGAACTTGAAAGCGCAGTAAAAAGCGCCCCCGAATTTCCGAAAGCGTATCACGAAAGTTTGTGCGTTTTAAGGCAAATATCAAATAAACTTTTAAACGATTACAACGGTTTTTTGTTTCATTCGTCTACGGTTGCTTACGGCGGAAAGGCTTACGCTTTCACCGCGCAAAGCGGAACGGGCAAATCTACGCACACGGCGCTTTTAAAAAGGTTTCTGGGTGAAAAACTTCGATATGTAAACGACGATAAACCGTTCGTAAGGTATTTTGAAAAAGACGGGGCAAACGGTGAAAAAAAGGGAACTTTTTACGTTTACGGAAACCCGTGGAACGGTAAGCACGATTTGGGCGAAAACGTTAAATTTCCGCTTGAAAGCGTATGCTTTTTGTCGCGCGGGGTAAAAAACGAAATAAAAAAAGTATCCGATCCCATTTTATATATGCCGTTTATAATGAACCAGGTGGTATATCCCGAAAGCGGCGAGCAAGCCGAAAAACTGTTATCGCTTTTGCAGATAATGTTTGAAAAAGTAAGTTTTTACGATTTAAAATGCAACATGGAAAGCGACGCTCCCGAAGCATCGTTTTACGCAATGATGAAGGGAAATGATTAAAGATAAAACTCAACGAAAAAAACACGCGAAACTTTGCGGCGGCAATAAAACTGAAACGATTTGCGTAAAAAGTTTTTTAAAAGAAGTATCTTCGCCGTATAAAGCAAAAATCTGCGTTATAACTCTTTTGTCGCTTTTTGTAAGTTGTTTTTCGCTCGTTTTTGCATATATAACGAAATACATAGTAAACGGCGCGGCGGCAGGCGAAAAAAACACCGCGTTGTTTATAGCGATAGCCGTCGGTTTTTTGTCGGCGCGCATAATTTTTAAGTGCGTTTATAACTATTTGGTCGAAAAAACGGCGTCGAAAATATTTGTCGATTTGCGGCAAAAGGTTTTTGCGGCGCTTATAGGCAGCGACTATGCGAAAGTTTCGTCGTATCACAGCGGCGAACTTATAAACAGACTTTCTTCGGACATAGCCGAAATAGCGCAGGATGAAGTTTTTATAATTCCTTCGATAACCGGGCTTGGCGTTCAACTTGCGGGAACGGCAGTTTTGCTTTTTACCATAGATTATAAATTCGCGCTTTTGTTTTTGGCGGGCGCTTTTATAGCGGCTTTAACGATAGGGCTTTATAGGATAAAAATTAAAAAATATCGCAAAGCCGTTCTCGAAAAAGAAGGGCAAAGCCGCAGTTTTATGCAGGATAACGTCGGCTCGATTGCAACGGTCAAAGCGTTTAACGCCGAACAAAGGGTTTTAAAAAAATCCGAAAATCTGCTCGGCGATTTATTCAAAGCGCGCTTGTCGCGTGCGAAATTGTCTGCTTTTACGGGCGGAATTTATTCGTTTATCGGTAATTTGGGGCTTGTTTTTGCAATAATTTATTTCGGCGCGGGGATTATTCGCGGAGCCGATTACGGTTCGGCAACGGCGGTTGTTTTGTTGCTTTTAAACGTTCAGCAACCCATTAACGGAATAACTTCGGTAATATCTGCGTTTTACACGCGAGTTGTAAGCGCCGAACGTTTAATCGAAATTATGCCGCAAGAATCAAACACGCAGAAAAGCGAACAAGTTTGCTTAAAAAATAAAAAATTCAAAAAATTGCAAGTTGAAAATCTTACCTTTTCTTACGGCGAAAAAATCGTGCTGGGCGGCGTAACGCTCGAAATAAACGCGGGCGAAAAAGTTTGCCTTTCGGGGCGAAGCGGCGAAGGCAAATCTACGCTGTTCAAAATACTTTTAGGGCTTTATAAACCTTTAAGCGGCGAAATTTGCGCCGAGTTCGAAAACGAGAACGGTTTAGTTGAAAAATGCGGCGCGAATAAATGTTTTAACGGGCTTTACGCTTACGTTCCGCAGGGTAACTTTTTAATTGCGGGAACTGTTTATGAAAATATAACTTTTTTTGCCGAAAAATTTGCGGATGACGAAATTAAAAAAGCGATAACCGCGGCGGAAGCCGAATTTGTATACGATTTGCCTTGCGGGCTTAACACAATGCTTTCGGAGCGGGGCGGCGGGCTTTCGGAAGGGCAAATTCAGCGGCTTGCCATAGCGCGGGCGTTGCTTTCGGGCAGAGAGTTTTTGCTTTTCGACGAAGCGACTTCGGCATTAGACGAGCAAACAGAGAAAAAAATAATTGATAATATCTGCAAAATGACAGATAAAACCTGTATTTTTATAAGTCACCGTAAAGCCGCCGAAGAAAAAACCGAAAGAACGCTTGTTTTAGAAGACGGCAAAATTACCGAAAAGAAGTAACGTACGGCAGAATGCGACGGACGGGCGATTGAAAAAAAATTTTTATTGTGGAGAAAAACGATGAAGATAAACAAAGATTTTTTGCTTAAAGAAATGAAAGACGCAAACGGCGATTCGACATATTACGCGATTGCCGTAGGAAAAACCGCGGCAAAATTCAAAGGAATGGTAAAACTTAACGAAACCGCGGCGTTTATATGGCAAAAAATTTCGGAAGGGCTTGATAAAAGCGAAATTTTGAAAGAACTTGTAAAAACTTACGACGTAGCGGAAGAAACGGCTGCCGCCGACCTTGAAAAAATTATTGCCGAGTTAAAAAGCGTTTCGGCAATAATCGACTGAAAACAAAAAGCGGCAAAGGTAAGAAATGAACAAGCAAAACAACGAATCCGGAATGATCGAAGCCCCGCAAGGGAAAACGCCCGAAACGATATTACAAACCGAAGGGCGATTTCTTTCGGTTACAAAGGGCGTAAGTATGCGCCCGATGCTTAAAAGCGGGCGCGACGTAATAGTTGTCGTTCCTAAAACGCAAAGGCTTAAACCGCTCGACGTGGCTCTTTACAGGCGCGGCGACGCTTACGTTCTGCATCGCGTTATTTCGGTTATCGAAAACGGATATATAATTCGCGGCGATAATACGTACAGCGACGAAATTGTTCCCGAAAAAGACGTTTTCGGCGTTTTAACCGAATATTTTTCGAAAGGACGCACGGTTTCGGTAACCGACGAAAAATATAAAAAATATTCGCATAAAATCGTTAAAAACTATAAAAAGCGAAAAGCGCGTTTTGATTTTATTTTTAAAGTTAAAAAATTTGTAAAAAACATTTTCGGTAAAAAACGCTGAAAAATATTTCGGTGCAAAACGCTAAAAAGAATTTTCGGCGCAAGGCGGTAAAACGCTTTAGTACAAACAAAAAGAAAAAAATAATAGGGAGTGGAAAACGTGAAAAAATTTTTTAAAAAAGCGTCGATTGCTTTTGCGGTTGTCATACTCGTTTCGGGCGTATGCTTCGGAACGATCGGAAACAGGCAAAAAGTAAAGGCTGCCGAATCCTTTTTAGAATATGCCGACGCCAACGCAAGCACCGACTATTTTATCGGCGCGCCTACGGTAGTTTCGCCTATAACGAGCGCGCAAAACCTTAACGAAGCGGTTGCTGCGCCTGAAAAACCCGAAAGCGTTATTTTAACGCTTAACGACGAAGCAAAAGTCGTCGGCAAAGGCGGCGAAGTTATAGATAGTTTCGAAAACGTTATGACTGCTATCTATAAAAAGGTCGTGCCTATAGTAAAACTTGACACCGCCGCCGCAAAAGACGCGTTCGTTGAATTATACGATAATGTTCCCGTAAGCGATATGGCGGTTATTTCGCAGGACTATGACGTTTTAAAAGGCGCAAGAACGGCGCTTCCCAAAATCCGCGGAATTTATGATATTTCGGATAAAGATTACGATTTTTCGGGAACGGACGGGCGCAAAAATCTTACCGAATGTTTGAAAAAAGCAAATTCGGCAATGGCAAACGTAATTGTTTTATCCGAAAAACAGGCAACGCGTGAAGCGGTTGAATTTTTCCAGTTCAGATTTAAATCGGTTTGGGTTAATCCCGTGCTAGGCGGCGATTTCGATATTCATAAAATTATCGCTTCGGGTGCTTACGGTATAGTTTCTGAAAATTACGACGACGTTTATTCTGTTTACATGCAATATTCGCTCGGCGAAGAAGGGCAACTTCCGTTCGTCCGCAGACCCGCAAACGTGGCGCACAGGGGGCTTCCCGCTACAAAACCCGAAAACTCTGTTGCCGGCTTTGTTGCCGCGGTTGATGGCGGAGCAACTCACGTTGAAACCGACGTTCAGATTTCGATGGATAATAAACTTGTTTTAATGCACGACAGCGGCATTGCAAGAACAACTAATTATACGGGCAATCTGCTTGTAAGTCAGATGAATTATGCCGAGATAAAAGGATACAAAATAAATAATCCTTCGGGTTCGTCTTCGCAAGAAAACGTGCCTTTGCTCGAAGACGCGTTTAAGGCGCTTAAAGGCAAAAACGTAGTGCTGGTTTTGGAAATTAAGGCGGGCGGCGACAAAATAGTTCCTTTAATCCGCGAAAAAATCGAAGAATACGATTTTTGGGATCAGATAGTTATTATTTCGTTTATGGATCAGATGCTTAAAAAATCGTTCGATACTATTCCCGAAGTTCCCACGGCTTCGCTTAACGGATTGTCTTCTACGTATAAGCAGGGAGTCGAGTATTATAACTCGATAAACACCGTAGTCGACGGAGGCCTTAGTTATGCTTCGCTTAATTTTTACGACGGATTTATGAAAGTCCGCGGCTATAGCGGCTGGTATTGGACTTATAATAACGGATACAACGCATATCAGGCGGCTCTTTACGGCGTTTTCGGGCTTACAAACAACGGCGCCGACGATTTCGGCACAATGGCTCTGAAAATAGAAGGCATAAAAGGTCAGAAAATTAAAAAAGAAAACCTTATGAAAGGCTGCGATATAGGCGTTAAGCTGTTCGATTATTGCGGAAAATCGGAACAACGCGTAGCGAAAATTTTTGTTTCGAAAACTTACGAAGACCATGCCGAAGTTATCGCTTATCTCGAAGACGTCGACGTAGTTTTATACAGCGCGCCTTTTACCGTCGAGTATGCGAAAACGGGAGAAACAAGCACGAGTAGCAACAGCGGCGGGGCGTCTTCTTGCTCGTCTTCGATGGGTGGAGCGGATATGTTTGTTTGCCTGTTTGCTTTGGGCGCGGTTGCGTTGTTTATCAACCGCCGCAACGCATAATAAGTTTTAACGGAACGGTAAGTTTTAGTTAAAGTTGTCCGGAAGCGGACGTAACCGAAAGTCGATAGCCGAAATCGGCCATAAAAAACAATAATAAAAACACCGTTTGCATAACGCTTGCGGTGTTTTTTGTAACAATTTATTAAACTCAGTTTTGTTTGTTGCGTTGTTTAGCCCATTCTTTCATTCTTAATTCTTTCGAAAGAATTTTTTTGCGGAGCCTAATGCTCTTGGGCGTAAGTTCAACAAGTTCGTCGTCCGCGATAAATTCCATGCATTGTTCCAGGCTTAAAGTAGTGGGTGTGATAAGTTTAAGCGCTTCGTCCGAGCCGCTTGCTCTGTTGTTTGTAAGGTGTTTGGTTTTGCATACGTTAACCACGAGATCGTCTTCGCGCGAGTTTTCGCCTACTATCAAACCTTCGTATACGTTAACGCCGGGGCCTACGAAAAGGGTGCAACGTTCCTGCGCGTTAAACAAGCCGTATTGAGTGGTGACGCCCGCTTCAAAGCAAACCAGACTTCCGCGCGAGCGTTCGGGAATATCACCCTTATAAGGTTCGTAGCAATCGAAAACGCTATACATAACGCCGAAGCCCTTGGTATCGGTTAAAAGTTCGCTCCTATAACCGATTAAACAGCGCGAAGCAATGCGGAATTCAAGTTTGGTTTCTCCGTTGGTTCCGGGCTCCATTGTTACGAGTTCGCCTTTACGACCGCCGATTTTGTTCATAACGGCGCCGACGTATTCGTCGGGAACTTCAACTACGAGTTGTTCGACCGGTTCGTAAGTTTTTCCGTCGATTTCTTTATAAATAACCTTGGGGCGCGAAACCTGAAATTCATAGCCTTGGCGGCGCATTTCTTCAATTAAAATCGAAAGGTGTAATTCGCCGCGACCGTAAACTTTAAACGTGTCGGCGCTTTCGGTTTCTTCGACCTTCATGCTTACGTTTGTTTCGATTTCTTTAAACAAACGTGCGCGCAGATGTCGCGAAGTTACAAACTTGCCTTCTTTACCCGCGAACGGGCTGTTGTTGACCATAAACAACATCGAAATGGTTGGTTCGTCAATCGCAACGAAGGGCAGCGGCTCGATACAATCGGGCGTGCATATAGTTTCGCCTATGTTAATTTTATCAATGCCGTTAATCGCAACAATATCGCCCATTTCGCCGCTTTCTACTTCAACGCGCTTTAAGCCTTCGAATTGATAAAGGCGCGAAACTTTTGCGGGCGAGGTGGTGCCGTCGGTGTGACATACGACAACCGATTGCCCGTCGGCGATTTTACCGCGGACGATTTTGCCTATGCCTATTCTGCCGACGTATTCGTCGTAGTCGACGTTGCAAATTATGGTTTGCAAAGGCGCGTTTACTTCGCCTTCGGGGGCGGGAACTTCCGAAATTATGGTGTCGAGCAGGGGCGCCATATTTACTTCGGGATCGGAAAGATCTTTTTTAGCCCAACCGAATTTAGCGCTTGCATAAACGGTTTTAAAGTTAAGCTGATCGTCGCTTGCACCGAGATCGATAAACAATTCGATAATGCCGTCGATGGTTTTTTCTACGTCGCCGCCTTTATCGATTTTATTGACCACTACGACAGGCTTTTTGTTAAGGTTTAACGCTTTTTTCAAAACGTAACGTGTTTGCGGCATAACGCCTTCAACCGCGTCTACCAATAAAACCACGCCGTCTACCATCGACAAAATGCGTTCTACTTCGCCGCCGAAATCGGCATGTCCCGGCGTGTCGACTATATTTACCTTAACGCCGTTATAGTGCACCGCCGTGTTTTTTGCAAGTATGGTAATGCCGCGCTCGCGCTCTAAGTCGTTGCTGTCCATCACGCGTTCCTGAACGACTTCGTTTTGGCGAAACACGCCGTTTTGTTTTAAAAGAGCGTCGACCAAAGTAGTTTTGCCATGGTCTACGTGCGCTATAATCGCCACGTTTCTTACGTTTTCTCTCTGCATATAAATAACTCCCAGCCGAGCGGGACTAAGCACATAAAATTTAACGGGCTTAAATCCCTCACGGCTAACTTGAAAATTATATACCACTTTCGCGCGCGTTGTCAAATATTTTTAAACCGCGCATAAAAAAATAAAAATCCGCCTATAAAAAACATATGTAAAAAATGAATTTTAACCTAAAAAACGCTTATAGTCCGTTTAAAAAAGTTGCTTATTTTCGCATTTGATGATATTATAAATTTTATAATGCGTTTTGCAATTAAAATTGCACTTTAAGCAGCGGAATCGGGCGGGTGACTTAATTTGAATATGCAACGAACAAAAGCCAAAATATCAAAAAAAACAAATAACAAAAAAAGCAATCTTGCAATGTTTGCTTCTTATTACAAACCGTATAAAAAAGAGTTCGCGTTCGATTTGTTCTGCGCTCTTTTAATTTCGCTTTGCAATCTTATTTATCCTTCGATAGCGCGCAATATAATAAACGTTTACGCGCCGGCGGGGCTTGTAAACAAGGTTCTTATATGGGGCGGCGTAATGCTTGCTATTTTTGTTTTAAAAGCGGCGCTTAAATATTGCGTGGACTATTGGGGGCATCTGCTCGGCAACAACATTCAGTCGAACATGCGCGCCGAACTTTTCGCGCATCTCGAAAAATTGCCTTTTTCATACTTCGACGAAACAAAAACGGGCGCAATAATGTCGCGCCTTACCAACGATTTGTTCGAAGTATCCGAACTTGCTCACCACGGTCCCGAAGACGTATTTTTGTCGTTCGTTACCATAATCGGCGCGCTTATTTTAATAATTACGATAGATCCGTATCTGTCTCTTATCGTGTTTTTAATAATGCCGTTTTTAATTACGATTGTTACGCTGATACGCGGAAAAATGCTTAAAGTTTTCGATGAAACGCGCGAAACCACGGCGGGCATAAACGCCGAAGTGGAAAGTTCGGTTTCGGGCATAAGGGTTTCTCGTTCTTACGGCGCCGAAGAATACGAGATTAAAAAATTCGCCCGTTCGAATAACGCCTTTAAAGAAGCGCGCCGCAAAAACTATTTAATGATAGCCGAGTTCGGCACGTCGATGACTTTTTGCGTGGATATTTTATATCTCGCTTCGCTTGTAGCCGGCGGAATATTTTTTGCAAAGGGCAGAATTTCGTCGGGCGATCTGGCGGCGTATATTTTATACGTTACCACGCTTATTTCGCCTATAAGCACTTTCGTAAGTTTGTTCGAACAGGTCGAAATGGGTATGTCGGGCTTTAAACGATTCCGCGAAATAATGGAAATCCAACCCGAAAAAGACGAGGGAAAAATAAGAGTAGACGTTTTAAAGGGCGACGTGGTTTTCGAAAACGTAAGTTTTTCGTATGATAAATCGCCGGAATCTTCCGAACTATCCGAATTTGCGTGCGGCGACAACCTTGTTAAGGAAACGGTAAATAAATCGGGCGAAAACAAACATAAACAGGTAATAAAAAATCTTAATTTAACCATAAAAAGAGGGCAGACCGTGGCGCTTGTCGGCGCTTCGGGCGGCGGAAAAACCACGCTTTGCAACCTTATCCCCAGATTTTACGAAATCGACGAAGGAAAAATCACGATAGGCGGCATAGATATAAGAGATATTCCGCTTAAAGATTTAAGGCGAAACATAGGGATCGTTCAGCAAGACGTGTTTTTATACGGCGGAAGCGTGCGCGAAAACATTGCCTACGGAAAACTTGACGCAACCGAAGACGAGATAAGAGCCGCCGCGAAACTTGCGAATATCGACGAATTCGTTAAAGAATTGCCCGACGGTTACGATACCTACGTCGGCGAACGCGGAGTAAAACTTTCGGGCGGGCAAAAGCAACGAATTTCTATAGCCCGCGCCTTTTTGAAAAATCCGCCCGTGCTTATTCTCGACGAAGCAACTTCGGCGCTCGACAACGCAACCGAAATGCTCGTTCAGAAAAGCCTTGAAAAACTCTCGGAAGGGCGAACCACGATAGTCGTGGCACATCGTCTTTCAACCGTTAAAAACGCCGACGAAATAGTGGTTGTCGGAACAAACGGGATTGAGGAACGCGGCACGCATGCCGAACTTATAGAAAAAGGCGGCGCTTACGCCGAACTTTATAACTATCAGTTCCGTTCGCTTGAATAAATCGTTTTGCGGCGTTGTTTGTGAATTTGCAAATCGTTTTAAGCAAGCCTGAATAAAAAATAAAAAGCATAAAAAAATCTTATATAACGCCTAAAAAATACGAAAACTTTTTTTTCGTATTTTTTGTTTATGTTATTGCAATCGCAAAAAAAATGTTATATACTTTTTTAAGTAAGTGTGTTACGATAACAAAATGCCGACAGGAGCGTAAAGACGTATTATGGAATATATCGAAAGAGTTCTTAAAGAAACGATAGCAAAAAACCCGAACGAACCCGAATTTCATCAGGCGGCAACCGAAATTTTAAAATCGCTTGCGCCGGTTATAAAAGCACACCCCGAATATGAAAAAGCGGCGCTGCTCGAACGGTTTGTCGAACCCGAACGCGTTATAATGTTCCGCGTTCCGTGGGTAGACGACGCGGGCGTCGTTCGCGTAAACAAGGGTTATCGCGTGCAGTTTAACAGCGCGATAGGACCTTATAAGGGCGGGCTTCGTTTCCATCCGACGGTTAACCTTTCTGTAATAAAATTTTTGGGGCTTGAACAAATTTTAAAAAACTCGCTTACGGGGCTGCCGATAGGCGGCGGCAAGGGCGGTTCGGATTTTGATCCGAAAGGCAAATCCGACGGCGAAATTATGCGTTTTTGTCAAAGTTTTATGACCGAACTTTGCGCTCATATCGGCGCCGATACCGACGTTCCCGCAGGCGATATAGGCGTTGGCGGGCGCGAAATCGGCTATTTGTTCGGGCAATATAAGCGCATACGCAACGAACACGTCGGCGTGCTTACGGGGCGCGGGCTTTCTTACGGCGGCTCGCTTATTCGCACCGAAGCTACGGGTTACGGACTGATTTATATGACTGAACGCGCCTTAAAAGACAGAAATCAGTCGCTTTACGGCAAAACGGTTATTATTTCGGGTAGCGGAAACGTTGCTATTTACGCCTGCCGGAAAGCGGTCGATTGCGGTGCAAAGGTCGTTGCCATGTCCGATTCGAACGGATATATTTACGATAAAAACGGCATTGATTTGTCTGTTGTTAAGCAAATTAAAGAAATTCGCCGCGGACGCATAAAAGAATACGTTGCCGAAGTTAAAACCGCAGAGTATCACGAAGGGTGCAAGGGTATTTGGACTATTCCGTGCGACGTTGCTTTTCCGTGCGCAACGCAGAACGAAATCGACGCGACCGCCGCCGAAGTTTTAATTAAAAACGGCGTAAAATGCGTGGGAGAAGGCGCGAATATGCCTTCTACGTTAGAAGCGATAGCCGCGTTTCAGGGCGCGGGCATTTTGTTTTTGCCGGCAAAGGCTGCAAACGCGGGCGGCGTTGCCACTTCGGCTCTCGAAATGGCTCAGTCGTCGGGCAGAATGTATTGGAGTGCGCAAAAAGTAGACGAAACGCTTAAAGGCATTATGGAAGGTATTTACGAGAATATCGACGCGGCGGCAAAGCGTTACGATCTCGACGGAGATTACGTTGCGGGCGCGAATATCGCCGGGTTTGAAAAAGTTGCAAGCGCTATGATGGCTCAGGGTATAGTTTGATTTATTTCGGACGAGAATTCAAAATCGATTGAAAACTTTAAAACATTTTTTGTAAAAATTTTTTGGTAAAAGCAGTAAGCCGTTCGGAAGAAGAAATCTTTCGGGCGGTTTTTTATATGCCGTTTTGCGGCAAGCGATTTTAGGGGCGGAGGGATTTTTACGTTTGGTTTTTTGCGAAAAATTAAATACATAATAGATTTTTTGCTACGCATAATAATCGGGACGGGGGAATTTATGAAATTTAAACTGAAAAATTTTTTAATACTTATCGCGGTTTTTGCGCTGTTTTGCGCTCCGCTTGAAATAAATAACGTTGGAGGTAGCAATTCAAAAAGGGCTTTTGCCGCCGAATTTAAACAAAACGAAGTTTATCTCGGCGGTTTTCCTCTTGGATTCGACCTGGCGGGCGAAGGCGCTCACGTTGTCGGGCTTGCCGAAGTCGTTGCCGAAAACGGTGTGTTTTTGCCCGCCAAAGAAGCGGGAATTAAGGCTGGCGACGTTATTTTATCTCTCGACGGCAAAAAAATAACGATTGCTTCAAACATAGACGAAGTTTTATCCGTTTATAAAGGCGGCGGATTGGTTGCCGAAGTTCTGTCCGACGGGAAAAAACGGCTTTGTAACGTTTATCCCGTTAAAGATTTAGGCGGAAAATACAAAATCGGCGTGCTTATCCGCGATTATCTTTCGGGACTTGGAACGGTCACTTTTATAAAGCCGAGCGGCGAATTTTATTCGCTCGGGCATCCTATTGCCGACGAATATAACAATTTGTTGAAAGTAAACGGCGGGTATTGCTATAAATGCGTTATAACCGGCGTTGTTAAAGGCGAACGAGGCAGAGCGGGCGAACTTAAGGGAAGTATTGTTCGTAAGCAGCGGCTGGGTGACGTTAAAGAAAACACCGTTATCGGTTTAACAGGCACGTTCGACGAAAAATCGGCTTACGATACGCGTCTCGTTATCGAAACGGGTAGCCCCGAGGTCGGGGCTGCGCAGATTTACGCGACGATAGAAGGATCCGAACCGGAAGTTTATTCGATAAGCATAGTAAAAGTCGATAACGGCGACAAAGAAAACAAAAATATGGTAATAAAAATCATCGACGAAAAACTTATTTCGGCGGCGGGCGGAATCGTTCAGGGTATGAGCGGAAGCCCCATTGTTCAAAGAGGCAAACTCGTTGGCGCGGTAACGCATGTGTTTTTAAACGACGCAACCCGCGGTTACGCTATTTCGGTTGAAAACATGCTTAAAAAATAAATTGTTTGCGGCTATTTTTCGGCGCGGTGTTTAGGTGTGATTAAAGACGCATTGTAATAAAAAATAAACCGACTTTCATAAAATGCTTTATGGAAGTTTTTTTATGTCCGAATTATTTTTTAAAACGATTACGGCGATAAAACAAAACCTTGTTTATTTTTTTATTTGTTGCGGATTGTTTGTTTTATGCGTTTGTTGCGGCGGTTATTTTGCAAAAAACAGCGAAAAAGTTTTGCTTTCGGACAGCGCGTGCGGTTTTTTAGAGATAGTTTTTACCCCGTCGGCTTCGGTGTGGAAGTATGTTTTTTCTAAATTTATCGGCGGGGCGGGCATACTGATAATAGTTACGCTTTGCGGAATTACTATATGGCTCGTGCCTGTTCATATATTGCTCGTGGGGTATTTTGCTTTCGTTTCTGGGGTAATTGCGGTCGCTTTTTACGATGCGCTTTCGGTTATCGGATTATGTTTTTATATTTTAATAATTTTTCCGTCTGCGGTTATAAGGGCGGCGGCGATAGTCCTTCTTTCGGTCAACTTAATCTCTTATTATAAAGAGCGCGAAAAGTTAAAATGCGAAGGCGAAAGGGGTGCTCTTGAATTTAGCAAATTGCTCGTTTTCTTTGCCGTAAGTTTGGTTGTTTATTTAATAGCGGTATTGTTTGAAGCAACCTTTTTAATAGTTATAATACGCCCGATTAATATTTATTTTTAAACCGAAAACAAACGGCATAAGCGTGGAAGTCGGCACGTGTGTATAATATTTTTTATTTTGCAAAAAATAGATTCAAGGAGAAAACGCAAAATGAAAAAATATTTAAAAATGCTCGTATTACCTTTAATTTTAGGTGTAATTATGTCAGACGTAATCGGTTTTGCCCGCGCTGACGAGCAAGCGGAAATCGATGTTTCGGCTAAAAGTGCCTATCTTATGGACTATGGAAGCCGAACGCTTATCTGGTCGAAAAACGAAACAGACAGATTGCCTATCGCATCGATGACTAAAATTATGCTTTTGAATTTAGCGTTCGACAAAGTAGAAAAAGGAGAACTTAATTTAGACGAAGATATAACCGTAAGCGCCGCGGCAAGCGGTATGGGCGGATCGCAGGCGTTTTTAGAAGAAGGCGGGGTTTATAAAGCTCGCGATTTGATAAAGTCGATAGTTGTTGCTTCCGCTAACGACGCAAGCGTAGCCATAGCCGAACGACTTTTCGGCAGCGAACAAAACGCCGTTAGCGAAATGAATAAAAAAGCCGCCGAAACGGGGCTTAACGACACGCTGTTTTCAAACTGTACGGGACTTAACAAACCTACGCAATATTCTTGTGCGAAAGACGTTGCGAAAATGCTTTGCGAACTCATTTCGCACAAAGATTATTTTACGTTCAGTAGTATATATTTAGACGAAATCGAACATTCCGGCGGCAGAACGACTACGCTTACAAACACAAATAAACTCGTAAAATTTTACAGCGGGTGCGACGGAGGAAAAACCGGTTTTACAAGCGAAGCAGGCTTTTGCCTTGCGGCTACGGCAAAGCGCGGTTCGATGCGACTAATTTCGGTTGTAATTAAAGAAGCGGACGGGAAAACGAGGTTTAAAGACGTTTCGTCTATGTTCGATTACGGCTTTGCAAATTACGAATCGAAAACAGTACTCGATAAAAATGTGCCGCTCGACGAAAAAGTGCAGGTCAGGGGAGGCAAACAAGGTTATGCGGAAGTTTCTCCGCAAAAAGACTTTTTCGTTTTCGGAAGAAAAAATGAAAAAGAAGATATTAAAATCGAATTCAAAGCGAGTGAAAACATAAAAGCACCGCTTAATGCAGGAGACGAAACAGGCATTATAATCGTATATAAAAACGGCATAAAAATCGGCGAGATAAAAGCGGTAAGTTTCAAAAACGTAAACGCAAAGACCTATTACGATTACGTTAAGGATATTACGGCAGCATAAAAAAAGACATGTTTTTAACCGAAAAAACCTGTCTTTGAATAAAACGTATCGATTATTATAAAAAAGTTAAAAAAAGCGCCAAAATCGAGCAATGTTCTGTTTTTTTGCTTGACATAATAAAAAATAACTGCTAAAATATGCCGTATGAAATGCGGCGTGCGACAGAGCCGCGCAAACCGATGAAAAAATAATTTATGTGAGGAAAAAAAATGTCAAGAAAACCAAAGTATATCGGCGGAACGAAAAATAAAATTATCGAATCTGCCACAAAGTTGTTTTTTGAGAACGGCTACGACGGAACGAGCGTTCGAAGCATCGTAAAAAGCGTAGACTGCGAAGTCGGGTTGTTTTATTATTACTATCGTTCGAAAGACAGTTTGTTTTCGGACGTTATAGACAACTTCTTCGTTCCCTACGATAAGAAATTTGACGAACTTGTAGAATTTGCTAAAGCAGATCCTGCAAACGGTTTATATCACTTCTTCGACGAACTCAAAATAGTTGTAAAAGAATTTAGGGATAAATATGCCGAAAACATGCACAGAACCGTGCGTTGGGCTATTCGTGAACACACTCTTACCTCTCTTGAACCATATATTGAAGAGATCGTTAAACTTGCTATCGCAAACGGTGCGAGCCCCGCGATGGAAGTAAAAACTACCGCCGTATTTATGTCGCACGGCGTAGGAAGTTTAGTGCTTCGTGAAGATTCGCAGGCCGTTGAAGATATGTCGGCAGACATCAGAAAATCTATCGACATTCTGATGAATTTCAAAAAATAACTTAAAAGCAAAGATTGTGGGCGGTGCAGTTAAAAAATGTACCGCCTTTTCTTTTATGGTAAAATAATCAAAAACACTTGATTTTTAGGGTAGTTTTAAATATTTTATTTTTAACGCAAAACCTGTTTTAAGCGTTAAAACGAAGTTATAAGGCAGCACAGGTATCCCGATAAAACAGAAACGGTAATTAAATATACTGTTATTATTAAAACGTTTTTTACCTTTTTTTCGGTTTTAAACAAATAGAATAATCCAAGCCCTGCGTTTGCGGTAAGCCCGCTTAAACATGCTCCGAACGAAATACCTCCCGTTAAATAAAGTTTAGAAATAAGAACTGACGAAGCGCAGTTCGGAATAAGTCCGACTATTGTCGAAATTAAAGGCGATAAATATCTGTTGGTTTGTAAAAATCCGATAAGTCGTTCTTCGGTTATAAAATAGATTAAAAACGCGAACGCTACGTTTACAATAAGAATAACCGCAAAGGTTTTTAGCGAATGTAAAAGCGGGTGGCAAATATGTCTGTCGACAAAAAGCCGCGCGGGCAATTGTTCTGTGTTTTTGATATTATGCTCGTGTTTGTGGCATCCGCAACCGCAGTCGGCGTTTTTGTTTTGCGCGTCGGGGGCGGAATCGTTCGCGCGTTCTGCCATGTGCGCATTTGTTTTTTCGGGGAAAGAAGAATTTACAGCCGAAACTTTTGAAAAAAGTAAATCGAACAAAAAACCGGCAATCACCGCAATTAAAAATTTTACGCCGAGCATTGGTAAAATGGTATACCATTTGCTTCCCGCCGACAAAAAAACGGGGAGGGCTTCGTCGCTTGTCGCAATAAAAACGGCTATAAGCGTCCCCGCCGAAATTTTGCGTTTTGCGTATTTATCGCTTGCCACAACCGAAAAACAGCATTGCGGAAGCAGCCCGAGCGCCGCGGCAAGCGGAACCGACGCATAATTTTTGCCGAGTTTTTTTTGCGAGATTTTATCTTCGAAAAACGAAAATATAAAATTTACGGCAAAAACGAATATAAAAATTTTTACGCTGTCTGAAAAAGCGTCGAAAAGTAGTTCTTGCATAATTTAAGTTTATTTAAAAAAATTATACTCTTAATTTTAAAAAAAATCAATTGCTTTTAAAATTTTTTTTGATTTGAAACGCAAAAACAGCTTTTTTAATAGCCTGAAATATAATATTATGTTAATTTTTGCCTTAAACGTTTCTTTTTGTGCAAAAAACATTGAAAAAACTTAAAAAAAGAGTTTTAAGTTTTTTAAATTTTGTGCTATACTTAAATTATAAAAAAATAAACCGAAGCGAAGAAATTCGTTAACACGGTTTTATTTATGTGTTTTATGTAAGTTGCGTAACAATTAAAAATAAAAACAGGAGAATGAAAATGAACGGATTTAAAAATTCAATTATTTACGTCGAAGGAAAAGGTCTTGTTAAGGCTTCGCTTCGTTTCGAAAACGGGGTGATAACAAAAATTAACGAAGGCGGCTGCACCGGCAACGCGTGCGGACACGTGGCTGATATGCTGGAACTTCCCGAAAACGCCGTCGTATTACCGGGCTTTATCGACGAGCATATTCACGGAGCTGCGGGTGCCGACGCTATGGATGGCACCGTTGAGGCGCTTAAAACCATAGCGAATTCGGTTGCGGGCGAAGGCACCACTGCGTTTTTGGCAACCACCATGACGCAAAGCCGCGAAAACATTTTGAAAGCGCTTTCTGCGGTAAACGAATATAAAAAAGCGAACGTAGAAGAAGGAGCCGAAGTTCTGGGCGTGCATCTCGAAGGTCCGTTTATAAACGTTGCGAAAGCGGGGGCCCAGCCGCACGAATATATTATCACTCCTTCGGTAAAAGAATTCGACGAATTCAATAAAATAAGCGGCGGAAACATTAAAATCGTTACGCTTGCTCCCGAATGCGACGAAAACGGCGAACTTATAAAACATCTTGCGAAAATCGGCGTAAACGCGAGCGTGGGGCACACTTGTGCTACTTACGAGCAGGTCGTTAAAGCACACGAAGACGGTGCAAAACAGATTACTCACACCTATAACGCGCAAAGCGGTTTTACGCACAGAGCGGTAGGCGTTGTGGGGGCGGCTCTTTTAACCGACGGGCTTGCCTGCGAAATTATCGCCGATACCATTCACGTTTGCGTTCCCGCTCTTAAACTTTTAATTAAAAACAAACCGCAGGGCAAAGTAATTTCCATAACCGACGCAATGCGCGCCAAAAATATGGGCGACTGCATAAGCGAACTCGGCGGGCAAACCGTTTACGTTAAAAACGGCGAAGCGCGCCTTGCCGACGGAACTTTGGCGGGCAGCGTTTTAACCATGAACCGCGCGGTTAAAAATATGGTTGAAAAGTGCGGCGTTCCTTTCTGCGAAGCCGTAGATTTTGCTTCGAAAAACCCCGCTATTAACCTTGGCGTTTATAACGAACGCGGCAGCATTGCCGTGGGTAAACGCGCCGATTTTGCCGTTTTGGATAAAAACGATTTCACGGTACTTTACACCGTTCGCGGCGGAAAAATCGTTTATTCAAAATAGCTGAAATTAAAAAATTTATAAACAAACCGAAAAACGGGCGTTCAAAATAAACGCTCGTTTTTTATATTTATTTATTGTTTTTTGTTTGAGGAGATGTTTTAAAGATTTGTTTTTATTTGAGATTTATAAGTCGGTATTGGTTTGCAAAAGCATACGTTTTGTCCGATTTAAAAAAAAATTGAAAAACTTGCGAAAAACTCTTGACAAAATTCGGTTGCGGGTATAAAATATTGGCAGTCAATTAAAAAGAGTGCTAACAAACGTGCTGTTTGACTGCAAATTCGTAAGGCGACGTAACGTTGCCGTGAGATGACGAATTGCAAGTAATCGTTCGTTTGTTTCGCGCTTAAATTATAAAGATTAAGGAGTGATTTTATATGAAAAAATTTAAAGCGGAATCGCAAAAAGTATTGGATTTAATGATAAATTCGATATATACGAATAAAGAAATATTTTTGCGCGAACTTTTGTCGAACGCAAGCGACGCGATAGATAAACTTTATTTTAAAAGTTTGCAACTCGGCTCGACGGGGCTTACGCGCTGCGACTTTGCGATAGATCTGGTTGTGGATAAAGATGCGCGCACTTTAACCGTTAAAGATAACGGTATAGGTATGACGAGCGAAGAACTCGAAAACAATCTCGGCGTTATAGCGAAAAGCGGTTCGCTCGATTTCAAAAAGGGAAACGAAGAACTTAAAGCCGACGATATAAACATAATCGGGCAGTTCGGCGTAGGTTTTTATTCGGCGTTTATGGTAAGCGACAAAGTAGAAGTTTTATCCAAAGCTTACGGCGAAGAAAAAGCGTATAAATGGATCAGCGGCGGCGCCGAAGGTTATGAAATAATCGAAGCCGAAAAAGAAGGCAACGGCACCGAAATAACGCTTCATCTTAAGAAAGACGAAGACGGCGAAGATTATTCGAGATTTTTGGAAGAATACACGTTAAAGTCGCTCGTAAAAAAATACAGCAATTATATAAGTTATCCTATCCGCATGCTCTGCACGAAATACGATTACGACGTACCCGAAGGCGAGCAGCCGAAAAAGACCGAGCAACTTGAAACGCTTAACAACATGAAACCGCTTTGGAAACGCAACAAAGCCGAAATAAAACCCGAAGAATACGAAGAATTTTATAAGGATTCGTTCTACGATACCGAAGCGCCCGCCGTAACGTTGCATTTTTCGATGGAAGGTGCGGTAGAGTTTAAGGCGTTGTTGTTTATTCCTAAAAAAGCGCCGTATAACTATTATTCGAAAAATTACGAAAAAGGGCTTAAACTTTACACCAACGGCGTGCTTATAACCGATAAGTGTAAAGATTTGCTTCCCGACTATTTCAGTTTTGTCCGCGGCGTTATCGATACCGACATTTCTCTTAACGTCTCGCGTGAAACCGTTCAGCAGTCGCGCGCACTTAAAGCCATCGCAAACTCGGTCGAAAAGAAAATCAAACAGGAACTTGAAAATATGCTCGCGTCTGACAGGGCAAAATACGAAGAGTTTTTCAAGGCGTTCGGGCTTCAACTTAAATTCGGTATTTATCAGGGCTTTGGCATGAATAAAGACATGCTTCAGGATTTGCTTTTATATTACTCGATCAAGCAGGATAAATACGTTACCTTTAAAGAATACGTTTCGGCGATGCCCGAAGATCAGAAATACATTTATTACGCTACGGGTAAAAGCGTCGAAGGCATCAAACTTTTGCCGCAACTCGATAAAGTTGCCGAAAAGGGTTACGACGTTTTGTGTATGACCGACGACGTAGACGAGTTCGCTTTGAAGTTTATAAACGCTTATAACGAAAAACAATTCAGAAGCGTTTCGGGCGGCGATCTCGGAATCGACGAAGAAGATACGTCCGAAGAAGATAAAGAACTTGCCGACTTTATTAAAGACTCGCTCGGCGGGGCGGTATCGAAGGTGAGAATATCTTCGAGAATAAAAAATCACCCCGTATGTCTTACCGCGGAGGGCGAGGTGTCGCTCGAAATGGAAAAAGTTCTGGGTGCGATGCCTAACGCAAACAACGAAGTTAAGGCGAACAAAGTTCTTGAAATAAATAAAGATCACGCCGTTTATACGAAGATTAAATCGCTTTACGAAAACGATAAAGACGAACTTAAAAAGATTTCTGCCGTGCTTTTGGGACTTGCCGAAATTATAGAAGGGATGTCTGTAAAAGATCCTACGGCGCTTGCCGATAACGTTTGCGAACTTATCGCAAAATAATTTAATAAAATAAAAAAACACGCGGTATTTTGTGTAAAAACAAAATTACGCGTGACATAAAAATTTTTAAAATCGCTTATATTTTCTTAAATTTTGCAAGCAATTACGAAAATAGCCTTATTCCGAAAAAACTCGGAATAAGGCTATTTTTGCTTTTTTTATTTTTTAAAGTCAAAGTTAATATTGCCGCTTTGATTATCTAATTTAAGTTTGCATTTAAACTTTTTGCCTGCTTTCGAAACAAATTCGAGTTCGTCGGTTTCGCCGTTTGTTAAAATGTTTTGCGCGTCTTTAAGCGAAACGGGCGTGCCTAAAATCGAAAAATTGATTTTGAATTTGCAGCCTTCTTTATAACCGGTGCAGCCGTATGCGTATCTGCCGCGAACTACGTCTTTTCCGCATATAGGGCAAACGCCTGCTTTATCGCCGTAAAATCCGCTCGGTGAATTTTTTTCGGCGTTAAAAACTTCGGTAATGGTTTGTTTTGCCATATCGACGCTGTCTTTGATTTCTATTTCGCCGCGGTAAACTTTTTTTAACGCCTGACCGAGTTCGCTCGTTTTATACTTATCCATAACTATATGCATAAGATTAAGTTGTTCTATTAAAAACCTGCCGTGGTTTTCTATTTTATAAACGTCTTTTTCGAGCGAAATATAGCCGCTTTTTTTTGCGTTGTCGATAATGCCTGTTCTTGTGGCTTCGGTTCCGAGTTCAAGACCTTTGAAAATTGCCTTGTATTCTTCGTCATCGTTTTCGGGCGCGTTTTTGTCTGCCTGCGCTTTATCGTCTTTAAAAGGGTTTTTTAAATAGTTGTTTAAAGTTTCAATCGTGTAATGTTTCGGCGGGGTAGTTTGCTTTTCTTCGGGTTTAAAGTCTACGTTTACTTCGTCGCCTTTTTTAAGGGCGGGCAAAATTTTGTCTTTTTTGTCGCCGCCGTCGAATTTTGTCCAGCCGCTTTGCAAAACTACGGTGCCTTTAAGAGAATAATCTTCTTTGCCGCCGAGCGAAACGGTAAGTTCGGTTCGCTCTACAAGGCATTCTTCTTTGCAGAAAACAGCCACGAATCTGCGCATAACAGCCGAGTAAACAATAGATTCGTCGGGCGAAAGTTTTTCTTTTTCGGGTATCTGATAGGTAGGGGTAAGGGCGGAGTGCGATTCGATTTTCGAATCGTCGAAAATAGTTTTTTTGTCTTTGAAACAAACGGGGTAACCAATGCTTTTCACGTTTGCAAGAATTTTTTTAATTTTGTCTTTTTCGTTCGTCGCAAGATATTCCGAGTTCGTTCTGGGGTAACTTAAATATCCTTTTTCGTAAAGAGACTGCGCTATGGCAAGGCTTTTTTCCATAGGCATTTTATACTTTTTGCCCAAAAAGTTCTGAAGTTTGGTAAGCGAATAAAGTTTGCCTGCCGATAGCGTTTCTTTTTTTGTTTTTTTGTCGGTTACTACGGCTTTAAGCAAATTCATCCGCCTGCAACATTCGTCGGCTTTTGCTTTTTCGTCTTTGCCGAATTTATACTTCGAGCAAAGTTCTATGGTTTCGCCGTTCGTCTGCGCGCGCGAAACGAGCGCAAAATAAATTTCGGGTGTAAAATTTTCGATTTCTCTGTCGCGGTCGTAAATGGCTTTTACGATTGGAACGATAACGCGCCCGACTCGAAGAAGGGTACCTGTTTTAAGAGTTGCAAAACGCGTAAGGTTTACGCCGTAAAGCCAGTCGATATAAGTGCGAGCAAAACCTTCGCTTGCAAGGTTTTCGTATTCTTGCTCGCTTTTCATTTCAGAAAGCGCCTTTTTTACGGTTTGCGGCGTCTGATCGGGAAGCCACAGTCTGTAAAAGGGCTTTTGCGATTCGAGCGCGTTTTTAACGCATAATCTAACAATTATTTCGCCTTCTCTGTCCGAGTCGCCCGCGTTTACAATTTCGGTTACGTCGGCGCGGTTTAAAAGATATTTAATCGTTTCGAATTGTTTTTTTACGCCTTCGTCCGTTTTTCCGTTTACGGTTTTCAGTTTAAAACGGAACTGCTCGGGAAAGCAGGGCAATCCTTCTATCGACCAGACCGGCTTTTGGTGAGCGTCGCTTTTTTGTAAGATTTCATCGTTTGCGTCGGTTTTTTCGTTTGCCGAAAAGCGCTCAAAAGCATAGTCTTCGATATCGCAAAGCGAAAACAAATGCCCGAAAGCCCAAGTTACTATGTAGTTTTCGTTTTCGAGCCAGCCGTTTTTTCGCTCCATTTTTCCTATCCCTGCGGCGATGTTTCGAGCAAGGCTGGGTTTTTCGGCAATAATCGCTATCATACCGCAACATGTTATCATTTAAGCAGCCGGATTGTCAATTTAAAAAAGCTTTTAAATAAAAAATTTTTTGCGTTAGTTTTACGGCGCAGGTATATGGTAAACTTTGATCGGATTATGGTATTTTATTCGTTTTTATGCTGCTTAATCGTATTTTTTCTTTTTTATTATTGACAATCTGAAATAGTCATGTTATAATTCGATACGGTAAATTTGTGCGTTTGCCCGTTAGCGGGCAAACGGGCAAAACCGAAAATTTTATTTTAAAAATAAATTTTAAGGAATTAAAAAATGACCAGATTCGAAGAAACGAAAAAGATATACGCCGAATACGGCGTCGACGTTGAAAAAGCGCTTGAAATCGTAAAAAACGTTCCCGTTGCAGTGCATTGCTGGCAGGGCGACGACGTTCGCGGGTTCGACGGAACGGGCAGCCTTAGCGGCGGCATTCAGACAACCGGCAATTATCCCGGCAGAGCAAGAACACCCGAAGAGCTTATGCAGGATATGGAAACGGTTTTAAAATATGCCCCCGGCAAAAAGAAACTTAATCTTCACGCTTCCTACGCGATAATGAACGATTCGAACCGCGCCGACAGAAACGCGCTTAAACCCGAACATTTCGCTCCGTGGGTAGAGTTTGCGAAAAAACACGGTATGGGTATCGATTTTAACCCCACTTATTTTTCGCACCCGATGGTGAAAGACGGGCTTACGCTTACCAGTCCCGACGAAACCGTTCGTAAGTTCTGGATAGATCACGGCAAATGCTGCATAAAGATCGCCGAATATTTTGCGCGCGAAACGGGCGTTCCTTGCGTAATGAATATATGGATAGGCGACGGATTCAAGGACGTTCCGTCGGACAGACTCTCTCCTCGCCTTCGTTATAAAGACAGTATCGAACAGATTTTATCGGTCGGATACGACAAGAATTTGGTTAAACCTTGCGTTGAATCGAAAGTTTTCGGTATCGGCGTTGAAAGTTACACGGCGGGCAGCAGCGAATTCGGTTTGCTTTTTGCCGCTACGCACGGCATAGTTCCGCTTATGGATAACGGACACTATCATCCGACTGAAGTCGTTTCGGATAAGATCTCGGCGCTCTTGTGCTATTTCGACGAAATCGCGTTGCACGTTACCCGTCCCGTTCGCTGGGATAGCGACCACGTTGTTATTTTCGATGACGAAACCAAAGAAATCGCAAAAGAAATCGTCCGCAATAACGCGATTAACCGCGTTCACATCGCGCTCGACTATTTCGACGCAAGCATTAACAGAATTTTTGCTTGGGTTGTGGGGGTGCGAAGTTTTGAAAAAGCGCTTTTAAACGCTCTGCTTCTTCCTAATGAAAGCCTTAAAAAATTGCAAAACGACGCAGATTTTACCGATCTTTTGGTTATGCAGGAAGAAGTGAAAACGCTTCCGTTCGGCGACGTGTGGAACGAATATCTTAAACGCGAAGGCGTTTCGGAAAATTGGATTGCCGAAATTAAAGATTACGAAAAGAACGTTTTGTCGAAGAGATGATTTTGCGGTAAAATAGTATAAAAGTTACGTTAACCCGAAAATAAAAGCCGACCGATCGACGATAATTCAATCGGCTTCGGCTTTTTTGTTTGGTTCTATGTCGAACGAAAACAGCTGAAAAACAGGTATATTGCGAGAGAGACCGTATGAAAAAAGTTTATAAAAACATTGCAGTCGAAGAATTGTTATCGCGCGGCGAAAAAAATGTGCTAAGCGATGAAACGCGCGCCTTTTATGCGGGCAAAACCGTGCTTGTAACAGGCGGGGGCGGTTCGGTAGGCAGCGAGATTTGCCGAACCCTTGCCGAATGTAACCCGAAACAACTTATTATTTTCGATATATACGAAAACAACGCCTACGTTTTAGAGCAGTCGCTTCGTTTTAAATACGGAAATTCGCTTAACGTCATCGTCGAAATCGGTTCGGTGCGTGACCGCGATCGGCTTCGCGCCGTTTTTGCCGCTTATAAGCCCGACGTGGTTTTCCATTCCGCTGCGCATAAGCACATTCCGCTTATGGAGCGCTGCAACGGCGAAGCGATAAAAAACAACGTTTTCGGAACGTATAACGTAGCAGACGTCGCCGAAGAATCAGGCGTTAAAAACTTTATCCTTATTTCGACTGATAAAGCGGTTAATCCGACCAACGTGATGGGCGCCTCGAAGCGTCTTTGCGAAATGGCGGTGCAGTGCCGAACGGACGGTAAAACGATTTTTTCGGCTGTAAGGTTCGGCAACGTGCTCGGTTCAAACGGCTCGGTTATTCCGCTTTTTAAAGAACAGATTATGGGGGGCGGCCCGGTTACCGTTACCGATAAACGCGTTATAAGATATTTTATGACGGTTTCGGAAGCGGCGCAACTTGCAATGCAGGCGGGCGCAATGGCGAAAAACGGAGAACTGTTCGTTCTCGACATGGGTAAACCCGTAAAAATTATCGATTTAGCCGAAGAAATGATTCGCCTTTTCGGGTTTGCTCCGTATAAAGATATCGAAATAAAAGAAACGGGACTTCGGCAAGGCGAAAAACTTTATGAAGAACTGCTTTTAAAAACCGAAAATTTAAAAAAGACCGAGAACGAAAAGATTTTTATCGAACGCGACAATCCGCTCACACGCGAACAGATGAATAAAATCATCTTTGACCTGAAAGAGGCTGTCGAAGAAGATAAAAACGTTTTGCGCTCAGAAAAATTGCAGGCTGTTTTAAAGCGGGCGGTAAAAAGTTATCGTTCGCCCGAAGAAGTAAACGAAAAAGCCGAACTATCTAAAGAAATGCGTTCGGCAAACGATAAATAAAATAAAGTAGCGCTTAAAATTTCAATTTGAAAAAAAACACGAAAAAACTTCGCTGTATCGAGCGAAGTTTTTTTCGTTTATTTATGTGAGAAAAAAGGATATGCTTAAAAATATGTTTGATGATTTCGTGTGTTTTAAGCCGGACGGTTACATTGAAGCGACGCTTTTTTCGGGCATGTTTTTTAAATATCTTGCGGGCATATACGAACGCATAAGGCGTTCGTTTTTGCGCGATTCGATGTTTACGTCTTTATAATATTCGCGCCACAAAGCGCCGAAAGCACTTTCGTTTGCGCTGAGTTCCACAAACGAAACGCGGGCGTTCACAACTTTTGCCTGCTTGCCGTCGCACATTGCGGCAACGTTACGTTTTGCGTCGTGAATAGCAAAGGGCAGGTCGTTAAAGCGCGCTTTAAAATGCGGCAAAAGCAAATCGGCGATGTTGTTATCGGGTTCGAAACGAGCGTATAATATGCCTTCTACGCTTTCGGAAAAACGCAGAAAGCCTTTAAAACGATGAACTTCCAAACTTACGCGTTTGATAAGGTCGTAAAAAGCAAGCACGTCTTCGTCGGAAAATTTGCCCGATATGCATTTACGCGCTTCGAACGTTTTTTTGATGTAATTGAATATTACGGTAGGCGCGTTTTCGTTGCCGCTTCTGAAAGCGAACTTAACGTCGTTTAAAGCGTTTAACCCGCCGTATTTATAAATGGCGGCGATTATGCGCTTGTTTGCTTCGTAATCGGTTTTTACGTCGATTATCTCGTCGGTTAAAGAAATCTGCGCCGCGTCGCGGGTGATAAGCGAAGGATTTTCTTTTTTTGTAAAACTGCGAAAAATGCAGGTAAAAATTCCGTCGATGGTTCCGTCGAAAAGATAAATCGTCATAATTGTTTCTCCGTTTTTTGTTTTTCGTTTTGCCGTGCTTTTTCTCCGCGGCAAATTTGCCTTTTGTTTATTTTATGTTTAAATTTCGCCGCTTATCGCACTTAAAGCTGTTTCGTTTGTCGAAAAAAGGCTTAATTGCTCGATATTGTCGTTTTGCTCGGTTAAAGCAAGCACGTTCGAAACGCTTTGCAGGTTTTCGTATCCGTAAAATTTGCCGTCGACCGTTATAAAATGAGCAGCGCGTTTTAAAACTACGCGCATTTTTTTTAAATCGTCGAACGAAAGTTTTCCGTATCGTCTTGCTGAAACTATTTTGTTCGCGCTTCGAAATCCTATGCCGGGCACGCGCACCAGCATTTCGGGCGGGGCTATGTTTATCTCGATAGGGAAAAGGTGCATGTTTTTTAGAGCCCATGCGCATTTCGGATCGTATTCGGCGGGTAAATCGCTGTTTTCGTCGAGCAGTTCTTCTGCCGAAAAACCGTAAAAACGCAAAAGCCAGTCTGCCTGATAAAGCCTATGTTCGCGCAGCAGTCCGACGGGCTTGCTCGGCAAAAGGTCGGTTTTTTTGTTCATCGGCAAATACGACGAGTAATAAACGCGTTTTAATTTAAATTTTTTATAAAGCGCTTGCGTAAGCCTTACAATATGTCCGTCGTGTTCGGGCGAAGCACCTACGATCATCTGCGTGGTTTGCCCTGCGGGCAAAAACTTGCCGTTGATTTTTTTACCGCGGATAAAGTTGCTTTCGCTATATTCGTTCGCCACCGCGTTCATCGGAAGAAGTATGCCGTTTTTTGTTTTTTGCGGGGCAAGCAGTTTAAGGCTTTTTTCCGAAGGGAGTTCGAGATTAAAACTCATTCGGTCGACGAACAAGCCCGCTCGCTGAATAAGAGAATAGTCGGCTCCCGGGATTCCTTTAAGGTGAATGTATCCGTTAAACGAATATTCTTTGCGAAGTTTAATAACCGTTTGTAAAAGAAGTTCCATCGTATAGTCGGGCGACTTATAAACCGCCGACGATAAAAATAAACCTTCGATATAGTTGCGTTTGTAAAAACCTATCACGAGTTCGCATATTTCGTCGGGAGTGGCTATTGCCCGCGGAACGTCGTTCGAACGGCGGTTTACGCAATATAAACAATCGTATGAACATATGTTCGTCATTAAAATTTTTAAAAGCGAAACGCATCTGCCGTCGGGTGTGAACGAGTGGCAAATGCCTGCGTAGTCGGCGTTTCCCAATCCGCCCGTAGTGTTTCTGCGCGACGAGCCGGAAGACGAACAGGATACGTCGAATTTTGCGCTTTCGGTTAAAATTTTAAGTTTTTCGCCGTTTATCATTGTTGTGCCTTGCCGAATCGGCTTTTTTAGTCTGCTTACTGCTATAAAACGCAGCCTGAAAAAGTTAGAAATTTTTAATAAAGGCAAAGGCGTTTTATAGTCTTAAGTGCGATTGTGAATATATTGTAACTCGTTAAAAATAAAAAGTCAAACAAATGTTCGCATTTTTTAAAAATAACATGAATTTTATTTTTAACTTGGCAAACCAAGCAAAAATAGTTAAAAAAACGGCGAAAATGGTAAAGAATTTGTTTAAATAGTTTTAAAAAATTGACAAAGGGCGAAAAGATATGATAATATATAAGTATATGCGCGGGCGCGCGCGTTACCTCGCGCTACGGGCTTGTATGTTTATCTGATAATCAGAGGATTTAAATATGAATTTCGAAAAAGCGCGCTTACGGCTTATTACCGATGAAAAAGAAAGGCTTTATTATTTGGGCTTTGCCGCGACCGACGGTTACGTTATGATCGACGAAAACCAAACGGCGTTCGTGGTTGACCGCAGATATTATTACGCCGCCGAAAAGGTTTTAAGCAAAAAAGGCGTTAAAGTAATTTGCGGAAGCGATTACGAACCTTTGAAAGAAAGGGTAAAAGCTCTCGGCGTAGATAAAATAGGAATAGACTTCGGCGTTACTTCGATAAAAGAAAGCGAAAGCATAAAAGCGGCTACGGGTGCGGAACTCGTAGACGTCGGCGAGGACATAATGCTCGAAGCGGGCATCAAAACGCCCGAAGAACTTGCTACAATACGAAAGGCGTGCGAGATAGCCGAAAAATCGTTTGAAGAAGTTATTAAGTTTTTAAAGGTCGGCGTTACCGAAAGGGAAATTGCCGCCGAACTCGAATATTTATTCAAGAAAAACGGAGCAAGCGATAAGTCGTTCGATACGATAATAGCGTTCGGCGAAAACGCCGCCGTTCCTCACCACGAAACGGGCGAAACAAAACTCGAAGAAAATATGTGCGTGCTTATGGATTTCGGCTGTATCTATCGCGGATATTGTTCGGATATGACGAGAACCCTTTTCTTCGGAACGCCCGACGACGAGTTTTTACGCGCTTACTTTGCGGTTTACGAAGCGCACTTTAACGCGCTTAACAATATTAAGGCGGGGATGACGGGCAAACAAGCCGACTCTCTCGCGCGCGACGTATTAAAAAAATACGGTTACGGCGATTATTTTACGCACTCGTTAGGGCACGGAATCGGCGTTCACATTCACGAATATCCGTGGCTTTCGCCTTCGCGCGACAACGTCCTTGCGGATAATATGGTATTTTCGGACGAGCCGGGCGTATATTTCGACGGCAAATTCGGAATAAGAATAGAAGACAGTTGCTATTTATCGGGCGGCGTGTGCCATACGTTTATGAAGGAAGACAAACTTCTTATCGTTATAAACGGCGGCAAAATACAAAAAAAACAACCCGTTAAAATAAACGACTGAAAAACGGACAGACGGTTTTAAAAGCAAAATCGGCAAAAAAGGCGACGGCGAAAAAATAAAAACAAAGCAGTAAAAAATTTAATTTATTTATATAAAAATCAGGAGATTTACCTATGATTCAAGCAGGCGATTTCAGAAAAGGCGTTACCATCGAATACGAAGGCAACATTTATACGATCGTTGATTTCCAACACGTTAAACCTGGTAAGGGTGCGGCGTTCGTAAGAACCAGACTTAAAAACATCGTTACCGGCGCGGTTTTAGAAAAAACCTTTAACCCCACCGAAAAAGTCGAAAACGCGGTTATCGAAACAAAAAAAATGACTTATTCGTATAACGACGGCGACCTTTATTACTTTATGGACGAAGAATATAACCTTGTTCCGTTAAACCACGAACAGGTTGAGGACGCTTTAAAATATATCAAAGAAAACGATTCGGTTCTCGTAAAATCATATAAGGGCGTTGCTTTCTCGGTCGACTGCGACAACTTCGTAGAACTTCTGGTTACCGAAGCAGAACCCAGCGTTGCAGGCAACACCGCTACCAACGCTACTAAAATCGTTAAACTCGAAACCGGCATTTCGATGCAGGTTCCTATGTTCGTTAACGAAGGCGACGTTATCCGTATCGATACTCGCACGGGCGAATACATGGAAAGAGTTAAAAAATAATTTTAATCGCTTAATTTATATAATTTCGGCGTTTGGCTCGTGTTTTTTTTCACGCTTTGCCGAAACAAGGACTAATTTAATGAAAACCGTTTTAATTACCGGTGCGTCGAAAGGCATAGGCGAAGCTATCGCCCGTGCCTTTTCTGCAAACGGATATAACGTAATAATAAACTGTTTTTCAAGCGAAGAAAAGGCAAAAACTTTGCTTTGCGACCTTTTGCGTTTGAGTGAAGAAAGGGTAAGGGAAGGCAAGCCCGCTTTTAAAGCCGAAATTTTTAAAGCAGACGTTTCGGATGAAAAACAAGTTGACGAAATGTTTTCTTACGTCTTTAAAAAATTCGGAAAAATCGACGTGCTTGTAAACAACGCCGGCGTGGCGCTTAAACAAAAAGTTTTGCAGGATATAAGCGGCGACGAATTCGATAAACTCGTATCGGTGAATTTAAAGGGAATGTTTAATTGCTCTAAACGAGTTTTAGACGGAATGATAAGCGCGGGCGAAGGGCGTATTATAAACGTTTCGTCTATATGGGGAATAACCGGCGGCTCGTGCGAAACCGTTTATTCTATGACTAAAGCGGGCGTTATAGGGTTTACGAAAGCGCTTGCAAAAGAAGTTGCGTTGTCGTCGGTTGCGGTAAATGCGGTTGCCCCCGGACTTATCGATACGGATATGAACGCAGGACTTTCAAGCGAAGAAAAAGCGGCGTTTTGCGAAAGCGTTCCCGCAGGGCGTATGGGCACGAAAGAAGACGTTGCTTCGGCGGTGCTTCTTTTGGCAAACGCTCCCGTTTACGTAACGGGGCAGATATTAGGCGTCGACGGCGGCTTTTGTTAAAATACGAAAGCGCCTTTTTTATTTTTTAAGGCGCTTGCATTTTTTTTGTTTTTCAGCGGCGAAAAACCGTTACGTCTGACATAATAATATTGAAAATTGAGCATAAATTGTTGTATTTTAAGAATTTTTATGAAACGGAGTTTTTAGCATGAAACATTTGTTTTTATATGCTGAAAAGTATAAAGCGCAGGTAATTTTGGGGCCGCTTTTCAAGCTGCTCGAAGCTTCGCTTGAACTATGCGTGCCTTTAATAGTTAAACTTATAATCGACGTTGGTATTAAAAACAAGGACGCGCGGTATATAATTTTAATGAGTATTCTTTTAATCGCGTTCGGATTAGTGGGGCTTGTTTTTACTGTAATCGCGCAATACTTTTCGGCGGCGGCTTCGGTAAAATCGGTCGCGGGATTAAGACGGGCGCTGTTTAAAAAAATACAAAACTTTTCTTATGCCGATATGGATAAAGCGGGCGCTTCTACCATGATAACCCGCCTTACCGACGATTGCAATCAAGTGCAGACGGGCATGAACTTAACGTTAAGGCTGCTACTGCGTTCGCCGTTCGTCGTGTTCGGCGCGATGATAATGGCGTTTAGCATAGACGTTAAATCCGCGCTCGTATTCGTCGTGGTAATTCCGCTTATAGCGGCGGTCGTTTTCGCTATCATGATCGCATGCATACCCCTTTACGGAAAGGTGCAGAAAAAACTTGATAAAGTGCTTTTAACCACACGCGAAAATTTATCGGGAGTAAGGGTTATAAGGGCGTTCGGGCGAGAAGAAACCGAAAAGCAAAATTATGCGAAAGACTGCGAAACTTTGGCAAAAAGTCAGAACAAGGCGGGGCTTATCGCCGCGCTTTTAAACCCTCTTACTTACAGTCTTATAAACTTTGCTGTCGTTGCGCTTATCTACGTCGGCGCTATAAGGGTAGACGGCGGGGCAATAACGCAAGGTGCGGTTATTGCGATATATAATTATATGTCGCAAATTCTCGTTGAGCTTATAAAACTTGCGAACCTTATAATAAACGTAACCAAATCGGTTGCGTGCGCAAAGCGTATAGGCAGCGTTTTAGACGCGCCAACGTTGCAGAAAAACGGCAGCGTTTTAAGCGGAAAAGAGGATATGCGCGGCTGCGTAAGTTTTAAAAACGCGTCGCTTAAATACGGCGAAAGCGCGGGTTATGCCATAGAGGGGCTTACTCTCGACGTAAAAAGCGGCGAAACAATAGGGATTATCGGCGGCACGGGCAGCGGCAAAAGTTCGCTTGCCGCGCTTATTCCCAGATTTTACGACGCGTCGGACGGCAGCGTCGAAGTGGACGGCGTAAACGTTTTGGATTACGACGTAGACGCACTCAGAAAAAAAATAGGATTCGTTCCGCAAAAAGCCGTTCTGTTTTCGGGCACGGTGCGCGAAAATCTGCTTTGGGGTAACGAAAACGCATCAGAAGAAACCATAAGACAAGCGGTAGAAAGTTCGTGTTCCGATTTCGTTTACGATAAAAAGGGCGGACTCGATTGCGAAGTAGAACAAGGCGGCAGAAACTTTTCGGGCGGGCAAAAGCAACGTTTGACCGTTGCGCGCGCGCTTGTTCGTCAACCCGAAATTCTGGTTTTAGACGACAGTTCTTCGGCTTTGGATTTCGCTACCGACGCAAAAATGCGCAAAGCCATATCGTCGCTTTCGTATAAGCCGACGGTGTTTGTCGTTTCGCAGCGAACGGGTTCGGTTTGCCACGCGGATAAAATAATCGTATTAGATAACGGCAAAGTTATGGGCATAGGCACACACGACGAACTTTTAAATTCGTGCGAAGTGTATAAAGAAATTCATCTTTCGCAGTTTAAAAAAGAAAGCGCGGAAGGCGGTGCAATATGAGCGTAGATGAAAAAACTTGCGGAAAAAATTTAAACGATAAAGCGACAAAAAAGCAAAAACAGAGCAAAAAGAGCGATTTTAAGCAGATAATGAAAAGGCTTAAACCGTATGCGCCTAAAATATGGATTTCGGTTGCGCTATCAGTAATAAACGTTTTGTTCGTTTTATACGCGCCCATACTTTTCGGCAGGGCGATAGATAAAATAGCGGGCGCGGGCAACGTCGATTTTAAAGAAATCGCTTCGCTTTTAATTCAGGCGGGGTGCGCTATAATAGCCGCGGCAATTTTGCAGTGGGCGGTGAGCGCCATTAACAATAACGTGACCTACGCCATAATAGGCGACGTGAGAAAGGAAGCGTTTTCGAAAATACAAACTTTACCCCTTTCTTATCTCGACAGTCATAAAAGCGGCGAAATAGTAAGCAAAATCATCGGCGATACCGACGTTTTTGCCGACGGTCTTTTAATGGGCTTTACGCAACTGTTTTCGGGTGTAACGACTATAATATTTACGCTTGCGTTTATGTTCGCGCTTAACCCGTTCGTTGCGGCGGCGGTCGTTGTTTTAACCCCCGTTTCGCTTTTGATCGCGCGTTTTATATCAAAACGCACGCACTCGATGTTTGTTGCTCAGTCGGTTGCAAAAGCCGAACAAACCGCGCTTATCGACGAAGCGATTTCTAACCAGAAAGTTATCCGTGCCTTTTCGCAACAAGATAAAACGGGCGAAAAATTCGATAAAACTAACGATAAACTTTGTTCGTGCTCGCTTTCGGCGATATTCTTTTCGTCTCTCGTAAACCCCACAACGCGTTTTATAAACAGCGTGGTTTATGCGGCGGTGTGTTGCTTCGGCGCGCTTTCGGCAATAGGAATATTCGGCGACGCGGCGGTTGTTTCCGTAGGTATGCTTTCGGTTTTGCTTAGTTACACAAACCAATATACCAAGCCGTTTAACGAAATTTCGGGTGTGGTAACCGAACTTCAGGCGGCGCTTGCGAGCGCGCGCAGAGTGTTCGGCTTAATCGACGAAAAATCCGAAATATCCGACGAAAATCTTGCGGTTTTAGGCGGCGAAAACAAAAAAATAAGCGGCGACGTTTCGCTTGAAAACGTTTGTTTTTCGTATACGAAAGACCGCGAACTTATAAAAGACTTTTCGCTTGACGTAAAAAGCGGGCAAAGGATTGCTATAGTAGGGCCCACCGGTTGCGGCAAAACCACTATGATTAACTTGCTTATGCGTTTTTACGACGTAGACGACGGCAATATTTCGGTTGACGGCAACGATTTAAGAAACGTAACTCGCAAGAGTTTGCGCGCGGCTTACGGAATGGTTTTGCAGGAAACGTGGCTTAAATCGGGCACCATACGCGATAATTTGAAGATGGGTGCCGAAAATGCCGACGACGAGCAGATTTTAGAAGCATTAAGGCTTGCCAAAGCCGACGATTTCGTGTTGAAACTTCCGCACGGGCTCGACGAAGAAATAACCGAAGAAGGGGCGCTTTCGCAGGGGCAGAAACAACTTTTGTGTATTGCCCGCGTAATGCTCCGCCGCCCGCCGATGCTTATTTTAGACGAAGCCACTTCGTCGATAGATACCCGAACCGAGCTTAAAATTCAGGACGCTTTCGCCGCGCTTATGAAAGGCAGAACGAGTTTTATAGTGGCGCACAGGCTTTCTACGGTGCGCGAAGCCGACTGTATTATAGTTATGAATAACGGAAAAATAATTGAAAGCGGCACGCATGACGAACTTTTGAAAAAGGGTGGCTTTTACAGTAATCTTTATTCGAGTCAGTTCGCATAAAATAAAAAAATTTTAAAGCAAAAAAATTTAAAAACCGAAAGTCGTTTGTAAAAAATTAAAGTTGAAGGGCGTAAACGGAGAAAAATTATGATTAAACTGTTACCTGTAACAAAAGATTATTTGTGGGGCGGCGAAAAATTAAAAACTTTGTTCGGCGTAAAAGCCGACGGAATAGTTGCCGAATGTTGGACTGCGTCGATTCATAAAGACGGCGCGTCGCTTATAGAAAACGGCGCCGAAAATTTTGCCGCATATTTAAAATCGCATGCGTATACCGTAGATAAAAAAGGCGGAGATTTTCCCGTTTTAATTAAGTATATCGACGCGAAAAACAATTTGTCGGTTCAGGTGCATCCAAGCGACGAATACGCCTTAAAACATGAGAATTCGCTCGGAAAAACCGAAGCGTGGTATATAATTTCGGCAGAAAAAGGCGCGGGCATATATTGCGGTTTTAAACGCGATACGAATAAAAGCGAATTTTTAGAAAAAGTAAAAAGCGGAAGCGTGGAAGAACTGCTCAATTTTATCCCCGTAAAAGCGGGCGATTGCTATCTTATAAATTCGGGAACCGTGCATGCGATAGGGGCGGGGTGCGTGATTTGCGAAGTTCAGCAAAACAGCAATATCACATACAGGGTTTACGATTATAACCGCCGCGGCGCCGACGGAAAATTAAGGGAACTGCACGTCGATAAAGCGGTTGAAGTTATCGACTTTAATAAATTTAACGATAAAACGGGAACCGAAAAGTATAAAAACGTTAGAGGCGGAAAAATAAGGCTTTTAACGAAATGTAAATATTTTTCGCTTAAAGAATTACTTCTTTCGCGCGAATTTTGCGGTGTAAACGACGATTCGTTTACCGTTATAAACGTGATAAAAGGCGGCGGAAAAATTAACGATAAGCCTTTTTGTGCCGGCGATTGCTTTTATATTCCGCTCGGCGAAAAATTTGCGCTTTCGGGCGAAGCCGACGTTCTGATAACCGCGGAATAGATAAAAAAAGCCGTAAACAAACAAAAAACGCACTTAAAAATGCGAGCGTAAAATCAGATAAAACAAAATAAAAAAGATAAAAGAAAAACCGAACGGAGTTATCCGCACGGTTTTTCTTTTTTTTGGTAAGAAGTAGATGATTACTTGATGAAAAATATATTTAAAAATATATTTAGGAACAAGAGTGTGATCTGTTAAATTATTTTGCCGAAGCTATCATTTCAAGAATTTCTTCTTCGCTTGCAAGCCCCACGCTTTTTTTAACGACCTTTCCGCCTTTAAAAACAAGCAGAGTAGGGATTGCCGCAATCTGATAATCGACGGCTATCGATTCCTGTTCGTCTACGTTCACCTTGCCCACGGTAAATCCGTCGGCTGTTTCGGCGATTTTTTCAACGACCGGCGAAATCATTCTGCATGGTCCGCACCAAGTCGCCCAAAAATCAACGAGAACGGGAACAGGGGAGTTAATAACCGTTTCGGCGAAATTTTTTTTTGTCAGTTCGATAGGTTTCATATAAATTATCTCCGGAATAAACGTCCGATTATATAATCGGTAATTTAAAAAATATTATTCGAATTTATTCGAATCCGCACGAAATTTTTTGCCCGACAAAAAAACTTCCGCTTAAATAACGGAAGAAAAATTTCAGGCGTTTAACGCGTTGATTCTTACGGCAAAGCCCGATTTTTTGTTAGCCGCGGTATTTTTATGCATAATGCCCTTGGCAACTGCTTTGTCTAAAACGCTGCAAACTTCTTGATAGGTAGCTTTTGCTGCTTGCACGTCGCCTGCTGCGATAGCGGCGTTCATTTTCTTTAAAGCGGTTTTAACGATCGATTTGTCGCTTTTGTTTTCCGCGGTTTTCTTTTCGGATACTATTACGCGTTTTTTAGCGGATTTAATATTAGGCACTTTATGTTCTCCTTAATTGCTTATTGACTAACGATTATTTTAGCATATAATTTTTGTTTTGGCAAGAAAAAAACCGCCTTAATTTGCAAAAATAAGATATTTTATATAAAAATAAAACAAATTTATTTGATAATCATATTATAGAGCGGGATTTATGCGTTATGAAAACAGAAAACGCCGCTTTAAAAGGTTACAAAAATAAACGAAAAATCGCAAATAAACGCTTTGCCTTCGTTGCCGTGACGGATAGCGGAGCGGGCGGGCTTGCTATTTTAAAAAAATTAAAAAGCAAATTTAAAAACGTTAATTTTTTATATGTTTCGGATTGCGCGTCGGTGCCTTACGGGAACAAAACCGAAAATCAAATCCGCGCGTTTTGCAAAAAAAATGCCGAAAAAGCGATTAAAAACGGGGCGATTGCTCTGGTTGTTGCGTGTAACACGATGTCGCGCGTGGGAAAAAGCGAATTTTTAAAATGCGGCATACCTTGCTTTTTCGTCGAGCCGGATTTTAAAGTTTTAAACGCACAAAAAAATACGGCTGAAAACTGCGCTTTGTTCTGCACGGCGGCAACAGCAGGCGAAAAAGAAATAAAAAAATCGGAAAAAAACGGGAAATGCTCGGTTTTTCCGCAAAAAACTTTGGCAAAGCAAATCGAAAAAAATATAACAAAAACAAACCGTAATTATAAAATAGATTCAGGCGAAAATTTGTGCGCCGAAAAATTTAAAACCGTTTTTCTTTCGTGTACGCACTACATTTTGATAAAAAGCGAGTTTGAAAAGGTTTTTAAAAATGCCGTTTTTTACGACGGAAGCGAAAATACGGTGGTCGAATTAGGGCGGTTTTTAAGTCAATTTAAAACGGAAAATAACCCGGAAAAGCAAAACAAAACGAAAAACTTTACACAAAAAAGCCTTTTCGGCGGGCGGATTAAATTTATTGGCAGCGGAAAAAAGCGCATGAAAAGCCTATTTTTAAGTTTGATGTAAAAAAAATAATAAAAAATGTTAAAAAGGGTTAAAAATGGTTGATTTTGGATAGCGATTGTGATAAAATGTGAATATAGAAAAGTCGAGACAGGGAAATTTATATGTTTTTCGGTGAATACGAACATCAAAAGGATGACAAAAACAGAATAAGGATACCGCCCAAATTCAAGTCGGCAGACGTGTTTAAGGGCGAATACGTTTTTGCCAAGGGGTTTGACGGCGTAATCAACGTATATCCTAAGGAAGTAGCCGAAGAACGCACAAAAAAATACCGCGACGCGATAAGCGAGTTCGACGAAGAAGGACAAGCCGCTTTGATGGAATATATGTCGTCGATGTATAACGCCACCGAAGATAAACAAGGCAGGGTTGCTCTTCCCGATACTTTGGTTACCGACGCAGGGCTTGAAAAAGACCTCGTAACGGTAGGTATGATAGATCATCTTGCGATAATGAATAAATCGACGCGCTTAAAAAAGCGCGAACAAAAATCGTTTGCCGCAAGCATGAAGATCCTGTCGGACAGAATAAAATAATTTATCGTTTAAATTATTTGGTTAAACAAATCTTGTTTAAAAGCGCAAAAATCGGTTTTGCGTTGAAAATATAATAAAGTTATCAAACGAAAACTAAAAAAATTGATTTTTTGGTAAGAAACTTATTTTTGGTAAGAGATAAGTAAAGATTAAGTAAGAAGTAGAAGATAGCGAGCCGCCGCTGTCAAGCGACGAAAGGATGAAAGAATGGAATTTTGCCATGTGCCGGTAATGCCAAAAGAAAGCGTTGAATCCCTTAACGTAAGAAAGGGCGGAACGTATTTCGACGGAACGCTCGGCGGCGGAAACCATTCGCGCCTTATTTTAGAAAGCGCGCCCTTAGTAAGGCTGATAGCGACGGATCTCGACGAAGAAGCGATAAAGGCCGCCGAAAAGCGGCTTTCGGGCTTTGAAAAGCAATTCGTTTTAGTTCACGATAACTTTAAAAATTTTTTAAACGTAATAAGCGATTTAGGCGTTTCCGAAATAGACGGCGCGCTGCTCGATTTAGGCGTTTCGAGTTATCAACTCGACGAACGCGAACGCGGTTTTTCGTATATGGCGGAAAACACGCGGCTCGACATGAGAATGAACCGCGAGCAAAAACTTTCGGCGTTCGAAGTGGTAAACGAATACGACGAAAAAAAGTTGGCGAAAATTTTAAAACTTTACGGCGAAGAAAAATTTGCGGATAAAATCGCAAAAAACATCGCTTTAAAGAGGAAAATAAGGCCGATAGAAACCACGGGCGAACTCGTTGAAATAATCGACGAAAGCATTCCCGCAAAATTCAAACGCGACGGCCACCCGGCAAAGCGAACGTTTCAGGCGATACGAATCGAAGTGAACGGCGAACTCGACGGGTTAGAACAAGCCATACGAGACATCGTTCTTAAACTGAAAAAGGGCGGAAGAATAGCGATTATAACCTTTCATTCGCTCGAAGACAGAATAGTAAAACACACGTTTGCGGATTTAGCGACGGGTTGCACTTGCGACAGAAGTTTACCGGTTTGCGTTTGCGGCAGAAAAGAAATCGTTAAACTTATAACGAAAAAACCGCTGTCGGCAAGCGAAAGCGAATGCGAGCAAAACAAACGCAGTTTAAGCGCGAAGTTGCGCGTAGCCGAAAAGCTTTGACGGACGGGCTTTGTTTAAGCCGAAAAATTTTAAACGAAAACAACTATTTTATTTGAAATTAAAAATATATAAAGGTCGATGCCGAAGATGCTTTTAAGGGGAAGTGTCTTTGCGGGCGGGTGCGTTCGCTCGAAAGAAGCGTGAAAAAAACCGCTTTAAAAAACGCGAATATTTTATAAGGAGAGATAATATGATAACTAACGACAGAAAGTATAATACGGCAGAAAAGACCGCATACGACGGTGCCGAAGCGTTGGACCGCGAGATGGACTCGGCGAGAAACGCATATAAACAAGAAGATTTGTTCGTGAATAACTCGGAAAAAGTGCGCGTAACGCGTAATTCGACCGCCGGCTTTGAAAAATTACTCAACGCCCCTGTCGAAAACACCGACATTTATCCTTCCGAAACCACGATGCAATTCAACGAGAAGGACAGAAAATACCTTTACGAAGATTTCCACGCCGAAAAAGAAGAAGAAAAGGCTGAAGAAAATTCGGAGTATCGCGTTAACACGAAAGGTAAAATTTTAATTACCGTTTACGCGCTCGTCGTTTTAACCATTTTTACGCTTATCATTTTAAACACGCGTCTGCTTAAAAACATGAACGACAGTTTAAGTCAGCAGGAAGCGCGCGTTGCCGCAATGATCGAAAGAACCGAAGAACTTAAAGCGAGATACGAATTCGTTTCGTCCGACGCCGAAGTTATTCGCAGAGCCGAAGAAATGGGTATGGTCAAAGCCGACTAAAAGTCGGGAGGACACGAAGATAAAACCTGAAAAATCGAAAAACAAAAACGAACAACAAAATATAACGTTTTCAATAACGAAATTACGAAAGAGATTATTTGCGAGTTTGATCGCGGTAATCTCTGTTTTTTTATTTATTTTAATAAAAACTTTTTCGGTAAGCGTGGTTAAAGGCGAAAAGTTAAGGGAAAAAGCGGTAGATCAGTGGACCAGAGAACTTCCCGTAAAAGCGGTGCGCGGCGATATTTACGACCGTAACGGAGTTTTGCTTGCGGGCTCGAAAGGCACTTATTGCGTTTATATCCGCACCCGATCCGTAACCGACGCGAAAAACACGTCGCGCGTTCTGGCGGAAGAATTAAGCGTAGACGAAAGCGCGCTTTTAAGCAAAATCGAAAAAAACGGTTCGGGCGAAATAACCGTAAAAAGACAGGTAGAATCCGAAACGATAAAAAAACTTAGCGCGTTTAATTTAAACGGCGTTTATTTTGCGCCCGACAACACCCGCGTATATCCGTTTAACGATATGCTTTGCCAAACGCTCGGTTACACTTCGATAGACGGCGCGGGGCAGTCCGGAATAGAAAAGTATTACGACGAATATCTGCGCGGCGAAAACGGTGAGATTTTATATGAAAGCGACCTTACGGGCAAAGACGTAGTCGGCGCTAACCCGCATTACGTCGAAGCAAAAAACGGTTACTCGCTTAAACTTACGGTCGATTCGGAAATTCAGCTTATATGCGAAGGCGCAATAAAGCGGGCGGCTTTAAAATATACGCCGAAGCGCGCCGCCGTAATTGTTCTGCAACCTAAAACGGGAAAAATTTTAGCGCTGTGTTGCTATCCTTCGTTCGATTTGAACGACGTTCCGCGCGAAGATAACCAAAAACTCACGTTCAACGGACGAAACGTCGTCGTTTGCGATTCTTACGAGCCGGGGTCTACGTTTAAAGTAGTTACGGCAAGCGCAAACGTCGAAGAGTATTTAAGAGGGAACAAAAACGCATTTTCGCTCGAACATATTTTCAATTCGTCGCGTTTCCGCGTGGTTTTGGGCAGAAAAATAAAGTGTTGGAGCACGCACGCTAACGGAAAACACTCAAACGAAAACCTTGCCGCCGCACTTAACAACAGTTGCAACCCCGTGTTTGTGGATATAGCGCTCGCGCTCGGCAAAGACAAAATGTATGAATACATCGAAAAATACAATTTCGGCGCAGTGAGCGGTGTAGATATAAACGGCGAAGCGATAGGAATGCTTATTCCGAAAGGCGCCGTTACCGACGGAGATCTTGCCCGAATAGGATTCGGACAGACGATAGCGGTTACCCAACTTCAACTTGCCGCGGCGGTTTCGGCTGCTGTTAACGGCGGAATTTATTATCAGCCCTATCTTTTAGACGAAATTTTAAACGGAAATCAAACTCTATCTAAAAACGTTCCCGTAAAAAAAGCGCGCGTGATAAGCGAAAAAGCGTCGCAGATTATGGCTTCGTATTTAGAAGGCGTCGTTAAAGACGGAAGCGGCAAACAGGCTTATATCGAAGGTTATAAAGTGGGCGGAAAAACCGGAACCGCGCAGAAATACGAGAACGGAGTTATCGCTTCGGGCAAATACGTAATGTCGTTCGTAGGGTTTTTTCCCGCAAACGATCCCGAATATTTGGCGCTCGTAACGGTAGACGAACCGGTTGGCGGAACTTACGGCTCGACGGTAGCCGCGCCTATATGCCGCGAAATTTTCGAAGGAATAATAAACGCGAAAGATATACGAAAATTCGAAAGCAACTAATGATAAAAATACCGAGGATAAAAAATAAACAATAAACGGAAAACTAAAATGAAAGTTGGCGAAATTTTATCCGAAAACCTTGAAATTAAAGAAAAAATCAAAGAAATCGAAATCTCATCTGTTTGCGTCGACAGCAAAGAATGTAAAAAAAACTCGATGTTTTTTTGTTTCGAAGCAAAAAATCATAATTGCGAAACTTATGCGCCGGACGCTTTGAAAAACGGCGCGCGCGTTCTGGTTTCGGAAAAACCGTTAGATAAAATTATTGAAAATTTTTGTGCCGAAAACGGAATATCCGGCACCGAAAAGCCGTATAATCTCGTGGTGAAAAACGCGCGCTTGTTTTTAAGCAAGGCGTGCAAAACGTTTTACGGCAATCCGCAAAAAAAACTGCGCACGATAGCGGTTGTGGGAACGAACGGCAAAACTTCGGTTTGCTGTATGATAAAAAAAGTATTGTCCGATTCGGGTATAAATTGCGGAACGATAGGAACTTTCGGGGCGGATTATGCGGGCAAAAAAATTTATACCGGAATGACGACTCCGGACGCACCTAAACTTTACGAAATTTTTGCCGACATGGTAAAATGCGGCGTAAAAGTCGTGATAATGGAACTTTCTGCCCACGCGATTTATTTTAAAAAAGCCGATTTTACTTTCGACATAGCCGTTTTTACGAACTGCGGCAGAGATCATCTCGACTTTTTCGAAACGTTCGAAAAATACAGAGCGACGAAAATTTCGGCGTTTTCTATGCGCGGCGCGCGGCTTGCGGTTGTGAACGGCGACGATCCGTGTTTGCCTCTTATCGCTTTAAAACGCGACAGCGGGCTTATAACTTACGGCATCGAGCAGCCTTGCGACGTTTTCGCTATGGACGTAGTCTGCAAAGAAGACGGCACCGAATTTATAATAAATTTATTCGACGCGGTTTATCGAATAAACTGCTTAACGATAGGCAAATTCAACGTTTATAACATACTGGCCGCCGCCACCGTAAGCGCGCTGTGCGGGGTTAAAACCGACGACGTGGCAAAATCGCTTCGCTCGCTTTTATCAGTAACCGGGCGGCTTGAACGTGTTTGTTTAAAAAAGCGCGTTTACGTCGATTACGCGCATACGCCCGAAGGTCTTGAAAACGCGCTTAAAAGTCTTAACGAAATAAAAGGAGAGGGAAAACTTATCTGCGTTTTCGGCTGCGGCGGAAACCGTGATAAAGAAAAGCGCCCCATAATGGGCGAAATCAGCGGGAAACTTGCCGATTTTACGGTTATAACTTCGGATAATCCGAGATACGAAGAACCGAGCGAAATAATTTCGCAGATCGAAAAAGGAATAAGAAAGGCTTCGTTGGGATACATAATAATAAGCGACAGACGGCAGGCTATAAAATACGCGATAGAAAAAGCCGAAACGGGCGACGTGGTTTTAATAGCGGGAAAGGGTGCCGAAGAATATCAGGAAGTTATGGGAACCATGCGCAGGTTTTCGGATAAAGAAGTGGCTTGCGCCTGCATAGAAGAAGAAAATTAAGGCGGCAAAACGACCGAAAGTCTGTTTTAAATTTTAACTGCGGCGGTAAAAATGGGCGAAATCAAGCGAGAACTTATATTTTTTTTAATATCCGTGTTCGTGGGCGCGGCATTGTGCGGGGCGCTTATTCCGCTTTTAAAAAAACTTAAAGCGGGTCAAACCATACTCGGCTACGTCGACAACCACAAAACAAAATCCGGAACGCCCACGATGGGCGGGTTTTCGTTTGCTTTTGCCGCTTTGGTTGTTTTTTTAATTGCAAAAGGCAAAAATTCGCGGCTGGCGTTCGTATTGATTTTAGTTTCGTTTTCGTTTCTTATAGTAGGCGCGATGGACGATTTTATTAAAATCCGCTTCCGCAAAAACGAAGGGCTTACGGCGTTTCAGAAAATCTGCTTTCAGGCGGTAATTTCGCTTATAATTACTTGTTTTGTTTATTTTAAAGGTTTTGTCGATTTTTTTATTCCGTTTAAAAACGCTTTTATAAACTTAGGCGTTTTCGGGGCGGTTTTGTGTTTTTTCGTGTTTCTGGCAACCACTAACTGCGTTAATTTAACCGACGGGTTAGACGGCTTGGCGGGCGGCGTAAGTTACGTTTATCTGCTCGTTTTTTATGCGCTTATTAAAATTCAGGTAATAGTTTTTCCCGAAAACTTCGTAATATCCGAAGAATGCGAGAATATAGCGCTTTTGTGTTTGATTCAGGCGGGCGCTCTTATCGGTTATCTGTGTTTCAATACTTATAAAGCGACGGTTTTTATGGGCGATACGGGTTCGCTTTATCTGGGCGGATTTATTGCGGCAAGCGGCGTGCTTTGCGGAAACGTTTTGTTTATTCCGCTTATCGGGGTTATGTTCGTTGCTTCGGGGGCTTCGGTAATAATTCAGGTTTTTCACTATAAACGCACCAAAAAGCGGGTGTTCTTGATGGCGCCGCTTCATCATCATTTCGAATATAAAGGGCACAGCGAAAGCAAAATATGTTTTTATTATAAACTCGTAACTTTAATAGCGGGCGTTATATGTATAATAAGCGTTATAAAATAAGAGTGCCGCTTTTGCAAATTTCGGATAAAAAATTCAGAGGGAATATCGGGAGAAAATATGTTTTTATCAAGGCAAACTTTTTTAATTGTAGGAATGAGTAAAAGCGGATATTGTGCTTGCATGGCGCTTTTAAAACGCGGGGCAAAGTGTTTGGTTTACGACGCGGCGCCGCGTGCGGCTGTAATCGAAAATATAAAAGAAGCCGAGCAGGCGGGTGCCGAAGTTTTAACAAAAGAAGAACTTTTTGCGCGACTTAAAAGCGTAAACGTCGCGGTTGTAAGCCCCGGAATTCCCGTCGATAACGAAATTCCCGTGGCTGCAAGAAACGCGGGCGTAAACGTTATAGGCGAAATAGAGCTGGGCGGAATTTTGTCGCATAATCCGATTGTTGCCGTTACGGGAACGAACGGAAAAACCACGGTGTGTTCGCTTGTCGATCATATTTTAACGGTGGCGGGGGCGCCGCATTATTTGGGCGGCAATTACGGCGTTCCGTTTACGAGTTTCGAAAAAGAATTCGATAACGAAAACGAAGTTGCCGTGCTTGAGATTTCGAGTTTTCAGTTAGAAACGACGGCAAAACTCGTTCCGCATATCTCGTGCGTTTTAAATTTAACGCCGGACCACATGGAGCGCCATTATAACATGGATAATTACGCCTATTTAAAATCGCGCGTGGTTTTAAATCAGCGCGAAAGCGAATATGCCGTTTTAAACCGCGACGACGAAACGGTTAAAAGTTTTGCCGAAAAAACGCGTGCTAAGATAGTATATTTTTCGCTCGAACAGCAGGGAAGCGGCGCGTTTGTAAAAGACGGATACATATATTTCGGAAGCGAAAAAATTTGCGAAACCGAACTTCCGGCACTTAAAAGCAGGCATAATTTGCAAAACGCGCTTGCCGCCACCGCGATTTGCAGGCTTTTAGGCGTTCCCGCAGGCGTAGTGCGCAACGGGCTTTGCTCGTTTAAGGGCGTAAAACACCGTTTGCAAACGGTTGCCGAAGTAAACGGCGTAACTTATATAAACGATTCTAAATCGACAAACGCGGGTGCGGCGATGGCCGCGCTTTCGGAAACGTCGCGCCCGTTTATATGGCTTGCGGGCGGCAGGGATAAAGGCGACGGCTACGACGATTTGTTTAAGGCGGCGGCAAAAAATCCGTTTTTGAAAAGCGTTGTAATATACGGCGAATCGGCTGAAAAGTTGTATGCGGCGGCTTTTGCCGCGGGTATAAAATCGGCTTTTGCGTTTCCCGACTTTTTAAGCGCGTGCAATTATGCTTTTTTGCTTGCTTGTTCGGGCGATTGCGTTCTGTTAAGCCCAGCCTGCGCAAGTTTCGACGAATTTTCGGGATTCGAAGAGCGCGGCGACCGTTTTATATCGCTCGTTGACGAGAAAAAAGCGACTTGCTTGAAAAACGCCGTCTGTTTAAACGGCGCCGAATGCTTAAAAGGCGGAGAACGTTGCAAAAATCTTAAAGCAGACGAATATAATACGGATAACGGCGTTGCCGCAACAAATTGTTTTTTAAAAGCAGGCGTGCAACGCGGGCAGTTTGGCTGCGCGGTAAAAACCGGCGAAGTCGATGTAAACGTTTTTGCAGAAAAAGACGGTGAGTAAAAAATTTTGAGTGAGATTTCTTACGTTGCGCGCGGTAGCGCAGCTCTTTTAAAACCGAAAAAAACAAAAAGCGGCGACGTTTTTTTGATCGTTTCGCTTGCGATTTTATGCGTTTTAGGGCTTATTTTCATATATTCGGCTTCTAATTACGTTGCCGAAAAAGATTACGGAGATAAATTCTTTTTCGTAAAAAAACAGGCGATCGGCTATGGCATAGGGTTTGTCGCATATTTGTTTTTTGCGTTTTTCGATTATAAAAAACTAAAAAAATACGCCGTTTTTGCGCTTGTTTTTTCGTTAGTGCTGCTCGCTCTCGTGTTAACGCCGCTCGGAAAAGAAGTTTACGGCGCAAAACGCTGGATAGGGGTGGGCGGCGTAACCGTTCAGCCGTCGGAAATAGTAAAATTCTGCTACATAATTTTTTGCGCGGCTTATATTTCGAAAAACTCCGAACGGGTAAAAACGATTAAGGGCGTGTTGCCGCTGCTCGGTTTCGGCGGGCTTATATGCGTGCTTATAATGTTAGAACCTAACATGTCGGTAACGGTGTGCGTGGGGCTTATTATGATGGCGATTTTGTTTATCGCGGGCTTTCCGCTTAAATATTTTGCTATGCTCGCCGTGCCGCTTATCTGCGTTTTGCCTCTTTTGATAATTGCCGAACCTTATCGGCTGAAACGCCTTTATGCTTTTATCGATCCGTGGTCGTCGCCGAAAGGCGAAGGGTATCAGCTTATTCAGTCGCTTTACGCATTCGGTTCGGGCGGACTTTTCGGAACGGGGCTTTTCAAATCGCGCCAGAAACTTAAATTTTTGCCTTTTTCGGAAAGCGATTTTATTTTGTCTGTCATAAGCGAAGAATGCGGATTTGTCGGCGTAGTTTTGCTTATGTGCCTATACGGATTTTTGGTGTATCGAATGGTAAAAACCGCGCTTAAAAAACGCGATTTGTTCGGATATTATCTGTGTTTGGGGATTGCGGCGACGTTTGTAGTTCAGGTAGCGGTAAACGCGCTCGTCGTAACGGGAAGCATTCCGCCGACGGGGCTTCCGCTTCCGCTTATAAGCAGCGGCAACACTCAGATAATAGTTTTTATGAGCGAAATAGGCGTTGTTTCTTCCGCCGCAAAAAACGACTGATAAAAACGCATAAAAAAAACAATTTTAACGTTTCGCTTTTTGCGGAGCGTTTTTTTGTGCGGCGTGCTAAAAAATGTTTTTAACCCCGAAGTCGGTTTTTTCATACACTATATCGTTACGGCGAAAAGCGTTATGGAAAAATTCGTTATCGAAGGCGGCAAAAAACTATACGGAAACGTAAACGTTTCGTGCGCTAAAAATGCATGTTTGCCTCTTATTTCCGCTTCGGTTTTATGTAGGCGCGTTTTTTTGAAAAGCGCGCCGAAAATCGCCGACGTAGGCGTTATGTGTAAACTTTTCGATTCGCTCGGCGGTCGCTGTGAATTTATAAACGGCGGAATAGAACTTAAAGCCGAAAATCTGTTAAAATACGAACCCGACGAAAAAATGTCGAAAAGTATCCGTGCTTCGGTTTTCTTTCTGGGTTCGCTTTTGTCTCGCTTTAAAAAAGCGGTCGTGTTTAAACCCGGTGGATGCGATATAGGCAGCCGACCTATCGATATACATATAAGCGGGCTTAAAGCGCTCGGTTGCAGGTGTAAAGAATTTCAGGATAAATATGAGTTCGACGGCGAAGATATGTGCGCGGGAAAGGTAGTTTTACGTTATCCAAGCGTTGGGGCTACCATAAATTTAATCGAAGCCGCGGTTTTTTTAAATGGAGAAACGGTAATAAACAACGCGGCTAAAGAACCCGAAATTTTATGTCTTTGCGATTTTTTGAACGCTTGCGGATTCAAAATTTTCGGCGGCGGCACAAGCGAAATCAGGGTAATAGGCGTAAACGAGCGCGAGATTAAAAGCGACGTTGAATTTTTTCCGATAAAAGACAGAATTGAAGCGGGAACTTTTATGTGCGCGTGCGCGGCTTGCGGCGGCGAAGTCGTTTTGCAATCGGAACGAAACGGCGTTTTGCAAACGGTTAATTTTTTAAGGCGTGCGGGCGGCGAAATATACGAAAAGCCGCTTAAAGGCGGGCTTTACGAGTTTGCCGTTCGTTTTAAAACTTACGCAAAAAACGCAAGCGTTAAAGCCGACGTTTTTCCGGCTTTCGCAACCGATATGCAGCCGCTTGCTTTGGCGGCGGTTTTAAAAGCGCGCGGAAAAAGCGTTATTGCAGACGGAGTGTATAAAAAGCGCTTCGGCTACGCGCGGGAACTTAAAAAATTCGGCGCGGATATAAGCGTTGACGAAAGCGATGGTTTTGCCGTCGTTTCAGGGGTTGAAAATTTGCACGGAGCAACGGGCATCGCGGGGGATTTGCGCGGCGGGGCGGCTCTTGTTCTGGCAGGGCTTTCGGCAGACGGGAAAAGCGAGATTTTGTGCGCCGATAAAATAAGGCGAGGATATGAATATTTCGACGAAAAATTGCGCCTTTTGGGCGCAGAGGTAAAACACGTTTTTTAGATTCTTCCGAATTTTAGGCTCGCGTTTTTTCAAAGCAATCGTTTTGCCGCGAAAAAACCTTGTTTTAAGGCGTTTTTTTACGCGTATTCGGACACAAAAACCCTTGCAAACAGTTGACAAAATTTTGCGTTGCCTATATAATAGTTATTGTATTTACCGATGAAAAGGGGGCAGGCTTTATGAAACACAAACGCGCGGTTTTAACGCTTACTTGTTTGATATTCGTCGTGGTGTGTGTTTTAAGCTTGTATAAACTTTTTTCGGTTGCAGAAATCAAGGTGAATTACTCGGTTTATAACGAAAACGTCGAAGAAGTAGAAAGCATACTTTCAAAATACAAAAACAAAAGCATCTTTTTTATAAGCGAAAAAGAAATCGAGCGCGAAATTACGAGCAATCGTTATTTAAAGGTCTTGTCGGTAAAAAAGGAATATCCTTGCACGATTGTGGTCGAACTTGCCGAGCGCGGCGAGCGCTACGCTTTAAAAACCTCAAACGGCTGGTATTTTTTAGACGATGAGTTTTTTGCCGTTCGATCTTCGGCCGAAAGTTCTTCGCTTCGCGGCGAAAAATTAACGCTCGTATCATTTTACGACGTTTCCGGCGAAGAAATGCCGCAAGACTGCACGCTTAAACAAGTGTTTTCTTTCCCCGACGTAACGAACGAAAATGTGCGCGAAATGCTTAAACTTTTGGGCGATACCGGCGAAAATATGAATGAAATTCGCTTTGTTTTTACCCCTGAAAAGGGTAATTACCGCATTTTGCTTTATTCGGTCGAAGGCGTTGTTATCGAAATTCAGAAAGCGGGCGAATTCGGAGAGCGGAAACTTGCCGCAGGTATAGAATATTATAAAAATCTTCCCGTCGAACGCAAAATGCGCGGAAAGATATTGGTAAACCGCTTAGATAGCGGCGAAATAAGTTGCGTTCATACGCCAAGCGGCGATTGATTCTTGCGGTAGCATTAAAACAGTTTAAACACGATAAAAAAATCGTTTTTGATTTTTAAGATAAAAAGTTTCGTTTTTTTTTCAGCGTAAAATTAAAGCGGAATTAAGGAGTTTTTGATGATAAAAGGCGCGGTGGCCGTGTTGGAAGTCGGCTCGCAAAAAATATCATGTTCGGTTGCTTGCCGCGGGATTAACGATACGTTCGATATAAAAGCGCTTGCCGAATGTAACTACGAAGGCTTTTCGGACGCGGATTTTTTCGATACCGATTCGCTTTCAGACGCTGTTTTAAAAACCGTTAAAGAGGCGGCGGTAAGCGCCAAAACAGAAATAGACAAACTTTACGTTACCGTTCCTGCCGAATTTTCTATCGTTCGCACGCGTGAAACCTACGTGCCGTTCGAACGTAAAAAACGGATCAAAAAAGCCGACGTTTTAGATTTACATTCTAAACTTACCTTATCGGGCGGCAGCGATTTCGTTATAGCCAACGTTTCCGCCGTTTATTACGTTTTAGACGACAGCCGCAAGGTTGTAAATCCGATCGGGCAGATTACGACGAAACTCGGCGGGCTGTTATCTTACGTTTTATGCGAAAAATATTATTACGGACTTTTAAAAACTATTTGTAAAAGAGCGGGCGTTTATAACGTAGAGTTTATAAGCGAAAGCCTTGCCGAAAATTTGCTTTTAAAAAATGACTATGGGCAAAGCGGGCTTTTAATCGACGTGGGGTATTTAACGTCGTCGATTTCGGTTTTAAAGGGCAACGGATTGGTGTTTTTAAAATCGTTTTCTTACGGGGGCGGTCATATATGCGCCGCGCTTATGGACGAGTTTAAACTGGACATGCCCGATGCCGAAACTTTGAAACGCAAAATAAATTTAGGTCACGACAGAAAAGACTTAAACGGCGTTTACCGCATTTATCGCGGCGACGATTCAATTGAAATTTCGATTCAGAAAGCAAACGCGGCGGTAAGATCTTCGCTTGATATTTTGGCCGAAAAGGTCGACGACGCGTTAAAAGAATGCGCCGACCTTCCCGATAACGGGGTGTTCTCGCTTACGGGCGGAGGAATATCGTTTATCCGCGGCGGAAAAGAATATTTATCTTCGCGCATAGGTTACGGTTTAAATGTTTTAGCGCCGCGCGTGCCGTTTACGTCGAAGCCCGACGAGTCTGCTTTTTTCGGCGCGACAGATTTAGCGCTTAACATTAGCGCAGGAAAAATTATAAATCATAAAAATATTTAAAATGTGGCATAAAAAGCCGAAAAATAGAAATTTTTACGTCTGGCATAAAAACAAAAACAACTTGCCGGTCGTTACTCAAGGAGAAAATTATGTTTGTTGACGACGGAAACATGAAAATTGCAAAAATCAGAGTAATAGGTATCGGCGGCGCGGGAAATAACGCCGTGAACCGTATGATAGAAAAAGGAATTACGAGCGCAGACTTTGTTGCCATAAACACTGACAGACAAGCCCTTATGCTTTCGAAAGTTCCCGTAGAAAATCGCATTCAGATAGGCGAAAATGCAACCAAAGGTCTGGGCGCGGGCTCGCAACCCGAACTCGGCGAACAAGCCGCCGAAGAAACAAAAGACGAAATCGAACGCGTTTGCGAAGGGGTAGACCTTTTGTTTATCGCCGCGGGTATGGGCGGCGGAACGGGCACCGGAGCGGCTCCGGTCGTTGCAAAAATCGCGCGCGACAAAGGTTGCTTGACTGTTGCGGTTATAACCAAACCTTTTGCGTTCGAAGGCAAAAAACGCGAAGCGAACGCGGTAAAAGGTATCGCTAATTTGACGAAATACGTCGATACGGTTATTATAATTCCTAACGACAAACTTCTCGATTGTCTGCCAAAAGACACGCCGATGCGCGACGCGCTTACTTTTGCCGACGACAATCTCCGTCAGGGCGTATGCGGCATAGCGGATCTTATCTCTACGCCCGCGCTTATAAATCTCGACTTTGCTGACGTTCGCACCATAATCAAAAATCAAGGACTTGCGCACATGGGCGTGGGTAGGGCTAAGGGCGAAAACCGCGTTATCGAAGCGGTTCGTCAGGCTGTTTCTAGCCCGCTGCTCGAAACCACGATCGAAGGCGCAAGCGGCGTAATTATAAACATTACGGGCGGCAAGGATTTATCGCTCGGTCAGGTTTACGAAGCGGCAAAACTTATACAAAACGTAGTAGACGAATCGGCAAACATAATTTTCGGCGCAAACATCAACGAAGATTTGCAAGAAGAAATTATAGTTACCTTAATTGCAACGGGTTTTAAAAATAAGGCGGACCGCGAAAAAGAAAAAGCCACCGCTTCAACTTCGTTTTTCGACGTTAAAACCATAGGCGAAAAGAACAGCGAAAAATTTGCGGCATCGGCTTCGCAACAACCCGTAACCGCAAGAAGCGCGTTTTCGGAAGACGAAACCATCGAACCTATCCGCGGTTTTGCCCGTTCTTCGGCACGCGAAGAATACGGGGTATACGAAGAACAAAGGGTTACGCCTTCGTATCCCAAGTTCGAAAACGTTCAGCCCGTAAATCAGCAGTCGCAAAATCCCGTTTATCGCGAACAACAAAAAGCCGAACACGAATCGTCGCGCGGTTATGCGCCCGCGCAGCCCGAACGCGATTACGAAGACGATTACGTTGCTCCGCGCTCGGCAACCCGCCGCGTAGAATTTGAAGAAAGCGTGCAAGATGAGCCGCAAAAGCAGGATAAACGCGAACTTCCGTCGTTTGTTAAAAAACTTTTCGGCAAAAAGTAAGTCGTAAAAAACGTAAAAAAAAACAAAAAATAAAAAAGCGAACGGTGATTTTTTGCCGCTTGCTTTTTTTTTGCGTGAAAACAAGCCCCGCGAAAGAAAAAATATTCCGCAGGACGGTATATCTTAAAAAACGTTAAACTTCTACGCCTAAAATCGAATCGACGGGGAGCGAGAAAATAACGCCGGCACCGGGGGTTGCAAGCCCCACTTTGTCTTTAATTGCGGTCATAATGTCGTTACGCTTTTCAAGCGAAGTTAAAATAAGCAAAATTTCTTTATTCGGGTGCAGGGCAACCCCTAAAAATTTAACTTCTTTGTTTGCGTTTGCTGTTCCGCGCGCGTTAAAAACCGTGCCGCCGCGTGCGCCCGCAGATCTTGCCGCCGACATAACTTCTTCTTCGAATCCGTGATTTACTATAACTACGATAAGTTCGTTTCTTTTTTCCATGAATAAAATTACCCCTTTAGTTTTTGTTTGTTATAATTCGGGCATGAAATCAGCGTTTTTCGTCGCCGTTGCCGGTTAAAATCTGAAACGTCGAAAGCCCGCCGACCGCGCTTACCGGAATGGTTAAGGCGATACCCGTGTGGTTTTCGTTAAAGTTGAATTTGTCGTCGAGCAGTTTAAAAACGAAAGGAACGTTATGTTTTTCGATAAAGCAAAAAACAACGTCTTTTTCATGTTCCGAGATGCCGAGCGCGGATAAAATTTCGCTGCTTGCGGTGCCGCGACCGAGCAAAATCGATTGAAAATGTGCGTAATCTTTAACGAGTTTTGTTATTTTGTTACCAAGTCCGCGCGTTGCGATTATTATCATATAGCGCAGTTGAATTTCGGTGTTAGGCATATTTTTCTCCTTAAGCGGTTGTTTTTGCCGCAGTTACAAATCGACGCGAAGTTCGATGATTTCGTCGTCGTTGATGTTGAGTTTTGCTTTGTCGAAGCGTTTTTGTTTAACCCCTGCGAAAACGCCCATTAGTTGAATTGTTATAAGCGGCATAAGCGCGACCGTAGCAACCAGACCGTAGGCATAAGTCAGAACGTTTTCTTGCCCCTGAATTATTTCGGCTGCACCTATTGCAAACGGCAACAAGAACGTCGCGGTCATCGGGCCCGAAGCAACGCCGCCCGAGTCGAACGCTATCGACGTAAACACTTTGTTCGGAACAAAAAACGAAAGGCCCAACGCCACCGCGTAGCCTACTCCGATTATTAAAATTAACGAAATGCCCGATATAATGCGGAGCATAGAAAGGGCGAGCGCGAAAGCCATCGAAATGGCAAGGGCAAAGCGAATGGTGCTTTTTTTAATCGAACCGCTCGAAATTTCTTCTACTTGCTTTACAAGTACGCCGACGGCGGGTTCGGCTAAAACGATAAACGTAGCAACAATTGCGCCTATGGGGATAAGCAGCCATTTGTTTGCCCCCGCAAGCGAGTTTCCTATAAAATAGCCCGTTCCCATATAAGCGGCGTTAACACCCGTTAAAAATACGGCCAAGCCGACGTAAGTGTATAAAAAGCCGAATAAAATTCTGAAAAGTTGAATTTTTGGCAGTTTGAACGAAGCGAAGTCGAATACAAAAAATATAAGCGTAATGGGCGCTAATGCGATTAAAACTTCTTTAAACTGCGCAAGAGCCGTCTGCGCGTACAGATTTAAAAGATCGCCGAAAGTTTCGCACGATTTATGCGTTAAAGCGGTGCTGACTTCGGGGCGGGATATAAGGCAGAGCGCGAGCATCATAATAACGGGACCGATCGAACAGATCGCCACCATTCCGAAACTGTTGTCTTCTTTCGATTTACCGCCGACCATACCTGCGACCGACGCGCCGAACGAAAGCAAAAACGGAACGGTTAAAGCGCCGGTTGTAACGCCGCCCGAATCGAAGCAGAGCGGAATATATTTTTTGTCGACGAATATCGCAAGCAAAAACAACAGCCCGTAAAAAATCAAAATCAAAAGGTTGAAGTTCCAACCGAGCATTGTTTTTAAAAGAGACACCGCCAAAAACATGCCCACGCCGATAGAAATGGTTATTATTATCGTGAATTTAAGCGAGCCGAGTTGTTCGCCCAGAACGCTTAAATCCGGTTCGGCAACGGTTACGATAAAGCCGAGCAGAGCGCCCATAATCAAAAGCAGAGGTAAACTTTTTTTTCGGGTTACGAAAGAACCGAACTGTTCGCCTATGGGTTCAAGCGATATTTTTATGCCTTTGCCGTATAAAACCATTCCGCCCACAAGCAGGCAGTTGCCGAACAAAAATCCGACAAGGTCGTAAGCCCCCAGTTTTTGCGGCAACATAAAAAAGTTTACGATAAGTATTATAAGCGTTATGGGGGCGACTGCCATAACCGCTTCTTTTAGGGCGCTCGAGTTTTTAAATTTTTTCATGGTTTACCTATACGTTATCGTTTTTAAATCGCTACGATTTTTGTCGTTTGCGCCTTAAAAAATCAAGCAAAAAATTTTTTAAAAATATTACGTGCCGATTGTAACATAAAATCGCCGAATTGTCAATATTTTTACAAAACAAAGAAAGGTAATTTGTTGAAATTTTCAAAAAATCCGAATTTTTTATCGCTTGTTTTCATCGTCAGAAAAACGGAGTTTTATAATAATTTTTTGGCGTTCTATAATAATATTTTATTGCGAATATAAGCGCGCCTTATATATATAGTGTTATCGGTTTTAAGGCAGATAAGAAAACAAAAAGTGTAAAAAAAAATCAAAATTCCGCATTAAATGCCGAAAAAATAAAGTTTAAAGAATTTTTAAAAATCGCATTAAAAACGTTTGACTATAAAAATTTTTAATGCTAAAATAGGCTTGTAATTCGTAAGAAGCGTTTAAAAGTTGCTTGCGGTTTACAAGTTTTTAATAGCATCTTGCCAATATAGGTTCGGATAAACGGCCCGGACGTTTCTACCGCGCAGCCACAAGCGCGACTATTGGAACAAGCAATTAACAGGCGCGTAATTTTTACCGTCTGCGGTTTGCTTTTTGTTGGCGGGCGGGTTTTCGATTTAAACCTGTCTTTTGTTTTTTTGATGGTTTCGGCTTAACGAAAAACGAAAAATGCTTGCGGAGATACTTATGAAGGCGTTAGAACAAAAAATATTAAAAGAAGGCAAAGTTTATCCCGGCTCGGTATTAAAAGTCGGCGGTTTTTTGAACCATAGGATAGACGTGCCTTTTATGTTTTTAATGGCCGACGAAGTGTATTCGTGTTTTTGCGGCGATAACGTTACTCAGGTTTTAACGGTCGAAGCTTCGGGCATCGCGTTCGGAACGGCAATCGCATACAAACTCGGCGTGCCGCTTACTTTCGCAAAAAAAAGCAAAACTTCGAATATATCAACAAACGTATATTCTTCTAAAGTTCATTCGTATACTCACGGCAACGACTACGATATGGTGGTCGAAAAGCCGTTTATTTCGGATAAAGACAACATTTTAATAGTAGACGATTTCCTTGCGAACGGCTGTGCCGTCGAAGGGCTTATCGATATAGTAAAACAGGCGGGGGCAACGCTTAAAGGCGTTGCCATAGCGATAGAAAAAGGCTTTCAGGGCGGGGGCGACAAACTCCGCAAAGAAGGCGTTAAACTTTTGTCGCTTGCCGTCGTCGACAAAATGAGCGACGAAGGGAAAATTACTTTCAGAAGTTGTAACCTTAACGGTTAAATTTTTTAAGAATTTTCGCGTCGCTTTTTTAGTTGTTTAAATTTTGAAAAAAACCCGATAGGGTTAGGAGGTATATTTCAATGAAAAAACTTTTATCTCTCGTGCTTTCGCTCGCTCTTGTTTGCGGCGCACTCGTAGGTCTTACCGCTTGCGGTGACAGCGGCAACAGCACCGGCAGCGGTGACGGCGAAACTAAAATGAAAGTAGGTCTTATCTGCTTACATAACAGCGACTCGACCTACGACAAAAACTTTATCGACGCATTCAACTATGCTTGCAACAAAATGGGCGTTGAAGCAATCATCAAAACCGACGTTCCCGAAGATGAAAAATGTTCGGCTGCCGCAGAAGATTTCGTAGATCAGGGTTGTAACATTATTTTCAGCGATTCGTACGGCCATCAAGGCTTTATGAAAGGCGTTGCCGCCGAAAACCCGGATGTGGTTTTCTGCTCGGCTACCGGCGACACCGCTCATACCGACGGACTTCCCAACTTCTATAATGCTTTCGCTTCTATTTACGAAGGCAGATTTTTGGCAGGTATCGCCGCCGGCGAAAAACTTAAAGAAATGCTCGCCGAAAACAAACTTACCGACAAAAATTATAACGAAGCAGGCAAAGTTTTAATCGGCTACGTCGGTGCTTATACCTATGCCGAAGTTAAATCGGGTTACACTTCTTACTATCTCGGCGTTAAACATTCTTTATCTAAATTCAACGAAACCTACACCGAAGACAAAAAGCTCGACGTAGAAATGCTCGTTCAGTTCACCGGCAGCTGGTGCGACGAAAACCTTGAAAAAGAAGCGGCTAACACCCTTATCGGAAAAGGTTGCGCGGTTCTTTCTCAACACGCAGATTCTATGGGCGCTCCTTCCGCTTGCGAAACCGCGGGTGTTCCCGATATCTCTTATAACGGCAGCACCGTAGAGGCATGCCCCAATACTTTCATTGTTTCTTCGAGAATTAACTGGGCTCCTTACTACGAATACGTTATCGACTGCGTTAAAAACGGCAAAACCATTCAACAGGATTGGGTAGGTCAGTTAGGAACCGACTACGAAGAAGATTTAACCAATCTCGACAACACCGGTTCGGTTTGCCTCACCGCTCTCGGCGGAAAAGCAGCCGCTACCACTAAAGCCGCTATCGACGAAGCGTTTGCCGCTTTAAAAGCAGGCACCTTAAAAGTATTCGATCTTTCTAAATTCACCGTTAACGGCGAACCTTTAAGCAAAGATCACATGGCCGACGTAAATGCGGATAAAGATTTTGCCTTGGATACCAAAGTAGTTAAAGAAGCAAACGGCATTACCTATTTTGCAGAAAGCGAATTCCGTGCCGCTCCTTACTTCAACGTAGACATCGACGGTATCGTTCTTTTGAATACTAAATTCTAATGTTCGATTTTTAAAACCGATAAAAACGGTAAAGGGGTGCGGAATTTTCCGCATCCCTAAAACTGTTTTTTAACAAAAAAATTTGAGCGTTGCGGCTTTGCCCGTTTTGCTTGAATCACATAAAAACCATAGGAAGAAAAAGAAATATGGCTGAAAATAATATTGCCGCGGACGCTTTAAACGAAAGCGCAAGCGATATGGCGGTAAGGTTTGTAAACATAACCAAAAAATTCGGCGAAGTTGTCGCCAACAAAAACATTAACTTCGGCGTGAAAAAGGGCGAAATAGTTTCGCTTCTCGGCGAAAACGGAAGCGGTAAAACAACGCTTATGAATATGCTTTCGGGTATATATTTTCCCGACGAAGGTCATATCGAAGTAGACGGAAAAGTCGTTTCGATAAGGTCGCCCAAAGACGCGTTCGATTTGAAAATAGGTATGATTCACCAACATTTCAAACTCGTCGAAGTTTTTTCCGCGCTTGAAAACATTGCCTTGGGCTATGATAAAAAAGGCGCATTCAGTCTGAAAAAAATCCGTGAAGAAGTGCAGAAAATCTGCGATAAATACGGTTTTGAAATAGATTTAAAAAAGAAAGTATACGATATGTCGGTTTCGGAAAAGCAAACCTTAGAGATAGTTAAGGTTTTGTATCGCGGGGCAGACATTCTGGTTTTAGACGAGCCGACTGCGGTTTTAACCCCGCAGGAAACGCAGAAACTGTTCGCAGTTATGCGCAACATGAAAAAGCACGGCAAGTCGATAATAATAATAACGCATAAGCTCAACGAAGTTATGGAAATAAGCGACCACGTTGTAATTTTGCGAAAAGGCGAATACGTAACCACGGTTACGACCGCCGAAACCGACGAAAAACAACTTACCGAATGGATGGTCGGCAAAAAAATCGATTTAAAAATCGAGCGCGTAAAAACAAATTTCGATAAGCCGCTTTTGGAACTGAGAAATCTTGTAATAAAATCCGACGACGGAAGCCGCGCTATCGACGACGTTAATTTTTATATCCGCGGCGGCGAAATTTTAGGCGTTGCCGGTATTGCGGGCTGCGGTCAGAAAGAACTGTGCGAAGCGATTGCGGGGCTTCGTCCGCTCGTTTCGGGGCAGATAATGCACATGGGCGAAAGCATTGTCGGACTTCCCGCAAAAAAGATTATAGAAAAGGGTGTTTCGATGAGTTTTATTCCCGAAGACCGTTTGGGAATGGGGCTTGTTCCGTCGTTTTCGATAACCGACAACATGATGTTAAAAACATATAACGACAAAAAAGGTTTGTTCGTCGACAGGGGAAGCGCGAGAAAACGCGCCGCTGCGCTTATTAAAAGATTAGAAATCGTAACCCCGTCAACCGAAACGCCCGTTCGACGTTTGTCGGGCGGTAACGTTCAGAAAGTTTTGGTCGGGCGCGAAATCGAAAGCGGACCTAACGTTATAGTAACCGCTTATCCCGTCCGCGGGCTGGATATAAACTCGTCTTATGCGATTTACGACATTTTGAACGAAGAAAAAAGCAAAGGCACGGGTATTTTGTTTATCGGCGAAGATCTCGACGTTATGCTTGCTTTGTGCGATAAAATTATGGTTTTGTGCCACGGCAAAGTTATGGGTATAGTTCATGCCGAAAAAACAGACAAAGAACAGTTGGGGCTTATGATGACTGGCGCACTCGATCTTTCGAAAGAAAAGAACAAAGAATTCGGCATCGCAAAAGACAGTAACTTAACCGAAACCGAATGGGAAAACGCTGAAAAAACGGATAAGGAGAACTATGAAAATGAATAAAACTCAGACAAAAGAACCGTTATTTCACGTTATAAAACGCGGGTCTGCTTCAAAAAGCAAGGGCTACGCCGCTATGGTAAGAATAATTGCGATACTCGTGGGGTTTTTGCTTAGTTCTACAATTTGCGCAATACTTTTTAAAACGACTCCGTTTTCGGTTATAGGCGAAATGTTTAACGGCGTGTTCGGCACACAGCGAAGGGTGTGGAACGCCGCAAAAGAAACAGCGTTGCTTTTAGGCGTAGGGCTTGCGCTTGTTCCCGCGTTTAAAATGAAGTTTTATAATCTCGGCGGTAACGGACAGATTATAATGGGAGCGTTGGCTGCAACCGCTTGCATGTTTTATCTCGGCGGAAAAATGCCCGACGGCGTTATAAATTTATTTATGGTAATAACCGCCATTCTTGCAGGCGCGATATGGGCTGTTATTCCCGCAATATTCAAAGCGTTTTTTAAAACAAACGAATCGCTGTTTACTTTAATGATGAACTATATCGCGGTTATTCTCGTCGAAATCTGTATAACCGTATGGGTTCCCAGCGGGTCGGGCGTTTTAAGCCCGATGAAGGGGGCGGGTAACGGAAATCTTCCGGTTTTAAGCCATAAGTATCTGCTTACCATAATCGTTATGGCGGCGCTTACCGTGTTTATGTGGTTATATTTAAAAAAGAGCAAACACGGCTATGAGTTATCCGTTGTAGGCGGAAGCGAGAACACCGCGAGATATATAGGTTTAAACGTTAAAAAGGTAGTTATAAGAACGGTTGCTTTGTCGGGCGCTATCTGCGGCTTGGTAGGGCTTATGATCGCGGGTGCGTTAAACCACACCGTAAGTTCTTCGTCGGCTAACAATATGGGTTTCACGTCGATAATGGTCGCGTGGCTTGCTCAGTTCAATCCCGCAGCGATGGTAGGCACCGCGTTTATGATTGCTTTCGTAAGTAACGGAATGGGGCAGGTCCAAACGGCGTTCAAAATAACCGATAACTCGGTCGCACAGGTAGTTACCGCTATAATTTATTTCTGTATTATAGCGTGCCGCTTCTTTATTTCGTATAAAATAGTCGTTAGGAACGGTTCGTTCGTAAAAACAAGAAAAGTATTCGGGCAAATAAACGAATTTTTTAAAAAAATTGCCGACTATGTAAGCGAATTTTTCAAAAAAATATTCGGCGCCGTTTCTAAATTTTTCAAAGACGTTTTCGCTTTGATTTTTAAAAAGAAAAATAAAGGAGATAACGAGTAATGGATCAATTTATTGCATTTTTGGCAAGTGCGATTTCTATCGGAACGGTTTTTCTTTACGGTTGCGTAGGCGAAATAACTACCGAAAAAAGCGGACACCTTAATCTCGGTATCCCCGGTATAATGTGTATGGGCTGCGCGGGCGGTTGTTATGCCGTATATCTTTATATGGCAGGGCTTGCCGATCCTACGGCTGCTTCGTGGTTTCTGCTCGTTTTATTTTCGATTTTGGGCGTAGCCGTTTTTGCCGGCATAGGCGGGCTTATCTATGCGTTTTTAACCGTTTCGCTTAAATCCAACCAGAACGTAACGGGGCTTGCGCTTACAATTTTCGGAACGGGTTTCTGCCAGTTTTTTATGGCTCAATACGTCGATACTTCGAACTTTTCGGTCGCAAGCAAAATAATAAGAACGGGCTTTTCGTTTGCGGGAAATCTCGGTTGGTTCGGCGAGTTGTTTTTCTCGCACGGATTCTTTGTTTATTTTGCCGTTATAATAGCCGTGGTTACTTCGATAGTTTTCAGAAAAACGAGAATAGGGCTTAATCTTCGCGCCGTCGGCGAAAATCCTTCTACGGCAGACGCGGCGGGTATAAACGTAAATCGCTATAAATACGTCGCTATTTTAGCGGGGAGCGCGATTGCGGGGCTTGGCGGATTCTTTTACGTAATGGACTATATCGGCGGCATGTGGCGTAATTCGTCGCCTATCGAGGGGCTCGGATGGATTTCGATAGCGCTCGTAATTTTCACGCTCTGGAAGCCCGACCTTGCAATACTCGGCGCTATAATATTCGGGGCGTTCTATATCGCTCCCGCAAAAATCACCGGCGTATCGTTTACCGAAATGACCGCTTTCAAACTTCTTCCTTACGTCGTTACGATAATCGTTTTAATCGTTACGAGCGTTATCGGAAGCAAAGAAAATCAAGGGCCGGCGGCTCTCGGCGCTTCGTATTTCCGCGAAGAACGCTGATAAATTATCTAATCATCTAAAATACTTAATCATAACATAATGTAGAGGGAAAAAAATGAAAACCAACGTTTTGATAATAGGCGCAGGTCCTGCGGGAATATTCACCGCGCTTGAAATGCTGCGCCGCGGATATAACAAAAAAATAGTTTTAATCGAAAAGGGAAAGTCTGTCGAAAACAGAACCTGCCCCAAAAAGATAACGCAAAAGTGCATTAACTGCAAGCCGTGCAACATAACCACGGGCTTTTCGGGCGCGGGCGCTTTTTCCGACGGAAAACTTTCGCTTTCTTACGAAGTAGGCGGCGATCTGCCCACTTTAATCGGCGAAAACAAGGCGCAGGAGTTAATCGATTATACCGATAAAATTTACCTTGAATTCGGCGCCGATTCGCACATCGAAGGGCTGAATAACAACGATGACGTTAAAGAAATAAGAAAGCGCGCCATTCAGGCGGGGCTTCGCTTGGTCGATTGCCCCATTCGCCACATGGGCACCGAAAAGGCGCAGGGTATTTATCTTTCAATCGAAAATTATCTGCGCGACAAAGGCGTAGAAATGCATTTTTCAAGCGAATGTAACAATCTTATTTTTAAAGAAGATACCTGCATCGGAGCCGAAATAACCGAAGGCGGCAAGCAATATGAAATTTTTGCCGACAACGTTATCGTCGCAACCGGTCGCCGCGGAAGCGACTGGCTTGAAAAACTTTGCTACGAGCATAACATCGCGCACGAACCCGGAACGGTAGATATCGGCGTAAGGGTTGAAGTAAGAAACGAAGTTATGGAAAAGGTGAACGCCGCGCTTTACGAATCGAAACTTATCGGCTACCCCAAGCCCTTTAAAAACAAAGTACGCACCTTCTGCCAGAACCCAGGGGGATTTGTAAGTCAGGAAAACTACGATAACAATCTGGCTGTCGTAAACGGGCATTCGTATAAAGAGTTAAAATCCGAAAATACCAACCTTGCCATTTTGTGTTCGCATAACTTTACTTATCCGTTCAATCAGCCCATCGAATACGCGCAGAAGGTTGGCGAACTTACCAACATGCTCGGCGCGGGGCATATTCTCGTTCAGCGTTTCGGCGACATTTTAGACGGGAAAAGGACATGGCAAAAAGAACTTGTTCGCTCGAACGTTAAACCCACGCTCGTCGACGCGGTTGCGGGCGACATTACGGCGGCAATGCCTTATCGTTCTCTTACGAACATTTTAAACTTCATTATGGCTGTCGATATGGTAGTCCCGGGGTTTGCCGCACCCGAAACGCTTTTATATTCGCCCGAACTTAAATTCTATTCGAACCGTGTAAAAATGGACGAAAACCTTAACACGAGCGTTAAAAACCTCTATTGCTTGGGGGATTCGAGCGGCTGGACGCGCGGACTTATGATGGCTTCGGTTATGGGCGTTTATATGGGCAGAAAACTTCTCGAAAAAGAATTTTTTACCGTAGAAAACGTATAATTTAAAACAAAAAATAAAAAAACTTCCGTTACTTTTTTGGTAGCGGAAGTTTTTTTATGCGGTTTTAGTGCGTATTAAAACTGAATTTTTTCGATTAAAAACACGTTGCCATCGAAATCTTTGCAGTTTTTAATTATAAACTCGTCGTTTATTGTTTCGGCGTTCAAATAGTTCTCGCTTGCGTTTTCGTTAAGGCAGAACAGGGCTGACGTTATTTTATAATTTCCTTTAAGTTTAACCGAAAAATCTTTGAAGTTTTTAAACGTGTGGCAAACAACCAGGGCGCGGCTTAAATCGTTCGAATATCTTACCGTGATTTGCGCGCCCTCGGGGGTTGAAAACGCCAATTTTTCGTCGCTTCGGTAAACGTAACTTATGCCGCTTAAAATAATATCCGTCGCTTTTTTATAAAAATTTTCGGCTTTTATCATCTGAGAATATTGTTCGTTTGTTAAGTTGAGCATATCGCCCGCCCAGCAAATGCGTCCTAAAAAGCCGATAGAGATAATATAACGCGTTTTTTCGGGTAAATATTCGGGGTGAAGCGAGCACCAAAGTTGCGATTGCCGCGCGGGTATAAGATATTGCAGGTTTGCGCCGATAATGGCTTCTTCATACACTTCGTGCGCGTCGCTTGCCGAACTCATTTCTGTTAAATTCATCATCGAAGGCTCTAAACGCGAGCCGCCCGACGCACAATTTTCGATTATAACGCCGGTTTCTTTCCGTATTTTAACAAAATAATCTTTAACGGCCAAAAGGTGCGAATAAAGTTTTTCGCCAAGGCTGTCGCCGCCGTCGGCGCCTATGCCTACGTTCGTGTTATAATCGACTTTTAAATAGCCGAAACCGTTGTCTTTAATGGTTTTTATAATAACTTCGTCAAGGTGTTCAATCGTTTTTTCGTTCGTAAAATCCCAAAAGTTATATTTTCCGCCGCAGATTATTTCCGAAATTATAACGGCGTTATCTTTTTTAAGTTTTAGATCATCGTATTTTTTGCCGAAATATTTCGAGTTTTCTTTGGTAACTTCTATTTCCATCCAAATTCCGGGAATAAAACCGAGCGCTTTAAGTTCGTCGGCATAAACCTTTAATCCGTGCGGAAAAGCGGCTTTGTTAAACGTGTCGTAATCGCCCGGAAGGTGCTTTTCGTCCCAGCCGGCGTCGGTTACGAAATATTTTGTTTTCGAGCCGATTTCGCGCAGTTTTTTTGCTATTTTAATCGAATTTTCGTGGCTCGGATTGCCCCAGGTTGTTACGAATTCGTTAAAAATAACGGGCAGTTTATCAACGTCTTGCGCGTAGTTTTTGCCTTGCTTTATGTCGTTTAAAGCGTGAAGTTCTTCGGATAAATACGCTATGTCGTTTTCTTTGGCTTTAATAAGGGCGGCGCAAAGCGTTTCGAAATCGCCTTTTGTCGAGGCAACGTAGGCAACCGGCGTTAAAAAACTTTCTTTCGGGTTTACGGTCTTTCTGAAATGCCCGAAATCGTAGTCGGCAAGTCCGACGGATAAAGATATTTTTTTCGAAGTGCGTAAAACTTCGCCTTGCCACGACGAATTGCAGCACAGCATCGCGCCCCAGAAAACCTTGTTTTTTTCGTCTTCTACGGCGACGTAAGGGTAATAACCGTTTGTCGAGCGCGAACCGGTCGTTCCTATCTTAATTCCGTCGAACGAATCGCCCCAAGCCGATTCTAAAAGCAAATCGATAAGATTTTTGCGGTAATGCTTGCCTTCGAGCGCCCACGCCGATTTAAAATAATGCACGAACGTGGTTTCGGGATTGCTTTCCGAATCATAAGGCGAAAGCCCGTCGAGCGAAACGGTCGTTATATAATCAAGCGAAAGCGGTTTATCCGTGTCGTTTATAAACTCGCACCAAATTTTGAATGCGTTTAATCTTTCGGTGTGCGTTAAAAAATGCTTTATCGCATATCCGTCGGTCGAGCGCAAAAGGGTGATTATCGCGGTGGTTTTATCGCCGTTAAAAGATTTTTCGATAAATTGATTTTCATAAAACAAAGTGCGTTCGGATTGCGAATTTTTATGCGAGTGAACAAATCTGCCGTTGCCGTCTTTGCTCAGTTTGAACTGAACGAGATTCGAAAGCAAATTCGATTTATCAGTTAAATCGTCGCCGTTTATTTTAAAATCTTTTTCGGTGCCGTGCGGCAAAAGGTAAAGCGAGCATCTGTTTTCGGCGTTTATAACGTATCTTGCCGTAGTGTTGCCTAATAAATAGTCTTTAATTATCATAAAAAACCTTTTTGCGCGATTATCAGCGCTTTTTATAGCGTTTGTCTGCGATTGAAATCCAATGCGATTAAATTTTAATATAGTTAAGCCTTACGCGCAACAAAAAAACAAAAAAAGAACTGTAACGTTTTTCCGGTGTTACAGTTCTTTACGATTTTTTTTTGATTATTTTATAAACTTCGAAATCTTTGTCTTTAAGCATTCGGTTCGTCCTTTGAATGTGTTTTTTGACTTTTTGGGTCGGGAATATTGTAAAAACGACAAAAGATTGTATAAAAAAATCGGCTGTAAAAAATTACAAAACCGATTTTTTGGTGCCGCTGACCGGATTTGAACCGGTACGGAGTCGCCCCCGAGGGATTTTAAGTCCCTTGCGTCTGCCTGTTTCGCCACAGCGGCTTAATTAAAAACCTAAGATATTATATATTTAAAATCGGAATTTGTCAACTGAAAAGAATAGGTTTTTGGCATTAGGTGCTAATTTTTTAAAAAAATTTAGCAACGAGAAAAAATAGTATAAACGAGAAAGGTTTTATTTGACAAACCTGCCTTTCGGGTGATAAAATATGCGCGTAAAAATAAAAATCAATCAACTGACGACGCATTAAGTTTTGTGCCGCAAAATTAAGGAGCAATTTATGATTTATTCGTCGATTGAAGACTTAATAGGCAAAACACCGCTTTTAGAGCTTAAAAAAATCGAAGAAAAGTTTGGCTTAAAAGCTAAAATTTTAGCTAAATTAGAGTATTTTAACCCCGCTGGCTCGGTAAAAGACAGAATCGCGAAAGCAATGATCGACGACGCGGAAGCAAGCGGTGCTTTAAAAAAAGGCTCGGTTATAATCGAACCTACTTCGGGCAATACGGGTATCGGTCTTAGCATGGTCGGCTGTGCGCGCGGTTACCGCGTTATTATCGTTATGCCCGAAACTATGTCGATCGAACGCAGACAACTTATGCAGGCTTACGGAGCCGAACTCGTTTTAACCGACGGCAAACTCGGTATGAAAGGCGCAATTGCAAAAGCCGAAGAATTAAGCCGCGAAATACCCGATTCGTTTGTTGCGGGGCAGTTTTCGAACAAGGCAAACCCGCTTGCGCATTATACGACCACGGGGCCCGAAATTTTCGAAGATACTAACGGCAACGTAGATTATTTCGTTGCGGGCGTAGGCACCGGCGGAACTGTTACGGGCGTAGGAACTTATTTAAAAGAAAAAATCGCAGGCGTAAAAATCGTTGCTGTAGAACCCGCCTCGTCTCCGGTTTTATCGAAAGGCGTTTCGGGCGCGCATAAAATTCAGGGCATCGGCGCGGGCTTTGTTCCCGAAGTTTTAAATACCAAAGTTTACGACGAAATTATCGCCGTAGAAAACGACGACGCGTTTAAAACGGGTAAACTTATCGGCAGAACCGAAGGATTTTTGGTAGGTATTTCGTCGGGCGCGGCGCTTTATGCCGCTATCGAAATAGCAAAGCGCAAAGAAAGCGAAGGCAAAACGATAGTCGTTTTGTTCCCCGATACGGGCGACAGATACCTTTCGACTCCGCTTTTTGCAGATTAAACGCTTGTTGTTAACGATCAAATAATAAAGAAATGACGCATAACATAACGCAAAAAGCGCGTAAACAGGAGAAAAATATGAAATATTATATTGGTATAGACATTGGCGGAACAAGCGTAAAATCGGGTGTTTTAGACGAAAACGGCAAAATTTTGTTAACTAAAAAATGCCCCACGAGAATGGGCGCCGACCTTGTTATTGCCGATATTATAGATTTAATCGACGCGCTTTTAAGCGGAAGCGGTAAAAAAATCGAAGGCATCGGCATAGGTTGTCCGGGGCTGATAAACAGCGAAAACGGCGAAGTGGTTTACAGTAACAACTTATACTGGAAAAACGTTCCGTTAAAGCAAAAACTTGAAAAGGCAACGAATTTGCCCGTGTTTATTACCAACGACGCAAACGCCGCCGCACTCGGAGAATATTTTTGCGGAGCGGGCAAGAAATATAAGTCGATGGTTTTAATAACTTTAGGCACGGGCGTCGGCGCGGGAATAGTTATGAACGGAAAACTGTTCGAAGGCAATCTCGGCGCGGGAGTGGAACTCGGGCACGAAGTTATTAAAGTAGGCGGCGAAAAATGCACCTGCGGCAGACGCGGGTGTTTCGAAGCCTACGCTTCGGCAACGGCTCTTATCCGTTTTGCAAAACAAGCGATGAAAAAAGATAAAAATTCGCTTTTGTGGAAACTTTGCGGCGGTAACGACGAAAAAGTAGACGGTTTAATTATTTTCGAAGCGCTTAAAAAACAAGATAAAACTGCGGCAAAAGTCGTTAAAAAATACGTCTATTATCTTTCGGAAGGGCTTGTTAACGTTATAAACGCATTTCACCCCGAGGCGGTCGTTTTGGGCGGCGGTATTTGCGGCGCGGGCGACGCATTTTTAAAACCGCTTAAACGCAGGGTAAACAAATATATATACGGCGGAACCGAATTTGCTCCCGTCGAACTCGTGGTTGCCGAACTCGGTAACGACGCAGGACTTTGCGGGGCGGCAAAACTTGCGATCGAGCGAATTTAATCTTTTAGGTTGAATTTTGTTACGGCTTAAAAAGTCGGCGTTTTGTGGCGAAGTTTACGCAAATTTTTTCGCCGAAATATTTTGCCGTTCTGTCTGATTGCGTTTTTTAGCTTTGATTTTTAATTTCCGGTTTTCTCCGGTTTAAAAGTTGCGAAAAAATATTTTACTGAATTTTAATTTTTAATTATCCCCGACGGTTAAATTTTTTCGGTTTTTTCGTCGGGGTGTTTTTTTGCTTATTTTTCGTTTGTTTTTTGGTTTAAAATTTTAAACGTATATATATACGGTAAATACTCATATTTATTTATATGTAAACTTAACAATGCGCAATAATTGATGTTTTTATATAAAAGTATGTGTCAAAAAGTATAAAAAATAACCCGATTTGCAACGATAAAATATTACGCTGAATCGGGTTGTTATTTTAAAAAATTAACGGTTAAAATTTTAGTCGTTTAAGTTCCAGTCGATGGGGGATAAACCGTTTTTTACTAAAAAATCGTTGGTTTTCGAAAAATGTTTACAGCCGAAAAATCCATTGAAAGCGGACAAGGGCGAAGGGTGCGCGCATTCTAAAATCAGGTGCTTGTCGTTATGCAAAAGCGTTTTTTTTGCGCGGGCGTTTGCTCCCCATAAAATAAATACCACGGGCGCGTCTTTTTTCGAAAGTGTTTTTATAACTTCGTCGGTGAATTGTTGCCAGCCGCAGTTTGCGTGCGAATTTGCCGCTCCGTCGCGCACGGTTAAAGTCGTGTTTAAAAGAAGCACTCCTTGTTTTGCCCATTTTGTTAAACAACCTGATTTTGCGGGCGGAATATGAAGATCCGAATTAAGTTCTTTATATATGTTTACAAGCGACGGGGGAAGTGCTACGCCTTCTTTAACCGAAAAACAAAGACCGTGCGCCTGACCTTCGCCGTGATACGGATCCTGACCTAAAATAACGGCTTTAACTTCGCTATACGGCGTGTATTTAAAAGCATTAAAAATGTCGCCCATATCGGGGTGAATTATGTAATGCGAATATTCGTATTTTAAAAAATCGCGTATTTTCAGGTATAATTCGCTCGAAAAAAGATCTTTTAAAATTTCGTCCCAGTCGTTTCCGATTTTTACCATAAATTACCTTAAATGTTGTTTTTTATTGTTTTTTGCGGCATAAAAAGCCGCTTTTTTGTTGATAAATTTATTATGAAAAAGAACGTTGATGATTTTGAAATTAGAGATAAAGATTATTCTTTATTGCAGCGTTTAAGTTATTCTTCGCCCAAAAAGTGTAAAAAATTATGCGTTAAGGCGGTTAATGCCGCTATAAACGACGTTTGCGGCGCGGTTATGCCTTGCGGAAAAGCAAAAAACGTAAAAAACAGCGGCAAAAATCAATAAATAACGTTAAAAATGCCATTAACGTTAAAAATCCCATTTCGGAATAAAACTTTCGCTTGCCGAATCGCGCTGTTGAATAATGCAGTTTTCTATGTTTTCTTCAAAAACTTTTTCAACGGCAGCGTCGTATTCGCGTTTTGTGATTTTACGTTTAAGTTCGGGAAAGTTTTCGATTTCGCCAAAGGGCGTATATTGCGCCATAAGTGAAAAATATGCGCCGTTTTGCTGATTTTTTGCAAACCATCCGATAATTTTGCGAGTGTCGGCTATATTAAGCGGCAAAATAAGGTGCCTTACGCAAACGCCGCTTTGCATAAGATCGTTTTCGATTACGGTTTTCCGTTCGCTCATCATGCGTGTAATCGCTTTTGCGGCGACGGCAAAATAGTCGGCGCATTTTGCGTATCTTAGCGAGATTTCGGGCGAAAAATATTTTAAGTCCGGCAAAAACACATCGCAGAATTTCAGCGCGTAGTCGAGCGTTTCGTCGCTTTCGTATCCGTGCGAGTTATAAACGACGGGGATATTCGGGCGATAAATTTTAATAGCTTCGTAAATTTGCGGTATGAAATGAGTGGGGTTTACGAGATTTATGTCGTGCGCACCCGCGTTTTCGAGTTCTTTAAAAATATCCGCTAGTTCGTTTGCCGAAATTTTTTTGCCGCGTTTCGAGCGCGAAAGTTCGAAGTTCTGGCAAAACGCGCATTTTAAGCTGCAACCCGAAAAAAACACGGTGCCGCTTCCGTTTTTGCCGCTTATAAAGGGTTCTTCGAAAGGGTGTAGATAATATTTTGCGATGCGCATTTCCTGCGATTCGCCGCATTTGCCCGTAAATATCCTGCGGTTAACGTTGCAACGGTTAGGGCAAAGATTGCAATTTTCGGTTATGTTTTTATCGGCGTTTGTTTGATCGGATATAGTTATTTGCATATAACGATATTTTAACATGTTTGTTTTAAATTGACAACTCGTTTTGAATTGACAACAAAAATTTTTAAAGGTATAATAAGTTATAACAGTTTTGTATATATGACCACAAATAAACTTTAAGGATATGGAAATGAAAAAATTTTTTACAAGCGAAAGCGTAACCGAAGGGCATCCCGATAAAATATGCGACCAGATTTCGGACGCGGTATTAGACGAGATTTTAAAACAAGACGAAAATGCCCGCGTTGCCTGCGAGTGTATTGCGACCACGGGGCTTGTGCTGGTTATGGGCGAAATAACCACGAAAAGTTACGTCGATATTCCGCATATCGTGCGCGAAACGGTGCGCGAAATAGGTTACGACCGCGCGAAATACGGCTTCGATTGCGATACTTGCGCAGTTTTAACAACCATTAAAGAGCAGAGCGCGGATATTGCGCTCGGCGTTGACAATTCAGTCGAACACCGCAAAAGCGGCGATATTGCCGATACTTTGGGTGCCGGTGATCAGGGGCTTATGTTCGGTTTTGCTACCGACGAAACCGAAGAATATATGCCGATGCCGATAACTCTTGCGCATAAACTCGCGCGCAGACTTACCGAAGTAAGAAAAAACGGAACGCTCGATTATCTTCGCCCGGACGGAAAAACTCAGGTTACCGTCGAATACGACGGCAGAACGCCTAAACGAGTAGAAGCGGTTGTCGTTTCGGCGCAACATTCCGAAAACGTAACCACCGAAAAACTCCGCGAGGATATTAAAAAATACGTTATCGAAGAAACTATCCCGGCAAACCTTATCGACGAAAACACTAAATTCTATATTAACCCCACCGGCAGGTTTGAAATAGGCGGGCCGCATGGCGACAGCGGTCTTACGGGGCGTAAACTTATAGTTGATACTTACGGCGGAAGCTGCGCGCATGGCGGCGGCGCTTTTTCGGGCAAAGATCCCACCAAGGTTGACAGAAGCGCTTCGTATATGTTGAGATATATCGCAAAAAACATCGTTGCTGCGGGGCTTGCGAAAGAGTGTCATATCGAAGCGTCGTATGCGATTGGCGTGGCTAACCCCATTTCTCTTTACGTCGATACGGCGGGAACGGGCGTGCTTGCGGACGGCGAACTTGCCGACGTTGTTGAAAAAGAATTCGATTTGCGCCCGTATTCGATTATAAAAACGCTCGATTTGCGCAGACCTATTTATAAAAAGACCGCGTCTTACGGGCATTTCGGCAACCCCGAATTTCCGTGGGAAAAACTTGACAGAGTAAACGATTTGAAAAAATATCTTAAAAAATAAAAATTTGACTTTTTTAACCTGCCGAAATACGTTTTTTGTGATAAAAACCGCAAAATAATCAAATAAAAGCAAAAAAAAAGAAAAATCGTTATATTGTAAAACAAAACTTAATACGTTAATATTGTTTCGGCAAAGCGTAAAAGTTTTTGCCGTGTTTATATTATTTTTATTGTGTTTTTTTGACGTGAAAAAGCAAGAAATCAGTAGTAAAATTCAGTAACAAATTTAGTAACAAAATAAAAAGCGCGACGTAAAAAATAATAACGCCGCGTTTTTGTTTGTAAATTTATCGTTAGTGTGGTAGAATTACGGAAAAGGCATTTTTGCCGTTAAAAGAGAATTCTTTTAAGTACTTGCTTTGCAAATATTTTTCGGGAGCCCTTCGGCGAACTTACTCCTTTTCCCAAAAAATCTTTGCTTCGCAATACTTGCTTTGCAAATATTTTTCGGGAGCCCTGACGTTTTTAAAACGTTCGAATCTTTGCTCCCGCAACTAAAAAATGCGCCACGCTCATAGCGTAACGCATTTTAAGCGGTATGATGGCAATATTGACGGACGGGGAGACGCGATTGCGTCGCAAGTTCGGCTTTTTGCTCGTTTTTTTGCAAAAAACATCGCTTTTTCGGCGAACTTGCTCCTTTTCCCAAAAAATCTTTGCTTCGCAAATATTTTTCGGGAGCCCTGACGTTTTTAAAACGTTCGAATCTTTGCTCCCGCAACTAAAAAATGCGCCACGCTCATAGCGTAACGCATTTT